>JARYMI010000018.1 GCA_029907205.1 Clostridiales bacterium
GTCCGTTACACCACAGACCCCGTTACCGGAGAATGGCGTCCGGTTGACCCGACCAGTTCCTATTACATGTATAATTTCAGCGCCACAGCCGAAGCCACAATGGATCCCGATGTGAAAGCCCCTTATCTGGATGAATTCGTCATCGGTGTGGAAAGAGAGCTGATTCCGGACATGAGGCTCGGCATCCGGTATATCAGAAAATGGGACAGAAACCTCATCGAAGGAGTCAACCTGAATGCCCTCGATTATGAAAAATACAAGACGGGAAATTACGACATTCTGGATCCTTCCCTCTGGTATATTTTTGCTCCTGTGACAGCGACCGATCCTTATTACAACCAGAAAGTCACCTTCTGGAACCAGACCAACACCGCGATAGCCGCCAGGTCTTTCTACACCAACCCTCCTGGAGCCGTCAGGGATTACGACGGCGTTGAAATAGCGCTGGACAAGAGGTTTTCTAACCGCTGGTCCATGTCTGCATCTTTTGTCTGGCAGAAGTCTCGCGGCCTGATTGGGACCGATTTTGATGACAGCTGGACCGGCACGGCCTATTTCGATAACCCCAATGCGCACATTTATGCCACAGGCCGTTTCCCTTATGAAAGAGAGTATCAGCTCAAGGTTCAAGGAATGTGGCAGGGTCCGTGGGGTATTCTCATCAGCGGTTATTACCGTTACCTTGATGGCCAGCGGTGGACGAGAACGATCCGCAGCGGCGATGTGGGCCTCTCATTGGCTCAGGGAACGACGACTATTTATGCTGAGCAACGCGGTACGCGTAAAATGGATCCTCTCTCCCTGTGCGATATGCGTTTCGAAAAGAGCTTCAACTTGCCCTGGAGAACCGGAACCCTTGCGTTCTTCGCTGATATCTTTAATCTCTTCAATGTGGCTATTCCAACCTCCATCTGGGCCCGTTCCAGCAGCACAACGACCGTGCTAGGAAAGATCGTCCAGTTCGGCGACCTCACGGCCATTACTGATCCCAGAGTTTTCCGCTTGGGTTTCAGGTATCAGTTCTAATCACTCCATCAGCCCAAAAAGGGGAAGGCGAGTTTTCGCCTTCCCCTTTTTTCCCCTTTTTTTCTGTTGACATCAACTCATGTTAAAACTTAAAATTTGGATGCAAAAAATCTAAATACAGGATAAAGACATGGAGAAGAAAAGTTCTGATCAAAGGCGAAATAAACCGGTCAAGTTGGTATTGGACAAACAGAACAAGATGCCCCTGTACCTCCAGCTAAGAGATCTAATCAAATCTCATATCATTTCCGGCAATCTCAAGGACAATGAACATCTCCCAGGCGTCAATGTCCTGGCGGCAGAGCTGGGAATCAATTTTGAGACTGTAAGGAAAGCGTATAAAGAGCTTGAAAAAGAGGGCCTGATATCCATAAAAAAAGGGAGAGGGACTTTTGTCACGACCGCCGGGAAACAAGGAGAGGAGCCATATCAAGGGATAAGCCAGGAAGAGCGGACCCTTGAGGCGACAAAGGCTTTCATCAAGAAAATCGTTTCCGAGGTCAAGGACCGTGGGGCGGCAAAAAAGATGATTGACAAGGCTTTTGACGAGGTTATCAACGAGATCCATAAACGCTATTTTATTTATACTGAGCACGATTCTCCTGCCCTGGCCAAAATCGCCCAAGGCCTTGCGGAGTATTTACGCATCAAGGTCGAACCCGTGCCTCTCCAGCAATTGCAAAGAGAGATTTTAGCTGATTCCAGAGGCCAAAACCTCCTGACCGGAATAATCACAACAGGTATCAGTGCGAACGATGTTCGCGCAATGCTTCTCAACTCCGCAATAGAGCTCCATGTCGTCGTCACAAACATGTCTCCTGAAACAAGAAAGATAATCGAAGCATTGAACAGTAGTGCCCGTGTTGGGTTTGTTTGCCGCGATAAAGAAGACCTTCTTCTCTTTAGAGACCAAGTGAAGGCCGAGTTGATGCAAAAACTGAGATTCAGGGGAAACTCCCTGAAAGACGAATCCCGGGTGAAAAAACTGTTGAAATCCGTCGATGTTGTGTTGGTCACTCCTCGGGCCTATGCCGATGTCAAAAAAATGGCGCCCCCTCGTTTGCCGGTCATTGACATATTTGACCATATCGACCCCATGTCCATAAAAATAATCAAGGAAAAAATCCTTCAATTCCTTTGATACCTGACTGAGCTTCAGTGCTCTCCTGCATAATGGCAACTTCGGGTTGAGTTAAGAAAAGGACCCGCCAAGTGCAGCTATGGTAAAATAGAAATTCTCATGGCCACAGCTATCGAAAAATGGGTGGATGAGCAGGCGCGGCTTTATGAGCCCAAGCATGTCTACTGGTGCGACGGGTCGGAAGGAGAAGCCCACCGCCTCATGGAAATGGGAATGCGAGAGGAGCGAATCGGCCAGCACGAAGTCTTCTGCGAGCTCAACCAGAAGCTCTGGCCCAAAGCCTATCTTCACCGCAGCCATCCTACGGACGTGGCCAGGACTGAACACCTGACCTATGTCTGCCACTCCGACCGCGAAGCCACCGGGCCGACCAACAACTGGATGCATCCCCGGGAGGCCAAAGAACTGATGACGCGGCTTTCCCGGGGCGCCATGCGCGGCAAAACCATGTATGTCCTCCCCTACATGATGGGACATCCTGACTCGCCTTACGCCAAAGCCTGCGTTCAGGTCACCGACGTCTCCTACGTAGCCGTCAGCATGCGCATCATGACACGGCTCGGAAAGCCCATCCTCAAGAAGATCGGGAAGAGCGAAAACTTCGTCAAGGGCATCCATTCGGTCGGCGATTTCGACCCGGCCAAGCGCTTTATCATGCATTTCCCGGAAGAGAGCCTGGTTTGGAGCGTCGGGTCAGGGTACGGCGGTAACGCCCTGCTCGGCAAGAAGTGCTTTTCTCTCCGGATCGCTTCCTGGCTCGGCTACAAGCAGGGATGGCTGGCCGAGCACATGGTCATCATGGGAATCGAAGACTTGCGCGGGAACGTCACGTATATCACGGCGGCCATGCCGTCTGCTTGCGGCAAGACCAACCTGGCCATGCTCGAATCGGCCCTGCCCGAGTACAGGGTCTGGACGCTCGGCGACGACATCGCCTGGTTGAACATCGGCCCCGACGGCCGCCTCTACGCCATCAACCCGGAATCGGGGTTTTTCGGGGTGGCGCCCGGGACTTCGATGAAGACAAACCCCAACATGATGCGGACGCTCAAAACCTCGAACTTTTACCCGACTTTGTTCACGAACGTGGCCTTGAAAACAGACACGAACGAGCCGTGGTGGGAGGGGCTCGACGGCGCGCTGCCGGATCATCTCCTGGACTGGCAGGGCCAGCCCTGGGACCCGTCGAAGATGACCAAGGCCGCGCATCCAAATTCTCGGTTCACCGTCTCCCTCCACAATTGCCCGACGCTATCGCCTGAGTATGACAACCCCCAGGGCGTGCCCATCTCGGCCATCATCATGGGCGGAAGGAGATCGAGGCTCATCCCGCTGGTGACCGAGGCCTTCAACTGGGATCACGGCGTTTTCATGGGCGCCAGGATGGGGTCAGAGACGACGGCAGCCGCAGCCGGCAGGGTTGGCGTGCTCCGGCGCGACCCGATGGCCATGCTTCCCTTCTGCGGCTACAACATGGGAGATTATTTCCGGCACTGGATCAATATAGGAAGGATGATGCCGCGGCCGCCGCGCATTTACGCCATGAACGCCTTCCGGGTTAACGAAAGGGGCGAGTTTCTGTGGCCAGGGTTCGGCGAGAACATCCGGATTCTGAAATGGATCATCGACCGGGTGAACGGACGCGCCGGAGCTAAAGAAACGCCGTTGGGGTTGGTTCCGAGCGCAAACAGCTTTCCCGTGGAAGGCCTGGACATTCCCCGTCAGAACCTGAGCCAGCTTTTCGAGGTCAACGAGGGCGAATGGCAGGAGGAGGTCGAGGAAATCAAGAATTTTCTCGACCAATTCGGCCACCGCTTGCCCCACGAAATCAGGCATTACTGCAACACGATGGCTGCACGGCTGCAATTCGGGGGACGCCATACATAATGCACAAAATTCGGACGGTAAAAGGCTCCATGCAGAGATTATGGACGGTAAGATAGGGGGGAGGAGGGGTTATAGAGACGATTTATTGAACAGAGGGAAACTCGAGACATTCAAAGAGGAGAAGGAAATGAACAGGTTTTCAAAAAAATCAGCCTTGGTTTTTTTCCTGGTGGCCATGGCCACGTTTTTGGTCTCCCGGCCAAATAATCACGAGCAGGAGCGAGAGGAGGGAAAACAATTCCTGGACATGACCTATCCCTTTGATGAAACCTCAATCTACTGGCCGACAGCCAAGCCCTTCATGCTCACAAAAGTCGCCTGGGGAAAATCAGAGGCCGGATGGTGGTATGCGTCAAACGAGTTTTCAGCGTCCGAGCACGGTGGAACACACGCCGACGCGCCCATCCATTTTGCCGAGAACGGCCGGACGATTGACCAGATTCCGCTCGAGGAATGGATGGGGCCTGCCGTAAAAATAAACGTCACTCGCCGGTGCGCTGGGAACCGGGATTATCTCCTCTCCGTTGAGGACATCGAAGCCTGGGAAAAAGAATACGGAAAAATTCCGCTTGACGCCTGGGTCATCATGTACACGGGAATTGGCACGGCTTATTACCCCGACAGGAAGAAAGTCTTAGGGACCGACAAAACCAGCCAGGAGGCTTTGCCTGAGTTGAGCTTTCCAGGGTTCTCGCAACGAGCCGTCGAATTCCTGCTCAGAGAGCGAGACATTCGCGGGATTGCCATCGACACGCCCAGCATCGACCCGGGGAATTCCAAAGACTTCAGGGCCCACCGAATCCTCATGGCCGCGGATAAGCTGGCCCTGGAGAATATTGCGAATTTGGACAAGCTCCCCGAGGCGGGAGCGACCCTTTTTGTCATCCCGATGCTGATCAAGAACGGAACGGGCGCTCCAGCTCGCGTTTTCGCGATCCTTCCATAGGAGTCGGGCCCCGATTCTTGGTCTTTCAATTTTTGGCTTCTCCTGGACTTGGGGAGAGGATTGTGGTATTAGATATGCTCTCTGCAGAAACAAACTCTGGACTAGAGCAGAATTTGCGGAGAAATTCTAAAAGAAGAGAAGAATGACCATGTCACTATTCGAAAAATGCAAAGGCTTTTACTCAGACCCCGCTGTAGCCCAGAAGTACGGCTACCCGGTCAACCCACGCACAGCGCAAGCCATGGGGCTTTATCCCTACTTCATTCCCCTTGACCAGACAGAAGGAACAGAAGTCACCATCGAAGGAAAGAAACTCATCATGATCGGCTCCAACAACTACCTTGGCCTGACCACGCATCCCAAGGTCAAAGAAGCAGCCATCGAGGCCATTCGAAAATACGGCACGAGCTGCACCGGCTCGAGGTTCCTCAACGGGACGCTTCACCTTCACATCGAGCTGGAGAACAGGCTGGCCGAGTTTGTCGACATGAAGAAAGCGCTCGTCTTCAGCACCGGATTCCAGACAAACCTGGGAAGCATTTCCGCGCTGGTCGGCTCTGAGGACGTGGTCATCACAGACAGGGAAGTCCATGCGAGCATCATTGACGGCGTCCGGATGTCGCGAGGGCAGAGGGCCTTTTTCAAGCACAACGACATGGATGACTTGGAAAGAATCCTCAAGAAATATCCCCGGGAAAAAGGAAAACTAATCATCGTCGATGGCGTCTTCAGCATGGGCGGAGACATCGCTCCTCTGCCCGAGCTTGTAGCCCTGAGCAAAAAGTATAGCGCCCAGCTCATGGTCGATGACGCCCATTCCTTCGGCGTGCTCGGAGGAGGCAGAGGAACAGCCTTTCATTTCAATTGCTCGAAGGATGTTGACTTGGTGATGGGGACGTTCAGCAAATCTTTCGCTTCGATCGGCGGGTTTATCGCCGGGTCGGAAGAAGTCGTCGATTGGATTCGTCACTTTGCCCGGCCGCTGATTTTCAGCGCCAGCCTTCCGGCTCCGAATGTGGCAACGGTGCTTGCCGTCATCGACGTTATCGAAAAAGAGCCCGAGCATGTTGAAAGGATTAACAGAATCGGCGAGAGGATTAGGAAAGAGCTCAAGGCGATGGGTTACAACATAGGGAACAGTCAGACCCCGATCGTTCCCATCATCATCGGCGACATGATGAAAACCATGCAAGCCTGGAAGACTCTCTTCGAAGAGGGCATTTACACCAATGTCGCCATCCCGCCGGCCGTTCCTGCGGACACCTGCCTGCTCCGGACAAGCTACATGGCCACCCATACAGACGGACAACTGGACAAGGTCCTCCAGACTTTCAAGCGGATACGCCAGGTCCTCTGCTGAGAATTCTATCTGTCGCTCTTTCCTGCTCCTCCTCTGGAGTTGACTATTCATTGAGCATCGGCCCATAAACATTCATCAGCCCTTTCTCGGCGTCCTAAATCCAAGCCTAATTCTTCTTGCGCGGGCGCAAGTCGAGTGAGGAAAAAAGAAAAACATTATGATAGAATACATTCAAAAATTGAATGATCGGGGTTAGAAAAATGAACGACAACATCGATTTTAAGATCAACGGAAAACCGGTCAGCCTGTCAGTGGACACGGACAGAATGCTTCTCTGGGTCCTGCGCACGGAGCTCGGCCTCACCGGCGCCAAGTACGGCTGCGGCGAAGGGTTCTGCGGCACGTGCACGGTGCTCGTCGACGATGAACCGGTGAGGTCATGCCAGTATCCCGTCAAAAATGTCAGGGGGAAAGATGTCCTGACCATCGAAGGCCTGGCGTCGAACGGAGAGCTCCATCCCCTCCAGAAAGCGTTCATCAAGAGCAACGCCATGCAGTGCGGCTTCTGCACCTCAGGGATGATTCTCGAGGCTTACAGCCTCCTCAAAAAAAAGGCCAGGCCGACGCGCCCAGAAATCATCACAGCCTTGGACGACCATCTGTGCCGCTGCAGCAGCTACCACCGCATCCTTCAGGCTGTCGAGGCGGCCGCTCAAGAAATAACCCAGGGAGGAAAAAGATGAGGGCCTTTCCCCTCAGCCGACGCGAATTCATCAAGCTTTTGGGCGGCGGGATCGTCATTTTCTTCACCCCTGGAGATCCCTGGGCCATGCTCCAGGAAGCTCAACGCCGGGGTTTTGACCGAGGGTACCCAAAAGATTTCAACGCCTACCTCCGAATCGCCCCCGACGGTAAAGTAAGTTGTTTCACAGGCAAGACAGAACTCGGCCAGGGAGTCCAGACTTCTCTCGCCCAGATCCTGGCTGAGGAACTCGATGTCTCGATGGAGAGCGTGGACACAATCATGGGAGATACCGCCCTCTGTCCTTGGGACATGGGCACTTTTGGCTCGAGAACCATCAAATATTTTGGCCCAGCGCTCCGTCAGGCAGCAGCCGAGGCCAGGGCCGTCCTCGTCGAGCTCGCCTCAGAACACCTGAAGATTCCCGTTGAGCGTCTTGCCACCAGGGACGGTTTTGTCTTCGACAAGAAGAGCCCAGAGGTCAAGGTTTCTTATGGCGACCTGGCTAAAGGCAAGATCATTGAAAGACACCTTGACCCTAAACCCCCCGTCAAGCCGCGCACGGATTACACCATATCCGGCCAGCCGTTCGGCCGCAAGGATGCCGTGCTCAAAGTGACCGGAAAAGCCGAGTACGCAGGAGACATCCGGCTCCCGGGTATGCTCTACGCGAGAATCTTAAGGCCCCCTGCCCATGGCGCAAAACTTAAAACTATCGACCTCAGAGAAGCAGAAAAAATGGCTGGAGTCCGGATCGTCCGCGACGGCGACCTCATCGCCGTTCTGCACAGTACTCCCGACGTGGCTGATGTGGCTCTTTCTAAGATAAGGGCCGAATTTGATGGGCCGACGGAGATAGTGAATGACGAGACGATCTACGAGCATCTCGTCAAAGTCGGGCCGGCCGGGGAGGTGGTCGAAGAGAAAGGCGACCTCGAAGAGGGAAAGAAGCTCTCGACAAAGCTTTTCGAGGAAACGTATTTTACTCCCTATGTGGCCCACGCTCCGCTCGAGCCCCACACAGCCGTGGCCAAAATTGAAGGAGACAGAGCAACTGTCTGGGCCTCCACACAGAGGCCGTTTGGCGCCCAGGAGGAGGTTGCCCAGGCCTTGGGCCTTCCTCTTGCGAATGTCCGCGTCATTACCCCCTATGTCGGCGGCGGGTTCGGCGGAAAAAACCGGAACAGGCAGGCCGTCGAGGCTGCTCGCCTGGCCAGGCTCGCCGGAGCGCCAGTCCAGGTAGCCTGGAGCCGCGAGGAAGAATTTTTCTACGACACCTTCCAGCCGGCAGCAGTCGTTAAAATTATCTCTGGCCTTGATGGATCGAACAGGCTCGTTCTCTGGGATTATGTCGTGTTTTTCGGCGGCGAGCGAACCTCCCAGCCCTTTTATTCAATCCCTCATTACCGTATTCTCTCCCGGGGAGGATGGACTCGGGCCGCGGAAGGCGCCCATCCTTTCGAAGTCGGAGCCTGGAGAGCGCCCGGCAGCAACACGAACACTTTTGCCCGTGAATCTCACATGGACATCATGGCCGCCAGAATTGGCATGGACCCTGTGGAATTCAGGCTGATCAACCTGACAGACGAGAGAATGAAGCGGGTGCTCCTGGCCGCCGCTAAGAAATTTGGCTGGTCTCCGGCCAAAGCGCCAAGCGGCCGGGGTTTCGGCGTCTCCTGCGTCAATTATCTCGGAACTTATGTCGTCACCATGGCCGAAGTGGAGGCTGACAAAAAGAGCGGGGTTGTGGGGGTAAAACGGGTGGTCTGCGCCCAGGACATGGGCCAGGTCATTAACCCCGACGGCGCGCGATCCCAAATGGAGGGCTGCATCACGATGGGCCTTGGCTATTGCCTCTCGGAAGAGATTCATTTCAAGGGCGGCGACATCCGCGACCGCAATTTCGACACCTACGAAATCCCCCGCTTTTCCTGGCTGCCGAAGATCGAGACTGTCCTCATCGACAACCCGGATTTCCCGGCCCAGGGAGGAGGAGAGCCGCCGATCGTCAACATGGGCGCGGTCGTTGCCAACGCCGTTTTTGATGCAATCGGCGTCCGGCTTCTCCGGCTCCCCCTGACCCCCGCCCGCGTCCTGGAAGCCCTCAGAAAAGAAAAATCGACCCTGGCGAATTCCTGGTTAGCGCCCCGCCTCTCCTGAGCTACTTCTTTCAAGGCAGCCCAGGTCGATTTTGAGGATCGCTCGCAAGAGGACGTTGGCCCCACGCTCGATATCCTCTGGCCGGGAATATTCCTGAGGAGAATGACTGAACCCGCCGACGCTCGGGATGAAGATCATTCCCATCGGAGCAATGGGGGCGATTACGGTCAATCAACCTCAACTCTATCCAGAAAAGCCGACACGCGCCAGAACGGGTAAGCAAAAAACCAAGAATGATGCCGGAACTTAAGCGTGATGACGTTGGCGCTTTCTCTGAGGAAGTGCGGCGGGATGGCCAGGTCGATGACATTCTCCCCGTCCTTGAGCATTCTTTCCCCAAAAGATTGGCCGTTGACCTCAACCTGGACACTCTGGGCATAGTTCCCATACCATCGCCAGCCTGAAAATTGAAAGGGAGAGCAAAGCGAAATGTGAATGTTGAGATCCCGAAGTTCACCAGCCGGGCGATTGACCTCGAGGCTAACGTCTTTTTCGCATATTCTTCTCTTTTTCCCCTGATAGTCGACTTCTGGCCCGATCCCCCGCAGGAAGACGACCGGAGCCGATCGCCTGTCGACAGCTTCGTCAGGGAGAGTGTATTCCAGTTCCGCGGTTGAGGAAGGGATGACAACCCCTCGGTAGTCTAAATGGTAGCGCACTCGCAAAGTTTTTTCTTTGGGGTAAGGGAGAGCGACTCGAACTTCCTTATCGGACGTGGAAAAGGTCTGTTCAGCCAAGCTGAACTCAGGGATTTCCGCAATCAGCCGAAATTCATCTTCAGCGCCGGGTCCGGGAGCCTCTTGCTGCCGGAAACTCAGCTCAAGATATCCGGCCAAAGCCTCGCTTTCTTCAAGCTCGAGCGTCGGGAATGTAGATGGCGGGACGAGGAGAAGAGCGCGGGGATAAAAGCGAGGTTTAATGTCGTAGAAGAGGCGAGTCGCCCCGACCTCCCTTTTTTTAGACTGGAGGGGCACCCTTTCCAGCCAGCGCGTGAAGTTTGAATGATAAGCTTTTTCCTGCTGGTCATCCCGGAAAAGAAAGATGTAGGCATCAGCGTCGGCTTCTTCCCAGTAGGCCAGCGAATAGGCAGGATATCTGTTGATGCTGTAAGAATCGACGACGAGCCGCTCTGCTGAGACAGCGGTAAAAAGATAGGCTGTCCAGTAATCGGCGAGCCAGTAGCGGCAGCCGGTCTTCTCCATGGCCGCTGCCGTGCGCCTGATCCGGAAATCGCGGTCCGCCGTCCGTTCAGCCTGGCCAAGGCTTCCCCTCAGGTTGAAAACAAGAAAAAGCGCTGCCACAAGGCCGGGGAGCAAGAAGCTCCGCCACTTCGGCCTCAGAGGAAGGAAAGCCGCCAGCATCAGTGCGGGCAGGCAAACATAGAGAGGGTAGAGGTAGCGAACGACGGGCCTGGCGCTAAAGTAAGACAGGATGTAAGAAAGATAAAAAATAACAAAGAAGAGGCTGAACACCGTTTCCGGGAGAAAGCGTTTCAGCTTGACTGACCTCGCGATTAAGAACAAGAAACCGGCGAAGACAAGAACAAGAAACAGATACCGGGAAGGGTGGCTGCTCTCGGTGCCGAGCGATAGGATGTAGCTTAAAGACAGCTTTATCTTCTCCCAGGAGATAGCGCTTTTTTCCGAAGTCAGGAAAGAAAAAAGCGGAAACCGGTTAAAAACTTCGGACAGCAACTGAGGCAGGAATCCAAGCAGGGCAAAATAAGAGAGAAAGAAAAAAGACTTTATTCTGATTTTTTTATTGAAAAGAAGGATGAGAACACCGGTCAGGATGAAGGCAGCCGTGACCTGGTGCGTCCAGAAAGCCAGCCCGGCGAGAAAGCCGAATGCAGGGACGAGGGTCTCCCTGCCCTTGAAGGAGATGAGATAAGCAAGGTAAAGGATCGCCGCTCCCAGGAGAAGAACGAGCGGATAGGCAGAGGTGTTATCAAGCCCGGCCGTGACAAGCTGGGGAAAAGGCAGGCTGTAGAAAAAAGTGACCGCTAAGGCGAAGTAAAAAGAGAAGACCTGCCTCAATAGCAAAAACTGGACAACCATGAAGGCCAGGAAAACAAAAAGAGTCGCGCCCTTAAGCGCAAGCATAGAATAGCCGAAAACCTTGAAGACGAGGCCGAAAAAATGGCTGGAAAGAGAGCCCATGTAGAGCTGGCCGTAAAAACACACGGGAGGCACTTTGCCTTCAGCGATGTGCTTTCCCATCAAGGCAGGGATCGCGTCGTCGCTCGTCATCATCCCGGAAGAATGAGCGAGAAACGGAATCCGGAAGATGACGGCTGCGAGGAGAAGGGCGACGAGGGCTGTCGTTTCCCTGGGGATCTTCCTCGTAATTCGCCCGGTCCGCTGCTGTTTTTCTCGAAAGCCAGCAAAGAGGCGAAGCCCGGTGAGCACGAGCAGAGGAAGGAGGGCGACCCAGTGGCTGAGGTTCAGCCCTCTTATGGGAGGAAAATTGTCCTTAAACCAGAGGACGATGAAGCCCGCATAAAAGAAATACTGGAGAGGGCGAACCCAACGGAGATGAGATCCGCGCATTGTTGATTCTCTTATTTCCAGTAGCTCGAGACAAACCGCTCGACCTCGGGGATACCGCCCTGGTAGATGAGATAGCCGTTGTGTGGCTCCCGCTCGGTAATCTCGCCAGCGATGGGCGTGAGCATAATCTCCTTGACTTCTTCCAGGTCAGTTGTCTGGCCGAGAGCCCAGCCCAACTTGACGTAGGCCACCTCGGGGAGCATGTTCGAGGCCGGGACGACACCCAGCTCCATGATATCCCGGCCGGTATCATAGACGTACATCTGGACATAGCCCCAGAGGGTCTGGACGGTCATGTACATAGCGATGCCCTTCTCGCGAGCCCTCCTCAGCGCTGGATAAAGCGGCTTGTTTACATGTCCAAGGCCGGTTCCAGCGATGATGATACCCCGGTAGCCGTTGTCAACGAGAGAGTCGATGATGTCCGGCTTCATGTTGGGGTAATAGTAGACGATCGAGACTTTCTCCTCGAAGGCTGTGTTAATTTTGACGTTCCTGTCGCTCCGGCGGCGTTTGTAGTCATCCCGGAGGGGGATAATCCAGTCTCTACTCACCATGGCGATGGGGATGTCGCCGATCGTCCGGAAAGTCGAGCGGTAAGATGAGTGCATCTTGCGGACGCGGGTGCCGCGGTGGAGGAGGTCGTACTGGTCGCTTGTCGGACCGAACATGCAGATCATGACCTCGGCGATGTCGCTCTCGGCCGCGGTCTTGGTGGCGTTGATCAGGTTGAGGGCGGCGTCAGAGGAAGGCCGGTCGCTCGAGCGCTGGGAGCCGACCATGACGATCGGCACCGGAGAATCCTGGACCATAAAGGAAAGGATGGCGGCCGTATGGTGCATCGTGTCCGTTCCGTGGCCGATGACGATGCCCTGGACACCCTTTTCGATCTCCCGGCCGATGGCTCGGGCCGTGCCGATCCACTGCTCGGGCCCCATGTTCTCGCTAAAAACGCCGTAGAGTTTCTCTGTCTCAAGGTTACAGATATCGGCCAGCTCGGGGACCGAGCCGTAAAGCTCGCCGGGAGTGAAGGCCGGGATGACCGCTCCCGTCCGGTAATCCAAGCGGCTGGCGATCGTCCCTCCGGTGCCGAAGAGCTTGACCCGAGGTTTTGCAGGGTCGTAGGGAAATTCTTTCTCCGGTATTTTGTAGTGTGCCTCCTTGTAGCCGATTTCTTTGATCGACGTGATGGTGGCCACGGTGATGCCGACGTTGTAGCCGTTGCGGAGCTTAAGGACGATGTGTTTGTCGTCGGCCGTCTCCGAGCGCGGCAGGATGATGCCCTTGAAGGCGCCGTGTGTCGTCTGAACCTCGACGTCGCTCCAGACGCGGACGCCGTGCGCTTTGAGGAGGGAGAGGGCTTCCCCTCGATAGCCTTTATAAATATCGCTCATGATTGTCCTCTTTTAGTTTCATGCCATCGCTTTCCTGAGCGTTGAGGCGACTTTCTCGCCCGGCGTTCTCCCCCGCAGGCCGGCCATCAGCACGCCCATCAGGTGGCGGAATTTCTTGACCGGGTCTTTTGGTTCGAGGTTGGAATAGACTTTGAGGATGCCAGCGACAATCTCTTCAACATCCTCTTCGTCTAACTGCGACAGCCCGAGCTCCTGGACGACTTCCTGGGGACTCTTGCCGTCGGCTGACATCGCCTTCATCACATCCGGAAAAGCCTCCCGGGCAAAGCCGCCCTGGCTGTAGAGGCGCAAGAGGTCAAAAAGGGACCCATCCGCAAGGCGCGAAACCGGAAAACCCTTTCTCTGAAGATGTTTCATCATCTGGCTGACTACAACAGCGGCGAGTGATGGTTTGATGGGCAATGATTCGACGGCTTTCTCAAAGAGGCCAGCCCGATGGTCTGTGACCAGGTCTTTGATGATTTCCCGTGAAAGCCCGAGCTTTCGGTAGCGTTCCCGGCGTTCCCAAGGAGTCAGGGGAAGGCGGGCCTTGGCTCTCTCGATTCTCTCCTCGGCAAGCGGCACAGGCGGCATATCCGTATCAGGGTACATTCTGTCCGGGCCGGGGAGGATTCTTTCGAACCCGTTCGTGCCCGAAGGAAATGCCTGCCGAGTCTCATTGGGGATGCCGTCGGCGGCTTCTCCGGCCCTGATGATGATCTCGCCGACCGCAGTCTCAGAATCCCTATCATCGCCCCAGACGATGACCGAGACATCATTTTTTTTGAGACCGAGTATGGCCGAGACCTCCCGCCATTCCGATGAAGAGAGCGGGCTGTCCTTCATCTCGCTGTGGATGATATTGGGCAGTTCATCCAAGCAGGCGATGACTCTGACCCGGTCGGAGATCTCGCTGGCAAGGTCTCTCGCTGGCTGAAGCGGGAAAGTGAGAAGTCCCTTGAATTCTCCCAGTCCGACAGCCATGACGCGCCAGCCTCTGTCTATGGCTTGCCGGATGGGCGGGAAGTTTGTGTTTTTCAGGACGGCCGCGGCCTTAGCGACAGACGACTTGAGCGTCTCCTTAGTTACCCCTCTCTTGCGCAGCTCGTCGCGGAGCTCGAGAAGGTTCCACTGCCTCAGAGCCTCGAAATGGGTCAACCGGGGGATGTAGGGAATCCGGTGCACACCCTTTATTTCAACCCGGGTGCCGCCCTCGACGCTGACGTTGACGTCCTGGCGGGCCCGGCCGATGCCCTTCCTGACTTTTCCCGTCGAGCGGGCCAGCTCCCGGAGAAGCTCAGCCACCTCGGCCACTTCCCAGGGCGCCCGCATGTCCGGATAGGTGACGGTTTCGATTAAGGGTATACTTAACCGATCGGTTTTGTAGACTCTTCGGTGTCCGCGGTCGCTGACCTGGCGGCAGGCGTCCTCCTCCAGCCCGAGCTGCCGGATGTTGATTTTCCTGTCCTTGTAAGGAACCCAGCCGTCGGTTCCGAGGATGGTTGTCCGCTGGAAGCCGGCCGGTATGCTGCCGTCGAGGTACTGCTTGCGCGAAATGTGGAGCTCGCCAACGATGTTGCAGTTAAGAAGGAGGGCCACCTCGAGGGCGATGTCGAGCGCCTCCTGGTTGAGCTCGAACGGCGGGGTGTCGTCCATCTCGTAGGTGCAGACGTTGGCGCGGTGGAGCTGGTAGACGATCTCCTTCCGTGTCTTAAACTCCATCAGAGCGGTGCCGTCATACTCGCCCAGCTCGGACAGAGTCGGCCGCATGTGCCTGAGCACTTCGGCATGGTAGTCTTCGTAATAATCGCCGGCCGGGCATCGGCAGAAAAGCTTTTTCTCGGTTCTTATCTGCTGGTGTATCTCCAGGCCTGACATGAAACCCATCTCAAGATAATCCCGCTCTTTGAGCTCACCGTAATTGACAATCCTGGGCATGGGCGGTTTTGGGAATATACCATACGAACCGCTCCCCTTCAAGCACCCAAAATGGGGACGCCTTACGTAATTACCCAAATTTTTTCATGAGATCGCTCTAAATTTATTGAATCCCACATAAATAATCTCCTTTTTGGCTGTGCCGGCCGAGCGAATAAGTCTTTCCTCTACCCGGATTGTCTTCAAGACGTTTTTTCTGTATTCGTGATAGAGTGGGAACTCGGGGTTGACACCATAAAGCCTTAGATTTCCTCTTTTTTCGCTTTTGAGGATGCCCTTGTGATCCTGCTCATGCAGTTTTTTGACCAGGTTCCTTTTGTCCAGACCAAGCGTCCTGGACAATTCATTGACATAAAGAGTCTCCTGGGGATTAAGGAAAAAAAGCTTCGGGATCTTTCGAGTGACCTGGGATCTAAGCGAAATCATTGTCTTTCTTCTTCCGGCCGCGAGCCTTTTTTTCATACGAGACGGCCAGCATGAGAGCGCAGAAATCCGCGGCTAGGACGGTCGTCCCGGCCGGCGCCCGGCGGGCGAGCTCCGCGGCCGCCTCTCCGGTGCCGCTGCAGACATCAAGCCAGGGCGTTCCGCCGCCACTGGCCGCCAGGCGGACGACTTTGCGCCGCCATCGCCTGTCAAGCCCTACGGTCAGGATGCGGTTCGCCCGCTCATAGGTCGGAGCGACCTCGGCAGATAACTCTTTTGATCCCTGGGACATCTCCTTGCCCTCAGCCTCCGGCATTCTGCATCATCCGTGTCTCCATGGGTCTGACGAGGACGTCGTAATCGAATTCCCGCGACTCCACAGCGACCGCACCTTCCGAGACAATGTAATCCACGGCGGCCAGCAAATCAAACCCGGAACCGGGCACGGGCGACCAGGCTCTCGTCAACTTGACATTTGAAGCCGCCCCGATTTAACATTTCCTGCGATGGGAGGCGAAATTAACGGAGGGAGATTCCGCGATTTAGCAAACCGGAAGAAAAAACTCCCTGGATCTAATAAGGAGGGATAAAGATGAAGAATGCGACATCGAGCCTAACTTCCTTTGTATTTGCGGCCCTTGCCTTCTTGCCGGCCTTCGCCCAGGGGTCGCAGCCTGTCCGCAAATTGATTTATTCCCTGGAACCAGGCGAGGAGCTCTTGCAGCCTGAAAGCGCCATCTTCCTTTCCGCAACCAAAGAGAACGTGATTCTGGTCCTCTCCAAGGGGAAAGGCGGCAAGAACCCGCCGTTCTTCGTTGTCAAGAACGGGAATAAGAAGGGCCCCTTCAACAAACTCGATGAGGTCATGAAGGCGGGCTACGACGGGGAGGATGTATCGAGCGGCGTATACCGTGACTGTGCTGATTACACTCCCGACCAGACGCGATTGCCGTGGGATGCGGCCCCCCTCGACTGAAGTAGAGGACCACGGCAATCAGAAGGTCGTGTTTAAGGGGAAAACCTTCGGACCCTATCTCTCCGTGTTCAGTATCCTGGCAACGCCCGACGGATCGCGGGTGTATTTCACGGCCGATGAAAAAGACAAGCTGTGGATCATCTGTTCCGACGGGCGCCGGGTCCCCATCGCCGGCTCTCCCAGGGACCTCAAGCTCAGCCCGGACGGAAAAAACGCGGTGGTCGCTTGCACCGGCTCCCTCTCACCGGCCGAACAGGAAAAGCTGGCCGTTACAGATCCTGAGAAGTTTAACGCTGAAATGAATAAAACGTTTGTCTACACGATCGAGGGCAAAAAATTCGGCCCGTACAGCATGGACTTCAAAGATGTTTGGTTCTCCGTCGGCAATAATAACTTCTTTTTCCTTGACGGCAACCAGCTTTACATGAACGGGGCCCCGATTCTCACTCTCTCGATTGAGCCGTTCAGCATCTGCGATTTCTATCCCAGCGCCGACGGCAAGAGGTACGCGTTCTTCACCATCGACAGAACTCCTGGATTTCTGGTTCCCTTCGTCTCCCGCCGCAGGAGGCCCGGATTGCCTTGGCCGTTGTCTTCCCGGAAATCATCCGGTTCAAGAGCCTGGAGGATCAGATTCAGGTTCGGGCTCTCAAGGTGTTATACGTCCAGTACGGCCGAAAATACGCCGATTTCTCAGTCGGCCACTTTCAGATGAAGCCGACGTTCGCCGAGCAGATCGAGAGGGACTACAACCGGCTCTTTTCAGCGGAGGAAAAGGCCGCCGCGGAGATCGCGCCGTTTGATACGGACGATTCTTCCCCGTTGCGCAAGAAGCGGGTGGTCCGCCTCGACGATCTTCAATGGCAGGTGCGATATCTCCGGCTATTCATGATGGTCATGGGAAAGCTTTATCAGGACCGGGCGTTTGATGACGACCTGGAGAAACTCCGCTTCTATGCCACGGCATATACGACAGGATACAACCGGGGAGAAAAAACGATCCGGAGAATGATGCTGGCGAGACATTTTCACGTGCAGCTGCTATTTCCCAAGACCCGCTATAGCTATGCGGACATCGCGGTGTTTTTCTTTGTCCGCCAAACGGCGCCCACGGCCCAAGTCCTTGACAATTTTTCTAGGTTCGATTTACCATACTTTTCGATGATGGAGGGGGAAATCCAGGCAGCAAAACCCGCTCGGTTTGATGGGCCGAAAAGTTATAATCTCCTTTTTGGCTGTGCCGGCCGCAGGAGTTTTTCGTCAAGAAACAGACCAGATCGCCCCGCGTTCGCTCTCTTCCCCTCTTTCCGCTCGGAAGAGGGAGGAGAAGACCCTGCCTCTTTTCTTCAGAGAAGCAACAGGAGTTGACGGCCACAAGGCGGGCTCGAGTGAGACGATGAGGTCCGCCGCGCCGTCTCTATTTTCGAGATGACAGAATACAAAGAGCACCCGGCGCTTGATATCGGTCATAACACCATTGATGCTAAATGATGTTGACAAAAAGCTATTAAGCGATTAATATACAATTAGAGGTGACGGTGAGATGAATACGGCGACGATTCGCATCCCTGAAGAGAAGAAAAACCTATTGAAAGCCATCTCCAGCCTGGAGAACAAAAAAATGAACGACATCATCGTCGAGTTGATCGACGAATATGTCAACCGTCATAAGGAAACACTCGAGCTTCTTGCGATCCCTGGCTTATATGAAAAGATCATGAAAGCCTCAAAGGAATTCAAAGAGAAGAAGACCATCCCCTTGAAAGATGCCAGAAAAAAACTGGAAACTTGAGCTATCCAAAGATTCCTGGAAATACATTAAAAAACTCGGGAAAAGGAATGGCTTTCGTATCCTGGACCGGCTCGAGGAGCTCTGCAAAAAGGGAAACCCGATATTCCAAAAAGACGTCAGGCGGCTTGAAGGAAAACTCAAAGGATTCTACAGGTTGAGAATCGGCGATCTCAGAGTCATATTTGAGGTCGACTGGGAAGAGAAAAGAATCGGTGTGCTGGCGGTCGTGCCGCGGGGAAACGCCTACTGACTTACTTTTTCTCTTTCAGCAGATCCTCTACATTCACTTCCCAAATGGACCCTTCGGGGCGTGTTTTGACGGTTCCCTCGGAGTCATAGGAGATCCATTTGCCGTCTGGCGAGGGGTAAAGGTATAAGAAGTTGGGTAAACGAGTAAACTGTCCCCAATTTTTTTATTGCCAGGATACGGCGTAGCGTTTGATGACGCGGAAGCCGTCCTCCGTATCTTCAATCCCATAGGCTTTGTCGCCCCGCCAGATCATCAGGCCAGCCTTGGTGATGAATTGGGCGATGAACGTTCCTTCGGCATCGAAAACGTCAATTTCGTACTCACCCTTGGCCTTGCCTTTTTTGTAAGTGCGGACATACATCCGCCCCTGGTCATCGAGGAGAAAAAACTGAAAGGGAGGGAAATAATCTGGAAAGACGAACATATCCTTGATATTAGTCACGCCGTCACCGGTAGTCGGTATTCTGGCCAGAATCTCGTCGATATCCTCCTGGGTGACTTTCACCTGGTCGTATTCTTTCTGGATTGACCGGATGTGCTTGCCCTGCGGACTAAAGACTTTGATTTCATAGGCAACGTTTCGGCCATAAAAGATGTTGCCGGCAGCGTCAAACTGGTAGATGGAGCTGAGCTCCATTAAGTTAATCTTGGCCCCGCTTCCAGGCAGGGGAACGGGAAAGTCTATTTTGTCGAGGGAGAAAAGCGGCTTCAGTTGGAGGTCGTATTTTTTGATCTCGAAGAACATCTTGTTCCCGGAAAGTCCAATCTCCCGGCCCAGACAGTTGCCCTGCCCGTCCAGGAGAACACTGAGCAAGCCCATTTTGTCTGCGATGGAAGCGCTCCTGATGAACTCGCCCGAAGGCTTGAAGAAGGAAAGCCGCCTGTTCGTGGCATCCTCGACCATTAACTCTCCTGCCGGCGTGAACTGGACGCCGGTGGGCATTCCCAGCTCGCCCGGCCCCTCGCCAGGTTTTCCGATGAGGCGCAGGAATCTCCCGTTCCGGTCAAAGGCCTTGACCTTGCGATCCTTGGAATCAACAACAAAGAGGTTGCCATCTTTATCGACGACAAACAGGCCGACCTCGGACAAAGCCTCATCCGGGTTATCCGACAGGCCGATAACGAGTTCTTCGGTGAGTTTGATCGTTACCGGGCGGCCTTTTGGCGCAGTCGGCTTTTTCCCGTTCAAAATGACCTTGACCCCGTCGACCATCTTGATCTTCTGTGCCCCAAGGCTATGAAAAACTAAAAGGACAAATAAGACCGTGAGTAACACTCCCAAAAGTTTTTTCACTTTATGCCTCCCTATCATGACTGGACTCCAATTTTCCTGAACACCGCTCGCTTCCTTCAGCTCACAGAAGTCCAGGCGGAGTGAGAGATCTTTTATGACCTTCCCTCTTATATACGAAACCTTCCCTTGAAGGTTTTCTCCTCCCCCTTGACCTCACTCTCAGTCTCATTAGAAACTCAGAGACCGTATTATAGGAAGGTGAAAAGGAATGGCAAGAAAGCCCCGTTAAAAGCTACATCCATTCGCTCATTCGTGGCGCAAGAAGGCTTTGACCCTGGCGATTTCCTCGTCAACCTGCTTAATTCGATAACGAATGTAGCCAAGCCGGTCGAAGACAAGGTCATAGCGCCGCGCGGTGATGTTGAGGCCAAAAAAATCACCCACCAGGATATCCCGCTGTTTCTCGAGCTCCCTCAAGTATTCCTTAGCTCCTCTCAACGATCGTAACTCCTTCTCTGTGAATTTTTCCTCCTTTTCCCTTTTTTCTGCTCTTTCAATTCCTCCCCTTTTGGCGAGAGCCTGTTTCCAAGTCGCGCTTTTTTGATTCCAATAGTCACAGCTTTTTAAAATTGAGCGCGGCTCCTCCAAGCCGAAAACGAGTGTCCAGAGGGCGAAAAGCGAAGTGAAAATCATCTCTCCGCGCATGATTTTATTTTATTTTACCACTATCCTGCTGGGCACCGTCAAGGTGTGGAAATAAACGGGGAAAAGACATACAATGACTCCGGGAGGAGAAAATGTTTCACAACTGTTTAAAGCGCCGAATTTCTATATTTTCTCTGACAGCCTTAATCTTGATCATGCTTCAGGCCCCTGGCTTCGGCCAGATCAAGCTTCAGCCGGAAGGATATTTTGAGACGCCAGGGTTTGCCTTTCTCCTTTATCACAACGATTATCTCGTCGGGAAGAGAGGCGGACTCCAAATGTTCCTTCACGGCAAGCGCGTCTTGGATGCCGGGGAGGTCGTCTGCACCGCCAACGACGGCATATCTTACAGCTACGAAGCGACGGAAATCGGAACTCGAGCTGTTGACCTGCAAAAAGGCGTCTGTGTCGTTCCCGGACGGATAAAACCGCTCGATATCAGCTACAGGATCGTTGCCGGGTCGGACGGGGACGCGATCTTCCTGACCGTAGAGCTCGAAAAGCCAATAGACTGGAAAAAGATTAGAAGCATCATGCTCAAACTCGAGGCCTACCCGGGAGAATACGCGCACAAAACGTACCGGGGAGGAACGTCCTTCGGCATCTTTCAGGAAAGATTCCAGGGCAAAACTCTGCTCATCCCCGCGGCCAGAGAAATCTCCTTTGCTCCCGAGGACGACCTCAGGTCTTTCGCCGTGTCCTCGAAAGACGCGGAACTCCGTCTCCTCGACGGCCGGGCCATGGCCAATTTCGCCGGCTTCATGATCCAGGCTGTGCTCCCGTCAGGGTCGCCAGCTTCAAAATATTCCGTCAGGATAACGCCCCGGGTTGACCCGTCCTGGCGGAGGCGGCCGGTCATCCAGGTTTCCCAGGTCGGGTACCACCCGGATCAAAAAAAGACAGCCGTCCTCGAACTCGACTCACGCACGGTCGAGGTCGAAAAGATAAGAATCCTGGGTGCCGATGAGGAAGGCCGGAAAAAGGAAGTCATGTCCGGGAAGCCCGCCGAATGGGGAACTCTTTTCGACCACCGGTATCTCACCTTCGACTTCAGCGACGTCCGGACGCCCGGGTTTTATTTTCTCGATTACGCAGGCGAGCATGCCGGCCCGATCACGATCAGCAAAGAAGTCTTTAACGAAGCATGGCATCCCACGCTGGATGTTTTTTTCCCCGTCCAGATGTGCCATGTCGAAGTGAGAGAAAGAGAAAGAGTCTGGCACGGCGCTTGCCATCTGGACGACGGGCTCCAGGCTCCTCCTGGCACCGTGCATTTCGATAGCTATAGGCAGAAAAACGAGACGGAAACGGCCTTTAAGGCCAACGAGCACATCCCGGGCCTTGACTGGGGAGGCTGGCATGACGCGGCCGATTATGACCTGCCTTCAGGCAGCATCGCTCACACGCTCCTCTGGCTTGCCCTGGCCCGGGAGGAATTTCAGCCGTCCAGGGATGTGACCACAATCAAACGGAAAGAACGCCGCGTTGAGCTTTTTCGGCCCGATGGAAAAGATGACTTTCTTCAGCAGGTCTCTTTCGGAGTTGATTTTCTGCTCAGCCTTGTTCGCGCCACAGGACATGTTTGCGCCGGCGTCATTGAGAACAAGATATCCGACTATGTTGTCGTTGGCGACCCCGTCAACATCACCGACGGTCTTGTCTATGACGCCTCCCTGAAGCCGGACGAGAAGAGGGAGAACCGCTCCGGAAGATTCGACGACCGCTGGGTATTCACCAACCGGAACACGGGAGGCCAGTATCAGCTTGTCCAGGTCGCGGCTCTCTGCGCGCGCGTTCTCCGCGGGTTTGACGACGCTCTGGCCGAGGAGTGTCTGAAGGCCGCGCGAGAAATATGGGAGTTTGAACAAACGCATCCTCCTGTCCATTTTGAGGTCTGCTACCAGCCGCAGGAAGATCAATTCCACTCCTGGGAGCTCTCCGCAGCAGCCGAGCTATTCCTGACAACGGGAGAAATAAAATATCGCGAGCGACTTCTTGATCTCATCCCATCCATCGAAGAAATGCCGCCCGATAGATTTGTCAAAGGTCCGGGCTTCACCCTGGTCCGAGCTCTTGATCGGGTCAACGACGAAAGATACAAAAAGATCATCCTGAAGAAAGCCGAGGAACTCAAGGCGTACTTGAAGGAAGAATTCGCCAGAAGCCCGTATGGTGTTCTTTTCCATTTCCGGGTGTGGGGAAACAATTGGGATGTCCTCGACCTCGCTGGCCGACTCTACTACTTCATCAAACACCTTCCCGATGTCTTCCCGCAAGACTTTGTTCTGGACGCCGTGAATTACAACTTCGGCTGCCATCCTGCGTCGAATCATTCCTATGTCTCGGGCGTGGGGGTGAATTCAGCGACTGTTGTCTACGGGTTCAACCGGGCCGACTGGACCTTCATCCCTGGCGGCGTCGTCTCCGGCGCCTCTTTCCTGCGGCCGAAGTTCATCGAATACCGGTCCAATGCTTGGGATTGGTATGAGACGGAATACGTTATCGGGGGGTCGGCAGCGTATATTTTCGACGTCCTCGCCGCCCGTCATCTGCTCGCGCGGCGATGACTTGGACTTGCTGAAATCAAGTCCTGTTTCAGAAGCATTCTCAGACATGCATAATGCTTGAGATCATCGCAGAAAACCACCCTTATTCTCCCGTAGCGGAGGGCCGACCCGTCTTCTTCTCCTACGGGTCAACTATTTTTTCTCAGTGATCGATTGGAGGAGTTTTTTGATGTCCTCCTGGCCTGGGCTGACCTCGAGCGACTTGCGCCAGGCTTCGAGGGCGCCGTTTCGATCCCCCATCCGGTAGCAGGCCATGCCGAGCAGGTTCAGGACTTCCAGGTTGAGCCCGAAACGGGAAAGGTATTCTCTATAAAAGGCGGCCGCTTCGCTGTACTGCTCAAGGGCGTGGGATGATTTGCCGAGGAAATACAAAACCTGGTCTGTCGTCCTTTCCCCCACAAAAGGAGAAAGGATTTCCTTTGCCCGGCCGAAGTCCTTATTCATGTACAGGCTTTGACTGAAGCCGAGGGCATACTTGAGATCGTTCGGGTTTCTCCGGTAAGCCTTTTCCAGGAAGTCACGAGCCTCCTGAGTGCGGCCGAGGCTGAGCCATTGAACCCCCATGATGTAGTCGTATTCCTCGGCCCGGGAGGCTGGCATAACTTTAGAGAAGACAAGCGGCCGCGGCACCTCCGCGGCCGCGGTCACCTCGAAATTCTCATCCTCAGTGGCTAACTGGGCACCCTTCCCGTCCAGAAAGGCGATTTTGATTTTGTAGTAGTCAGGAGGAAAATCGCCCAGGGGAAACTCGAGCAGAATGTCCGGAGGGCTGTTAATCTCTACTATTTCTATAGTTTTAGTAAGAAAATGGCTGTCCTGTCGCAAGAACTCGACTTTCAGCCGGCCCGCCGACCTGAGCTCCGGCGTTAACCCCAGCGCCTGCAAGAAAATATAGAGCGTCTCTTTCCGGGCAAACGTTTTCCTGGCCTGACAGATAATCTGGCCAGCGGGCGTCCGAAACGGGACAAAGTCGCCCGCTTCAGCGCCGCCCTTCTCGACCTTGTGACCCAGAACCAGCGGGGTCAGGAAAAGGCGGCTGACTTCTTCGGGGACGGCAACTGTTCCTCCGAAGGAGGTAAACTCTTTAGAAACCGTATTCTTTATAAGAAGGTCAAACCGGTAAGACCCAGGCACAAGAGGGAACATGTCCTGGATCGCCAAGGCTTTTGCAGTCACGTCTTTGAGCTGGTCACTGTTAAAGGCTAATGGAATCTCCTTAGTGTACTGAAAGACCGTGTTGCCCTTGGCGTCGGAAAGCCGGCCGTCGAGCTCGAAGTTCACGCTGTATCGGCTTCCGTAAGTGTCAACGGAAATCTTTTTTGGCTCCACCGAGTAATGAACGAAAAAGATTCCGGATTTATCTTTGATGACGCTCAAGAAGGCGTCGCTTGAAATGTAGTTGGCCGAATAGTCGACTTCGACAATATCTTTATATTTGAGGAGAGCCTCGGCCCACTTGTCCTCTACTTTCTTTTGGGGAGAGGAAAAAACAGTGCTGAGGAGAGTTGTTGAAGCCAGGGACACCGCTCCCAGCGGAACCCTTTCACCTGGAATTAGGCTCAACGTATGAGGGGCCAGGTTTGGCGCCAGTTTAGCTAATCTTAGGTAAGCGTCCATGACATCCTTGGCATCCCCGAGATAATCGGCAATTAGGCTCTGCGGGCCATGGTCGGCTGGAACGTACATTATGTATTCGCCACTCCCTTCTTTTTTAAAGAAAATAATATGAAAAGCTGTGGGCAGGCCGAGGGCCGGGTCACCGAGGTAAAACCATATTTCTGTTGGATAAACGTTCATGACGGCGTCGTATTTCTCGACGTTGAGCGGGGGCCCGAGGACGATATAGACGTGTCCCTGGTCGGTCATCCAGCCCGGCCTGGGCGTCCCCCGGCCAAAAAACTCGTTGGCGTAGTTCAGGCGTCGGTAATGTTCATCCCTGAACTCGTTGCGCGCGGTGCCAGGCGTCGGGTCACGCTGTTTCCAGAAGGCTTCGATGAAAATATCCCTTTCCCGGTCAGTCTCGAGCTTGCGAAAGACATCCCGCTCTCTGGGCGTGATGATGTAGGCAACGTCTTCCTCCAGCCACTTCCGGTATTGGTCCAGAAGCTTCAGCTTGGCTTTCTCCTGAGCGGGCAAGACAGAAAGCGTGAGAACGCCGCAAAGAAGGAAGAAGCTGATCTTCTCGATACTTTTCATTAGACACAGTTTAACCTATCTTCTTCCTTTCTTCAAACACGGACTGTCCGGAGGGCGGAACGAAAAGTTTTTAATGGTGGCGGGAGAAGTGGCGGTAAAGGTAATAGGTCAGGACAAAAGAGACAAGAAAAATGAGCGCTGGAACGATGATGCCGACCATGGCTATTCCTTCCTCTCTCGGCGTTTCTTGCGATAGGAATAAAAAGCGAGCAGGAGCCCCAAAAAGGAAAAGAAATACGCGATGCTCATGCCAACGACGACGTAGAAACTCTGGCTCATGTCACTCCTCCCACCGGACGATCTTTTCCAGATCCTCGAGATACTTTTTCTGCTTCATCTCGTAATCGCCGGAGATGGCCTTGAGCTTGGGGTCGATGATCCAGATCATGACAAGGAGAAGGACGACGCCCGCTCCCAGGATGACCCACCCATACCAGAGCAGAAGCAGGCTCAGCGCCGTCCCCACAGCCAGCAGAAGATAGACAATGGGCGAGATGACAAAGACTAAATAATCCTCTTTTGTCCATCGGTCAGCTTCCGCTGCCGTCCACTCTCTTTTTATCCAGCTCATCTCAGTTTCCTCCTTCCTGCGGCTTGAAGAATTGAACAATAAGCCCACGTGTCTCCGCCTCCAAGCGCACGGGTTTCCACCAGCCCAGGGGCCGGGACATGACGTAGTACTTGACCAGGCGATCCATATCCTCGGGCCTGGTCAAAAACGTAACCGGGATGTAGACCAGAGCGCCCAGGATCATCATGATCCAGAACTGGAGATAATCGGGGAGAACGGGAATGAGTCTGAACTCGGGTAAAACCCAGACAACGAGCCAGCTAAACCCTAAGTTGGCGATCCATGAGGAAAGATAACCCCAGGAATTGAACCGCCACCAGACGACCTGGAGGATGGAGGGAAGCCAGATGCCGGCAGCCATGATCCAGAGAGCAAAGATGAGCCACTGGGTGATCTCCTTCATCATCAGGCCGTAAAGGAAAGAGCCAAGAAGCAGGATGAGCGTTGAGACCCGCCCGACCCAGACAAGCTCTTTCTCCTTTGCTTCAGGTTTGAAATAGTGGTGATAGAGGTCACGGGTGGCATAGGAGGCACCCAGGTTGAGATGGGCCGAGATGGTCGAAAGGTGGATAGCGACGACCGCCGCGAAAAAAAGGCCAACCATCCCCACCGGCAGATACTCAAACCCCAGCCTGTACCAGGCCATCTCAAACTTGGCCGTCTCCTGGATATTGGGATAAAGGGCAAAAAAGGCCAGGATGGCCACGGCCCAGAGGGAATTGCGGACGACGATGAGCGCCGTTCCCGACCAGATGGAGTAGCTGGCATCGCGGACGGTTTTAGCCGACTGGATGCGCTGCGCCTCCGGGTACCAGTCGATCGCCGTACCCATGCCGAACCCGCCGATGACAGCGATAACGAGCATTGTCAGAAACCAGACCAGGGGAAAGTCGCCTGTTGTCAGTCCGGAAAAAGCAAAAGGGTTGAGCCGCCAGCTTTCACCCAGAGCGTCGAGCTTGGCGATAATGCCGCTGGGCCCCCCGGCCACGCTGATCCCCCAGAAAGAGACGATGACGATGACGAAGAAGGCGATGACACCCTGTTGGAAGTCAGACATGACCACTCCCCAGTAGCCGGCGGCGAGGACATAGATGGCGCAGATTGTTGAAAAAAGGATGAGCCCGAGCCACTCAGGCCAGCCGAAAAGATAGCCGCACAGTTTGCCCATGGCCATGCCCACCCAGCCCAAGACAAACATGTTCATAAAAACCTGCCAGCCGGCGATCCAGCCGCGCAAAAGCTCCGCACCCAGGCCCGAGAAGCGGAGCGTCTGCCATTCAGCCTGAGTGTAGGCAAGGGAGCGGCGGAAGATACGGGTCGAAGCGAAAGCCGAGATGGCGCACCAGGCGGAAAAAAACGTGTACCAGATTCCCCTCAGCCCGTAGCGGTAGATAACGCCGCTTACCCAGATGGGTGTATCTGTAGCCGTATGAGTGGCGTAGACCGAGGTGGCGGGAAGCCACCAGGGAAGCCCGCGGCCAGCCAGAAAAAAATCCGCCATTGACCTCTTCCCCAGCTTGTAGAAGAGGATGCCGCAGATGGTCATGAGGACGATGAAGGAGACAACCCAGAACCAATCAAGAAACGCAAAATGAACCATCTCTTGCCCCTTCCTAAAACCTTAGATTCGTTCCCTGAAGAATAATCCTTTGGCCAATAAGAAAAAAGCCCGGGGGGCCATTGCCCCCCAGGCTTCTTGTTTCAGGTTGCTCAGTCCGTCAGAACTGGAATAGGATGTTTAACCTGAGTTTCCTCGAAGGATAGGTAACACCGGAAGCCCGGCCGATCAAAGGCTCATGGGCGCCGCCGTAGCCGGCGTTGGTAATGGCATCCTCGTTGAAGACGTTCAGGATGTCAAGAGCCAGGCGGAGGCTTCCAAAATCACCGAGCTTGACGGCCCTGTCCAAGCGCAAGTCGAGGACCGCTTCGCTAGGAAGATACCAGGGGTCCTTGGGGTCGATGGCGACAATAAAGTTGTCCCCAGTGTTGATGACGCTTCCCGGTGGATAACCCCACTGCGTATGGACGGGATAGCCTTCCAGAGGCCAGAGCGGACGGCCAGAACCGTAGCGGAAGCGGAACCCGAGGTCGACATCGATGTAGGGAATTAAATAGGAGCCTGAGAGCTTGAACTCGTACTTCTGAGTGTGCGGCAGCGGCCCTTCCATCGAGTTGATCGTCTGGTTCAGGCCGGCCAGCCAGTTCGTGTCGAAGATCATCGGGCCTTCGACGTTGAAATCCTGGCGGATCGACCGGGCGGCCATGCCGTCTGACCAGCTCATCAAGAAAGATGCAAGCATCTGCCAGCGGTTGGAATATCTCTTCTTTAGCATGAACTGGAGTCCCTGGTAGTTCCTCTTGGGCTTGATGCCGTCGATTTCGGGCATATTCCGGACTTCGCGGTCGAGGTTTGCACCCACCCAGCCGACGTCCGCGCCGTCAATCTTCCCGTCGCCGTTGTAATCTCTCCAGACCACCCCGTAGAGGTTGACAGTCTTTCCATAAGCCGTTTTGTAAGGCACTCTTTCGTACTCGAACGGCTTTCCGGTTACTTCATTGAGCGGCCATTGGACGAAAATGTTCTTGGTGTTTTTGTAGATGTAGGTAACGCTCGCCGATAAATCCGAAATAAGCTCCCTTTCCATGTTCAGGGTGATCTGGTCGGTGTACTGGTTTTTCAAATCATCTGCAACGTTGAGTTGCCAGGAATAATCAACATTCTGGTATTCTGCCCACCAAGACGGCCGGGAACCGGGTGACCGATACTTGGGATCGTGAAGCTTCCGGGCTGCATTGGTCACTTCATTCGCATCGACATAGTTGTTGCCGTTCAGGTCGACTTCGCTGAATGGGACAAGGTAAAAGATATAACGATAGGTCGCTTGGGGCATGTCGGGTCCAAACCGGCGCAGATACTCAGCGTTAAGCGGCATGAAGTAACGGCCATAATTAGCCCGGAGAACGGTCTTCATATCGCCGGTCAGGGCGTAGGTGATACCAAAACGAGGGGCGAAGTTCCTGAAGTCAAAAATGTTCTCGGTGCCCTTACGGGTCCGGACGACTGGCGGCGGGTCGTTGATTCCCTCAGGCGTTGAGGGCTGCTCATAGACTTTGCCCTCGCCGTACTTGGCTGTCATCCTGTCGAACCGTAAACCGAGGTTAAAAGTCAACCGTTTAGTCGGTGTCCACTGGTCATCTAAGAAAAACCCGAGTGAGTCGTTGGTCCGGACGGTCAGGAAGGGGGGAAGCCAGGTCTGCCGGTTGTAGAAGATGAGGCCTGTCGCGCCGTACCAGCTCTTGAGATAGTTGATGTTCTGAGTCCAGGGCGCAGGGTAGGCAAAATTCGCATAGCCATGGAAATAGCCGCCCATCCAGTTTCCCCGCCCCACTGTGTACTGCACGCCAAATTTAATGTCGTGCTCTCCTAAGAAGTCCTCAGCATAGTAGGACATATCGGCCTGGATGGTGTTCCGGCTGGATTTCTGGGCTTCGACATAGGGGAAGGCGCCGTTAATCCCGTAGACGTTCCATTTCCACCAGTTGATGTAACCAGGGTGGTCGGGCGCGTTGTCCGGGATGTGCGGCTTGTCATCCCGCCAGAAGCCTAAGTACTTGGCTGTGAAAATGGTCTTGCTTCCTGGCATCCACTGCCACTGAGAAGAAACGCTGTGGGTGATAGCGGCCTGGCCGTAGGTCATCGTGGGATCCCAGTGCGGGTTCCAGGTCCAGCCGTCGCCGTCGTTGTTTTCATAATGATAGGCCACCCAGGCTCTGTGGTTGGTAAAGGGTTCGGACGTAATCTTGATGTCGCCGAAGCGTCCCCAGTAACGGTTCGCGACCTCCCAGAAAGGCTCTTTGGTCTGGGAGCGGATGTAGTCAAAACCTCCGTAGAACCAGACTCTGTCCTTGATGATGGGGCCGCCCAGCGTGAAATTCACTTCATACTCTTTCGTCGCGTACTTGAGGATATCATCGCCTGCTCCGACATACAGAGATTCAGGCCCGATCTTTCCAACTTCCACTTTCGCTGCGGGCAGGGTATCATAATCAGGACGGCCTGGCTGGTTGTTGGCCGCCTTGCCTAGGATCGAGTAAACAGCTGCATTCCCGTGTAAGGTGTTGCTTCCTGATTTGGTCAAAACATCGATGGCCACACCGGAGAAGTTTCCGTACTCTGCTCTTGACCCTAAGGCGATCACCCTGACTTCTTCAACGGCGTTGTAATTGACCGCGACCAAAGATCCGGCGGCAGCCAGACGGGGGTTTGTCGTGTTGACGCCGTTGACGAGGAAAATGTTCTCGTTGGAAGTGCTTCCGTAGGCCGTCGGGCTGGGCAGCCAGCTGCTGTCTTTTCCTTGAGGCTGCATTCCCGGCGTGGACAGGGCCAGGTCGTAGAAGGGATCACGGCTCGTGGGGAGCTTATCCAGCAGCTCGCTCTCAACGCTCGCCATGATTGTCGATGTCTTGGCATCGACCACAGGCGCAGCTCCGATTACCGTCACTGATTCTTCAATAGCTCCTGGTTCAAGCACGAGGTCGATGACAACTGTCTTGCCAGCTGAGATATTGATGTTTTCTCTGACTGATGTCTTAAAACCCTGGAGCGAGGTGCTCAAAGTGTACGTGCCAATAGGCAGGTTAAGAAGGACGAACGTTCCCTTTTCGGATGTTAACGCCGAGCGCTTGCCAGCCATAAGAGCAGGGCTTGTCACTTCAACGCTCACTCCGGGCAGAGGCTGACCAGTGTCGTCGGTTATGGTTCCGGTGATCTTTCCGTAGTCGATCGTCTGCCCTTGGACTGGGTTCGTCATGAAAATAAGCAACGCAAATGTCGCGGCAAGGCCGAACAGGAGTTGACTTCTGTGTCGAATCATTTTTTCCTCCTTTAAAATTCTTACCTTCTCTTTTGCCTCCTCCCAATTACCCGGAAGAGACGCCCGTTGTCTTAAGCGTTTTATCTTTTTTCTGTCTCCCACCTCCTTAAAACCAGTATTTTGTAAACGATTACGCCAAAATTAGATTTATCTATTTTTTAACCTTTGTCAAGACCTTTTGTCAGCATAATAAGCATCTCCATTGTTGCGATAGAAGGGCCCTGTCGTGGTTTACCCCCAACCACGCCGCCCCCCTCTTCTGTGGCAGAAGGACACCACATGTCTGGAAATGCTTCTGTCGACATATTGGAAGAGTTCATTAGCAAAAAAAGATTTTGACAACCGGGGAGAACCGTTATAAATTTTTTGGTGGAGCACAAGAGGAAAGAATACATGACATCGATCAAAGCGATTGCCAAAATGGCGGGTGTGTCCACGGCCACTGTATCCAGAGTGGTCAACAATCACCCTTCAGTCAGCGAACGCACAAGAAAAAAGGTAAAAGAGGTTATTCTTGCCTTGGATTATCATCCCAATGCCTTGGCCCGGGGGCTCAAGACGCGCACATCCAAAACCATAGGGCTGCTCCTTCCGGAAATTCAGAACATGTTTATCCCCGCTGTCACCTTCGGCCTGGAAGAGGTCTTGAAGGAAAACGGATATTCAGTCCTCCTGGCCTACACGTTTTACAATGACGACGAGGAACGCAGAAGCGTCCTGGCTTTTGCCCAGAGGAAGATCGATGCCCTTGTTCATATCGGAACGAGAGAATATGCCGAGAAAAAGACAGGTTTCATGACAAATGTTTTGGGCAATATCCCCCTCTTCTTCGTCAACGACCTCATTCCCGAGGAGAATGCCTACTGTATTTATAATGATGAAGAAGAAGGCGCTTACCGGGCGACGAAATACCTCATCGATCAGGGGCACACGAAGATCGCGTTCATCAACGGAAATCCGTTTTATACGAGCTATTTCAACAAGCGAAGGGGCTTTCTAAGGGCTCTTGATGAAGCTGGATTATGTTTTAATCCCTCTTTTTATACTGACTACAAGACAAACCTCCAGGACGTCTATCAGCCCGCGGAAGCTTATGAGCTGGCGAAAAAGATCATGAGCTCCAGTCCTCCTCCCACAGCCTTTTTTGCAGCCAGTGACCTTCTGGCTGTAGGCCTCGTCAAGTATCTCCATGAGAGGAAGATCTCCATTCCTGATAAATGTTCAGTTGTCGGTTTCGATAATATCCCTATCGCCCAGCACATTCACCCTCCTCTGACCACTGTCGATCAAAAACCCCGGGAATTGGGCAGGTTTACAGGAAGGCTGATAATCAAGATTATGAAAGATGGCCCCTTACCCGAAAAATGCTATTCTTTCATCCCCACGCTGATCATCCGGGAGTCGAGCGAACGCAAAGAGGTTTAACTCTTAACAAGCGGAAAGCTATTGTTTTTTGAGTTCCCTGAGCTTGGTGATCAGCTGGTCGAGAAACTCGATTTTCTCTTTATTTGAATATCCCTTTTTCGCCTTTTCCAGGCAGTCTATGGCACGGGAATACTCCCTCTGATGAATGTAGCAGCGTCCGGCCATCTCCAGTAACTCCGGGTCATCCGGCTTGACCAGAAGAGCCTTTTCAAACAGGGTCAGGGCTTCGGAAATCTGGTTCATCTCAAACAAAATCAGCCCGGCATTGTAAAGGCTTTCCCCGCTCTTCGGGTCGAGCTCAGCCGCTTTGTGGTAGTATTCAAGAGCTTTTTCCTGTTCTCCCTGCTCTCGATGGATAAGCCCCAACTGGTGGTATGCGCCAGCAAAAGAAGGCGCCAGTTCCGTTGTCCTGACAAATTTGGCTCGGGCTTCTGGAAGCATCTTCTTCTTAAAAAAAATCATGCCCCGCAGGTAATGGGCGTTGGCATCATCAGGGTTCCTGGCAATCATTTTATCCAGGATCGAAGCGGCCCCTTCGAAATCCTCCCGCCGGATCTTCTCCACCGCCTCATCGAATTCGGCCTTTGCCTCTTTGCTCATTGTCATTTCTCTGATTTTTTCGACCGTCGCCAGAACGATTGTCGGGATCTCCACTTTCTGCATCCTGTCCTGGGGTGTCTGCAATTCCCATTTGTCCTCGAACGTCTGGTAACCCTCTTTTCTTATGGTCACTCTGTACGTCCCGTGGGGAAGTCCGGCCAGCTTGAACTCGCCCTTCTTGTCCGTTTTCGTCCTATAACTCCGGCTCGCCGCCTCGTCCCGGAGGTAAATCTCGACGCCGACAACCGGCTTCTTCTCAGTGTCCACGACCTTGCCGTAGATGTAGTATTCACGGTACTGCCCAAGCCCGGAGGAGACGAAAACAATGGGAAAGAAGAGAAAGACAAGTAAATAAACATAGCGTTTCCTGAGCGGCATATTAACGTCCTCCTAATTCACTGATTTCGTCAAGTTCTTGTATGAGTTTGCTTTTTCCAGGGCTTCGCGGGCCCTGGCCGGCTGCTGCCTTCTTGTATAAACGTCGGCTAACAGAAAATAACCCAAGGTGTTTAATTCCGCGGTCTTGGCCAGCGTTAGACCTTTTTCCACGAGCTCCTGGATTGTGTTCAGGTCGGCTCCTTCGAGCAAAAGCCCGCGGGCAAGGAAAAGATAACCCTCTGCCGCCTGCGGAGCGGTCCGGATGACTTCCTTCATCTCATTCAGGTAGCCGGCACGGTCGCCGAGCTTGAGAAGCAGCCGGCCATGGTTGAACCGGGCTCGGAAATGATCGCTGTAAAGGCCAAATTCTTCGCGGTAGGCCTTCATTGCCTCCTCGATTCTTCCCTGTTCCTCATAGAGAAGCCCGAGGTGAAAATGGACGAGCGGAAATTTTGGATAATGCGCGGCAATTTCTTTAAGCCGCACTTCCGCTTCCTCGTACCTCTTCAGCCCGACGAGGCAGGCTCCCAGGTTGAGGCTGTTCTGGGTCAGCTTGGGCTGAATCTCCACGGCTTTCTCAAGATAAGGGAGAGCCCCGGCATGGTCCTTGTCTTCCATGTACACCTCGCCGATGAGGTTATAGGCCTGGACGTTCCGCTCATCCAGGGAAAGCGCCTTCTTGCAGAGAGTGATGACGTCTTCTTTGTTCCCCTCTTCACGCAGAACGTTGGCCATCCCGATGAGCGCCTGGATACTGTTGGCGTCGTCCCTTAGGATCAGGTCGTACTGCGTTTTGGCTTCTTCTGCCCTCTTGAGCTCGACGTAGCAGGTTGCAAGGAGGAGGTGAGCCTGGGGGATGCCCTTTTCTTCTCGCACAACTGCCTCGAGCATTCGGCTTGCTTCTTCGTACTTCTCCTGATTCAACAGGGCTCCGGCTTGTTGGATGGATTCATAGATGTGGAGTTTGTCCTTGGGGTCGATAAGCGCTGCGTCCTTTCCTCGAGAAGATTTCCGGGAAACCGGCGCGCCCACATAGCCGAGCGCGGCCAGCCTCTCGATCGTCTCCCGGTCAAGGTTGGCCGAGGCGGGCGCCGGCGCGTTGAGGCTCGTCTCGTGGATGATCGCCTCAAGGGCTTTTTTCATGTCTCGGGCCACACCAGGATTCCGGCCGTGAACATTCTGGAGTTCTCCCGGGTCTTCGGCAAGTGCGTATAGCTCCGGCCGCGGCGCATCGATGAATTTAAACTGATTCGTGCGAAGGCTCACCAGCGGGCTCCAGCCGTAATGAATCTCGGGTGAGTAGGATTCGCTGTATGCCGTGAAGCCTTGGTTTGTCTCGGGTTTGAAAAAAAACGGCAGCACGGACTTGCCCTGGTTCTCGGGCGGAACGGTCAGCCCGGTCACCTCAAGAAGCGTCGGGAACAGGTCGACCGTCCGGACCTGAGCCTTGACTCGCTTCCCCTTGAAATCCCCGGCTGGGGTCGCGATGAGGAATGGGACTTTAACTGCATAGTCATAAATGAAATAGCCATGGGCCATCTCGCCATGGTCGCCCAGGCCTTCGCCGTGGTCGCCTATGAGGACGATCATAGTGTTCCTGTCCAGGCCGTTCTCGTTCAGCCAGTGGACGAGCCGGCCGATCTGCTCATCCATGAAGGCGATCTCTCCGTCGTAGAGGCCCACCAGGCCCCGATGGCCGTATTCAGAAAAATAGGGCTCGGGAGGCTCATAGGGAATATGCGGGTCGTAGAGGTGCACCCAGGCAAAAAATTTCTTGTCTTTCTGGCCAGAAAGCCAGGCGAGCGTTGCGTCGACAACCTCGTTGCCAGGCCTCTGAACTAGGCCGAGGTCGAGCTGCTTGTATTTCTTCAAATCGAACTGGTCATCATAATGATGGAATCCCTGCCTCAGTCCCCAGCGTCCGTCGAGAACAAAAGCGCCGATGAAGGCCCCGCACGTGTAGCCGGCTTGCGAAAAAAGCTCAGCCAAAGTCAGGTGTTGGTCGGAGAGAGCCGTGTTGCCGTTCACTCTGACGCCGTGGAAGGTAGGGTAAAGGCCAGTCATCATCGAGCAGTGGGAGGGCAGGGTGAGCGGCGATGAGGCGATGCATTCATCAAACACAATTCCCTTTTCGGCCAGTTCGTCGAGGTGCGGCGTTTTGACGTCGAGGTAGCCATAGGTCGGCAGATGGTCGGCCCGCGTCGTGTCCAGGGTGATGAGGAGGAGGTTAGGCTTATCGATGCCCGCGCTGGTTAATAAGCGCGCAAATTCCTGATGAAAGTCTTTTTTGGGCCAGAAGAAGACCCGGACAAGGATGACCAGAATCACAAATAGAACAAACCCGAGGAAAAAAAAGACCTTTTTTTTCATTTTTTAGGGTCTGCCGCCTTAAGGAGAGCTTCAGCCATGGCCCAGACGACCCCCGGCCTCATGTATTTCATGGCCCGGAAAACCTTGTCCCCGTATTTCACCGAGGGGTTGTTCCACTGGAGTTCTTCGGGGTTGCAATAGGCTTCTGGCGTCTTAAAAAAATAGCCGTGCCCGTGGGGACTATACACAATATAGTATACCCCATAAGCTATACGCAGGGCCTCGTCTCTGAGCCCGTGGAGGACAAGATTTGCTGCCAAGGCATAACTCGTCCCCACCCAGACTTCATCGCCCTGCTGGCTGAAGAGCTGGCTGCCGTCGCGCTTGCGGCCGTTCGCCGCCCCCATCAGGCCATGTCCAAAGCTTAGGACATTCTTCTCGAAGATCGTACGCAAGGCCCTGATGGCGCGGGGTTCAGGGATAATCCGTCTGGCTTCCTCCTTTTCGAGTCCGAGCATGGCGGAATACCAGACGCCGAAGAGCTGGTCGGCCATGATATCGTCTGTCGTCGCGTCGATGTGGAAATACCCATCCTTTTCATTCCACAGTTTATCGAGAGCGATGCGTCCTTTGTCGAACCAGGTCTTGTATTTGGCGATGGCGCTCTTAACGACCTCGGGGTTGAGGTCTCCCGTGCCCTGATCGAGGAGGCGCTGGCCCATGGTCCAGGTGGCTTTGAGCGATGCCAGCCAGAGCATCGTGATGTAGGCGCTCTCGCCCTTCATGCGCCAGGTGTCATACGTCTGGTCGGGGATTCCTTCGTTTAAGGGAACATGGGTTTCCGGGTCGGCGAAGCGTTTTTCGAGCGTATCTAAGGCGATGACCGAAGCCCTGAAAGCGTCGGCAAGAAATCCGATGTCTTTGGCGCCTAAAGCCAGGAAATCGCGGTAAGCTCGCAGCGGGAATTTCGGGTTCAGGTCTTTCCAAACGTTGCCGTTCTGCCAGTCAAAAGCATTGAGGACAACCCAGGGCCGCACCCGCGGCGAGCCGAGGTCATGCGGCATCATCCCGTAGACCTTGTTCGTGCTCCAGTAGTAGACCATTTTATTTTCGGGGACTTCTCCGGGAAAGACGATAGGATATTGATACTGTTTGAAGGATGGGTCTTCCATCTCCACGCTCCGGGCGAAAAAGCGGATGTTTCCCATCTCGAGCTCCGGCCACAGCTTCAGGACATGCCAGCAGTAGGAATCGACGTCGAAAGTGCCGTACATGAGGTAATCGGCGCTCTCGAGATATGTGTGGAGGTTGGTTGAAGCATCCCAGATGCTCGTCTCGGCAAGGATGTAGAGCTCGTTGATCAAGGCCTGCTTCAGCCAGCCGGGAAGACGCGGTTCGTCGAGGATGCTCTTGTGCCAGGCGTCGATCGCTTTTTCCCAGTCCCTGTACTTGTCCAGGGCTTCACAGGCAATGGCAAAAGCCCGGTCTCCCGAAGCGCCGAAAAATTCGGTGTATTTTTTCTTGTGTTTGACGCCCTTTTCGAACTCGTAATAAGGAAAATCCCAGGCGACAACAACGGGAAACTCAACCCTCTCGCCTGGCTTGAGGCTCAGTTTGACCGCGATGGCGCCGGCAAGGGAGTCTTGAGGCGAGGCTGTGCGGGAGGCTGTTGAGTTCGAGAGCGTCCCGTTCGCTGAAAATGGTGTCCAGATTACGCTGCCGTCTTTGGACGGGTCGAAATCAGCGTGAAAATAGACAACGGCTTTACCAGGAACCTCGAGAGCAGCAATGCACATCGAGCCAGTCAGGGCGTTACCGGTTTTGAGGTCAACGCCTTTCCGGGTGAAGAAAATGCCCTTTTTAGAGCCTTGCTGGATGAACACGTTGGTGTTTCCAGCGCTCTTGCGGTCCCAGGCAAAATCGCCACGGCCAGGCCTCGAAACTGGTTCCCACCCGACCATATTCTGCCAGGTCAGCATGACGCTGAGGTCAGCAGGTTTTCCGGAGCGGTTTTCTGCCGTCCATTTATAAACAGCCACAGGATAGCTCGTCTCGCGGTAGTTGTGCGGAATGACCGGCGAAAATTGGGTCACGGCCAGCTCGACCGGAAAATCGTCATTCTGCTCGTAAGAAAACCCGGACTTGGGATAGAGCGCGTAGTAGCTCCCTTTGCCGGCCGGGTACCGCCACTTCCAGGCCTGGAGGATCGATGAGAGCGGAGCATCCGTGGAAAGGGTTTGGGCGATGGTCTTATTCCCCTGCTTCATAAAGACATGGAATTGGTTGGCCCAAGCCGTGTCGTCGACCATCCAGCCTGATTTCAAAAACCAGAAGCGAAAATTCCCGCTCATCGTCCACTCGTACGCGCCCGCGCCGATGCCGCCGGCTGGGCATGCGCTTCCCTCGGCATCGGCGTCGATGTTGCCCGGGCTGATCGTGCGGCCGAACCAGACTAACTTGTGGCCGATAGGCCGGTCGAAGGCACAGGGAGGGAAATTTCCCAGGTTGGACGCCGAATAATTCAGCTCGGCGAGGATGAGGTTCAGAGTTTCTCCATCCTCCCTTATCCCCTTTTCCCTCGCCGCCTGGATCAGCTTCCCGATGCGGCCGTCGATCTCCCGGCCGCGCTCGTCGCAGACGCCTTTTTCGATGAGAAGGTCCGAGTGCCGGCTGAGCAGAATCTTCCGGACGGCTTGGTCGGAAGGCGTTAGCGACGTTGGCGAGGAGGAAAACACAGGACTGATCGAACCCCCTGAGACAAGAACAAACATCAAGGCCACGGTTAGACTCTTAAACAAACAAGGCATTCTCAACTCCATATGCTAAAATTTTGTTCAAAAATAAGCTTTTATATTTTACCCTATCCGAAGGGTTATTTAAAACCGCGGCGGGGCTGGGCAACTCATCATTTATCGAAAGAATCAGGGGGAAAGCGAAAAGGGTCATAATCGCAGGCCGTCAGGTGCCCCGTCTATCTCTGAGAACAAGACGGCCGCAGACAATCGTGTCGATGGCTCTGAATTCTTGGTCGAAGATAGTTAGGTTAGCGGTTTTGCCAACGTCGATACTTCCCAGCGTCTCCTCCAGGCCGAGGAGACGAGCCGGGTTGAACGACGCCATGTTGACAGCTTCGCTGACCGATACCCCCGCCCACACAATGATGTTTTTCACAGCCCGGTCGAGAGTCAAAACACTCCCGGCCAGCGCTCCATTCTCCTTGAGCCTTGCCTGTCCGTCTCTGAGGATGACCTCGCGCTTGCCGACGCGGTATGAACCGTCTCCGAGACCTGCGGCTTTCATGCTGTCAGTGACGAGACAGACCCGGCTTGGACCTTTGCAGCGGATGGCGAGCCGGAGCGAAGCGGGATGCACGTGGACGCCGTCGGCGATGAGCTCAGCGGTAGCGGCGGCCCGGTCGAGGACTGCTCCGATGACGCCAGGCTCGCGGGGAAGAAAGCCGCTCATGGCGTTAAAAAGATGGGTCGCGTGAGTGACGCCCAGGTCGAAGCTTTGCCTGGCCAGCTCGTAGGAGGCCTCGGAGTGGCCGATGGCGACGATCATCCCTTTGTCTTTGAGAATAGGGATGAAGTTCAGGTTATCGCCAACTTCAGGGGCGATGGTGAGAATCGTCCGGATGCCATCGGCGGCTTTGAGGAGAAGCTCCGCGTCTTCCTTGTTGGCAGGCCTGATGAAATCGGGGTCCTGGGCCCCTTTCTTGGCCTGGCTCAGGAAAGGTCCCTCGAGATAAACGCCCAGAATCTGCGCGGTTAGCTTTTCTTTTTGGGCAGCCCTGACCGCGGCGATTGCCTCAAGAATGGAAGCGCGCGGAGCAGCCGAGACTGCAGGAACAAAACCGGTAACGCCGCAGCGGGCTTGATGGATGGCTATCTCCTTCAGGCTTTCGACGGATCCATCCATGACATCTTTGCCCGACGCGCCATGGACATGGAGGTCGATGAGGCCAGGCGCGACAAAAAAATTCCCATAATCGACAATTTCAACCCCGCCAGGAAGACGCTCCTCCCCTGCTTGAAAGACAGCCGCAATTCTTTCGCCTTCAATAAGAACGAGCCCCTTCTCCAGAACCCTGTCTGTCAGGATGACATTCCCCTTAAACGCAGTTCTCATCATTCGTTGATTCCCAACGATGAGCCCGTTTTCCCTGATCGCCAAATCCCCTGGAAGACAGTCAATTTCATTTGACCTGGAAAGGTTTGTAGTCAACGAGTTCGATGCCGCGCTTCCGGATGATTTTCTTGATTCGCTTGCTTTGGAGCGCCTTAGCTTCAGCAGCCCGGTGGGCCGCAACATTCGGCAACCCCTCGGGGTTTGCATCCACGAGCGCCCTCATTTCCGGCGTATCCAGGCCGGGATGGACGACGAGGAGCCAGAGGCCGGGGCCAAGCCGCCTCAACCTGTCAGCCAGCACCTCTTCCTTTTTTTCAGGAGGCGTGTTGTAGATAACGAGAAAATCGCTTTTCTCCTCCCCGCATTCGCCGGAGATAGGAAAGCCATAATCCCGGGCGATTTTTTGGACGACCGTCCAGAGCTCAGGCGTCGCGTTCAGAGTGTCCATGTGCGTGTCGATGTACTGGATGTTGAGGCCGCGCTTAATCGCCCTGTCCATTTGGGCTCGCAGCTCCTTATCGACTTCGTCGAGGTTGGGGTTAGCCCCCAGAAACGCCTCGGTCGTCGGATAAAAAAAGCCGTCTTCGTCGACAAGGCTGGGCACGAGGTTATAAGGAAGAACCGGTTTCCACTTGTAATCCCGCCACTCGCCGTTCAGGGCAAGGTGGACGCCAACGCCCCATTCCGGATGCTCTCGGGCCATCCGGGCGGCCTCCTCAAACCAGGGCGCCGGCACGATGAGCCCAACGCAGGTCATGATCCCGTTCAAGAAGCATTTTTCGACTGCCAGGTTGCAAGCGTGGGTCATGCCCATATCATCGCCCCGGACAATAAGCCGGATGGGCGCTTCGATTTTCGCTTGCTGCAGCGCGAGGCTCCCGCTTATGGCTGCAAGACCGGCCACAACGATAAGTCCAAGAATTAAGTTCGCTCTTCTCATTCTTTCCTCGCTCTTATATTTATTCACCAATTAAGGTAATTACGTATGGCGTCCCCATTTTTTAATGGCAAAAAGGAGAAGGATTATCATAACGCAGTTGACAACGGGGATGATAAGGCCAGAGCGGAGGCTGTGCGCTTCAGCCAGCTTTCCAGCCAGCCAGGGAGCAGTCATCCCGCCGGAAAGAGCGATGACAAAGATGACGCTAAAGGCCGTGCCGGAAAAAGCCGGAAAGGCCTCTCCGACCAGGGCGAGGGTCGTCGGAAAAATGGCTGCAAACCCAAGACCAATCAGGACGCTTCCAAATGAAGCCATCAAACCTGAGGGCGCGGCAACAAGGACCACAGCCGCCAGGAGCGAGAGGGCTGCGCTCGTCAAAATCAGCGTTTCATTCTTCATAACCCTGACCAAACGCGTTGAGGTTAGCCGACCAGCCATCATGGCGGCCCAGTATCCCGCCAGGACGAGCGAAGCGGCCATCTGGGATAACCGGAGATGTTCGTGGAGATAAGAGGAAACCCAGCCGCCAACCGTGAACTCGTTGCCGGACTGAAAAAACAGGAGAAACCCGCACAACCAGACGAGCGGATGTTTGATGATTCTCGCGGCCTGCCCGAGCGGAAAGCCATGGGCGTGCTTGGCGCCGGGAAAACGCAGGAACAGAAATAGCATGAAAGGAATCAAGCTCAAGAGCGCGGCCAAGAGCAGGATGGGGTTAAGACCAAGGCTGCTCTCGAGTAGGCCAATGAGGAAAGGCATGGCCAGAGCGCCGAACCCGAAGAAAATGCCCAGGGTATTGAGGGCCGCGCTCCGACGCTCAGGATAAAGGTCGCTGGCGAGGGCGTTTGAGCCGCCGTTAAGACCTCCGCCGCCAAACCCGAGGAGAAGCGCAGCCAGAACAAGAGACCGGTACGCTGAAGCGATCAAAAAAAGGACAAAGCTGCCGCCGACAAGAAGCGAACACGCCATCAGGAAGGCCTTATAGCCAAAGCGGTCTACAACCGGGCCAAAAAAAACGGACATGACCAACATGGCGAGATTCATCAGGAAGAATAGGTTGCCGGCCTCGCTTTTGTCAAAATCAATCCTAACAAACAGAGAGGGGAGCATGGCGCCCAGGACGGCCATGACGATGCCGAAGACAAAAATCCCGGCGCAGGCCGAGGCCATCAGAGGCCCTGGCTTTGCCCTCGCAGGTTCATCGTCACTCAATTTCGGCATGAACTCCTCCCTGGCAAAACTCCCTGCCTTTATAAATCACAATCGTCATTCTGCTTTCTTAGCCTTTTTCGGCCAAGCTTCCACGGCCGAGAATAATAAAACGCTGAAAATGCATCGTAGACCTGCTCAAGATGCCCGGGCGGAATGCCGGCCAAGTTAGGCGAAATGAAAGTCGGGGGAAGCTTTCCCTTTTTCGCCAGGATCGACCCGGTTTCCGCAACCAGGGACATGGCGATGGCGACAGCAGCCACGGTTGACCCGGCTGCTACCTTCTCTGCTCGACCGACATCAACCAGCGCATCCTCGGCCGGGGTGCAGTTGTCGATGGCCACGTCGGCCACGTCGGAAAGGTACAGCCCTGTCGAGTGCTTCGGCTTAGAGACTTTGCGGTTGGCATGAGAAGAGATGGTAATGATCTTGAGCCCCTTCTTTTTCGCTTCGATGGCCATCTCGACTGGGGCGGCGTTCAGCCCACCGTGGGAGAAGACGAGCAGGCAGTCGCGGCGTTCGAGCGGGTAGCTCTCGAGAAAAACCCGGGCATAGCCTTCCCGCCGTTCCAGCCAGAGGAGCTCGCGCGCTCCTCCCGGACCGATGACGTTGAACCACATCAGCCTTGGGTCATAGAGAGGGAAGAACCCGACAAAGCTCCCGTAGCGCGGAAAAATATCCAGGACAGGAATGACAGAGTGTCCACTGCCGAACGTATACACCCTCCCTCCGCGCTCGATCGACCTGGCCATGATTCTCGAAGCTCGCCGGATATTTTCCAATTCTTGCGTCTTGATTTTTTCCAGGATTTCCTGAATTTTGTTCAAGTATTCAAGCGAAGACATGCGTTTCCTCCTCTGAGCTCGATCGTTTTCATCCAATCAGCGTCGAGTCCAGCCTGCCATCACCGCAAGTTTCCCATTTCCACGGTCCTCATCCTAACGGCCCTCAAAGGAATCGACTATTGCCTGGTAGGCAAGGGCCCGGAATTTGCCGTGCAGGTCGCTTGAGCCGGCCGGAAGAAGCTGAGTCATCAGCACAGCGACCAGCTTCTCTCGCGGGTCGACCCAATAAATTGTGTGATAAGCACCTCCCCAGCCAAACGCTCCAGCGGTGCCCGGCTGTCCGTTGCGTCCAAGCCGATCCGTCACCCAGAACCCCAACCCGTATCCCTGGGAACCGTAGAGATTTCCGGCATGATCCGCTGTCATGAGCTCGACGGACTTGGGGCTGAGCAACCGAACACCGCCGAGCTCCCCGCCCTGAAGAAGCATGATGAGAAATCGAGCGAAGTCCTCGGCCGTAGAGAGCAACCCGGCGCCGCCCGAGGTGCAGGCTCGAGGCCCTTTAACGAAGGGGCTGTCTCGAGCGTCCTCGACCAGCCTGATCTCTCCCTTTTCATCCACACCATAGACAGAGGTGAACCGGTTGAGCTTACTCTCGGGGAGGAAAAAATGGGTGTCCGCCATTCCAAGCGGGCCAGTGATTCTCTTCTCAAAAAAATCGGCCAGGCTCATCCCGGAAACGCGTTCAACAACATGCCCGAGAATATCGGTGCTGTAACCATAAACGAACTTTTCGCCAGGCTGGGCATCGAAGGGCAGCGCAGCCAGCTTTCGGATGACCTCGCCAATAGGCATCGGCTTATCTGCCAAGAACCAGCCGTAAATACCTGCTGCCAGATACTCTTCTTTAGCTGGCCCATCACCGTAGGAAATGCCCGCGGTATGAGTGAGAAGGCCGCGGATGGTGATCGCCCGTTTGAAGGGGACAGTGGTGTAACCCCTGACATCCTGCCCGGGAGCCTGAACAGCCACGCGGGAGGAGGCAAATTCAGGGATATATTTTGAGACAGGGTCATCAAGAAGCAAGCGTCCCTCTTCTTGGAGCATTAACACGGCGACGCTCGTCACAGCTTTGGTCTGGGAAGCAATCCGGAAGATCGCATCAGGGGGCATGGCTTGCGCCCTGCCAAGATCGAACTTTCCATAAGCCTGGAGAAGGGCAACCCGTCCGTTCCGGGCAACGAGCGTGACCATGCCAGCGGTTTTTCCTTGATCGACATATTCCTGCATCACCCGGCTGAGCCGGCCTAAGCGTTCGGCCGACAGGCCGACATCAGCGGGCTTTGCTTTTGGAAGAATCGCAGCCTGGACAAGCGCTGCAGCTGCCAACCAAACGGTCAACATAAAAAAAATCCGGCCTGGCCGCGGAAGGTGAGCTTTCCTTAGCATGCGTGTCTTCTCCTTTGAAAGTATTCTAGGAGAAAAAAATTATCTTGCTCGAAGAGGACGCGGAGGGAAAACGGATACCTCTCTTGTCACGCTGTTAGGAGATCGTGAGCATGCACAAGCCGCGCCTTGACGCTCAGCCCATAGGGACAGGCGCTCTCGCAGTATCCGGCACAGCTTGCGCAGCTGAGCGGCTTCCTCCGAGCTTCCATGGCCGCGTAACAGCTCATCGCTTCTCTTTCCATCCCGTAATTCTCAAAGTACATGGCGTAACGGAGCACGTCGTTGACGGCGACGTCATGGGGACAGGCAGAGAGGCACTCGCTGCAGCTCACCCGGCAATAGAGGTGGTGCGCAAGCTGCTGGTAACGGGCGATTATCCCGAGCGCCGCCCGGTCGAGTGGACGGCCAGAGGCGGCGACATATTCTTCGACGTGGGAGTAGCTGCTCATTGTCGGGATGCAGGTATCGATATCAGGGTTGGACATGACCCAGCGAATCGCGGCTTGAGGGTAGCTCATCTCTGGGCTGACCAGCCCTTTCAGGTTCCCCTGCATGCCGCCGGCGAAGATCTTCATGGCCACGGTTCCGATTCCTTTCTCCCGAATTGCCTTGACCAGAGGCTCGATTTTTTTTCCTTCCATATGGTTATACATGAAAAGGACAACCTGGCCGAAGTCCGAATCGAGCGCCTGTTTTAACGTCACCTCAGCGTTGTGTGTCGAGAACCCCGTGAACCTGACCTTGCCGTCCTTTTTCAATTGATCGTAAGCGGACATGATTTCCTGGCTGTTGAGGACAAGAGAGAGGTCGCTCAACCCATGGACCATCGCGATATCCACGTAATCGGACTGGAGCCGTTTGAGGCTCTCTTCCATGCGCTTGATCACGGCCGCCTTTTCAATTTTCTGGCGAAAGTCGAAGCCGTGCTTGGTGGTGATGATGACCTTGCTCCGGACTTCTTTGAGAGCCTGTCCGACGTAGGCTTCTCCTTTCATCCGCAGATAGCTTTCGGCCGTGTCGAAATAATTAACTCCGCATTCGTAGGCATACCGGAGGACATTGCCTTCAAAAAGGGAGATGGCGCCGCAGCTGACATCCGATACCTTGAGCCCTGTTTTGCCCAGAGAATTGTATTTCTTAATCTTTGGGACGGGCGATTCGCTCTGCGCCGTCAAGATTTCGCCCTGCTCAGCTCTTCCACCCCGCGGAAGTCCGAGACCCAAAACGCCCGAAGCGAGGGCCGTGATGAAATTCCTTCTTTTGATGCGAGACATCGTTTACCTCCCAGGTTTATTTCCTTTATTTCTTCCTGAGTTCGATTGCCGCGAGCGGTTTCAGTCTGGCCGCGATATCTTTCGTGTCGACGCCAACAAACTGGATAACGTAGGTTTCGCCGCCCCGAGGCGGAATGGTCATCAGCCGCGCGCCTTTGGCCAGTTCGTTCTGATCCGGCATTTCTTGAGCTGAGGCATAGAAAATGAGTTCCGATTCGATTCCGTTAACCAAAAAAGTTAGCCTGTCTCCTGTCTTAAGCCCGGCCTTCCCGACATCAGTGAGCGTCCAATTCGTGATGATCGTCAAGCCGAAAGGAGAGGATCTCGAATCGATGACATTCCCTTGCAATACTCCGGCCGCGACTTCAGCAGTCCCGATGTTGACCTCGAGGCGAGAGAAGAAATCCTCAGTCAGAGGTTGGTTTATCGCGACCTCGGCAGCTTCAGCCAAGCTGCCTCGTGCCCCGACCTGGGAGCTAAACCAGGAAAGGGGGATCCTCACGCCTTTGGTTTCTTCGAAGGGGGCAAAGTCATAATTGACCTCGTATTTTTCTCCCTCGGGGGTCAGGCCCTGGAAGACAAGCCTTTTCAAGGTGAAATCATCCGTGCGCAAGAAAAAATCGACCTCGACGGCTCCGGTCTTTGTCAAAGTCAGATGATAGAGTTTTTCCACCCCGTAGGTCTTTATTCCTTCGAGCTTGAGCTTGTCTTCGAAATTTTTCAGGGAAAAAAGCCCGGCATAGAGCCTGGCCAGCGTCTGGTAAACGGTTTTTTGGGGGTCTGTAATCTCGGTGATCGTGTTGTACGAGTTCCTCTGGACTTGATCCCCCTTAACCAGGATGACCTCTGTCACCACAGGTTCTTTGCCGCTCGTGAGCTTGAGTTCTCCGCTCGCCAAGACAACTGCCCGTGTGCTGCCTGTTCTGAACGAGAAATTCTGGACCTGGCCAAGCTTTTGCCCTCCGCCAGAAGCTTCGATGTTTTTTTTGAGGATTTCTCCAACGGAAAAATCCGCCCCGTTCACACCCGAGAACAAAATCGCCACAAACGCCGGAAGGATAATCCAAAATCCAGTCCGTCCCGTTTTCTTCATATTTCTCTCCTTCCAATTATTCGCAGGCCGATATTGTAGCAGATTAAGAGCGCCCAAGCCAGCCACCAATTTTTTAACCCGATTCTCAACTCGCGTGGCCAAATTGACTATTTCAGCCACTGGTCGAGCCAGCCGAGGACGGTCTCGTGCCAGAGGATAGAATTGTGCGGCTTGAGAACCCAGTGGTTTTCGTCGGGAAAATATAGGAGTTTGGAAGGAATCCCGCGGCGCTGGAGGGCGTTGAACGTCCCGATGCCCTGGGTATCGACGACTCGATAATCCAAAGCCCCATGGATGACGAGCATCGGTGTCTTCCAATTCTTGACGAAGTTAACCGGGTTGTGCTTTTCGTATCCCTGGGGGTTTTCCCACGGGGTTCCCATGTGGTCCCACTCAGGGAACCAGAGCTCCTCGGTGTCGAAGTAAGCCATTCGCTCGTCAAGGTTTCCGTCGTGGTTGACCAGGCATTTGAAGCGGTCCGGCCAGTTTCCGGCGATCCAGTTGACCATGTAGCCCCCGAAAGAGGCGCCAAGAGCGCCGACACGGCTTCCATCCATCCAGGTGTATTTTTTCAATGCCGCCTCTAAACCTTTCTTGAGGTCTTCGAGGGGCTTCCCGCCCCAGTCGCCGCGGATCGAATCAGTAAACGCCTGTCCATAACCGACAGAACCATGGAAATCGACCATGATTACGGCGTAGCCTGCCCCCGCATAGGCCTGAGGATTCCAGCGGTAATGGAAATTATTCCCGAAGGAACCCTGAGGTCCGCCATGGATGAGAAAGGCGACCGGATATTTTTTCGAGGAGTCAAAATCCACCGGCTTAACGACATAACAATAGACGGTCTCATTTTTCCAGCCGCTGAACGTGAACTGCTCGTAATATCCCATCCGCGCCGTAGCGACCTTTTTTGCGTTGATAGCCGTGACAACCTGCATGTCGCTTCCGTCGGGCTTGACCGAATAGATTTCGACGGGAGACTTCAGGTTGTTCATCTCGAAGATGATCCTTTCGCCGGCAGGAGCCGGAGAGCTGATCGTCCCGTCCTTGACGATGATGCGGCCTTGTCCTGTCCGCGTATCAACAGCGAATAGGGAGGTCTGGCCGAGGTTGGGTGCTGCGACATAGAACGCCTCGCCGCTCGGGCTCCAGCAAAAAGAGGAGGGCGAATAGTCCCATTTTTCGGTGAGCATCCTCGGCTCGCCTTCCGGCCACGGCATGAGAACGATCCTCAACCTGTCTGCCTCATATCCGGGCCGGGTCATAGCCAGGTAGGCCAGGGTTTTTCCGTCCGGCGAGAAAACGGGCGTCGTATCCGTGGCTTCATTCTTTTCCGTCAGGCACACCGGTTTTTTCGACCCATCTATGGGGACATAAAAAAGGTCCAGGTTTGTCGACCATGGCTCCTTGTTGCCGACGTCGCGGGCGGTGAAGACGAGCCCCTTTCCGTCCGGAGTGAAGGCGATCTCTTCTGTTCCGCCGAAAGGCTTGGAGGGAGTGTCCGCGTCCATGCCGGCCATCAGGTCTCTGGCCTCGCCGCCCTCGAGGGGCATGACAAAAAGGTGGGACCGGCGGCCATCCTTCCAGGTATCCCAATGACGGACAAAGATCCTTTCGTACAGCCTGCCGCTTGCCTTCCGTGATTGCCTCTCTTTCAATATCGCGACCGTCTCGCCGATGGTTTTTCCAGGAAAAACCTCGACAGTGAAGGCGATGTGCTTTTTGTCAGGAGAAGCCACGAGGTTTGAAACATCGAGCGGCAGGTCCGTGACCTGTTGAGCCTCTCCTCCGTCCAGGCGAATCCGCCAGACCTGAGAGGAGCCGGAGCGTGTCGAGAGAAAAAAAATGCATTTGCCGCAGGCCGACCAGCGGGCGTTAGAATCCGAAGCTGGGTGAGAGGTGAGGGGCCGAAGGTTTTTTCCGTCCGCCCCGACCAGCCAGATGTCTGTCCGTCCACGGTTTGCCTCCAGGTCGGTTTTGCGCAGGGTGAAGACAATCCACTTTCCGTCCGGCGAAACCTGGCAATCCGAAATCCTGTCCATGGCCAGCATGTCATGGACAGAAAAAGGATGGGTTTCTTCGAGGCCGGCCTGAGAAAACCCAAGACATATGCTCATAAAGAAAGAGACAAAAACAAGCCGACGCATGACAATCCTCCGTTGATCATTATGGATGCCGGCAATTTACCACAACTCAGGGCCCCTCGCAAATTTCTCGTGCCCGACGATTTCATCTCTATTTCTGTGAAAGGGGCGAGTCTTGTCGTGGTTCACCCCCGGCAAGGCTCGGTGTTGGGATTCGTCAGCCCGCTCGTTTCCCCAGCGAGGAAACTCGCTCCGACTCAGCCTTCGCTCTTCTCTCGCTTCGCTCAAGAAACCGTGTCCGCTCAGGCTTCGACGGGCTTTCTCACCCAAGCCCCTCGCCTTTTTCCCCCAGATGAGGAGCGATCTATCCTGTTTATCATCATCCAGGAAGATGGGCGGCTCAAACGCTTAGATCGGCGGGGGCTCCCCCGAACCACGTCACCCACCCTGCAATCTGCATAGGATTTTTAAGGGCCCGGATGCTTCCTCTGCTCGATGCTCAGCCAGGCCAGCCGTCCGGCGCCGCAGAGCCCGGCGTCTTCGCCCAGCGCAGAAAGGACAATCCTGACCTTTTGAGCAGCGAGCGGCTGGGCCCACTTCCTGAATTCCTTCTTGACAGGCTTCAGCAAAAAATCACCGGCCTGGAACAGGCCGCCGCCGAGGACAACCATCTCCGGGTTCAGGATGCTGACGATATTGGCAATCCCCATGGCCAGGTAAGACGAAACTTCGGTAATAATTTTTCGAGCCAGGGCGTCGCGGGCCCGGGCGGCTCTAACGACAGTCTCTGCCGTCACTCTCTCTATTCTTCCCCTGACTATTTTTCTCATTGAGGAAGGCTGGCCATCCCGGAGAAGCTGTCGGGCCTTGCGGCCGACCGCGCTTCCCGCTGCCTCAGCTTCAAAGCAGCCCATCTTTACGTATTCTTCTTTAAATTCCTGGTTGAGTCCGAACCAGCCGACAGCCCCGGCGACGTCCTGGCTTCCGCGGATGAGCTTTCCTCCGGCGATAATCCCCGCGCCGATCCCCGTGCCAACAGCCAGAAAAACGACGTCCCGCTTTCCACGGGCCGCTCCGAGCCACTGCTCGCCGAGGACATAAGCGCTCCTGTCGCTGTCCAAAACAAGAGGGATTTTTGTTTTCTTTTCCAGCCGGCCGCGGAGCGGAAAATGATCCCAGCCGGGAATATTGGGCGCCCAGACCAGCCCGCTTTTCTCGAACACAACGCCAGGGACACAGATGCCCACAGCCTGGACATGGCCGTTCTTGATCCTGGCAAGCTCCTGGAGTCCTTTTATGATCCCGATGATCTGCCGAACAGGCTCGTCCGCCGTCCCTTTGTCGATGTTCGTTCTGGCACGGCCCAGCATCCTTCCGTTCTCGGCAAAAAGAGCCGAAGCAATCTTTGTCCCGCCGACGTCAACAGCCCCACAAAACACCGCATTTTCTTCTTTTCTCAACCTTTGTTCATCCCTTCTTTATGCTTTTCCCGGGTATCCATCTTATTTTATTCGCCTGAACATCACCGCTATTTCGCCCGCGTCAAAGCCACAACCCAGACCTCTCCTGGCTCGAAGGCTTTGGCAACAAGCAGCCGACCGTCTTTCCTCTTGACGTCAACGTCTTCTTTAGTCTCCAGGTTCTGCGCCCGGTAGTCCCCCTCCGGAACGGCCAGAGCCAATTCGGCCTGCGTCTTTTCTTCTCCCCTGTTAAAGGCAAAAAGAACGCGGCTGTTTTCCCCTTCAAGAAGCCTGACTTCGATGAGGGCATTCCTATTGGCTGCGGATACTGTAACCGCTCGCGAAAGCTTCAGCCAGTCAAAAAGCCCGGCGAAAAACTTGCCGTTGATTGGATTCTTGAAATGGTGGTAGGCCGAGCCGAGAAAAGAGCCGACGATCATGGCTTTTCCTTTGCCATAAGAGGCCAGGACGATTGCGGGCGTGCCGTTGTCGTATTCCGCGAGCGCATGAGCTCTGTCGCTGAGGAGCTCAAACCCCTCTTCAAAAAAAATCGTCTCCAGCCTGTCGCCTGTTTTGAGAAGCGGCAGGGCCTCGTGGGCCTTCTTGACTTTGAGTGTTGACGTTTTTTCGATAGGCTTGAGATAAGACTCTCGGCAGCCCACAACCTCATGCAGCCCGCCTCCAGGAACGATGTCGGCGGAAAACCCGCGTTCATCGACCCAGCCGCAGCGGGCTTCAGCGACGAGCACTCCACCGCTCTCGACATAGGCGATGAGCTTTTTGATATCATCCTGGGACATCATCACCGGGTAAGGGACGATAAGCAGCTTGACTTGGTTCAACCTCTCCGGCTTAAGGTCAAGGACATGGAGGAAATCGACGGGAATATTTTGCTCAAAGAAGGCCCTGTGGATGCCTTGCAGGGATTCGCTCAGGTTGTTGGCCCCGATGGGCTGACCCTCGCCGGTGTATGATTGCTGGCCGCCGACCATATGAGAAAGAGGGTTGTAGAGAATGGCGACCTCAGCTTTAGGTGGCCGGGCCTCGAGGAAAAGGCCCATGTTCTCCGTGATAAAACGGGCAATTCTGCCGGCCTCTACCGCACGTTCCGTGACCTTGCCGTCGAGCTCCACGAGCCCGTAACCGCCGGCCTCATAGCCCGAGCTCATCGGGTAATAGGCGTAAATGTTAACCGCCTTTGCCCCGGAGGCCACCATCGACCACATCCAGTCCCTGAGGTCAGCTCCGACCACAGGGACGCTCACCTTCATCCCGAAGACGCCGTAGCCAGCCTGGAGCTCGCCGACGTAAAACCCGCCGTTCAGCCAGTTCATTGACCGGACGAAGTCGTTGCCCGCCGCCCTGAAAAAAGGAGACCAGGGCCTCACCGTCCAGGCATGCTTGGGATAGATGGAGACGCCGTAATAGTCAACGACGTTGGCCATCTTGCGGTCATCGGGAGTTCCGCTCCAGACCGGCTTGGTGAACAGGCCAGGAATCGCTGAATGGCTGGTCGTCACGCCGCGAGGCACGACGTCTTTGACAGCCTTGGCTTTCATCGCCAAGTCCTCGGCCAGCTTATCAGAGATAAAGGCTTTCCAATCAATGTAATCCGTGTAGGTCAAGATCGTGCCGAACCGGGGAGGCTCCACCTCCCTCCAGCTCTCGAAGGTGCGGTACCAAGCCCGGTTGAGTTTTTCGAGCGTCCCGTATTTTGCCTTCAGCCATTCTCTAAACCGTGCCTGACTCGAAGGACAGTAACAGAACTGGATGTGTTCGGGGTTTCCGAGATGGTAGATCTCAGCCCAGTTGATGATGTGGGGCTCGCTCCATAGGTCCCAGCCTAAAAAAGCCGGCTTGTCCTTGACCGCTCTGGCTGCTTCAGCAAAAAAATTGAGGATTTTTTCTCGCACCCCGGGATGGTCGAAGCAAAAACCGGGTGAAGCCTGGGATTCAACAACAAGGCCGTTTGAGGCGACAAACTTTGAATCCGGGTATTTTTTGCCGACCCAGTCCGGCGCCGAATCGATGTAAACCTGGACGATGAGCTTTAATCCGGCTTCGCTGGCCAAGTCCGCAAGCAACTCGAGAGCGCTGAAGTCGTACTTTCCCTCCGCAGGCTCACAGTTTGTCCACTCCACCCAGCAGCGCACGGTGTTGAAGCCCAGGCTTTTGATAGCGTCCAGGTCTTTCTTCCAAAAACGCCGCGAATCCGCTGTCACTTTCTCCAACATCGGCGCCCGCGCCTTCCCTCCCGCATACCAAACCGACACAGGGAAAAAATCGCTCTTGCCGCTGGCGTTAAGGCCGGGTATCAACGAAAAAGCGAAAAGCATGACAAGTGAGGCGGCCCCAGCTTTCCGAGGACTCTTCTTGATCATGGTTCTCATCGTCTTTCTCCTTTCAGGCTTCGCTTTTTTTCTTGCTCAGCTTGTTTTCCTTCGTTGAGATTTTGGAAGGCGTCTCCCACTGTTTTGAGCAAGACCGGAACACCCGGATCATCATCCTGGGTGATTTCCCAGATGATGACGCCAGCCGCCCGCTTGTCTAAAACATACCTGCATTTGAGGGAGATCGATTCTTCATCGTCGTAAGAGACAATTATCGGTTGGTCGGGTTTCCGGACATAAGGGACCTGAGCGCAGTCATCCCAGAGGCGGGTCCAGCCGTCCTTGAGCAGGTCCAGGACTTCGACGTACCCGTAATACGAACTCCTCTGGAATTTCTGGTAGAGCTCGCCGCAGTCGAAGGACCGGCCAAAAAAAGCGAGGCCTAACAGCAATTTGCTCGCGGGAACGCCACGGGAGAGGAAATAGAGATAGCTGTCGTTAAAAGAGCCGCAGGTGTCAAGGCCGCAGGAGTAGAGAGGCGAGTTGTGTCCTGAATGGTCGCTCCACTCGCCGTGATAGTCATAGGTCATAGCGCTGATATAGTCAAAATCGCCGGCCAGCACTTCGTAATTAATCCATTTCCCCCAGTAAGGTCCCGATGGTGCAGCCATGGTCAGGAGAAGCGGGGGGCTCTGGGCTTTGAGAGAAGCAGAAAGTTCTTTGATGAAAGAAACGAAATTCTGCATCTCGACGGGGTTGGAGACAAATTCCCAGTCGATATCGACGCCGTCATAATGATGCGACTTGACAAAATCCAGGACCTGGCTGATGAACCTGTTTCTCGTCGCCCGCGTCGCCGCCATCCCTGGAAATCCCTCGCAGTTCCCCCAGCCGCCGATGCTCATGACCACCTTGACGTTCTGGCGGTGGGCCTCGCTTAAAAGCTCGGGATAGAGATAATCCTCACTCACCACCAGGTTCCCCTGGGCATCAGGCTTCGTGAAGGCGTGGGCGATGTGGGTCAGATATTCGTAATTGATCTGGGTGTAATCGAGTGCGGACCTGCGCCAGGAGGGATAATACCCCATGACCGTTTTTGTCAGGTTTCGGGCTGGAGGCTGAACGGGCGGCCGCGCGGGCTTCGGACAGGCCCAGTCCAGCAAGAATATGACGAAAGCGGCTAGCGGCATGAAAAAAAGAATGGGCTTCAGCGGCCCTCTGGTGTATCTCACTACGGTCTTTCCCATTTCAGGCCCTCCATTTCAGAATTTGACCGTCGGAACCATCAGCTTCCTTTTCTCGGGAGCTTGCCCTGGGCTCCTTGACTCAATATGTCTCCCGAAGAGAGATGATTTTCAGCGCCTTCTTGAATGAGGCGATATCCACAGGAGTTGAAGAGAGGAATCTGACCTCACGCTGCCTGCCGGGGATGAGGTCGAAAAAGTTATCGGAGAACCGGCCCTCAAACCCGGGCGCTGAGAGATAGACCATCTTGGCCAGGCGGGCAGCCCCAAGCCGGACGATCATCCCGCCGTCTCGCTCAAAGACCTCTGGCCTGATCTCGGGCTCGGGGAGAGAAGCCCTCTTCAGGGGTGTAAAATGGAAGATGTTGGAGCTCAGCGTCTCGCCACCCTTCCTGAGCTCGCAGTAAAGATACGTCTTCTCTGGAGGGCTGTCTTTCCTCAACTCATCGAGGGATTTTTCCAGGAGGACGCGCCTTGACCTCGGCTCCAGCCTGACGCTAACCTCGCCATCCTGGACGACGTCTCCATCATAAGTGAAAACGCCGCAGTAGAAATCTCCGTCGACGAGCCGGCCCAAATCGGAGATTCCGTAAATCTTCAGGCTTTTTTCGTCATCAATGGGTGCAACCAAGACCGGATTATAGAACCTCCGAGCATAGTAATGAAGCGCCTTCCAGGTGCCATAATAATCCGTGCCTGCCCAGGAGGCGACCGGCCAACAGTCGTTAATCTGCCAGTAAAGAGAGCCCATGATGCGCGGCATCTGGCTGCGAAAGTGCTCGACGCCGATCTTCATCCCCTCGGCCTGCTGGACTTGGCTCAGCCAGAGCAGGGATTCGAAGTCCTTGGGCATCCTGTACTGGTCGAGCATATACAGGAGGATGAGACGGTTCCCCTCCGGATGCTTCTGGTGCTGTTCCATCACCGGGGAGGTGAGATTCCAGTCTTCGGGAAGGGCAAACGTCTTCACTGTTTCGAGGAGCGGGAAAGACTGGAACCCGAATTCACTGAAGAAGCGGTGGAATTTTTTGCGGTATTCTGAAAAAGGCTCTTTGCCGTGCCAGATTCCCCAGTAGTGCATGTCGCCGCTTTTATCCGAGCGGGGTTCACCGATTGTTTCGGAATGCGGCGAGCTCGGCCAATACGCACGCGATGGGTCAAACCTCTCCACTGTCCGCGGAAGAATCTCGTGAAAAATTTTTTCGTAATCGCTCCAGACTGTCGCCGGATACTTTTCTTTCCAGCCCCAGTGGAACCATCCTTCCTCGCACTCGTTGTTGCCGCACCAGAGCCCGATCGAAGGGTGGTGCCGGAGCGCTTTGACCACGTCCTCTGCCTCAGCCCTGACGTTCTCCAGGAAGGCGTCGTCGCCGGGGAACATGGCGCAGGCGAACATAAAGTCCTGCCAGACGACCAGGCCCAGCTCGTCGCAGAGGTCATAGAAATCGGGCGACTCGTAGATGCCGCCGCCCCAGACACGAAGCATGTTCATGTTGGCCTCCCGGCAATCGCGGAGAAGCCGCTCGTACTTCTGGCGGCTGACCCGAGGCGGGAAGGAATCAGCCGGGATCCAGTTGCCGCCTTTGGCAAAGAAGGGGATGCCGTTTGCGACAAAGCGGAAACTCTTTCCCCACTCGTCCGGGCGCTGTTCGAGGGCCAGGGTTCGCACCCCTATCCTTTTTTCCACCGAATCAAGCAGCCGGCCTTTCCGGTAGAGTTCAATCCTCACTGTGTAAAGGTTCTGCTCGCCCATCCCGGCGGGCCACCACAGGTCGGGGTTTGTGATAGGCAGGGCTTTTTCATTAACATTCTCACCTGCTTTCAACGAGACCGACTCGCTATGGGCAAAAGTTCGCTTGCCTATGACTGTGGCTTTTAAGGCAACTTTTTGATTCCTGTCGGAAACGACCCGCGTCCCGGCCCGGATGATCACCCTGTTCTTGTCGACGAAATCCTGCTTGATTTCGACCTCGCTGATCCGTCCTCCTTCCCAGGCCTCGATGAAGATTGGCCGCCAGACGCCCGAGGTTACGAGCCTCGGCCCCCAGTCCCAGCCAAAATGATACGGGGCTTTGCGCACATGAGGTGAACCGCCCGGGAGCTTGTAGGGAAGTTTTTCTTCCAAGGCTTCAGCCCGGCGGACTGGCGAATCGAACCGGATGAGGATTTCATTGAGTCCGGGCTGGAGATACTGCTTGACGTCAAACCTGTAGCTCCGGAACATGTTGTCAGTCTCGGCAACCTGATTCCCGTTAAGATAAATCGAGGCAAACGTATCCAGCCCCAGAGCCACGAGCTCAACATGAGGCTTCCGGAGCAGCGCTTCCGTCACCTCGAACTCCCTCCGGTATTCCCAGTCCTCTCTTTCCACCCACTGGACCTTAAGCTCGTTATCCCGGTAGAAGGGGTCGGGGATGAGCTTTGCTTCAATCAAATCCAGATGAACACAACCAGGGACGCGCGCCCGATGCCAGGCTTTCTGCCTGGCCTGGCGAAACTGCCACTCGCCGTCAAGCGGAATGCGGGCAAGCGCCGCCTGTTCTGAAGCGGGAGCGGTCGGAGCCAAAACAGTTAGACTGATGACAAAGACAGCCAGATGATTCCAGAGCTTCCTTGAAAATTGATTTTTTCTCATCCTAAAGAGTGCCATGTCCTCCTCCCATTGTCCTAATCCATTGGTCCATCTTAAGAATAATAAAAAAGAGCCAACATGTCATCATTCTATTCGTAAGCATCTCCGTTTATGTCATGTAATTGGTGGCAGGAAGCTGCCCCGATCAAGAAAATCACACATTTGGTTAAATTCTAACCGACCGGCAGGTGCGCTCGCCCGCGATATTGGCTCTTATTCAGAGAACAGAAATCGCGGAGTCCCGCGCTGCAGCTTCCATAAGCAGGAAGAAAGCCTGGCCTTCGGTAGCGGTTCCGGGCGAGTCAAAGTTGGGCGAGCCGCACACGTCCTGGACATAGCCTTGGATGTCCACTTTCTTGCGAGCAGCCCGGCGCATCCGGTCAGCCCGCTTGAGATAGGATTCATCGAGCCACCCTCCTTGAACGCCGCGATAGATCGTGTAGGCCAACATCTGGGCAAGGTTTGTCTCAACGAAGGTGGCTGGGTTGTCCACAAAATCATGGAAAAGCCCGTCCGGTCTCTGGTGAGCCAGGCAGCCGTCGATGACCTCTTTGACAAAGCCGGTGAGCTTTCTCCTCTCGTCGGCCATGCCAGCGGGGAGCACCTTGATGACACGGGCCATTCCCGCCGCCGCCCACCCGTTTCCGACGCCCCAGAAATCTTTCCTGATAAATTCGCCCCGGCCATCGTCGAAGTTATGAGAAAAAAGCTTCTTTTCTGGGTTCCAGAGGATTCGCCGGACGCCCTCTATTTGCCTTACGGCTTCCTCAGGATGGCCGGCGAGAGCGATAAACGGCGGAGCCATGTACAGGGAATCAACCCACACCTGAGGCTTATTGGCGACATGGTAAAGGACGCCCTCTTTTGTTCGGGGCGCTCGCTCGAGCAAATACTCGAGCATTCTCGACGCCGCCTTCCGGAATTTTGGGTCGCCAGTAGCATCAGCCGCAAAAAGGACAGCCTCGCCGTTGGCGGCCGGGTCGGTCACGCCTTCCCAGCAGCTGATGACGGCCAGGCGGCCGTCCGGGACCTGGCGCACAACAGCCTCTTTAGCCATAAGGATAACAAGCTCCGTCTCTCCGCTTTCGAGGAAAGCCTGGGCGGCCACTCCCTGCTCCCAGGCGTCTCTCTGCATCGTCAGCATGGCCAGCTTTACTTTCTCCAGAAGAGGGTCCTTTGCCGCAGAAGCAGGAGGCCGGTCGCTGGGCCAGGCAGCCGGAAAAGCCACAAGGGACCCGGCTGCTGCCCCGGACACGGCTGTCTTTTTCAAGAATGACCGCCTGTTCATTTTTTGCTCCTATTTCCTATTTAATTTATATATCCTATCGGAATATGTGCCATTATGTCAGGGACGCGACGACCGAGCCCTCGCCGCGGCCAGCGCGTTACAGTCTGCTTATATAAGATCGGCCCGGCGAAATCAACCTCGTGACTCCTGGCCTGCCCGGTCTTTATGTTGGAGCCGGTTTTTTATATAATTCGAGGGACTGGCTCAAACCCTTCGATCTAAAGGACGAAGACATGGAAATTATCATCAAGCCTGATTATGACGCTGTTTGCGCGGAAGCGGCAACCATCATCCTCCGGGCCTGGAAGAAAAAGAATAACCTCGTCCTCGGCCTGGCCACGGGGAAAACGCCGCTCGGGCTCTACGAGAAACTCATCGCCATCCACAAGAACGGCGAAATAGATTTTTCGACCGTTATCACCTTTGGCCTGGACGAATACTTAGGGCTTGAAGAGACCAATCCTCAGAGTTTCGCGTTTTACCTGGACAGGCATCTTTACCGGCACATCAATATAAGGCCAGAAAACATCCATCGCCTCAGCGGCAGGCCTTCTGACATCGATGAACACTGCCGCGCGTACGAGAGGAAAATCCGGAGCGTCGGCGGGATCGACATCCAGATCCTCGGCCTCGGCAGGAATGGCCACATCGGGTTTAATGAGCCTGGTTCTTCCCTCACATCCCGGACGAGGCTCAAATCCTTGACCCAGGAGACTGTCAAGGCCAACGCCTCTTTATTTGAAGACGAAAAAGATGTGCCGCGGTTTTGCCTGACCATGGGCATCGGAACTATCCTCGAATCCAGGTTGATCCTTCTGCTGGCTTCAGGAGAGGATAAAGCCGACATCGTCGCAAGGGCTGCCGAAGGTCCTGTCACGGCCTTTGTGCCCGCATCCGCCCTCCAGCTCCATCCTCAAGCCAAGTTCATTCTCGACGAAGAGGCGGCATCAAGGCTTGCCCTGAAAGACTACTACCGCTGGACTCAGGAGAACAAGGAAAGGCTCTCTTCTTTTACGAGAAAAGAATAATCTTCTTTATCAACCCCTCTATCGTGTAAGCCCAAATATTAAACATCATTTAATGAGGAAAAATTTTGTCTGCCGGCCGTCAATAAACCGGCACCCCTCTCCGGTGAAAGCGCCCGTTTCTTCGTAGCCAATCCTCACGTCCTGGTTGTCCCACTCGGGGACGGCGGTCGTGCTGCTGAACTCGATGGCATAAACGGTGTTGGGATAGAGGGGATACTTGCCCCGCTCGCGGATGTCCTCGGGCGCAGATTCGGGCGGACGAGCATCTGCGGTGCATCCCGCACCATGGCCGTGGGTTCCAAGCGGATGCGAATAGATGAGCGGCCGCAGCCCTTCGGCTGTCGCCTTCTTCATGGCTGAATCGACGATGTCGTTTCCGCTCCGGCCGACCTTGAACTCCGCCATAAAAATATCCGCCACACGGTTAGCCCGGCGGAGCGCTTCCTGGAGGCCTGGCGGTGCATCGTCTTCCCCGATCCTGCAAACATAGGCATGGAGCTGCATGTCCGTGCAGAGGCCTAAATAATAGATGCCGACATCGCAATGAAGGAGGTCGCCGCGGCGGATGACGTTGTCCGCCTCGCCGTACTTGGCTTGCTCCTTCTTGTGTCGCTGGATGGAAATGGACGGCTGAAACCAGGCCTCGAGGCCGAGGTCGGTGATTCTCTGTCTGATCCACCAGACGACGTCTTCAGTCGTCGTGATATCAGGAATAATAACCCTGTTCGAGAAAAATTCTGCGATGATGTCGTGGGCAATGCCGGCGATATGGCGGTAGACGCTGAGCTCCTGGGGACTTCGTGTCTCCAGCCAGCCGACGCACAGGTTCTCGGCCGAGACGAACCTCGAGGCCAAGCCCGGGCCGAGGGCTTTTTCCAGTTTTTCTTTCAGGCTGGCGCTCAGTCCGTCGCCAAAAGCCCAGTTTTCAGAGACATTGATGCCGATCTTCTTGGGGTTACGCGCCCGGATGACTTCGGCCAGGCTCTCGAACTGCTTTTTCTTCTTGTCAACCCAGGTGGCTTTGTACCACTCGCCCATGCCGTAATAGCTTCCCGAAAGCCTTTCCACTCCCTTTTCCGGGCCGAGGTCGTGGAAAATCAAAATGGATGTGCGCCGCGCGTACATCGTCGGCCGGGGCACAAGGCTCAAGTAGACGGCGTCCTCGTTGTACTCTCGGTTGATGACAAGCCACATATCGATTCCTTCTCGCCGCATCAGTTCAGGGAGGATGTTGTCCAGCCGCCACTTCAACCATTCATTCTGGACACGGGCTCTTTCTTTCTCAGGCAGGATGTTCTTGGAGTCCCGGACATCGGCAATCTCCTGGCCCGCGGTGGCCAAAACTCCAAATTGACAAAAGAGCATAAAAATCACGAAAAAAATGAGCTCAAAATGCTTCCGATAAGAATGGCTCATCAAAACCTCCTTTCTCGATTGACGGCTTTATCGTTCTTCTTATTTCTCAGACGGAAACTTTTTTCCCCGACTCGGTCCAGCATAAGAGAAGGAACGTATACCACCCTGAAAATCCGATGTCAACGGCGCCCTGGCTCTATAACGAAAAGTGGGGTAACTATTGCAGCCAAGGGCCACGATCGCCCGCCACGGGCCGGAGCGACCATTGA
>JARYMI010000019.1 GCA_029907205.1 Clostridiales bacterium
AATAGAATCTCTCTTGATCGCTGCTCTCTGACTGCGAAAAGCAGGGCTCTAAAAATTCCTAATGGCAATTTTGGGTTCGACGGGCGTAATATCCAGCCTGGGAGCGATATAAACGCCGTCATAGACGGGCGGACGCGAGAGCTTCTTCTATCATCGATGATATCGTCGATTGGCATGCTCACTCCTGGAGAAGGTTGGGATGGTTGTTCTTCAGCCAGTCGCCCACGCTCTTACGAAGCATTCTGGCAAGGATCAACATCTCTTTTGCCTCGTGAGCGGAAACAGCGCCCGATCGTTCATAGTCGCTAATGTTACGTTTCTTGCGGAAGCCGTCGAGCCTGGCAATCATATCGGCACCCGCCCCAATCGTATAGGCGAGAGATTGAATAATTCGGTAATGGTGGCCGTCTCTCGTGGCACGATAACCCGCGGCGCTCAAGGCCGCCGTGGCGCTTCCCAGGGCAGAATTGTAAGCGATGGCCAAGCGCCAGTCCGGGCTCAGGCCGGCGGCTTGGCATTCTCGCAAGTCTCGGTCGGCTATGCGCAGAAGCTCGATGATCTCCTGGGGGCTGGTCTCATGCTCGACGAGCCAGCCGTTTCGTAGCCAATCTCCTAAGCTCATTCTCGTCCCCAATCAGATATATTTTGGGCCCTTTAAGGACAGACGTCAGGAAATGATGTTTGGCTCTCATTTTCGCCTTGAATTCGTCCGGCGGATAAACCGTTGGAAAGATTTCACGGCCAAGCAATTTCTGTGCCGCCTGGAGGTTCACGACGACATCCGCAAAGGCGATGTCTCCGACGACAAGCAGATCGATGTCGCTTCTGGGGCCTTCCTCCCCCCTGGCTATAGAGCCATAGATAAAAGCGACCTCTAATTGGCTAGCAATGGGCGCCAGGGCGGCGCGCAAAGTATCGCCGATTCCCGTGGTTTTAATTATTAAGCCTTTGAGCTCGGGGAAAATGGGCGAATCGAGATTTGCCTGAAAATAAACTTGCCGGCCGCGTACAGAGCGGCGGATAATCCCGCACTGGGTTAACTGTTTTAACTCTCTCTGGATAGGGCCAAGTCCAAAACCAGTCATCCTGACAATTTGGCGTAAATAAAATGCCTCGTTAGCGTGGCCAAAAAGCAAAGAGAAAACCGCTCGGCGCACCTTACTGAATAAAATCATGGCCTTTATCTCGCTCTTTTGTATTGTAATCATATCGGTTACGATTGTAACCTTATAGGTTCCATGATGTCAATAACATTAAAAGCATTTAAAGCGCATATTCGTTCGAACCGTACATTTGAGAGTTCCCTGAAGGGTCTTAATCTTCTCTTTACAGAGATTGCAAAATAGGAGAGTATTGAAATAGCGAACTGAAGTCGAGGAAGACAGAGAGAAAGAGCGGAGGATGGCCATGCGAACCTTTCTTGTTATTCCTATAATCGCTCTTCTTCGGTATGGCGGGTGCGGCCGGGAGGCCGAGACTCCTGTCTCCGTTGAACGAAAGGATGGCATTGAATATGTCCACAATCCCCGAATGCCGATCAACCCTGACAGCGGGATCTCATTTGAGGAAGACTTGTCAATCGAGTCCAAAGATAAAGACGGGAATATCAGGATCTATTACCCTTCTTATTTTGATGTCGATGAAATGGGGTTCATTTATATTTACGATTACAAGGACCCCTCGGTCAAGGTGTTTGATTCGCAAGGGGAGTTCGTGCGGACCGTCGGCAGAAAAGGCAACGGCCCGGGCGAGTTCCAGAGCGCCATCCGGATCGCCCTCCTGCCCGACCGTCGGCTGATGATTCTGGATTATGAGCTCAGGCGGACATCTATTTTTTCCCCGGATGGCCAATTCATCGAGAGCCATCAGTGGCAGAACTTAAGCTTCGATATTTTTCTGGTGACGGATTCTTTTTACGTGAGGGAGGATACAATATTCGAACCCGGCCAGACACCGATGACCTGGAAAAGCAAGGTCCATGTCAAAGCTTATGATTTTTCCGGCCGGGAGCTCTTCTCGTTTGGTGAATTCCATGCGCGGCAGTCGGGTTTCGTCAACGAGGGGGGACGGCGCTTTAGCTTTACCTTGGCGTTTGAAGTCTGCTCGATTTTGGCCGGAGATTCCGTGAGGGGCCGCCTCTATCATTGCTTGAACGATAATTACCTTATAGAGGTCTTTGATGAAAATGGAAAACTGTTCCGGAAGATCGAACGTCCTTATGAACAGCTCCGAGTCACGGCTGAGGACAAGAAGAAATATCTGGACGGTTTTGGGGTTTCCGAGACGGACAGGGCTTTGATTGCGAAGAACGTCGAAATGCCGGCGCTCCGACCCGTGACAGACCGGATGCTCGTGGATGATTCCGGTTATTTGTGGGTCAAATTGAACGAAGAGAAGGAGGAAAACGGAAAGATTCTTACGGCATATGATATCTTTGATGAGAAAGGATTTTATGTCCACAAAGTCTGGAGTGATATTGCGCCGGGCCTTTTCAGGGACGGGAAAATGTACAGCCTGGAAGTTGAAGCGGAAACGGGGGAACGGGTGCTTAAACGCTATCGGGTTTTCAAAACCAGAGGACTCGTCCACTATTGATATTGAGTAATACTTAAGTCTCTTAATCATGCCTTCTGGCCTGAAAAAATCATACGTTTCGTGCTTCGGCGAACTGATGCCCGGCACCGAACTGCGACGCCGGATTGTGCCTTGGGAACTTGACCTGGCAAAAATGCCGAAAATTTTATAATCTGAGCTTGATGAGGGGGGCCGTGGTTCTCGGGTTCCAGCCTCACGAAAAATCCTTAAGCAACCTTTGATGCAGAATTCGTTATGAAGATGTCTTACGATGCGAATGGCCGGATGAGTCAAAATGTGAATGAGATAGAGAGGAGAAGCTCTTGATGGCCGCTGAGTCATCGGCTGAATATTTTTCGTGATTTTCTTCTTCCCTGGCAGGAGAGGTCTTGATGATTTCTGGTGCTTTCGAGCGTCTCAGCAGCTTTTTGACCTGCTATGAACCACTTCCGGTTGTTTTTGACATCGCTCAAGCCTGCCTTCTGCCCTCAAAGTGGTAGCGCGATAAGGGTATCGTCTTCCAATTCACATTTCCCGGCGCGACCAGAAATATGTTATGAAATCAGTTTGAAATTTTAACCTGCAATCAGTATAGATAAAACATGGTCAGAGAGGATGTGTGATCATAAGGAGAATGGCCGATGACAAAATTAATCCATCAGATAAAGACACATTTCTGCTGCTTCATCTCCACAAGCACTTTGATTGTTCTTTTTCTCGGCTCTTGCACCAGCTCTCCTTCCAAAATCAGACAAATCGAAGATTTCGGCAAGAATTGGAAATTCCATCTGGGAGATGTCGCCAACGGTCAGGAACCAGGACTCGACGATTCCCAATGGCGCGGGCTCGGTCTACCGCATGATTGGAGCATTGAGGGCGAATTCAGTAAAGATCATCCCGCCACGCCGGCAGGCGGCGCGCTGCCCGGCGGCGTGGCCTGGTATCGAAAAACATTTATCGTGCCGGAATCGCATCAGGAAAAATTGGTTTTTATCGAATTCGATGGTGTCTATCGGAATAGTGAGGTTTGGATTAACGGCAATTCCCTTGGGCAACGTCCGTATGGCTATAGCTCATTTCGCTATGAGCTGACGCCGTTTCTGAAATATAGGGATGAAAAAAATCTCTTGGCAGTCAGGGTCGATAATTCGCAGCAACCCAATTCGCGTTGGTATTCTGGCTCGGGGATTTACCGGAATGTCTGGCTGGTGACGACCGAAAAAATCTTTGTCGATCACTGGGGCACTTTCATCACCACTCCAGAAGTATCTCAGGAGTACGCTAAAGTATCCGTGCAAACTCAAGTGCGAAATACAACCCCCGAGGATCAGCCGGTGATGTTAAAGACCATTATCTATGATGCTGCCGGGAAAAAGGTCTCCGCAGTTGCCGTTGATCGAGTGATCGCTAAAAATTCTGTCGCTCAAATTGACCAGCACATTGTCGTTAGAAATCCAACTCTATGGTCACTCGAAGATCCTTATCTTCCCGAAGGATGCCTATTATATGTATCAGAGTGAGTGGACTAAAAAGCCGGTTCTGCACGTGTTCCCTCACTGGAACTGGAATGAAGGCGAGCTGGTCGATGTCTGGGCATACACCAACTGCGAAGAAGTCGAATTATTTCTGAACGGGAAATCGCTGGGCGCTAAGAAAAAAACAGGTGATGACCTGCATTTGACTTGGCGCTTATCCTTTTCTCCCGGTATACTGACGGCCATCGGTCGAAGCGGGGGGAAAAGTGTTCTCACCAGAGAAGTCAAGACAGCTGGCGCGCCTGCCAAGATCGCTCTCGAGCCAGATCGAAATATTATCTGTGCCGATGGGAAAGATCTGTCGTTTATTACCGTGAAAGTATTGGATCAAAACGGGATTGTCGTGCCAGGGGCAGATAACCTGATCAATTTTGAAATCAAGGGCGAGGGAATTATTGCCGGCGTTGATAATGGCTGCCAGACAAGTCACGAGCCGTTTAAAGCAAAATATCGGAAAGCATTTCATGGACTGTGTCTGGTGGTTGTCCAATCGACTGAAAAAGCGGGTGAAATGACTCTTACAGCAACATCAGACGGTTTGGAAGGAGATGCTGTAAGAATCAGTTGTCAGAAGACCGATGGAAAGCTGCTATGAAACGGCGCAATTGTCAGTCCGAATTGTCTTCGATAATAAGAAACTGTAACCGGCTGCTCAAATTCACACGTTTGTGTTCCGGCGAGTTGGGTTAAAATGTGAATGAGATAGAGAGGAGGATGATATGGACACACGGATGAACCGGCGTCAGTGGCTTAAAGGGAGCGCCGCCGCGGCAACCGGCTTGTTAGTAGCTCCGGAATTCATCGCCTGCCGTCGGCAGAGCGCATTTTTTCGCTCTTCTCTCGAGACAGAAGAAATCATCCTGCTCGACAACAATGAAAGCCCCTATGGTATGCCTCCGGAAGCGAGGGAAGCGGTCCTCGACTCATTGGCCCGAGCAAACCGCTATCCCCACAAGAATTATTCGGAATTGGCGGCCTTGATCGCGGAAAAGGAAGGCCTTCCCGAGGATCACGTCATCCTCGGCGCGGGCTCCACCGAAGTCATGAACATGGCCATCCTGTCTTACGGAGTTAAAGGCGAGATTTTGACGGCCGATCCCACGTATTTCGATTTCATCTTTTATGCCGAGCAGGCGAAGTGTCCAATCCTGAGGGTTCAGGTCAATGAGCGCTATGAGCTCGACCTGGACGCCATGATTGGCCGGATCTCTAAAGACACGAGCCTCGTCTACATCTGCAACCCAAACAACCCCACCGGCGCCATCGTCAACAAGGACAAGCTCCGCGCTTTCTGCGAGGAAGCGTCGGAGAAAGCCCTGGTGGTTGTGGATGAGGCCTATCATGAATACGTGGAGGATGAAGCCTATGCCTCGATGGTCGACCTTGTCCGGGAGGGGATGAACATCGCCGTCACGCGGACGTTTTCGAAGATCTACGGTTTGGCCGGCCTCCGCGTCGGCTACGGGATGGCCAGGCCCGATATCCTGAAAAATTTTGAGCGGGTTCAAATGAACTTTGCCTCCGTCGCTTATTCCAGCTTGAGAGCCGCCATCGCGGCCTATGGCGCCTCTTCGTTCATCTCATCGGTGAGGGGAAAAAACAGGGCGGCCAGGGCCTATCTAGAGAGAGAGCTCGACAGGCTCGGCTACCCCTGCATTCCTTCCCAGGCAAATTTTTCCCTTTTCCAGGTGAGAAGGGATTCCAAGGAGATGGCCGCCGACCTGGAAAAGCGCGGCATCCTTGTCCGTCCCTTCGATTTCGCCGGGAAGAGCTGGCTCAGGGTGAGCATCGGGACTGGAGGTGAGATCCAGGCTTTTATCTCTGCCCTCGAACAGGTCCAGCCGGTTCCCACTCTTCGTTCACCAACCCACCTGGCTCTTGAAGAAATATAGTCAATTAGACTATAATATTTAGGAGGCAGAGCGTGAAAGAGATTTTTTCGCTGACCAGCGCCAAAGCGAGATTTTCGGAAATCATCGCTCGTCTGGTCCATAAGAAGGATGCCGTTGTGATCACAAGAAAGGGAAAGGAGGTCGCTGTCATTCTTCCCGTCGAAAAATATCGCCAGTTAGAAGAAAGGAAAAAACGCGGCCTGCTCGATGCGGCCGGGGGCCTGGCTGATCTCGACAACGAGATCGAAGATATGGTCACGGCGATCTACGAGGCTCGCCTGGAGGAAAAAGGTAGAAAGGCTCCATTCTGATGTACCTCCTGGACACCGACATCCTCAGCAACCTCGTGAGGAAAGTTCCATCGTCCCTTCTCCTTGAGAAGCTCAAGGAAATTCCCGAGGACCTTGTCGTCACTTCGGCGATCAACACCGGGGAAATATTCTACGGGGCATTCCGTTCCCCGCACCGGGAACGGATCCTGGCCTTTTTTGCAGAAAAAGTCTTCCCTCATCTGGAGATCTTGTCTTTCGATGACCCGAGCGCCCGGGCCTACGGGGAACTGAAAGCCAGCCTCGAAAAAAAAGGCCTGACCAAGAGCGAGACAGACCTGAGAATTGCGGCTATTGCCCTTCAGCACCGGCTGACGCTGGTGACCGGAAACACCCGCCACTTTGATAATATTCCCGGTCTGAAAGTCGAAAACTGGCTCGCTGATTAAATCAATCGCGCGGAAAGTGGACAAGAAGCCCCGGGCGAGCTAAAAGGTGGGGAAAAAAGAAAAAACTATGAAAAATCCTTTATAATAGGAAACCTGTCGGTCACTTGAGAAGAGTCATCTTTTAGCCTTTTGAGCGCGCAGGAGGACCGAAATAAAGGGACTGGCTGTTGCTTTCGCTCTGATTTTCCTCGCTGTCTTCTATTTTTTCGTGGAGCAGCATTCGCTAGCCCGGCGGAGGGGGAAGATTCGCCTCCGCATCGCCGTCACGGGAACGCGCGGAAAATCCACGGTGACGCGACTCATGGCCGCCGCGCTCCGGGAAGCCCGCTTTTCCGTTCTGGCCAAGACGACGGGCTCGAAGCCGGTCCTCATCTTTCCTGACGGCCGGGAGGAAGAGATTAAAAGACGAGGCAACCCCACAATTCTAGAAGCGAAAAAGATCTTGAAAAAGGGGGCAAGCCTCGGCGTCGGCGGGCTTGTTGTCGAGATGATGAGCATCCAGCCTGAGTGCGCGCGGGTTGAGTCATGCCGGATTCTTCGTCCTCATATTCTCGTCATCACCAACGTCCGGCTGGACCACCGCGAAGAACAGGGCCAGTCGAAACCGGAGATCGCTGCCAGCCTGGCCTCGGCGGTGCCGCCGCACGCGACTGTGTTTTTGCCCGAAGAAGAGCTCCGGCCGGAATTTGAGGCGGCTGCCACTAAAGTGAAGGCGAAGATAATCAGTGTCAGAAAAGAAATTTCGAGGGATGTGGCCAGTTCGGACCAAACGCCATGGCCAGGTTTTGAAGAAAACATCCGCCTAACCCTGGCCGTTACCGACTCGCTCGGCATTCCAAGAGAAATTGCCTGGCGGGGCATAAGGCGGGCTGAGCCAGATTTCGGAAGTCTCAAGGCCTGGCAGGTTAAGCTCGGACGTCCGCCGGCGACCTGGACCCTGGTGAGCGCCTTTGCCGCCAACGAACCTGAGTCGACAGCCATCATCCTTTCTCACCTCCAAAACAGTCTGGCTCCCGAAGGCCGGAAGATGATCGGAATTCTCAACTTCAGGAAGGACCGGGGCGACCGGTCGCTTCAGTGGCTTGAGGCCTGCCGGGACGGGTTCTTCTCGGGTTTTGAGAGGCTCTATGTTGTCGGCGCCCACGTCCATTCTCTTAAGTTGAAAAAGCTGGCCAGGGCGAACGGCGGTGTAGTTCCGCTGACCTCAGCTTCTCCTCGAGCGGTCATGGAGAGGATAACGGCAGATGAACCGGCGGGCGCTGTGCTTATCGGGATGGGAAACATGGGCGGCCTGGGAGTGGAACTCGTCAAGCTCTGGGAAGAGAAAGGCAAACCCTATGGACTTTGAGACGATCTTCATCGGCATTGTCGTGGCGCTCCTCTACGCCGAAGTTACGGGCGTCTATCCGGGAGGCATCATCGTTCCCGCCTTTTTGGCCGTTTCTTTGAATCAGCCCGCGAGAGTCCTGTCGACAATTCTCATTGCTTGCCTGAGCCTCTTCGTTTACAAGATGTTCGCGCGCTATTTCATCCTTTTCGGGCGGCGCCGCTTTGTCCTCATGCTCCTCCTGGGCGGCCTCTGGGCTCAAGCCTGGCTCCTCTTAGTGCCCTCGTTATACTCCGGGCCACCGGAGCTTCGAGCCATCGGATGGATCATTCCCGGGTTGCTTGCCAATAACCTGGAGAAACAGAAATTTTTGCCCACTCTGGCATCCCTGGCCACGGTTGTCGTCTTGACTTATTTTCTGGCAAACCTTGTCAAAATGATCGGATAGAAGGAGACCCCTTGTTCCCCCCAAGGTCGAGCCGTTTTTTCCAGAACAGCGAAAAGAAGCGGGCTTTTATCTACAGCCTTGCCTTCCTGAGCATTCTTTCTTTTATCCTGGCCAAACTCATCGCCGAAAAACCGCCCGGGATCAAAGGAGAAATGATCCTGGCTTCAAAGCTGATGAGGGAGGCAACCGATGCCGTGCGCCGCTGCCAGGAGGCCATGGGCCTTGTCATCGACAGGAACATCGACCCGAACGCGACGGGCCTTATCGGATTCGACACTTCTCAGATCACGACTTCGCTCGGAAACCTGGAGGCAAAGAGAACGACGACAAACCCAAACTTCGCCGGCCTTCTCGTCCGGCTTCTCGACGAGGCCGGAGCTAAGAGAGGAGATGCGGTCGCCATCGGTGCCTCGAGCTCATTTCCCGCGCTCATTCTTGCCTCCCTTTGTGCGACCAAGGCCATGGACCTAAAACCCCTTCTTATCTGCTCCCTCGGAGCATCCCAGTGGGGAGCAAATAATCCTGACTTCCATTGGCTGGATATCCAGGAATGCTTGCAGCAGGCCGGATTGCTCAACATCCAGCCGCTTGCGCTTTCTCTTGGCGGGGAGGCTGACAGCGGTCAGGGTATGAGCCCGGAAGGCCGGGATTTCTTAATCCGAGAGGCCGGAAGAAGAGGGCTTCGTGTGCTTGAAGAATCTGATCTTCAGAATAACGTCAGAGAGAGGCTTCATCTTTATGAAGCGGCCGCCGGAGAAAGGGGGATTAAAGTTTTCATCAACGTCGGCGGTAGCTATGCGAACCTGGGAACGGATTCAAGAATTCTGAACCTCAAGCCTGGTCTTGCCGAATTCCATGATCTTCCTCCGCAGGAGAGGCGAGGCGTTGTCTTTGAGATGGCGTCGCGCGGGATTCCCGTCATCCACCTTCTCTACGTTAAGGGTCTTTCTGAGCGCTACGGCCTTCCCTGGGACCCGAGTCCCTTGCCCGAGCCCGGCAAGGGAGAAATATACAAAGCCAAGGTTCTGTCCGGCCGACCGTTTTTTCTCGTTGGGGCTACCTACCTTTTCTTGGCTGGCCTGCTTTTCTTTCTTTTTATCTTGAAAAGACGGTCACGGTGACGATGCACTGGTAGGATTCGAGCCTGTCGCGGTCCTGACAGATTCCCCGTTCAATCACCAGAGTGCCCCTTGGATAATCATCCCAGCGGTAAATGTTCAGGTCATTGCGGGAGCCCGTGATCGAAGCCAGCTCGTGCACAGGAGTCTTGACCTTTTCAAGCCCCAAGTATTCGAGGATTCTGTTCACGGAGTGAATATCTTTGATATGAAAATATTTTTGGTCTGAGTCCAGGACAAGAGAGAGCCTTGGCCCCGGGCTTTCGAAGGAAAAGCGGATGAAGCGCCTGTTTCCCGCTATTCCCTCATCTTTATAATAGACATAGAGGGGAGGTTTCTCAGGGAAAAACGTGTCTTTGACTTCCTGCTTTATGCCCGTCCAGGTTAGTTTTTCTTGCTTTGTCCCTTGGAGGTAGACGAAGACAGCTAAGAGCAGGATGATCAAAAGTGCCGAGCGGAGAAGGTTTTCTGTTTCTTTTTTCACGACCACCCGGATGAACCAGATGGCCGAGAGACCGAGCAAGACAAGGACGATGTTTTTTAAAGTGGCAACAGCCATCCTGGCCTCCTTATTCTGTCTCGGATTATTCTAACAGAAAAAGTATTTTCTTTTAAGTCAAGGAGAGGAGTTCGCCGAGCTTGAGGCAGTTGCGGACGGCAAAAGCCTGATAATCGTTGTTGAAATAGACATAGCTTTCCGTGGCGCTTACCGCTCTAATCGTTTCTGCCCATTCCTTGAGTTCTTCATCGGTGTAGTTGTACCTGTAGCCTCCAGTCAACCCATGGAAACGGAAATAGGCGACAGGAGACGTCAGAACAGCCGTCCTGGGAACCTGAGCGGAGGAGACAGTGCAAAACGTCACGCCGGCGGCCCGGAGGATTTCATAGACCTTTTCATCGTACCAGCTTTCGTGGCGGAATTCGATGACATTCCGGAATTCTGGCTCCAGGGTGTCGAGGAAATCCTTGAGGAGAGCAAGGTCGAGCCGGATTGAGGGAGGGAGCTGGAAAAGGATGCAACCCAGCCTGTCTCCCAGGGAATGGGCCAAGAGGTAGAAGTAGCGGACATCGCTCCGGACATTCTGGAGCCTCTTGCGGTGGGTGATCTGACGGTTGGCTTTGAGGGTGAAAGTGAAACGGGAGGGGGTCCTCTCAAGCCAGCCTCTCAGGGTTTCCGGCTTGGGAAAGCGGTAAAAAGTCATGTTGATCTCGACTGTCGAGAAATGTTCCGCATAGAAGGAAAGCCAGTCTTTTGGCGGAAGATCGGCCGGATAAAACCTGCCTTTCCAGCCAGGATAGCTCCAGCCCGATGTGCCTAAGTGGGTGCTCACCGTTGCCCAGAACTCCTGAACGGAAATATAGAGGCCGGCGCCTCGTCTGTCAACAGATAATCCGCTTACTTTTGCGTTAAAAGCCTTGCCTTTTCGGCCGCTCTTCCCTAAGATTTGAATCCTCCATCTTCAGGACTTCGCCAGTGTCCAGAAAAAAAGGCAAGGTCTTCGGTGTTGTCGGCACGATCACTCATGATTTCATCACTTTTTCCTCAGGCCGGTCGTTTTCTGGCCTGGGAGGCATTCTTTACCAGGCAGCCGCGCTTTGCGGGCTGGGAAAGGAAGCTCATCTTTTTTCCAACCTCGGCGAGGAGCTCTTGCCGATGGTCAAGAAAGTTACCTCAAAGTGGCCGGGATGCAAAACCCGAGGCCTCTGTGTCGTTCCCGGACCAGGCAACAGAGTCCACCTTCGTTATCCTGCCCGGGGGGAAAGAGCAGAAGTTCTGGAATCCTGCGTTCCGGCCCTCAACCCCGGTCCTTTGATTAAAAGGGCTTTTCAGTTCGATTTCCTCATCGCCGTTATCAACTCAGGCCGAGATTTCACCTTCCAGGATTGGCGCAAAATCGTCAGCGCCGTCCAAGCGCCCATCTGGCTGGATGTCCATTCCCTGCCGCTTGCCTTCGTCCTTAAAAGGCTAAGGAGCTATCGGCCACTGACTCGGTGGAGAGACTGGGTCGAGGGCATTGCCTATCTCCAAGCCAATGAGAAGGAAGTGGCTTCGATGTTAGGAGACCCGAGCGTCTTGCCCTCTTTATCGAGGATAAAACATTTTGGCCAAGAGGCCCTGGAGCTTGGCCTTAAGGCGGTGTTTGTCACCCTGGGCAGAAGGGGTGTTCTGGTCATGGCGCCCGGCGTGTACCGGATTCTCAAGCCGCCTGCTGTTCTGGGCATCGTCGACACAACCGGCTGCGGGGATGTCTTCTGTGCTGCGGCCGCAGCCAGGCTTGCGGCCGGGGCCGACCCGGTAAAGGCTGCCCTGTCAGGAATTCGCTTCGCCTCGCCAGCGGCCGGAGTCGCCGGCGTGGAAGAAACCTACATGCTCGTCCGGAGTTCGCAGCTGTGAGAAAATATCGCTGCACCCAACTGAATTATATAAAAGGAGATGCTTACACGAGCATTCGGGGAAGCTTTACTTAGGACAGATTTGTGGTAAAATAAAAAACCACGCTGATGGCTAATCCGATAGCAAGCCATTCCTTCACCGATTTCCTCAAGCCTTCCCAGGTCATCTTTGAGCTCAAAGCAGCAGAAAAAGTCCGGGCCATCGAAGAACTACTGGATGTCCTGGCCAAGGATAAGTTGATCAAAAATAAGAAGCTCATCCTGACCAGGGTGATCGACCGGGAAAGGCTGGAATCCACGGCCATCGGCGAGCACGTGGCCTTGCCCCACGCCCGCGTGGATACGGAAGGGGATATCGCCGTGGCCGTAGGGAGGTCGGAGAAGGGAATAGACTTCGATGCCATCGACAAGAAAAAAGTCCACCTCATCATCCTCGTGGTCTGGAATCCTTCCATACCCGGCCTCTTCAACCATCTCTTTGCCGGAATGGCCCGATTCCTCAGAAGAGCGGACTTCAGGAAAAGAATCTTCGAAGCCAGGAGCCGGACGCAGCTCTTCGACATTCTCTCCGAGATTGAACTCCAGCTGCCGCAGGAAGAGAGGATTATCAGCCGGGCCAGCCTTCTCAGCAAGCTTCAGGATATTGAGATCCGAAAGAAGAAGGCCAATAAGGAGCAGGCAAAGGAGCTCCAGAAACAAACTGAATTGATCCGTGAGGAGCTTGATGAAACGCTCCTCATGCGATTCGACAAGCTCATGCAGAGATACGGGTTTGCGGTGGCCGAGGTCGAGAGGGGAGTCTGCCAGGGCTGCAACATCAACGTGGCCACGCAGACGAGCTCGGCCATCGAAGGCAGCAATGATATCTACGTCTGCGAGAACTGCGGCAAGTTTCTCGTCTCGACCCGCAAGAAAAAGAAATAATTATTTCACGATTTCCTTAGTTAGGTTCGTCGGCGTGAGCAATCTGTAAACAGGATAGACCTGCAGCTCGCGGCTCCACTGCGGGACAAGGTGCCGGTCGAAGAAATTCCAGACGATGAGGCCGTCATCGCTTTCGGGCTCAAGGAGATAAGCGGCCAGGTTTCCGAGCGGCTGACCGGTGGGGATGATGAATGTGCCGGCCGCAAACTCCCTTTTGACTGCCGCGTATTCTCCCTTAACCTTGTTCAGGCGGTGGCCCTGATAAGGACGTTCCGAGGCCTTGATCTCCTTAAGGCTAAACGATTCCACTTCCAGTGTTGCGGGTTGGGTGAGTTTTTCCACGAGCAGGCCGTGTTGGAGGAGCTTTTGGACAATGTCCGGGTCGGGAACGGCGAGCAGGTAGGCAAAGGGGAAACGGACGCCTTTTTTACCAATCCAATCGGAATAGTAGGGAACTGTCTGGGCTTTTATTCTTTCGGTGGGGCGCACTTGCGGCCGCTGGCCTTCGGCCGCCTGGGTGACCTCGACTTCATAAGCATGGACGGTGACCGGTTTTTCCAGCGGCCTCACCTCAAATTCTATATAAAAGAGGTCTTTTTCCGAAGGGTTGAGTCCCTTGAGGACGGTTTTCCTGTCAGCTTCCGCGACGACCTTGTTGATCTCCTCCAGGTGTGCCCAGCAGAAGTCCAGAATGGCCCTTAAAAAGTGGTAATTCCCCATGACCCGAGCCTTATAATCGGCGTAGACATAATTCTCGTCGAGAATGGAGAGGCGGTTGCGCAGTCCGATGTAGTTCGTGACATAGCGGGGTTGGGGGTCCATCGTTTGCCAGCCTTTTTCGGGAGCCCTGAAGTCTCTGAAGCCGCCGTAGCCGACCGCCGGAGTGCCGTATTTTTTCTCGAGAACAGATTCGATTTCCGGCATCATTTTATCGCGCTGGTAAGCCACGATTCCGCTATCCCCGTTTGGGTTGAGTCCCCAGGAGTAGGTGACGACTTCTTGATGGGAGGAACCGTTGGTCGTGTGGCAGTCGACGAGGAGGACGGGGTCCCAGCGGATGAGGACGTTTTCGACGAGTCCCCGCAGCTCCGGGCTCTCCAGCTTCATTCCGTCCCGGTTGAGGTCGAGGTTCTGGCCGTTGTGCCGGACGCCGACACCCTCCTTCGGTCCCGGCTGGTGCGGCCTGTTGGCAGGGCTGATTTTCTCGTTGCCGTCGGCGTTGAAAATCGGCGCGATGAGAATGACGAGCCTGTCGAGGTAAGGAAAGTCCCTGGAAAGGAGGATATCCCTGGCCAGCATGAGCGAGGCCTCTTTGCCTTCGACTTCCCCGGCGTGGATATTGGCCTGGATATAGATCACTCCTCTCCCGTCACGACGAAGCGAGGCCGGCGAGGCAGGAAGCGGCCTGCCGATAACGAGAAGGGGGACAGCTCTTCCTTCGGTGCTGAGGCAGAGAGTCTCCAGGCGAAGGTGAGGGCTGCGCCGCTGAAGCTCGGAGATAAAGCTCATGACATCCGCGTAGCGCGAAGTGGCGGTGAAGTTGGATTTCTCGGCCACGGTTAACGGGAGCTCCTGAGCGGTCAGTGAACAAAAAAGAGAAAGCGAGCTTATCACAAGAAGCGCGGCCATCATGGCGATCAGGATGTTTTTTGGGCTTCTCATGAGGATTTCCTTTCTTTTCGTTTGAGCAAAAAAGTGTATCGGAATGTCGATGGCGAGTCAACCGCCCTGACCGCCCCAAATTTGGGATCGCAGAAATGGAAATACAATTATGGGCTTGATCATCCAGGTTTATTCTGCTACTGATTGAGAGGAAATAAAATTTTATCGAAGTGAGAGAGCTAAGAGGAGATGGCTGATTTTCCAGTGCGGCCGGAAAAAGAGGAAGCTCTGCGCAAAAAAATGGCCCGGCTGGGCATCCGAGAGCAGGATCTCATCGAGAAATTCATCAAGTCGGGAGGGAAAGGCGGACAGAAAGTGAACAAGGCCTCGACCTGCGTCTATCTCAAGCATCTGCCCACGGGAATTGAAGTAAAATGCAGCCTTGAACGCTCCCAGGCCATCAACCGCTTTTTGGCCCGGAGGATTCTTGCGGACAGGATAGAAACACGCGTGCTGGGAGAGGAGAGCGCTGAGCAGCAACGGGCCGAAAAGATCAGACGCCAGAAGAGGAGGCGGTCGAGGAGAGCTAAGCTTAAAATGCTGGAGGCGAAAAGGAGACGCTCAGAGAAAAAGAAGGTCAGAATGCTTCGTTGGCGTTGAAATAGAACCCGGACGAGCCCTGGCCGAAGGCTTGGTCCACCCGAAGGTTGGCACCCTCTTTGGGCACGACGAGAAAGCGCAGGCCGAATCCAATAGAATACTTGAAACCGTCGAAGCGTAGCCGGCCGGGTCCGTCCGCCACCTGGCCGAAGCCGCCGAACACGACTCCCGAGAATCGCTTCCAAACAGGGAAGCGGACCTCAGCCTGGAGGGCCAGGAGCGAACGGTCGCGGTAGCGGCCTTTGTAGTAGCCGCGCATCGTGGCGTCGCCGCCGAGCTTGGACATTTTATAAAAGGGCGCCGTCCCTCCATACGTCTGGAGGACGGCCTGAAAGGCTAAGACGCCGCGGGAAAAAACGGAAACGTATCTTCGGAGGTCGACATCGAGGAGGTTGAAGGCATAGTCGCTTCCCAGGAGACCGCCGTAGAAAATGGTTTTGACCTGAAAATAATTGCCCGACCGTGGATAGAAGAGGTTGTCGCGGCTGTCCAAGTTGACGATGAAGCCAGCGCCCGAGGATGTCCCGCCTTGAGACCCCGGCACGTTGCCCGACGCGAGCATCTTACCTTCGTCCGTCTTGAGCATCTTGATGTGCTCGAAGCGGTACAGGACACCGACGTAAATCTTTTGCGCCGCGGAGAGCTTCCGCTGGAAGGAGAGGTCGGCACTCAGCGTGCGCGGCGTGTAGTTCTCCTCCCATGAGTCCGGGACGTCATTACCTACGCCCCAGTACTTGTTTGGGAACTTGTTGACGATGAAGTCGGCGTTGACGAGGTATCGCTCGTTCTGGAGGTAGAGCTCGGGTTTGAGCCCGAGCTCGAACTGCTTGAGCTTGGTGTAAATGGCGATAAAATAGAGCGAGGACGGCCGGGCAGTCGGAGCGCTTCTCGCAGGCCGGAGGGTGAACAAGCCTCCCACGCCGACTCCCAATTTTGTCTCCGGCATAGAGAAGATAACCGGCAGGACGACAAGGCCGGTGCGGGCCTTCTCTTTTGCCTCCTTGTCCTTGGCCTGCGCGACCGGCAGGGCGGCTGCAGCTGCGGCAAGAAGAAAAACAAAAACCAAGCCAGCAACGAACCTGCTTCTCATCGGTTGCTCCTTTGCTTTCTTTAGAATGTAAAGATTTGGCTTCTGGCGGCGACCGCCGCGGACAATCGAGGCGATCTGGGTTTCTTTCAAGCATGGACGATGGTAACGCATGGCGATTAGGGTGTCAAGAAAAGCATAAGGCGCGCCCAGATTTCTTTGTCGCACACGACGTTCTTATTCGTCATTTTGGGTGGGGCCGTGGGATTCAAATCTCGAGGACCCTTTTGGTCGGGATCGAAAAAGGGAGACCGGCAGAGAAGACCCCGCGGTCGAAATCCGCGAGCCTGTGCTAAAATATTAGGGAACGGCCATCATGAGCACCAGGTTAGCTCTCAGAATATGTTCCTTCTTTTTCTTCTCCGTTGCTGTCGCCTCCCTGTGCTCTCTGTCTCAACAGAAGGCGGAGCAAAACACGAACATTTTCGTCAAGCCAAGCCCGGAATTGATCGAGGAGAGCCTGATGGCTTTGATCAATGAGGAGCGAGAGAAACATGGCCTTTCCAGGCTTCGCACGTCCCCAGCGCTGACTTCGCTGGCCCGGAAACATAGCCACGACATGGCTACTCAAGACCGGCTATCGCACCGGTCCTCGTCTGGAGAGTCCTATCTGGACCGCCTTGTTGGGGAGGGTTTCTTTTTCGGCCGAATGGGCGAGAACGTGGCCCGGAGTGAAACGTTTGTTCCCGGATGGATTCACCAATCTTTGATGGATAGCCCGGAGCACAGGGGCAACATCCTTGACCGTGCTTTTGATGAAGTGGGGATTGGCGTTGTTGACCAGGGCAAGGCCTGTTATTTTATCACCCAGGATTTTATCCAGAGCCTGGAAATAATGCCTGTCGCAGAAGCCAGGAAGGTCATCGTTTCCAAAATTCAAGACATCCGCCAGGCATACATGCTTCCCCCGCTTATCATTCAAGAAAGCACGAACCAGATGGCTCAGCTCTTTGCCGATGCCCGGGTACAAGGTCAGCCTCCCCCGCCCTTTCCTAAAGAGCTGGGAGAAACGCACGTCGTCTACATGATAATGCCATTTTTAGATAATTTCAGTCAATGTGAAGACTATCTAGGCCAGTCGAAGTATGGAGAAGCAGGCGTTGGCGTTGAATTCAACCGGGCCGCGTCCAATCCGGGCGGAGCCTATTTCGTGGCCTTGATGTTTTTGCCTTCGCCCCCTCCTAAGTCCCTGTCGCCAGAATTTCAGACGGGTATCGTCCTCGAAGCGCTGAATAAAATCAGGCTTGAGTCCGGCCTTAAAAGCCTCAGGCTGGAGGAGAAGCTTTCCAGGGAAGCGCAGAAAATTGGTGTTGCTCTTTTAGCCCGCCAAAACCCTCCGCCGCTCTTAACAGACCATCCCTTTAGAGTTTTGTTCTACTACTCCCAAGAATTGGATTTTATCCCCCAAGGATTCCAGCCGGAGATCATAGCTCCTGCTTTTAATAAAGTGGGTCTCTCCGTCATCTTCGTCAAAACAGCCAGGTTTTTGAGGGGAGCCTATCTCGTTACCATCGTTCTCGAGTAGAGCTGGTCATGGGTGATAGCTCAAGCTGGCTAACATCAAAGAAGTCAAGTTGACATTAGAGAAGAATTGTTGTAATAAAAAACTGAATATGTGGAAGAAAAGCAGAGCGTTGCGTGGGCGGCCTGAACAGAGGGCTTCTCTTTATTCTTCCTTTCCACCCTTTTTGTTGAACACCAATAACAATAACGTCCCCTTTTAGAAGGGGACGCCTGCCTATTTTCCAGCCATAACTTTTTCTCGATGAATAAGTTTTGCAAGGAGAAAAACCATGTTTGACGTCGATAGATATCTGAGTGTCTTGCGGTCAGAAAAATTGAAGCGGGCTGTCAACATCCAGAATGAGATCATCCAGAGTTCGCGCGATTTCCTGAGGCAGCAGGGGTTTGTGGAAATCCTTCCCGTGATCATCTCTCCGATAACTGACCCTTTAACGGACTACCGAATCAGGGGCGAGATAGAATGTTACGGCTTCACATACCAGATCACCAAGAGCATGATCTTCCACAAGCAGATTTCGCTCCATTCTCTTGCGCGGATTTTCTCTTTTTCTCCTAATATCCGGATCGAGCCAAGCGAACGCCAGGAAAGCGGAAAGCACCTCGTTGAATTTGTCCAGCTCGACCTGGAAGTGAGAGACGCCAGCCGGGAAGACGTCGTCAAGCTCGGCGAAGAGCTCTTGATCTTTGTTCTGGAACACATAAAGGCTGATTGCCGTGAGGACCTTGAATTTTTCAAGCGCGATCTAAAAATCCCGAAAGCCCCATTTCCTTCTCTCTCTCATGAAGAAGCCCTCCAGGCCTTCGGAAAGGACTACGAAGCCCCGCTTTCCCGGCGCCTCGAAGAGCCGCTCTGGCTTCTCGATTTTCCGATGGATGAGAGAGAATTCTATGACCGGGAATATCCTGACAGGGCGGGGATTCTCAAAGATATGGACTTGATTTATCCTGAGGGCTACGGAGAGGCCCTCTCAGGCGGAGAGAGAGAGTTCGAGCCCGAAAAGATTAAGAAACGCATCGAGCTCAAGGGAATCGACCTGAGGTCCTATGACATCTACCTCAAGTTTGCGGAAAAAGGGCTCTTTCCATCTGCCGGTTTTGGCATCGGGGTTGAAAGGCTGACCCGGTACATCTGCGGCCTCGAGCGGATAGAAGAGACAAGGCTCTTCGCCAAGCTGCCGGGCATCCTGGGCCTTTAGCATGTTTTTAGCTGGCCAGACGGATGAGGGCGCGAAGCAGAAGGTTAGCGCCTTTTTCAAGGTCTCCCCAGTCGATCATCTCTTGCGGTGAGTGGCTGATTCCGTCGAGACAAGGGATAAAAATCATCCCGGAATCGGCGATCAAAGAAACGATCTGGGCATCGTGTCCTGCCCCGCTCGTCATCATCAGGAAGGGATATCCGAGCTTGCGGCATTCTTCCTGGAGGATTTCCGTAATTCGGGGCGGTATTTTAACCGGCTCGGTCTTATCGACCACACGGGAAAAGAAGGACAATCCCCGCGTCGAGGCGATATCTTCGGCCAGAGCCAGGAGCTCTTTCTCCAGAACCTCGAGAATTTCCGAGGAGGCGCTCCGGAAGTCAAGGGAAAAATCGACCTGGCCAGGGACCACGCTGAAAGAACCCGGCTGAACCGTCACTCTGCCTATGGTGATCATGCTGCCGTAATGGCGCGTGGCCACGAGCTGGGTCCCCTTGAGGGCAAAATCGGCCGTGGCCAAAAACGCATCATGCCGGAGTTCAAGAGGAGTCGTCCCGCTGTGGTCCGGCTTCCCGACAAAGGAGCACCAGCGATAGTTTTTGCCGGCTATTTTTTCGACAATTCCGATCGGAATACTTTCATTTTCGAGAACAGCGCCTTGCTCGATATGAAGCTCCAGGAAGGCTTCCACTTCGGGCCTTTCTTCCTTTGCCCTCAGGATGCTTTCCAGGGTGAACTCAGTTCCGGCCAGAATCTCCTGGAGCGGCCGGCCGAAGGACGTTATTCCACGCTCAAGCTCCTCCCTGTTGAGAAGGCCGGCGAAGGCCCGGCTGCCTAAGAAGTCCCCGACTAAGTTTCCCTCTTCATCGGTGAAAGAAACGAGCTCCAGAGGCTTAGCTAATCGCAGCTTCTCCTCGTTGATCCTTCTCAGACATTCGAGTCCGGCCAGCACGCCCGCCGAGCCGTCGAACTTTCCTCCGTTAATAACAGTGTCAATATGGGAGCCGACGAGCACGGCCCGGCCCTCACCTCCGAGCCGGCCAAACATGTTTCCGGCGCCGTCCTGGCGGAAGCAGAGTCCCGCCTGACAGATTTTTTCTTTGAGCCACTCCCTCGCTTCCAGGTCCGACTTGCTGAAGGAGGGGCGGCTGATTCCACCCCTGGGATCCTGGCCAATTTGAGCCAGTTCCTCAATATCGGATTTTAAGCGTTCGAGGTTGATCTTGATATCCATAGGCTGTGTCAAGCTATTATAAACGCAATAAATTTCGTTACATCAGCCCCGCCCTTCCCCCCTCAAGGGGGAGGGTGAAGAGGAGGGGCGTGTCATAACAATAGCAAAGCATTCATCTCCCTGACTGCTTGGACGACGCCGACAACAGCTGCCCTGGCCACAATAGAGAAACCGATGCTGAGCTCTGAAATCTCGGGGATGGCGACAATGGCCTGGACATTCCGGTAATCCAGCCCGTGACCGGCGTGAACCTCAAGGCCAAGCTTTTTTCCGAAAGCGGCCGCCTTTTTAACCTGCTGGAGCGCTTTTTCTTGCTGTGGGCCAGGCTTGAGCTCAGCGTATTTTCCTGTGTTAATCTCGATGAGGTCTGCGCCGAGTTCACCACAGGTTTTGACCTGTTTGAGGTCAGGGTCGACAAAAATGCTGACCTTGATCCCGGCCTTTTGAAGAGTCCGGATAAAGGACGCCAGATGCTTGCGGCCGGCGACAACGTTCAACCCACCCTCGGTCGTCAGTTCTTCGCGGCGTTCGGGAACAAGTGAGACAACGTCGGGCTTAATCTGCAGCGCGATTTTTTTCATCTCCTCGGTGGCCGCCATCTCCAGGTTGAGCTTGGTTTTGACAACCTGGCGGAGCAGCCTCAGGTCCCGCTCCTGGATATGGCGCCTGTCTCCTCGCAGATGAATGACAATGCCCTCTGCTCCTGCTTGTTCGGCCAGCAGAGCGACAAGCACTGGGTCGGGTTCGTCGCTTAGGCGTGCCTGGCGCAGCGTGGCGAAATGATCGACATTGACCGCCAACCTCATTTTATTCTCCTTCTCCCAAATATTTGGCGATTGTCTCGGCCATGCGTCTGGCGAGGGCTTCAACCTGGGCTTTCTCTTTGGCTTCCACCATCACCCTGGCCAAAGGCTCGGTCCCCGAGTAACGGACATCCAGACGCCCTCGTCCGGCGAGCTCATTCTTGATCTCATCCATAACCTCGATGATCTCGGGGAAGCGGCTGAAATCTGTTTTTTCCCTGACCCGGACGTTCAGAAGGACTTGCGGGAATTCCCTGAATCCTGACGTGAGCTCTGACAGCGATGCCCTCCGGGAAAGCATGGCTTCGAGCATCTTAAGGCTGGTCAGGATGCCGTCCCCAGTCGGGCAATCGTCCAGAAAAATCGTGTGTCCGGATTGCTCTCCGCCCAAGTTTGACCCGAGCTCCAGCATTTTTTCTAACACATACTTGTCGCCGACTTTCGTTCTGATGAGCTCAAGCCCCATGGCCTGAAGCCCCTGTTCCAGGCCAAGGTTGCTCATGGTCGTGGCCACGACCTTTCTTGATTTGAGCTCGCCCTTCTCCTTCATGTGATAGGCCTGGACAAAAAGAGTGTGATCGCCGTTGAGAATTCGGCCTTTTTCATCCACCCAGATCGCCCGGTCAGCGTCGCCGTCGTATGCAACGCCGATGTCTGCTCCTTCTTCCATGACCTTTCGGGCGAGGCTTTCAGGATGGAGAGAGCCGCAACGAAGGTTGATGTTTTTTCCATCCGGGGTGTTGTGGATGGCAATGACCTTGAACCCAAGTTCTTTAAAAACCTCGGGTGCGATCGCTGAGCTGGCGCCGTTGGAGCAGTCCACGACCATGCTGAGGTCTATTGGATAGGAGAGGCCTTTCAGTTGTCTCTTGAGGAAGTTCTCGTAATCTTTGATTAGCTCTGGCTCGGGAGAAATGGTCAGGCTGCTTGCCTGTGGGGTGTTCTTTCCGCTGGCCATGGCCATTTCAAGTTTAGCTTCCCATTCATCAGAAATTTTAAGACCCTCGGGGGAAAAGATCTTGATTCCGTTGTCCCTGTAAGGATTATGAGACGCGGAGATAACGATTCCGGCCGAAAAACTGTGCTTTCTCGTCAGGAAGGAGACAGCAGACGTCGGGATGACTCCGCTGGAAACAGCCTCGCCGCCTCCAGCCTGGATACCCTGAAAAAGAATTTCTTCGATCCAGGAGCCTGATTCCCTGGTGTCGCGGCCGATGAGGACTCGGGTTTTGAGCCCCTCTTGCTGCAACAGCTCGACCAACACGTTGGCCAGGGTAAAGATGGTTTTCTTGTCAAGCGGATATTCACCCGCCACAGCCCGTATCCCATCCGTCCCGAAGAGCTTTTTCATTTTTTCTTCTTGACTTCAGGACTCGCCGGAAGCTTCTCTTCTTGAACGAGGATTCTGACCCGGACTTTGCTTACTGGCGTGGCAAGCCTCAAGTCAGGCTTGGGAAGGATCAGGTCGGCCTCGACCTCGGTCGATTGTTCAAGCTCCGAAACGTTCACCGGGCTTGTCGTGACTTTGTCCTTTTCCCGGACCTTGCTCTCGGGGCCTTTGACCAGGACACGCCCTGGCAGAACTTCGATCTTAGCCACCCCGTAGCCCTCTTTGACCTTCCCGATGATGTTAGGGGCAATATCGAGCCAGGCTTCTTCAGTCCTTTCGAGCTTAAGCTTGACCTTGTTCGGGGTGATCCTGACCACCTCGGCCCCGGGCGGAATGGAGATCATGGTCTCGTTAAGAGGGTATTCTTGTTGAAAAACTGTGGCCTTCTCCAGGTTAAGCTTGGCATAGACGTTGGCTGAGCTGATTTCGTTGATCAGCCTGTTGGGAGCCCTGATGGTCACGTCTACGCTGGCCTCCGGCTTTTCCACAAGCTCCATATTGGGCGGAATATTGCGTGATTCCAGGGGGATGGTCAGCGTTTTTTCTGAAAAAATCTTCTCCTCGGGGATGAGAGAAATCCAGAGCAAAAAAGCCAGAATAAGTGAGAGCAGCTTGAGCTCCCAGTTCCTGAAGAACAGGGTGCGGACGAATTTTTTCATATTTCTAATCTCTATTCCAGGTAGCGAAGCATCATGTCTTTGAGCTGGTCTTTGTCCTGGATTCTGACGAGATGTCCTTTGGTGGCTAAGGAGATGGCACCGGTCTCTTCAGAGACAACGATGACCGCTCCGTCGGTCTCCTGAGAAAGCCCGATGGCCGCAAGATGCCTGGTTCTGGCCAGAAACTCCTCTCCCAGGTTGTGCGAAGCGGGAAGGGGGAGAAGGCAACCAGCGGCCAGGATTTTGTTCCCCTGGACAATGGCAGCACCATCGTGGAGAGGGGAGTGGGGGAAAAAGATGTTCACCAGCAGGTCTTTGGAGAGGACTGCGTCCAGTTTCGTGCCCCGGTCGGCATACGCTTTGAGAGAGATTTCCTTCTCCACAGCGATGAGAGCTCCAATTTTTTTCTTAGAGAGGTATTCGACAGCCAGAAAAAGATCGGCTAACTTCTCCTCCAGTGAGCGCAGCGCGAAAGGCCTGCGGAAAGACCGGGACCCGAGCCCGGTCAGAAACCGCCGGATCTCGCCCTGGAAGAGGACGATGATGGCGATAATCAAGTAAGTGGCGAAGCTCTTGATCAGCCGGTGCGAGACGACCAGCCTGCCCCATTGCGTGAGCAGGTAGAAAAGCCCGATGATGGCGATGCCGATAGCCATCTGGTAGGCGCGGGTGTCCTTGATCAAACGAAGGAACGAATAAAGGATGAAGGTGACGAGAAGGATGTCTAAGATGTCCACGATCGTGATGCGGGACAGGGCGGTCACAAGATCAGTGAACATACGGCTTCTGACTTCCTTTCAGCGGCAGAAATTCTCTTTTTTGTTCGAGGATGGCTTCCGCCACAGCCACGGCCCTTTTGACGGCCTTGATATCATGGACGCGCAGCAGCGAGGCTCCACGAAGGATGGCCATCACGGCAGCGGCAATCGTGCCTTCAAGCCTGTCCGGTGGGTCCAGGTTGAGGATTTTCCCGATGAACGACTTGCGGGAGATTCCGGCCATGACGGGCCGGCCGAACTCGGTGAGAGCATCGAGGTTATTAAGAAGCGCCAGGTTGTCTTCAAGCCTCTTGCCGAACCCTATTCCCGGGTCAACGATGAGCCTTTCTCTCGCGATGCCGAACGCCTCTGCAGCTTCCATCCTTTCTTGAAGGAAGGCCTTGACTTCCGCCAGAACATCCTCGTAATAGGGGTTGATCTGCATGGTTTTGGGAGTTCCCTTCATGTGCATGAGGATGAGGCCCGAACCGCTTCCGGACACAAGAGGGAGCATTCGCGAATCGAACCGGCCGGCACTGATGTCATTGACGATCGAGGCGCCGGCGGCGATGGCCGCTTCGGCCACTTCTGCCTTGGTCGTGTCGATCGAGATCAAAGCCCCTGTTTTTTCCCTCAGGGCCGAGATCACGGGCAAAACCCTTTTTCTCTCTTCGTCGGCCGGGACAGGCTCTGAGCCTGGCTTTGTGCTTTCTCCTCCGACATCGATGATGTCCGCTCCCTCGGCGGCCAAGACCAAACCCCTCTCTATTGCCCGGGCAGGGTCAAAATAAAATCCGCCGTCGTAGAAAGAATTAGGAGTGACGTTGATGACACCCATGAGCCAGGTTCTCTGGCCCAGGAGAAAGTTTTTGTCCTTAGCTTGAAATCGGTATGTCTCTCCCAACGTTCACGCTTTCACTAAGCCTGGTTTGTCCAGGGGTTTGATTTCTTGCGGTTCCTTGGATTCTTCCTTCTTTGCTTTGGCCGGTGCAGGAAGGACCTTTTTCCTTTTCTCTTTTTCCGCCTGTTTGGCCTTTTTCCCCTTCTTGACGCCGGCGATTTTATCGATCTCCTCTGAATCCAGGACTTCTTTCTCGAGCAGAGTTTTGGCAATCTTGAGCAGCTTGCTCCTGTTTTTTTCCAGCAGTCCTTGGGCTCGGTTGTAACTCTTGGTGATGATTTTTTTCACTTCCTCGTCGATGAGCTCGCTTGTGCGCTCGCTGAAATTCTTGTTCATGGCCAGGTCTCGGCCGAGAAAGACCAGGTCATCGCGTTCACCGAAGGTGAGCGGACCGAGGTCGGACATGCCCCATTGGCAGACCATTTTCCTGGCGATCTCGGTGGCCTTCTCGAAATCGTTGGCCGCGCCGGTTGTCGTCTTGTCGAGGAGCAACGTTTCAGCCACGCGGCCGGCCAGCAAGACCGAAAGCTGGGCCTCGAGGTAATCCTTGCTGTAGGTGTAGCGGTCGTCGAGCGGCAGCTGCTGGGTTACTCCCAGGGCCAGCCCACGTGGGATGATGGTCACCTTGTGGATGGGGTCCGCTTCCGGAATCAGGGCCGCGACCAGGGCGTGTCCGGCTTCGTGGAAAGCCGTGCTCTTTTTCTCCTCGTCGGAGATGATCATGCTTTTTCTTTCAACGCCCATGAGGACCTTGTCCTTAGCCGCCTCCATATCCTTCATGGTCACCTTGTCCTGGCCGTTTCGGGCGGCAAGGAGGGCGGCCTCGTTAACCAAGTTGGCCAGGTCAGCGCCGTTGAAACCCGGCGTCGAGCGGGCGATCACTTTGAGGTCGAGGTCTTTATCCAACGGGATTTTCCGGACATGGACCCTCAAGATCTCCTCCCGGCCTTTGACGTCGGGCATGTTGACGACGATCCGGCGGTCAAACCTTCCCGGCCGGAGCAGGGCGCCGTCAAGGATGTCGGGTCGGTTGGTGGCAGCGATCAGGATGATTCCTTCGTTCGAGTCAAACCCGTCCATCTCGACAAGAAGCTGGTTCAGCGTTTGCTCCCTTTCGTCGTGGCCGCCGCCGAGCCCAGCGCCTCTCTGCCTTCCCACCGCGTCGATCTCGTCGATGAAAATCAGGCAGGGCGCGTGCTTTTTTCCTTGGTCAAAGAGGTCTCTGACGCGGGAGGCGCCGACGCCAACGAACATCTCCACGAAGTCAGAGCCGCTGATAGAAAAGAAGGGAACGTCGGCTTCGCCAGCCACGGCTCGAGCTAACAGAGTTTTCCCCGTCCCCGGAGCTCCGACGAGCAGAACGCCTTTCGGGATTCTCCCGCCGAGTCTCTGGAATTTCTGCGGGTCTTTGAGGAAGTCGATGATTTCCTTGAGCTCTTCTTTCGCTTCCTCGACCCCGGCCACATCCTTGAAGGTGGCCTTTTTCTGCGTTCCCGAGAACAGCTTGGCCCGGCTCTTTCCGAAAGATAGAGCCTTGTTGCCGCCCGCCTGCATCTGTCTCATGAAGAAGACCCAGAAGAGGATGAGCAGGAGGATGGGAAACCAGGTGAAGAGGTAGGAGAACCAGGGGCTTCGGCTCGTGTCTTTGACAGTGATGCCGACTTGGTGTTCCCGGAGGATTTTGACCAGGTCATCAAACTGGTTGGGCGCGATCGTCCGGAAGGTTTCTCCTTCTCTGTATTTTCCTCGGATCTGGTTGCCGGTGATCGTCACTTCCTCAACCCGGCTGTCCTCGACGTCGGTCAGGAACTGGCTGAAATTTATCTCGTGTTTGACCAGGCTGGGCGATTGCAGGAGGCTCCAGAGCAGGATGATGATGACGCCGGTAGAAATCCAGAAAAGGATATTCTTAAAAGATTTATTTTTTTTCCGCGGCATTGCAGTCTTCCTTTTTGGCGTTATTATTTTACCATGTTTTTAGTCGCTTGAACAGTGCCTTCTTTATTGAGATAATTGCGATAGTCTGAACCATGAAGGTTTGCAGTTTTAATGTGAACTCCATCAAGGCCATCGAGGTCGACCTCTGGCCGAGGAAAAGGCACAAACCCACGCCGTCTGACCATGCCCCAGTGATTGCCGACCTGCAATTATAAATCGGGGACGGCCTACGTAATTACCTAATCTCATAGGATGACGACGCCGGCTCGGCCGAGAAGCCGCGCACCTACGGTTGGGTTAGCCCGATGCATAACTCGTCAGGTGATTCTATCGGCATGTTTGGATTTTGAGTTCTGCCTTGACAGCTGTCATCTCGCGGCGATATAAAGAAAGCTCCAACCCAAAAAGGAGGGCAGAAACATGAGGAATCGGCGCCTTATTTCGGTAGACGGAAAACGAGGACTGTCGCGGCGAGAGTTCTTGACGGGCTGTGCTGGTTGCACAGCTTATGCCTCAATCTTTAGCCTGGCCAGGGGGAAAGCAGCTGCGTCTAGTCCACCCCTATCTCAACATACCGTGGACGGGCAGAAGCCGAAAATCCGGCTTGTTTTCACCCATATCGCACCTGACCGGCCTACCTGGCCCAACATCGGCTACGATTATGAGGGCCGAAAGACAGAACTCACAGCCAAGCTGCGGAAAGCTCTTCCGGAAATTGAATTCCTGCCCGTGACGGTCCAATCGGCCCAGGAAGCCGAAAAGCTTCTTCAGAACGACCAGGATGTGGACGGCTATGTCGTCTACATCGTCGGAATCTGGACGGGTGCGGTGCGCAAGATCGCCTCTTCCGGGAAGCCGACGGTCCTCGTCGATGACCTTTACGCCGGGTCGGGGGAGTTTCTGATCGAATACGCTGCATCGAGGCGGCAGAGTTTGAAAGTGGCCGGCGTTTCCTCGTCCCGGTTCGAGGACGTCGTGGCGGCAGTCAGGTGTTTCGAATGCATCAAGAAGTTGCGCGCGGCCACAGTCTTGGATGTCACTGATAGCGAAGGGTTCTGGGGCGACCCGAAAGTAATCAAGGAAGTGTTTGGCACAGAGGTCAGGAAGATCAATTCGCCCGAAATCAACGACGCTTACCAGAAGGCCGAAAGATCCCAGGCAGAGAAGTGGGCCAAATACTGGATTGAGAACGCCGAGAAGGTGGTGGAGCCGAGCCCGGAAGAGATCAAGAAATCCGGCGCCATGTACGTGGCCCTCCTGGATCTGCTCAGCCGGTACAGAGCTCAGGCCATTGCCATCGACTGCCTGAGCCTTTTTTACAGCGGCAAACTGCCGGCCTATCCTTGCCTGGGCTTTTTCCAGCTCAACAACGACGGTCTTGTCGGCGCCTGCGAGGGAGACCTTCCTTCGACAATGATGATGCTCCTGGCGACTTACCTGTTGGGGCGACCGGGCTACATCTCCGACCCGGTCATCGACACATCGAAGAATCAGATTATCTACGCTCATTGTGTGGCGCCGAGCAAAGTCTTCGGGCCGAAGGGGCCCGCCAACCCCTACCGCATCCGCAACCACTCCGAAGACCGAAAAGGTGCAGCCATCCAGTCGCTTATGCCGGCTGGCGAGCTGACGACGTCGGTCGAATTCAACACCGAACGCAAGGAGATCGTGCTCCATCAGGCGACCACTGTCGGCAACATTGAGGAAGACAAGGCCTGCCGCACTAAGCTGGCCGCCGAAGTCCACGGTGATATCAACAAGTTGCTCGGCGAGTGGGACCGTTTCGGCTGGCACCGCGTCACAGTCTACGGCGACCACAAAAGGGCTGTGGAGACGATCAGCGCTCTCCTGGGGATAAAAATCATCTACGAAGCCTGAGCGAACGAATCGTCCAAACCTCGCAACGCACGAACTTAGTCCTTGATTCCATAGTTCTGGGCAACTTCAGTTCCCTCGATGCGGAAGGGGCCGCTTCCTAACTGCAAGCGCCAGCGGCCGTCAGAGCTTTTTTCGAAGCGGAGGGGTTTGGAAGGCCTGATCCCGCCGTCCCAGGAGGCGAACGCGCTCTCTGCCACGGGCATGAACTTCAGGCGCGTGGAGAGGCAACGCATGGACATCCCCAGAAGCTGGGATTCCGCGCTTTTATCCCAGACATAGGCCCTGTTTTCAGAGCCTCGCTCAAAGAGGAAACGGACGACCGTCTCATCCCGCTCCTCCATCCTGGCCGTTCCGAGAATCTCGTGGCCGCGGAGCGGGCCAAGCCTTTCTTCGGTGTTGCCTATCATCTCCTTCCAGCGCTGGCTCAGCCTCTCCCGGGAGACCCGGCCCTGGTAGGCTTTTTCGATGGGCTCGAAATTTCCTGTCCGGCAGGCAACCATGATTCTATCCAGGAGTTGATTAAGGCGTTCAATCCGATCAATCTCAATTGGTTCTACCGAATGGAGAAAAGAGAAGGCCCGCTGTCCTTCGGCTTCTAAGACAAGCGCATTGCCATCTGCAGTAATGATGATTTCACCCGCATTCCCGGCCAGCTTGTAGCGTCCCGCGAAAGAAGTGATAGTGCCGGTCGCAATATCAGCCACGTCCGGAATCTCAGGATACGGCTTTCCCACAAGAATTCGGGCACCGATTTTTTCCAGAAGCCGGTTCACGCCCGGGACGTCAGCAATGACATTGGTTTGGAGGAAGACAACGAGTTTGCGCTCCGGGACGATGGCCATGTCAGCGAAGAAAATCATGTTGCCACCGTTGTGGGTGATAATCTTCTCGCCTCCAGGTCCTGTCATGACAACCCAGCCATAACCGTAGTAGGAGTCCCCACCTTCACTCACGTGGGGCTTCCAGTAGGCTTCCATGGATTCGCGTGAAAGGACGCGACCTTCAGTTAAGGCGATGGCCCAGCGGAGCATGTCGTAGGCTGTCGAGTGGATTCCGCCGTTGCCGCGGAGCCCCCAGTAGGGGCCGTCCTCAGCCATTGGCCTGCCAAGCACCGTGCCCCAGAGGTTGTTCCCTCTGTATCCCTGGGCCATCCGTGCGTCGCCCCAGACCGGCAGGACGTATCCTGTCTCATAAATTCCGCATGGGAGGAAAAGGCGTTCGCGGATGAACTTCTCGTACGGCTTTGCCGTCAGCTGTTCGATTATAGCTGCGAGCAGGCTGAAGTTGGCGTTGGCATATTCGTATCCCTGGCCAGGGGGAAAGGCCAGCGGTTGATCAAGGACAAGGCGGACATATTCGTCACGGCCTATCGGGTCCCAATCGCCGATTTTTTCAGGGTCGATAAGCCCCGAGGAGTGTGTCAGGAGATGATGAAGAGTGATTGCCCGCTTGTCTTCGGGGACGACCTGGAAATATTTAGAGATGGAGTCATTGACACAGAGGAGGCCGTCCTCCTGGAGTTTGAGGATGCCCGCACCCGTAAACTGCTTGGTGATCGAACCGATCGATGATACCGTAGCCGGAGTCCAGCGGATGCCGTGCTCCCTGTCCGCAAGGCCGTATCCCTGCGCGAGAAGGGGAGTGCCGTCGCGGGCGATGAGAACGACTCCGGCAAAACCTAACTTCTCCAAACGCCTAAGGTATTCCCGGGTATCGGAGAGCATTCGCTGGTTATCATCCTCTGCGCGCTTTTCGAGGGCGGTTGCTTGGCACGACAAGATGAAGCTCAACCAGAATATCACCACGAGACTGGCGAAAATTCGCCGACTTAATTCCCTCATTCGTTGACCTCTGGTTATTACTTTAGAGAATTTTTTTATCTTTTTTCATTAACTTTTTCATGGTTGAAAGAAGGCCTTTTTTTCTTCATTTTTCAATGCTTATGGGAATCGACTCGTTGAGCATCATAACAAATCACAGCAGGCGGCTCAAGAAACAGGAATTTGCTTTTTATCTGCGCTGCCTGGGTGAGCCCCTTATGACTTGACATCCCTTTTTATCTTAGGTTAAATTTCGCCATATTAGTTAGGAGAGATAATTAGAGCAAAAGTGCATCGTTGCTAACCATGCCAGAAAAAGAGCTTTTAGAGAAAACTCATATGGGCGATAAAACTAAAGGCCAGGTCGAGGCACAGATTGGTGAGGCGATAATTAAGTTTGAGAAAGAATATATGGGGAGAGGCCCTGCTGAGACCAAAACGTACATCATAAAGGATATGGTTTTTGTCCGGCTCAAGGGGGTTCTTACACAAGCAGAAGAGCAACTGGCCAAAACCGTCGAAGGAGCGGCGTTGATAAAAAAGACCCGGATGCGGTTATTAGAAAGCGCTCGCTTTATGCTCGAAACAATAATTTCAGATATCACCGGGTCTCAGGTGCAAAGCATGCATACCGATATCAGCACCAAAACAGGCGAGCGGGTCATTTTTACCCTAAACAAGAACTTGGAGGAAACATTCTCAGAAAAAGATTGACGAAATAAATTTTTTCATTAGAATTATTTTATATTTTATTGGAAGACTGTAGGCAAGAGCCCAAAGAAAGGGCTGTTGCGCAGTAAGCCAACAAGCGTTTCTTAGTTCTCTCTCGATGGGAGGGCGGGAAGCGATCGTTGGCTTTTTTTATTTAAGGAGGAAAAAACATGAAAAACGACTATCTTGGAGGACTAAGACCCAAGCTTGATGGAATGAATGATCAGAAGCTGGCTCAAATAACTAATCCAAGAGTTTTGAGGTTCATTGCTGAGGCAAGCGAACTGTGTCAACCCGAAAAAATATTTGTCTGAAGCGACACCCCCGAAGATATTGCCTTTGTGCGTCAACAAGCAATTTTCTATGGGGAGGAGAAACCCTTAGCGCTTTCTGGTCATACCTACCATTTTGATGGCCTGTATGATCAAGGAAGAGATCGCGAGGTGACAAAATTTTTAGTGCCCAAAGGAGATTTCTTGAGTCCTGCCATCAATCAGATTGACCGGGATGAAGGTTTAAGAGAAATAAAGGGTCTCCTTAAGGAGGCAATGAAGGGCAGAACAATGATTGTTCGCTTTCTAACATTGGGCCCGGCAAACTCTCCGTTTACTATTCTTTGCATGGAATGCACTGATTCTTGGTACGTTGCCCATTCTGTAGACCTGCTTTACAGGCCAGGCTATAGAGAATTCATTAAAGCAGGAAAAGATACAGATTTTTTTTCGACTCTCCATTCTGCCGGCAAATTAAACAAGGATATGGTGAGTATCGAGCATGAACGCAAACGCATTTACATTGATTATCTGGACAATATCGTTTACAGCGTCAACACTCAGTATGCGGGAAATTCCGTAGGTTTTAAGAAACTCGCTCTTCGTCTGGCGATCCGTCGGGCTCACCAAGAAGGCTGGTTGGCTGAGCATTTCATGATGATGGGAGTCTCTGGACCGGGCGGCAGAAAAACCTATCTTGCGGGCGCCTTTCCCAGTGCCTGCGGAAAAACTTCTACCGCTATGCTTCCCGGCGAGACTATCCTTGCCGACGACCTCTCTTACTTGCGCAATATTGATGGCGTTTGCCGCGCCGTAAATGTGGAAGCGGGTATTTTTGGGATTATTCAGGATGTTAATCCTAAGGATGATCCTGGGATCTACGATGTTCTTACAAATCCAGGCGAGATTATCTTCTCAAATATTTTAGTCCAAGATGGCCGGCCGTGGTGGTTGGGTATGAGTGAGGCACTTCCCAAGGAAGGAATAAATTACTCCGGACAATGGCACGAGGGTAAGACGGATGAACGAGGCGAGATAATTCTGCCTGCTCATAAAAATGCCCGTTATTTGGTGTCTCTTAAGGCATTAGAGAATAGCGACCCGGCTTTAGAAGATCCATCCAGGCGTAGAACTGGCTGGGATAATGTACGGAGGACGTGATTATAGAGGCTATGTTCCGGTTCAGCAAGGTTTTTCCTGGGAGCATGGAATTGTTGCCTACGGAGCAGCGCTGGAAACAGAGACAACCTACGCCATTGTGGGTCAAGAGGGTAAATATGAAATAAATATAATGAGCATTCAAGATTTTGTCTCTATAAGCTTGGGTCAATATCTTAAGAACTATCTGGAATTTGGAAAAAAGCTGAAGAAGGCCCCCGTTGTTTTTGGCGTTAATTATTTCTTGCGGGATCTAAAGACAGGTGAATTTTTGAATAACCGTCGCGACAAACATGTCTGGCTAAAATGGATGGAGTTGCGCGTGCACAATGATGTGGATGCCATAAAATCTCCGACAGGTCTTATCCCCCGGTACGAGGACCTGCGGATGCTCTTTCAAAAAGTGTTGCACAGAGAATACACAAAAGAAGAATACAGGAAACAATTTACTATCCGTGTCCCCGAAAATTTGGCCAAGCTCCAGAGAGTCGAGAGCTTTTTCCGCGAAAAAGTGGGCGATGCTTCGGAAGAAATTTTCAGAGTGCTCGAAGAACAGAGGGGGCGTTTACTCAGGGCCCAGAAAGAATTCGGAGACTACATCTTGCCTGAAAGCCTGGAATAAACGGGTTTAATCTCCACGCCTAATCCGGGCTAAACAAAGAGCAAGGCCGAGCGCATGGGAAAATACATGATCCGACCGCGAGAAACTTCTCGTTGTGTTCTTGACATCGACCGGCGGCCCGGATTATTCTCCATGCGTGACGGAGAGTAATGACGTCGAGCTAATGGGCAGCAGAGGCTACCCTGAGCGAAAAAGAAAACTCCTCTTCCCGTTCAATGAAGCAAACTGAAGATCCAAGAATCAAAGTTTCCCGCCGGGTCTTTCTCCTTGCCTGGGTCTTTTTTTCTTTGTACCTCGCGGCCGTCTTGGCGGCCTCCTATCTCCTGGGGATAAGACCGCGATTGTGGGGGCTTCCTCAATGGGTGACAATCGGCAACATCCTCCTGCCTGCTGTTTTTGTCATCCTGCTTATCATCGTTGTCGAAAAGCTCATCCCGGACGTATCCCTCACGGATGATAAGCCAGAGCGGAGAGAACCGGAATGAACGCGGCCACGATTTCTTTCCTGGTGTACACGGGCATACTCGCGGCCATCGGGGTCTGGTCGTTCCGGATCGTCGAGAAAGTCCCCATCAACAAATACGAACAAGAGTTCTATGCTGCTGGGCGGGGGCTAGGGGGAGTGGTGGTGGCTCTCGTTATCGCTGGAGGTCTCGCCAGCGCGGGCACGTTCATCGCCGGGCCTGGGATGACGTACGCCTACGGTTACTCCTGGGTCATGATCAACAACTTCCAGATTTTCATGAACCTTCTTCTTCTGGCTCCCATCGGGATCCTCGTGGGCATCGTTGCCCGCCGGGTGAACGCCGTCACGTATCTGGATCTGTTCAAGGCCCGATACCAGAGCAAGACGGTCATCATCCTCCTGGCTGTCCTGGTCACTTTTTTCTTGATTCCCTACATGGCGACCCAGTTTGTCGGAGCGGCAAGGGTCATCTCCCAGATGACAGGCATGGGCTATCTTGTTTCGCTGGCGTTCGGCGCGCTGGTCGTGCTGGTTTACTGTGTCCTGGGCGGGATGCGAGGAACATCTTTAGCGACGCTTCTTCAGGGTGTTGTGATCACGGTGGGCTGCATCATGTTGTTCATCGGAACCGTCCATTCCGCGGGCGGCTTCCAGAGATCGACAGAGGTTTTGGCCGCCCAAGACGCGAGCTTTCTTTCTCCGACAAAGAGCGGGGAATTCCCTCCGGCCTTCGCTTTTTCCGTTGCCTGCATGACGGGGTTCTTCATCGTGGGCATGCCCCACGCCATGCTCGGCGCGCTCACGTACAAGAATACAAAAGCCCTGAAACGAGGAATATGGATGGGAGGGATTTTAGTCTTCCTGTGGACTTTGCTTCTCTGCCTTTCCGGAGTGGTCGGGAGGTCCATCATCCCTAACCTTGCCGTGCCTGATGAGATCGCGCCCTGGCTGGCCATGAACGTGATGCCTAAAGCCCTGGCCGGGATCGTGCTTGCCGGGATTGTCGCCGGCATCCAGACGACTGTCGCCGCCATGGCCATCATCATCACTTCGAGTATCGCTAAAAATGTCCTCCAGGAACTCAGGCCGGACGTTTCTCCAACGACGATTAAGGCCGCTTCACGTTGGACCATGGCGGCCTGCCTGGCGCTGGCCATGGGGTTGGCAGTTTTTCAGCCGAAGTTGATCCAGTGGATCATCTTTTTTTCGATCGGCGGTTTGGAAGCGGCAACCTTCGGCCCAATCCTTTTAGGGTTCAACTGGAAAAGAGGAAACAGGTACGGAGCCCTGGCCGCAATCGCCTGCGGGATGGTCGTTTACGCTTTGGCCAATACTGTCTGTCCTTGGTTGAAGCTCTGGGGGACTCATCCCTCATTGGTCGCGGTCATAGCCGCCGTCATCGCCTTTATCGGAGCCAGCCTGGTTTCTCGCCCGCCCAGTGAAAATGTTGTTCAAACATTCTGGGGACAAAAAATCTCCTGATGGGGTAATAGTCCAGTCTGGCTTACCGCTCAGACGATTTTTTCCCTGGCTTTAGCAAGAGGTCCTGGAAATCAAAGCTGAAATCTGTTTCCGGGGACACAGCCCTCATCTTGGCCTGATCGATCGTCCCGTCGGGGTTGAGGGCAAAAGTCACGTAGGCATCAGCCCGAAGCTCCCGGTCGCGCCACCTGACGACAAAAGTGTCGTATTGCCAGTGCTCGAGGTCGCCGATGAGCAGGGGAGTCCTCGAAAAGCTCATGACGAGCTTGCCGTCCTCGAAAGCGATCGTGATGTCGCCGTACCAGGCATCCGTGTATATGCCTGCGTATTTCTCTAAAGCGAGCGATGGCTTCGATGCCGCATCACGGGCGCTGGCCGCCTTTTTCATCGCCTCGGCCGTTCGTGCCTCCCGGCGCGCCCGGATCTTGAGGTAGGTGTCAACCCAATCCCTCGATGGTGCCTTAAGATAGTGGTCGACGATATGCCAGGTCAGGGAGCTGAAGGCTTCTCCGGATTCCTGGTTTGTGAGCACCGTAATCCCCAGGTTCAACTCGGGAAGGAGCGTGACTTTGGAAACATATCCCGGCAATCCGCCCGTGTGAGTGATGACTTTTTTCCCGCGATAGTCATGAACATTAAGGCCAAGCGCATATCCCTGGAAATTTATCTTTAAGTCGGCCAGTTCAGGCGGCGGGGCCGGACTCGGTATCGGCGTTACCAAAGTTACGAGCTCGCGGGCCGTCTTCTCGTTAAAGAGCCGCGACCCGTCGGCCAGCCGCCCCTCGTTGAGCAAGACGAGCATCCACTTGGCCATGTCCTCGGCGTTTGAGTTGATGCCGCCCGCGGGGTTGGTGTTTTCGCTGTCCATGGGTTTAACGAGCCGGACGACACCCTCGACCGGCGCATGGGTCCCGGCGACGTTTCCCATGTTTGCTGTGGCGGAATAGCGCACATCGCTTGTCGTCATCCCGACCTTCTTCAGGATGCGCTGGCCGACGAAATCCTCCCAGGTCAGGCCGCTCACCGTTTCTATGACCTCGCCCGCAACTAAGTATAGGACATTGTCATAGGCGTAGGCGTTGCGAAAAGACGTTGCGGGTTTGATGAACCGCAAGCGTCGCATAATCTCTTTGCGGGTGTAAGTAGAAGGAGGCCACCACAGAAGATCGCCGGCTCCCAGGCCCAGGCCGCTCCGGTGGACGAGCAGGTCGCGGATGGTCAGCTCCCGGGTAACGTACGGGTCCCACATCTGGAACCAGGGAAGATAATCGATAACCGGTGCATCCCAGGCGATTTTTCCTTCTTCAACCAGCAATCCCAGAGCAACTGCCGTGAAGACCTTGGTGTTGGAGGCGATCCCGAAGAGCGTCTGGCCGTCAACGGGAGCTGGTTCACCCAGCCTGCGCACGCCGTATCCCTTGGCGATAACAACCTGGCCGTCCTTGACGATGGCCAGCCCGATTCCCGGCACCTTAAAGGTATCCATCACCCGGGCCACGGTGGCGTCGAGGCCGGGCGGAGCCTGGACGAGCTTCTTTTGTTCGGCTTGGCCGCCAGCCCAGGACACGGAGGCCAAAAAAGTCAAAATAAAGAGAAATGCCAACCGGCTTTGATTTCTGATTTTCATGATGACTGGACTCTCCTTTCCGCCTAAACTGTATCGTCAGCGCAGGAGGCATGTCAAGGATAGCTGAGAAGTTTTCCTCATTTTTCTCGAACGACAGCCTGCACCTCCGGCTTGCGAAATTTCTGAACAATTAAGATCTGAGCACCTAAAAAAATACAAAAAAATCTTATCAATTTGCCGCCAATTCTGTATAATCTAATCGCAGTTGATAAAGGGATGCGCGATGACCTGATGCGGGATTGAAGCAGATTCATTTTTCCGGTCATTCCTTTGCGCACACAGACATAAAGGAGAAATAAAATGAGAAAGGGGGATTTTTCTCTCACTCCAGCCAGGCGAATATGGATAGTCATATTCCTCTTGATTTCTCTCCCGCTTCTCGCCGGAGGACACTGGTATTTCTGGACAGAAGCGGGGCGCATTCGGAAGGAGAAATTCCAGGATCTTGCTGCCATAGGCGAGCTGAAAGCAGGCGGGATCGTCCAATGGCGGATGGAACGGTTGGGCGATGCCCGGGATCTTGCCGACAGCCCATTCTTCAAGAAGGCGGTGGAAGAGTGGCTGGGGAGTCCCGGTAACCTCATCCTCCGCCAGGGCATTTTGAAACGCCTGGAGCTCACAAACGAAGTCTTCGGTTATGCCAACGTCCTCCTTCTCGACCTGGACGGCCGCGTTCTTCTTTCCGTCAAAGAAGACCCTGACCCGGTGGGAACCGACACCTGGCGAGCCATAGAAGAGGCTATGAGAAGCAGAAAGGCCGTGCTCACTGACCTCTTTCGCGGCCCCTCCGGCGTTATCTACTTGGACAGCGTCGTGCCTGTGCTGAACGCGGGTGGTTTACCCGTCGCTGTCCTGGTCTTAAGAAGCGACGCGCAAGCCTTCCTGTTTCCGTTTGTCCAATCCTGGCCCACACCCAGCCAGAGCGCAGAAACGCTCCTCGTCCGGCGGGAAGGGGAGGAGGTTGTGTGTCTAAATGAGCTTCGCCACCGCGCCGGTACTGCTCTCTCTTATGGCTTTCCTCTGAGCCTGACGACGCTTCCCTCTGTCCAGGCGGCTCTCGGAAAAGAAGGCAAGTTCGAAGGCAGGGATTACCGCGGCGTTAAGGTTCTCGCAGACCTGCGCCCCGTGCCCGGCTCGGCCTGGTTCATGGTGGCCAAGGAGGACGCCTCAGAGATCCTTGCTGAGATGCGCTACCGCGCCGTCATCACAATTCTTCTTGTGGCGTTCCTCATCTTGCTTGCCGCTGCCGGGGTCTCATTCGGCTACAGACAACGCCAGGCCCATTTCTATGGCGCACTGTACGAGTCGGAAAGAAAAAAGAGAGAGATGCAGGAAGAGATGCGCACAACCCTCTACAGCATAGGCGACGCTGTCATCACGACAGACACAAAAGGCCTGGTGAAGGTGATGAACCCGGTGGCCGAGCGCCTGACCGGCTGGAGAGAGGCCGAGGCAAAGGGAAAACCGAGGAACGCGCAGCCCTTGAGGCGCTGAAGGAGAGCGAAGAGCGTTATCGCGCCGTCGTGGAATTTTCGCACAACGGAGTCCTTATTGTGGGAGAGGATTATAAGTTTAGATACGCGAATGACAAGCTCTGTGAAATCGTCGGATACAGCCGCGAAGAAATCATTGGTCACGATTTCAGAGAATTTTTGGATGAGGAAAGCAAGATCCTGGTCGCGGACCGGTACGTAAGACGACAGCGGGGCGAGGATGTGCCGCCTCGATATGAATTCAATATCGTCAAAAAAGACGGTGAAAAAAGAAGAATGGAGATCAGCTCGACGATTGTGAGAGATTCAAAGGGAAAGGTAAGCACAATCGCCCAGATCCTCGATATCACTGAGCGCAAGCGGGCGGAGGAGGCGCTCCGCGCGAGCGAGGAAAAATACCGGATTCTCCATGAGTTCGCCGGCGAGGCCATTTTCACTTTCGGCGTTGACCTCAAGTTGATGGAAATCAACAAAGCGGCCTGCGATTATGTTGGGGCGGTTAGAGAAGAACTGCTCGGCAGGGACATTTTCGAGCTGGGCAGGCTCCATCCCGATGACAACGCCAAGGCGTTAGAAAATATCCAAAAGATCTTGTCCGGGGAGAAAACTCTCGTTGTCGACAAGCTCCGGTTCAAGGGAAAGCACGGCCTTTACGGTATCTTCCAGGTGACGTCGACCGCAGTTATCAGGGATGGGGAAATTGTCGCCGTGACCAATGTCTCCCGCGATGTGACTCTTGAAGAACAGCTTTATTCCGCTCTTGAGGCCTCGGAGAGAAGACACCGGTTCTTGTTCAACGCCGGAAACGACGCTATTTTTGTTTACGAACTAACAGAAGATATGAAACCGGGAAAATTTGTTGAAGTCAACGATCTTGCCTGCATGATAACAGCGTACTCCAGGGAAGAATTGCTCCGGCTTTCCAAGCTTGACCTTGTCGTGCCCGAAGAAAAAGAGCAAGTCTATGATTCCCAGCTCATTCTGAGTGAAAAAAAACACCGGGTTTTTGAACGGACATTCATGACAAAAGACGGACGCAGGATTCCGTCCGAAGTCTCCTCCCACCTATTCGAACTCAACGGCAAGCCCACGGTGCTCGCTATCGTTCGCGACATTTCTGAGCGAAAGAAAGTAGAAGAAAATCTCAAGGCTGCTCTTAAAGAAAAAGACGTCATGCTCCGGGAGATTCATCACCGGGTCAAGAACAACATGCAGATTATGTCGAGCCTCCTCAGGCTCCAGGCCCGCCAGACAACCGATGAGAAGGCCAGGGAGGCCTTAAGCGAAAGCCATACAAGAATCCGCTCCATGGCTATAATCCACGAAAAGCTTTATCAATCAAAGGACTTCGCCAGCATCGACTTCGCTGATTACATCGAGAAAATGGTCACTCATCTTTTTGCTGTTTACGAGGTGGACACCGAGCGGGTCCGTTTCAAGATAGACGTGCGGCATGTTGAGATGGACATCAACCGGGCCATCCCCTGCGGCCTGATCATAAATGAGCTCGTTTCCAACGCCCTCAAGTACGCCTTCCCCGGTGGAAAGAAGGGAGAGCTTGTGATCAGGATGTTCAGGGACGAAGGCGGCAAGTACAGTCTGATTGTCAAAGATACGGGCAGCGGGTTCCCGGAGAGTATCGATGTCCAAATGCCGCAAACTCTGGGCCTCCAGATCGTCGCAGACTTAACGAAACAATTGGACGGGAAGCTCGAGCTCCGCCGCGACGGCGGCACCGAAATTCAAATCACATTTTGAGCCGGGAACTGCTCAGTAGACACAGCGGCGAGCTTCGTCGGCGTAAGCCATGATGAGCTCCGGGTCAGCGTCGAAGAAGTGGTCGGAAGGAGAGAGGATATAACCGCCGCCTTCCCCGGCTTCCTCAAAACAGCGCCGGACGGCGCGGCGCGTCTCTTCAGCCGAACACCCGCTGAAGTAATGAAACTGGTCGAACCCGCCGATCATGGATACGCGGCTTCCGATCCTGCGCTTGGCCTCCAGAAGGTCAACGTCGCCCCCCATGCCCGAAGGCGTGAATGTTTCCATAGCGTCGGGGTCCATGGCCGCGATATTCTCGAGGATGGGCATCATGCCTCCGCACGTGTGATAGACGACGCGCTGGCCGGCCGCATGGGCCAGGGCGATGAGCTCGGCGTCGTAAGGGGCGACGAACTCGTCGAAAAGCCGTGGTGAGATGACCGTCGAGGAGGCATCGCCGCCGCCGTGCTCGACGAGGTCGAAACGGGCGCCCGTCATCGATTCGACGAACGCTTTTTTCCGCGCCTTGAGAATCCTCAGGAACTCGTGGACCCAGGCCGGGTCGTCGAATGTCGCTAAGATGAGGTTCTCAGTGCCGTAGAGACAGGCGGCGTCCTGCCAGCAGCCCGGCTGGCCGTAGATGTCAAAGCCCGGGATGTTGCCGCGCACGAGGCCGCGCTCGCCGTATTCTTCGGCCAGCCGGTTCACCTTGTCCACGTCGCACGCTGGCGCCGGCGCGTAGGCGGCGATGATTTCGATATCTGTTTTTTCCTTGATGAGCCGTTCGGTGACCCAGTTGGTGTAGCCCGTGCTCTGGAGAACCATAGACAGCGTCTTCTTTGGCGTGACGATGCTGAACCGCGTTGTCTTGTATTCCTGGCCAGGAACGTCTTCGGTCTCGATGTGCCAGTTAGGCGATACAATCTGTCGGGAGGAGGCCAAATCCACCTCTTCATCATTTGGGTCGAAAGACTCGCCCTTCGCCTCGTCCGGCTTTTGCGCCGCCAGCCAGAGGATGGGGTCGAGCCCGAAATAGTCGAAGAATTCGTCATTCGAGATTCCGCCCATGTATTTATCCAGAAAGTATTTCATGAGATGATGGGTGGTCACGGGAAGCCGGTCGGGCATCTTCCGCTCGAGCGCGGCGATGAAGCGCTTTTTGGCGGTCATTTGCTGTTCAGGCGAGCATTTTCTCGATGTTGGTGTTCAAACTGCCGACGGCCACGATCCTGTTCTTTTTGACTGTGGCTATGCTTCTTTTTCAGCGAAATCCTTCCAAGAATTATAATCTTCTACAATAGCAATAGCAATTATAACAGATACTCGACACCGCATGCTTCGCGTGACGCGAAATTGACAGGTCCTTATGCCTGTGGTAAAGCTTAGGGCAAGATCGCCGGGTTTTCATGAGAAATACATGGGCCGGAAGGGCTGCGGCAGCCTCGTTGATTCTCTTGGCTGGTCTTCTGCTTTTGGCGGGCAGATTTCGCTCGGGCGGGTCTCACGTGTTAGATAGAGAGAAAGTCGTTTCTTCCTTTCCTCTCCTGAAGGCCCTGCCGCGCGAGATATGCGGCTGGACGGCTGTTGACGGGGATCAGGTTTTCGGCCGGGACAACATTTTCGACTACATGGACGGAGCTGGAGAAATCTACCTGGCTTTCGACTTTCAATTTCTGTTTGTCCGTGAGTACGTCAGACCGGACGCCCCCTCGGTCGTCGTCGAAATTTATCAGATGGCCTCATCCGAGGATGCCTTTGGTGTGTTCACCCAGGATACGGACGGCGAAGAGGCTGATTGCGGCCAGGAGGCCATCTACGCCGCCGGGTTGCTTCGCTTATGGAAGGGCGATTTTTTCGTCCGGATTCTGGCCGATAAGGAGACGCCGGAGGCAAAAACTGTCGTCATGAAGATGGGAAGCGCCGTTGCTGCGGCAATCCCGACGGAAGGGAAACGCCCCAAGCTCACCACTGCCCTCCCCGCCGAAGGCCTGCGGCCAAAAAGCCTTCGCTATTTCCATACGCTCATCTCGCTGAACACCCATTATTATCTGGCTAATGTTAATATCCTTAATCTTTCGCCGGAGACGCAGGCCGTGATGGGCCGTTACCATAAGGAGGGAGCCCAGGCGCACCTGTTGCTGGTTGGCTATCCTTCGGCCGGGAGAGCCTTCGACGCTTATGGACGGTTCGTGGAGATGTTCCTGCTGGAACGGTTCGTCCCAGATGTTCCGGTCAAGCCCAAAAAGCTCGAAAACGGAAAATTCGCCGGAATCGTCCAGAAAGGCGAGTATCTCATCATCGTTCTTGACGCTGACAAAAAAACGCTCCTGGATTGGCTTCTCAAGCAAGTCTCTATGAATTTATGAAACGGGAGGACAAAGAATCATGAGGAAAAAGAAAAACGGCTCGTTGGTGACGAGGCGGGATTTCATCAAAGGCGCCGCCCTGGGCGCGCTGGGAATCGCTCTTTACGGCAAAGACGGGCGGCCGTTTGCCGCGCCAAAGTCGAGGTCAGTTCCGTTCGCCGCGGAGAATCCCCAGAGCACGGTTGTCTTGATCCGGGACGAAAAAGCCATCGGGACAGGCGATAAGATTGACCCGGCCGCCGTCCAGGAGATGATTGATACGGCAATAAAAGAGTTTTCCGGAGAAGCAGAAGTCGCCAAGGCCTGGTCGAAATTCTTCCGGGCTAACGATACCGTCGGCGTGAAATTTACTCGCTGCAACTGGATGCGCGTGCACACCGAGCAGGCGGTTATCGACGCTATCGTCAGGCGGGTAGAGGAGGCCGGCGTCACTAAAGACCGCATCTTCGCTCAGGACGGGGGGCTTCCGGTGACCAAATGCACGGCGCTCATCAACGTCCCATCGGTCAAAGTCCATACACTGACCGGAATCGCCGTCTCGCTAAAAAACTACATCAATTTCACCTCCCAGCCTTCCAAATATCATGCTCCGAGCACGAACCTGGGTGAGATCTTTCTTTTTCCCGAAGTGAAAGGGAAGACGAGGTTGATTGTCGTGGATATGCTCCGGCCTTATTTCGGCCCCGGGCCGCAGATCAACCCGCTCCACCGCTGGAATTACTGCGGCGTCATGGTCAGCAATGACCCCGTTGCTGTGGACACTGTCTGCCTGAAAATTTGCCAGGCCAAGCGCAACCTGTTCAGAGGAGAGGAATGGCCTATTTCCCCACCACCCGATAGTATTTATAGCGCCGATAAGAATTATAAACTCGGCACGAGCGACCCAGCCAAGATCAAGCTCGTCAAACTTGGCTGGGAAAAGGACATTTTAATCTAATTGGGAATTCCTTATCAGGCCATCGGCGGCAATATCTTCTTGAAATTGCGCGGCGTCGGCGTCCCATAGGTCTTACAGTTCCACCTCTGAATCTTGACGCGAGGGCACTCTTCCTGTAATAATAATTTCACGTCGTGGGGCTGTAGCTCAGCTGGGAGAGTGCTTGACTGGCAGTCAAGAGGTCGCCGGTTCGATCCCGGTCAGCTCCACCAGTTTTTTCCTTAAACCTCTTTATTTTTCAAGTCGTCGAAATCTATTCGGGGGACGATACGATTTATTAAGGTATAAACCCGGAAGTTCAGCTATTTTATGCCAATTTTGTCTCATGTCAACGAGTTTGCGTTTATGCCCCCCTTTTATTGGAGCAGGTGAATTTTTCCGTCGGTGATTACAATTTCTGGTTTTCCCAGGTTGTCGAAGGATTTGAGCGGGTCTGCCTTGAGCACCTGGATATCAGCCAGTTTCCCAGCCTCAATTGTCCCCAGCTCGTCTATTTTTCCCAGTATAAGGGCGCCATTCTTTGTCGCAGCCACAATTGCTTCCATCGGGCTTGCGCCAAGCTCGACAAAATATTTCATCTCTGTGAAGTAAATTCCAGGATAAAGCTTCATGAATTGGCCCACAGAATCTGTGCCGATGCCCATGGTAATCTTGCGTTCTCTGGCCTTCTTGAAGAGCGTCTCGTGCATGGATAATGTCCAGTGCCTTTTTTCAACGAGAAATGCAGGGACGCCATTGGCTCTGTAGAGCTCTCTATAAACGGCCAGAGTAGGGACGTTATAAACTCCTTTTTGAGCCATCAGGTTGCCCGAGATGTCGATTTTTTTTGCCTTTTCAGGAATTTTTATTTTATCTGCCCGCCCAACTTCTTTTATCTTGCTTCCCTGGATAATGATGGCCGAGTTTGCGATAGGCGCACCGCCATTCCCGTCGATTAACGTTCCTCCCAAGAGTGCGGTGACGGGTTCCTCTTTTTCTTTTTTCTCTTCAGCCGCCATTATTACGGCAACAAAAAAGAAAAACAACATAAGAACAAAAAGTCTGCTCAGCGCTTTCATCTTTTTCCTCCTGATAAAGAAAAAGTTGACATATTAGGCAACATCTTATAGATTATATGCTATAGAAGGCAAGCTTGGAGGAAGAAAATTTTTAAATCTCCGTCGACAATCAGTGAAACGATCTTCAGGTATCTCAAGAAATCCATCATTGAAGGAAAGTTCAAACCGAATCAAAGACTCCATGAGAAGGAAATTGCAAAACTCTTCAACGTCAGCACAACTCCCACCAGGGAAGCTTTTCAAAGGCTCTCTGCAGAAAAATACTTAACCATCAATGCCAGAAAAGAAGTCATTGTTGCCCCGGTCGGTATAGAGGAAATCAAAGAGCTCTTTGAAGTCGTCAGGCTGCTTGATGCCTTTGCGACGAAAAAGGCTCTGGCGAACCTCCGCGATAAAGATATCAAAGATCTCAAGGAAATGACAAAGAATCTCGGAAACTTTTATAATCAGAAGAAAGTCGCGCCCTATGTAAAACAAAATCTAAAAATTCACTTTCGAATCTGGAAGGAATGCGGGAATAATTTCCTTTATCAATCCTTAGTCAACCTTGGAGAAAAATTTGCCTTCTACAGCAATAAAATTTTCGCCATCGTTGAGAACCCCTCCTTTTTTGAAAAATCTTACAAGGACCACCTTGAACTCATGAAAGCAATAGAGGAAAGAGATGCCGATAGAGTTGAAAAAATTCTCCTGACTCACTGGGGGGGAGTAGGTTACTTATAAGAAGAATTTCCTCTCCTATTCATTTTTTGCCCTCTTGCCAAAGCCGTTGAGTTCTTTTCGCAGTCAATTATTTTTTCGATTCAGGAGGCGTATTGCCGGGGAGTTTATAAATCACCACGCCACTTTCATCCAGGAATTGGAGAGAAGGCACGTTTGGAATTCATTGTTATTCAGAAAGCTATCTCTATCTTCTTTTCTATCTCTCAACTCTCCTTCAGCTTTTTTTTCAGCTCCTCAATAATGGCCTTGGCTTGGTTTGCTTCTGATGAATCTGGGCTGAGCTTCAGAAAATCCTCAAAATACTTGATTGCTTTCTGGTACTCTCCTTTTTTGACGTTGGCCAGCCCGGCTTCATAATAGGCTGAGGATAGCTTCGGGTCCAGTTCAATGGCTTTCTCGAGATAACCCAAAGCTTCGTCTGTCTTGTCGTATTTATAATAGAGTATTCCAAGATTATAATAGGCTTTGGCATTATGGGGGTCGAAATTGGTCGCTTTGGAGAAAGCTTCCAGCGCTTTTTCGCTCTGTCCAAGGTTGAAATAGCATTCGCCAAGAGCAAAATAGGCCTCTACCGTATCCGGCTTCATTTTAATGACTTTCTCCATGGGGCTGATGGCGCTCTCTGGATTTCCATTACGCAAGTAGCTGATGCCAAGGTTATAAAATGGCTCGACATTTTCTGGAAATCTTTCGGCCGCCTTTAAGAAGGCGTCTATCGCTTCCTGGTAATTTCCTGCATTAAAAAAATTTATTCCGGCAACAAAATCTTCATCGTCATCGATCTTCGGAGGAATTTTCTTCAGGGTGATCACGACCTTTTCCTCCATTCCAATACTGACGACGAGCTGAGTTTCAAAAGGGAAATAACCTTCGAGTTCAAAGCTCGCCTTGTAGGCAGAAGGAGGAATTCCCACTTTTATGAACTCGCCCGCCTTGTTTGAGCTGAGGACAAACCTCGTTCCCCGGCTCGGGTCGAGAAGGGTAATTTTGACTTTTTGCAAACGGTTCCCCTGCTCGTCATGAACAATCCCTCTGAGAACCGTTTCCTGGCTGAAGCCCGGACAAAAGGAAAAGCTCATAAAAATGAACGCGGTCAAAAAAAAATAAAACATTGATTTTCTCGGCCTTGACATATTCATGACAGCCTCCTCTCCATGGCAAGAAAATAATTTCTGTTCGCTTTATTAACGCGTGGCCTGCGGATGAAGAAAATTTTAATGAATGATAGTGAACTCGACTCCCTTAGTCAACGATTTTCCAGAACACCCGTCGATTACGGTTACCTCAAGAGTGTATGAGCCTAGTTCAAAATTCTTTAAACGAAAGGCCGAGTGAACACGACAATCCTTTTCTCTGGAAGGATCCATATGTTGTCGAGGAATCCGGACCAGCGATTTTCCTTTAGCTAAAAACGAATATTCTATGGCCAGGTCATTTTGCCCTTTTGTCTCGTCGAGGCCGAGGTTGTAGACCTCAAAATAGACACTTAATTCTTCCTCAGCCCGGAAGGTTCGTCTTATCTCCCTCGCCGGAGTCTCCAAGGCTGGAGTGGTTTCTTGACGTTCACTTTTTCTTTCCGGATTCGCCTGGGGAAAGAGAAGGATGTCACTCAAACACAGTTCTGTCGTGTTGAAATTCGGCGCCCGGATTTCTTGCTCTGACGTGCCAATCTTCCCGCTAAAATTGTCAACAGCCAGAACGCAGAGCTTATGCCCTTCTGATTCTGCGGTCACGGATAACGATGTTTGAAGCTGAAAGGAATTGTCGGTCAACGAAGTTAGCTCAGAGAGGTTGTGTTTGAAATTGATATCCTTGCTTTTCTCAAAAAGAACGCTGCCTGTGGTATCCTGGACACTGAGAACCAACGTCAGTGAAAAATAATATTCGTGATTGATTTCTTTCTTTGTAAGGCGAGAATAGGGAATGTCAACAACGAGGGGGATATGAACCATTTTCTCCGATGCCTTGAAGTAGAACAGATCAGGCTTTAACGGAATCAGATCGTAGCTGACCTGGGTGGTGACGATCCCCCGAAGCTTATCCAGATTTTCGAAAGGATTTCTCATCGCTTCTGCAAGATTTTCCAGATGATCAAAATAGAAACGGAGGGAGGAAATGTCCAGAGGGGAGCTTATTCCACCCTCGAGAGCCAGGCCTGTTTGCAGAATGTAGCTGCCGGTGCCAAGCTTATCAACAAAAACAAATTCCATGTTGTAGGGGAGTCTTGGGTTCTGCAGCCCCCAATACCCCCAGGTTTCACTCGGCCCTTGAAATGTTGTCAGGGAGGCACGCGAGGGATTCATATCTCTCTGAATCTCATGGGGAGGGCCCAGAAGGATAAAAATTTTTCCTCTGTCTGTGCGCCAGCCCTCAATCCCTGACTGCCCGAAGAGTTTATTGGCCAAGGCAATTCTCTTGAAGTATTCGAGTTTGAACTCGTTTTCTGAGGTCTCGGGCTTTGGGTCTCTTTTTCTCCAGAAATTTTCAATGAACCTGCCCCTTTCTTCTTCATCGGGAAGACTGAGAAAAACACTTCTTTCTTCAGGTGTGATGATGTAAGGGACAACTTCTTCCAGCCATTGTCTTGAATACTTGCTCAGAGGGTCGGGCTTTTTTTCAGCCTGTAATCCCTCGCCGCAGAACCCAGAAGAAGAGAGGAGCAAGAGTGAACCTGTAAGGCCGAGAATGGACACGAAGAAGAGACGGGAAGTCAAGCGTTGTGGTTTTGACTTGAGCATATCTGCTGTAAGCCCGTTTCTCTTCCCGTGCTTCACAAAAGCCTCATCCCCAAGAGAAAACGGACAGGGAGGGCAAAAGCCCTCCCTGCTGCGGTTTCAGGTTCTGCTTTTTAGAAATCGAGCCGCGCTCCGAATTGAATTTGGCGCGGGTTTGCTGCCGCCAACGGATTTCCGAAGTTGGCCGTGCCATACCTGGCATAAATGCTGCTGAAATTGACTCTGTTCGTCACGTTATACGCCTCAGCCAAAACCTGAATGCGGAAGCGACTGATCGTGATGTGCTTGGATAACCTCAGGTTTATCGTATAGAAATCAAAACCGCGGCGCGAATTGCGATTCCAGTCCACATAATCGGTGTTCAAGCTGTCTTTATTCACGTCGGTGGCATAGAGGGGAGTCCACGGCGTTTTGGAGTTATACGAAAAGAGCCCGCTTAACTGAAAACCGAAGGGCAGATTGACTATCCATGAAGCAAAAATCCTGTGACGGGCATCATTGTTCGTATAGCCATACTGCCTTTCCCAAGCATTATCATCATAACTCCAGGCAGTCGTCTGCTCTGTCTCCACGTCAGCCTTGGATTCGGAGAGAGTGTAAGAGATGTCCAAAGCCCAGCCGTGAGAAAAGCGCTTGGTCAAAGTAAAATAAATCGCCCTGTAATCGCTTCTTCCGTTGTCCGTGTACGTATATTGGTTGCCCTTTGTTGGATCTTTGCGCTTGTTGCCTGTTCCTGGAATGATCGGGTTGAAGTTCTCCAGCCGCGTGAAGTTTCTTCCTCTTGTCCAGACAAAGTCCACGCCCAGAGAGAAATCGCTCAAAATTTCTCTTTCAGCCCCTAATGTCATTTGGGTTGACGTGGGTGGAGCTAACCCCGGGATTGTGCCATATTTATCAATGGGGATGACGCCCGGAATGGGAGGGACGAAGGGGTTGGCCGAAAAGGGATCGGGGTAGCCGGGATAAAAAATCGTCCTGATGTCCATAGCAGCCATCAACCCGGCGACAAGTCCGATATTCAATATCGGGTTTTGGGTGAACCTTCCAACTCCGCCGCGGACGGACGTCTTCCCGTCTCCGATGGGATCCCAGCTAAACCCGAACCTGGGGTTCAGGTGGTTAAGGTGGCCGTGGTCGAGATCGATATCCTTACAATCGTAGTAATTCCATCTGAGCCCGAGGTTGAAAGATAATCGACGATGAACTCTCCAGGTGTCTTGAACAAAAATTCCTGCCTCCCTATAAGGGTAATCGAAATCCCTGACCCCCTTGTTGTAGACAAAATAAAGCGGATAGGTGCCGAAATCCGCCGCATTAAAAGGCTTATCTGTCAGGAAAACGAAGTATCCCGGGATGTACTGATCGGCATAGCCCGCCAGAGAGATCATAGAATAGTCAACGCCGATCTTGATGTTATGATTTTTGAGAAATAAACTGAAGCTGTCGTTGAATTGGAGTCTTTTTTCGTCGTATCCCTGGGGAAGGCTCGCGTACTTTCCAAAATAGCCTGAAGGACGGTCCACCGTGTACGTTCCGGGGGAGTAGACATCGAGATCTGTGGACGTTAACGAATAAAGGAATCTGAACTCGTTCATCGAATTATCCGACGGATAATAAATCCAGCTTCCCTGCCCTTCATGAACAGTCCACTTGTTGTCGTAGCCTCGTTCTTTGGTAAGAAGTCCCCCTATTCCCTGATTTGTGGCTTTTTGCGCATCCAGAGTGTAGCGGAAAGAGAAGAGATGCTTTTCACTGAGCTGATAGTTGAGCTTTGCCAGCAACTGGTTGGGAACCTGACGCCTCGGAACTTCTTCTTTTGGAACTAAGGGAGAAGTGATTAAAGCATAATCCTCATGTCTCATGCCCTCATAAGAAATGAAGAAATGAGCCTTGTCCTTTATTATCGGCCCACCAAAGACTCCGCCGAAAAGATAGTGTGAATAGGGCGCCTCGGTCCATTGATCTTTGGGGAGCTCGGGGCCTTGATACGTCGCATGGTTGACAAAATAGTTGACATCGTCAAAAGCTTCGTCTCTGTAGAAGAATGAAAGCCGGCCTCTAAACTCGTTTGTTCCCGACCTCGTGATGGCCGTCCAGACCATTCCACTGGAGTTGCCATACTCAGCCTGATACTGGTTGGTTATGACGCGGAATTCTTGAATGGCATCCGCAGGAATGTTCGACCTCTGTCTGTTCGTCCCCACCCATTCGTTAGAGACGCCGTCTACGATAATTTCTTCGCTTCCCGCCGGTAGAGCATTCGAGCGACTTCCTTGAACGCCCGCTTTCATCATGGCCAGGTCGCCGAAATTCCGGTCCAAGAGCGGCAGGTCTTCAATCTTCGAACGATCAATAACCTTGCTCACCTCAGACCTGGTCACTTCTACCATGGGAGAGGCAGCAGTGACCGTAACTTCCTCTTCAAGGGCTGCCGCGGCAAGAGAAAAGTTAATCGTCAACCGTGCTCCCACGTTGAATATCAACCCTACTCTTTTTTGAGTCTGAAAGCCGGGAAGACTGACCTCAATTTCATATTTTCCCGGCTGAATTCCCGAGACAATATACCGTCCGTCTGGCCGTGAAGTTGCGCTGTACGTATAGCCTGTTTCTATGTTCTTTAAAATTAGCGCCGCTCCGGGTAGTGCGCTGCCATGTTCATCAGTGATCATTCCTTCAAGAGTCACGAGAGTTGTCTGGGCGACAGCTTTTTCTCCAGCTAAGAAAAAGAACAATATCAGGCACGCCAAATAAAAGAGGGCCTCTTTTTTTCTTTGCCTTTTTTCCATCTTTTCCCTCCTATAGATTTCAATATAAAAACTTCCCATCGGCTTTAAATGGTAAGCTTAGGTCATTTTCACCCCCCTCATTTTTTATCGTTTTTCCCCGGAAAAACTCTGAATCCCTTGCATTATGGCTATACTTTATAGAATATAGTTATTAGTTGTCAAGTTTTTAAGTAACAGAAGTTACCCCGAAATTTCTTGGGGCTCGTTTTATTTCGGCGGAATGGCCGGAAGGACGATGTGCGAGGGATGCTTCGCGTCGTGAAAGACCGTCTGGCGGGCCACTTGCATCTTGCTGTCCATCCCGAACGGATTGCCTGTATTGAGGTTGCGGTCCAACTTGGGGAACGCGGCCGAGACGATATGGACGAGGATGCGGTGGCCCTTCCGGATGAGCATCGAGGTGGCCCAGCAGTCGATGGTGTATTCATAGACTTTGGAACAAGACAGGGGTCAAAAACCGATAAAATCTTGACCTTGAAGGAGCTGGATGATATAGTCTACAGACTATGAAAAATAAAATTCAAAGGAGGTTCGATGTCTAAGAAAATTATGACCTGGCTTATGAGTTTCTTTGTTCTGTTTCTCTCCGCCCTATGCATTGAACAACTCTCATCTTACGCAGGGGCTCAGAGTTTTAGCTCAGGCCTCGAAAAAAAACCCAGCGCTTCCAAGGCTCAGAGATCGGGAACTCCAGAGGCTCAATTAGACCCCAAGGTCGCCGCAAAATTAAAGAAATTTCGCTTCTTTTTGAACGCAGAAATGAAAAAATGGGAAGTCCCGGGAATGGGCGTGGGAATCATCAAGGATGGGAAAATCGTCCTTGCTGAGGGATTCGGATACCGAAATCTCGAGAAAAAGCTTCCGGTAACGCCAAACACTATCTTTGCCATCGGGTCAGCAAGCAAAGCGTTTACGACGATGGGCATCGGCATCCTCGCTGAACAGGGAAAAATCGAATGGGACAAACCAGTGCGTTTGTACATGCCGGAATTTAAGCTAAAGGACGAAATCGCTACAGAGCGGATGACCATCCGAGATCTTGTCTGTCATCGCTCCGGGCTGCCCAGACACGACCTCCTCTGGTATGGTTCGTCGCTCAGCCGAAAAGATCTCGTTGACCGGCTTCAGTACCTAGACTTCAGCACGGACATTCGGTCCACCTTCCAGTATAACAATTTGATGTATCTGACAGCGGGGTACATCGTCGGGCGATTGACAGACAGCTCCTGGGAGGAATTTACCAGGAAAAGAATCTTTGAACCTTTGGGGATGACCAGAAGCAATTTCTCCGTTGAGGATTCTCAGAAAACGGATGATTATGCTCTCCCCTATATGAAAAGGGATAATGTTGTGACTGAAATTCCGTTTAGAAATATCGACGCTGTCGGTCCTGCCGGTTCGATAAACTCCTGCGTTGTTGATATGCTCAAGTGGGTACGTTTTAACCTCGATAAGGGGAAGGTTGGTGACACTCAGATCATCTCCGAAGCCGGGCATAAAGAAATGTACACGCCGGCAATGTTCATGAGGGAACCGATACTTTCGGTCCAGCCGGACGGGCAATCCAACATGGGCTACGGGCTTGGATGGTTTTTAGAAAGTTACAGGGGCCACAGGCTCGTTCATCATGGAGGATCTATCGACGGCTTCTATTTCTTAAATGCCTTTCTCCCGGGGGACGGACTCGGCGCCGTCATCCTTAGCAACCTGTCGGGCACACCCCTTCTTTACATCACGATGGGCTATATCCTGGATATGATGCTCGACCTTGATCCCGTGTGGGAAAAGATCAGCCAGGAAAGATTTGAAAAAGCCGAGAAGGACCGAGAAAAAGCGGAAGAGGAAAAAAAGAAAAAGGAAGAAGAGCGTGTGCAGGGAACAAAGCCTTCGCACTCTCTCGATGCCTATGCCGGAGAATACGAAAACGCGGCTTATGGAATTATCCCCATTGAGTTGAAAGACGGCTCACTCTCGGGAAAATTCAACTCCTTCGAATTCGCCTTGGAGCACTGGCACTACGATGTATTTAAAGCTGTGGCCCCCAAGTCCAGAGCATCGGCTGTGGACGGCCTCCTGTTGGCTTTCCATACGAATATCAAAGGGGATATCGACAGCATTTCTATTCCTCTTGAGCCGACAGCCAAGGCAATTCTTTTCGCAAAAAAAGCTCCTGAAGAAATGAAAGATCCCAAGTTTCTCTCTCAGTTTATCGGCGATTACGAAGTGATGGGGGTGGTGATTTCTGTTTCACTGAAAGGGAATGCCCTATTTGTCTCAATTCCCAGCCAGCCAACTGTCGAGCTTGTTCCCTACAAAGGGACCGAGTTCATGCTCAAGGGACTTCAGGGCGTGAGCGTGAAATTTATTTTGGAAAAAGGCCAGACAACCGAAATTGTCGTCAGCCAGCCTCAGGGAACATTCAGGGGAAAAAAGAAAAGTTAAAAGTAGCCGTTCGCCAGGGGTCTTTCCATAAAGGACGTGAGCGATTTTCCCCTACTTGACGGTCATCCGCTCGCACCGCTTTAGGAACGCTCCGTCGATATCAGCTCCGTGCCCGGGGGTATCGGGAAGGTTGATCTCCCCTGCGTTATACTCAGCTCCTCCAATGACAGGGTCTTCTTTAAGAGCCATGTGGCCGTCGAGGTCGGCATAGCAGATGTTCGGCCGGGAGGAGACGAGGTGCGCCGCAGCGGTTAAACCGAGTCTTGTTTCCATCATGCATCCCACCATGCAGTGGATGCCCGCTCCTTCAGCAATCGCGTTAATCTTCAGAGCCGTGTGGATCCCTCCAGCCTTGGCGAGTTTAATGTTGAAATAATCGCAACAACCCATCGTAGCCAGCTTGAAGGCATCATGATGGTCAAAGAGTGACTCATCGGCCATGATGGCGATGGAAGTATTTTGGCGAATGCGGCGCATGTTCTCATAGTCCCAGCGTGCGATGGGCTGTTCGCAGTACTCGATTCTCATTGGTTCCAGGGCCTTGAGCACGTTGACAGCGGTCTGGTAATCCCAACCCTGGTTGGCATCTATCCTTATGGGAAGTTTCTCGCCGATGGCTTTCCTTATTTTTCTTATCCGTTCAATGTCACGGTCTGTGGTTTCGCCGAGTTTGACCTTAATTGCCTTGAATCCCTGATTCTTGTAGGCGACCGCCTTTGTCGCCATGTCATCTGGCTCGGAAATTCCTATCGTGTTATCAGTCCAGAAGGAACGCTTCCCACCTCCAAGGACTGCGTAAAGAGGCAGTCCTGATACTTTCCCCAGGAGGTCGTAAAGAGCCATGTCAAACCCACTTCGGAGAGTGCTGTTGTGAACCAGAAATCCTGAGAGTTCCCTTATTCTTGTTTCTATGTCAAGCGGATGTTTACGAAGGATGATCTTGGCCAGATCAGATGCCCCAGCGAGGCTTATCGCTTGTGTCTCGCCAGTGATTCCCCAGGTGGGGTTAGCTTCTCCCGTCCCGTAAAGACCTGTATCTGTGTTTATCCTTATAAACAAGCTTTGGGCGCTCCGGATTTCCATGATGGCAATCCGGAATGGTTCTTTGAGCTCGATATAAGATTTGTAGATATCGACGCTTGTGATTTTCGGTGCCTGTTTCATGATCGTTCCTCCTTTGTCGGTATGTGTATCCTTTATTTCGTATTCATGTCAAGCATTTGCTAACACCTCCCGGTCGTTGACAATAATTTTCTTGCTGATATATATTGTCGCTGTTGGCAAAAACGAATCATCATGACGACGATGGTCAGATGAAAGGATCTCTCGGAGAGGAAGTGACATGAGAAAGAGAGTGGTCTTGATTTCAATCATGATAATTGCGTTCAGCCTCGTCGCTTGGCTCAGTGAAGAGAACAAAATTCCTTCCGTTGCTCCTCTGAATGAAGAATTTCTGAAAATCCAAAAAGAACCGGCGTTAATTCTGTTAACGCGATATTCCGATGACGGCCGTCCTTTAGGGTTATTGCCGAGTCCCCATGACATTTCTCATCTCAGGATCCCTCCGCCCCCGGGAATAATGACTCTGGCGAATGTTTTTGAAATGCCGGGCAGGCAGACGGAATATTTATCCAGAGAGAAAGGCAAGAACATTCCTCGGGTTTCAGTTGAGAGTTTTCCCCCTTCTTATGATTTGCGCACAAAAAACAAGCTCACTTCTGTGAAAAATCAGGCAAACTGCGGATCGTGCTGGGCCTTCGCCACCTACGCTTCCCTCGAATCATTCTTGTTGCCTTCAGAGAACTGGGATTTTTCTGAGCAGAACCTGATTGATAAACATGAATTCGACTACGGGCCGTGCGTGGGGGGTCACATCTATATGTCGACAGCTTATCTTTCCAGGTGGAGCGGGCCAATCAAGGAAGAAGATGACCCCTACATCTACTCATCCTCCGGGCTCACGGTAAGAAAGCACGTTCAAGATGTAATCTTCATTCTTCCAAGACCGGGTTATTTAGCTAACGATATTATCAAAGAAACGATCATGAACCACGGCGCTATTTACGCGAGCATGTATTATGTAAGCTCTTTCTACAACTTGGTGAACAGAGCGTATTATAACAGCGGCACCAAAGAAGGCGGTCATGCCGTGGCCATTGTCGGCTGGGATGACAACTTTGACAGAAATAAGTTCAATACACCGCCGCCCGGAAACGGAGCGTTTATCGTTAAGAATAGTTGGGGAACGACGTGGGGAGAAAGCGGCTATTTTTATGTTTCCTATTATGATGAATTTCTTGCCAAGAGAGATCTGAGCGCGGCGGTAAAAGCAGAAACGCCGACCAACTACCAGGTCGTTTATCAATATGACCCCTTAGGATGGATATCTTCTCTTGGTTACGGGGTTGAAACAGCCTGGTTTGCCAACATTTTTACGGCAAACTCGACTTTCCCCTTAACGGCCGTCGGCTTTTATGCTTCGTCCGCTTTAAGCTCGTACGAAATTTTCATTTATACGGACGTCACCGACGAGCAACCCAGGAGCGGAGCTCTTGTTAGCGTCAAAAGCGGCAACCTGACTTCTCCCGGTTACTTCACGATTCCTTTAGATAGAAGTGTTTCGCTTAAAGTCAATCAAAAGTTTTCAGTTGTGGTCAGATTATCAACTGGCAACTATAATTATCCCATACCATTCGAGAGGCCTCTCTCGAATTACAGCAGCAGGGCTACGGCTAACGCGGGTGAGAGTTTTATTAGCTATGATGGCGTCGCCTGGAGTGACCTTCATACCTCCTGGGATGGCAGGTACAGGAATTCGAATGTCTGTCTTAAAGCCTATGCCGGATACCCGCCCCTTTATCCTCCGTCAGGCGTTGCGCTCCAAAGGCTGGAAAACAACTTCGTTTTTTTCAAAGAATACATCAATCGGCTGACGTGGCAAGCGAACCCACAAAACAAGACAAATGTGATTGCCTACAGGATTTATAGGAAAAATAGGGGGGCCGCTGATAAGACGTTTCAGTTGATTGCCGAAGTGACGAATTCCGTGTTCATGTACGATGACAGGGGGTTAAAAAAGACCGACTTTTATTCGTATTGGCTCACGGCGGTAGACGATTATGGCCGGGAAAGCGAACCGGCCACCGTAAGCAATTAAGGAGAATGATCGTGAAAAAAATTCTTTTGATTTCGATAATGTTCGTCGGCCTGGCTTCGGGACCTTTTGCAGCGAATTCTGATTTTCATCTTGAGGCGGGCGCTCTCTATGGATCTAGGTCTATCGCCGATTCAGGCCTCAAAAGCATTTATGGGGAAGGACTTGTCTATTTTCCCTACGCAGGCATCACGTGGAAGGGGGTTTTGATCGGCGGCGGCTACGAAGGCGGGTATTCAAAGAGTGGAACTATTGGGCTGTATGAAGAAGCGTCGTCGCTGAAGATCAGCGGGTTCGAGTTTTTTATCGGCTATGTCATCAGAATAAAAATCATCGCTCCCTATATAAAGCTTGGCTATGGATCCTATTCCTACCAGCAAAAAGTTGACAGCCCTTATGTCGAGAGTTTCAAAGTCGATCACAAAAAAACGGCCGTCAGTATAGGGGGAGGAATTAGATTATATCCTTTCAAGAATCTCCTTCTCATGGGGGAAGCGAAATATGTCCCGTTGAAAGTCATGCCCTTTGATGTGGAAGTCGACCTCAGCGGCTTGCGGCTCTTGGCAGGCATAGGCCTTTCTATCTAAGATGTCGAGGTGATTCTATCAAATCTTTGCGATGCTGTCGCGGTTTCGCCTGAATTTGCCAATAAGCGGAAAAAAGAGAAACGCATTCTTCTGCTCGTCACCGACGGGAGTGAAAACGACAGCCTGTGCACGCGTTGAAAAAGGATCAAACAAGATGTATATAAAAGAAAGAAGAACCAAGAACAGGCGAGTGGAAATACTGGTATATGAATAATGTAAAACCGGACCTTGGCTATTCAGAAGCGGTCATCGACCACTTCCAGAACCCTCGAAACGTCGGCAAAATCGAGCATCCGGAAGGAATCGGCCGGATCATTAACCCTGTCTGCGGAGACGTGACAGAACTCTACCTGCGCATAAAAGGTGGAACAATCGAAGGAGCCACATTCCAATCCCTGGGCTGCGCGGTGACCATCGCTTCGGCCTCAGTGTTCACTGAGAAAATCAAGGGCTGCGAGCTATCCACGCTTATTTCGGGACAGGATGAGGAAGTGGTAAGGCGACTGGTTGGCCTTATCGAGAGCGACCTGGGAGAGCTTCCGGCCCAGAAGCTTCATTGCCCGCCGGCCACTGTTCAGGCTTTCCTCGAGGCAGTCGAGCAGCATAGTCAAAAAGAAGGAAACATGGAGCTTGCTGCAAGGATAAAAGCGTTGGTTCCGCTGGTCTCAAATTACTACAAGCGCGGCACGAAGAGAGACGGTGAATGATACCAGCCTTTACGGGAAGGGTTTTCAGATGAAGGCCATGGTCATGACAAAAATCTGCGACCTTCGCCAGGAGAGAACGCCTCTCGAATTTATAGATGTGCCGAAGCCCACGCCCCGAGAAGGGGAGGTTTTGCTCAAAGTCCTGGCCTGCGGCGTCTGCCACACCGAGCTTGATGAGGTCGAGGGAAGGATGCCTCCGCCTCGCCTGCCTATCATTCTCGGCCACCAGGTCGTGGGAAGGGTAGAAGAGATTGACCGGGGAACTGCAAGAATCAAGGTCGGAGACAGGGTTGGCGTCGCCTGGATTTTCTCAGCGTGCGGCCGGTGCACGTTTTGTCTGAGCGGACAGGAGAACCTCTGCCCCGATTTTCGCGGCACGGGAAGAGATGCCGATGGCGGCTATGCTGAATACATGACAGTTCGCGAGGATTTCGCTTACGCCATACCTGGGGTCTTTACCGACGTCGAAGCGGCGCCTCTTCTCTGTGCCGGCGCTATCGGCTGTCGCTCCTTGAAACTCGCCGGCCTCAAAGACGGCCAGAACCTCGGCCTGACTGGCTTCGGAGCCTCGGGGCATCTTGTTCTCCTCATGGTCAGGCACAGATATCCAAACACCAAAGTCTATGTTTTTGCCAGGGCGGAAAAAGAGCGCGTTTTTGCGAGAGAGCTGGGAGCGGTCTGGGCGGGTGGGACAGAGGATCTTTCACCCGAAAAGCTTGAAGCCATCATTGACACGACTCCGGTGTGGAAGCCGGTCGTGGAAGCCCTGAAGAACCTGGCAAGCGGCGGCAGGCTTGTCATCAACGCCATCCGCAAGGAGGAAGGGGACAAAGACTGCCTGCTCGAGCTCGATTATCCCGCCCACCTCTGGATGGAAAAAGAGATCAGGAGCGTGGCCAACGTGACGAGGGCGGATGTGGCTGAGTTTTTAGAGCTGGCAGCAGAGATCCCCCTTAAGCCTGAGGTAGAAGTCTACCCGCTCGAGGAAGCAAACAAGGCCCTGCTCGAGATCAAGGAGCGAAAAATCCGCGGCGCTAAGGTCCTCCGCATCGGATAGAAACCGGTTCATCTCCCTATTTGAGAAGCGATGGACTGCTCAGCCGCGGCGTTATCCTAAAGCCATTAAGAAAATCTTTTAAGCTTATAGGTATAGCTTCCTCCTGTGAGCTGGCGGGTCTTTTCATAGGCGGCGATGTACATCCCG
>JARYMI010000001.1 GCA_029907205.1 Clostridiales bacterium
ATAGAGACGCTCCCTCGGCCGGCACAGCCAAAAAAGAAACTCTTATCCCCAATTATGCTTCGTCAGCGCCGCTGACAAGGGAGATAAGACCGTGATCATCGCCGAGTTTTCGATCTTTCCGACGAGCGAAGGCGCCTCGGTCAGCCGTTTCGTCAGAGAGGCGATTCGGATAATCGAGGCGTCCGGCCTCCACAGCGAGACGGGAGGAATGTCTACGACCATCGAAGCGCCAGACCTCGACAGCCTTTTCCGGGTCATCAAAGAGGCCCACGCAGCCATCCTCAAGCTGGGAGCCAAGAGGATCCACATCGACCTCAGGGTCGATCACCGGTTGGATAAAGAGGCCACCATCTCTTCCAAGCTCAAGGCCGTGGGGAAGGAATAACCGGCCAGAGCTATCTCTATCGCCCGGCCCTGAATGACGCTTGTTGCTCTGCGGGCGATTCTCCTGTATACTCCCTGTTGAGTATTTTTATCGAAACGATAGATTATATAGTTATTATAAAGGAGAAATCCCATGTCCGAAGAGAGAGGTTTTTCCGAGAACGCCCTGAAAATCCTCAAGGCCCGCTATTTCATGCGCAATGAAAAAGGCGATTTTATCGATAAAGAGCCGGCCGATCTTTTCTGGCGCGTGGCGACGTTTGTCGCGTCAGCCGAAAGAACAAAAAAAGAGCAAGCGAGCTGGGCCCGGAAATTCTTCGAAGCGATGATGGCCCGCGAGTTCCTGCCCAACAGCCCGACATTGACCGGCGCAGGACGCGACATGTGCCTCAGCGCCTGCTTCGTCCTGCCCATCGAAGACTCGCTCGACTCGATCTTCGAGACTGTCAAGAACGCCGCTTTGGTGCACAAAGAAGGAGGCGGGACAGGGTTTGATTTCAGCCAGCTCCGTCCCAAAGGAAGCTTCGTCCGCAAGACCCAGGGCATTGCCTCGGGTCCCGTGTCCTTCCTCAGGGTTATCGATGCCGCCACCGAAGCCGTCAAGCAGGGGGGAACGCGACGCGGAGCCAACATGGGCATTCTCCGCGTTGACCACCCCGATATCGAGGAGTTCATCCGGATGAAAATCGACGGCCGGAGCGTCAATAATTTCAATATTTCGGTTGCGGCCACCGATGTCTTCATGGAGGCCATGAGAAACGACGCCTCCTACGATATTTTCGACCCTTACCGCAAGGCCATCGTGGGAAAGAAAAAGGCACGCCAGATATTCGATATGATCGTCGAGTCGGCCTGGGCTGTGGGCGACCCCGGCTTGATCTTCATCGACCGGATCAACAAACTCAACCCCACGAGGAGTCTTGGGCCAATACGGGCCACAAATCCCTGCGGCGAACAACCCCTCCACGAGTATGAATCCTGCAATCTCGGCTCGATCAACCTGAGCCGATTTTACATCGCTCGGAAAAAAGACCAGTTCGACTGGGAAAGGTTCGGTCAAGTCATCAGCCTGGCGGTGCGCTTCCTCGACAACGTCATCGACGTCAACCGGTACCCTCTTCCAGAAATCGAAAAGATGACCACGGCCAACCGCCGAATCGGCCTGGGCGTCATGGGCTGGGCCGACCTCCTCCTCCTGATGAAAATCAAGTACGATTCGGCGGCCGCAACCCGGCTGGCCGAGAAAACGATGTCGTTCATGCGCCGGCAGGCCATAGCCGAATCAGCTCGCCTGGCCGAGGAGCGTGGCAACTTTCCCAACATTGGAAAGTCCGTTTTCAGGGGAAAGAAAATGCGGAACGCGACAACCCTGACCATCGCTCCAACCGGCACCATCTCTCGCATCGCCGGCTGCTCCTCGTCGATCGAGCCGATTTTTGCTTTTGAATTCACCTCGAAAATTATCGACGGCGAAATCAGAGATGTCCACCCGCTCTACGAGGAATGGAAGAGCAAGCACGGCGGTGAGCCTCTCCCGGATTATTTCCGTACAGCTCACGACATTCCGCCTGAATGGCATGTCCGGATGCAGGCCGCTTTCCAAAAGCAGGTGGACAACTCTGTTTCCAAAACGATCAATTTCCCCAACAAGGCGAGTGCCAAAGATGTGGAAGCGGCGTATCTGTTAGCTTATGAGCTCGAAACCAAGGGGATCACGATCTACCGCGACGGAAGCCGCGCCGAGCAGGTCCTCTACAAAGCGTCGCCAGAAGCCAGGCTCTATCCCAAGGAAAGGCCGGGCTCTCTGCCCTCTGTCACCGACAAGATCAAGACCGGTTTCGGCAACCTCTACGTGACCATCTCTTACTACAACCAGAAGCCCTTCGAGGTATTCACGAGCATCGGCAAGAGCGGCTACACGACCATGGCCGACGCCGAAGCCTTAGGGAGGCTGATTTCGCTGGCCCTCAGAAGCGGCGTCGACGCCAAGGAAGTCATCAGTCAGCTCAAAGGGATTGGCGGGTCAGAGCCGATTTTCACCGAGGGAGGCCTGGTTCAGTCAATCCCTGACGCTATCGCGAAAATCCTGGAAAGGCACATCGGCCAGGTTCAGGACAACGCCAGGGACGTTTTCCAGACAATCTGCAAGGTCTGCGGAGCCACGCTTCCCGACGAGAAATGCCCTGTCTGCCCCAACTGTGGCTGGAACCGCTGCTCCTGAATTCGGGGGACGCCATACATAATGCACTTAACACTTCATACATATTTTTTATATCTGGGGGCAAGAGAGTCAGTCCGAGCGTCTCTCTAATTTCACATCAGAATTTGTACCCTATTTTTCGCAGGAATTCCTTCCTGAACTTGATATCTTCCTCTTTCTCGACACCCTTGGTCTTCAGGCCGTCAACGACCCCCAGGATGCCTCGGCCGGTCTCTGTCTCAGCTACAACAACCTCAACGGGGTTGGCCGTAGCGCAAAAAATGCGGCAGACTTCTGGAACATTCTTGACAGCGTTGAGGATGTTGATGGGAAAACCGTTCTCCAGAAAAATGATGAAGCTGTGCCCGGCAGCGATGGTCAGGGCATTCTTCCTGGCCAGGTCGATGAGTTTGTCGTCGTTGCCCGAATAGCGGACGAGCGACGGCCCCGATGATTCGCAGAAAGCCAGGCCGAATTTAAGATGCGGCGCCGTCGTGACGATGGCCTCGTGGATATCCTCAACCGTCTTGATGAAATGGGACTGGCCAAGGATAAAGTTCATGTCGGCGGGCTTTTCGATCTTGATGACCTTGATTTCCATTCTTACCCTCCTGAGGTATATTATTATATTCGCGGGCCAATCTTTTCCCAACAGAAAATAATGCGCAGCGAGAAAAAAATACAGGAAAGGGAACTCTCTTTGGAAGCAAAGAGCGTAATGCGCGGGAAACGGGGCGAAGCGCATTTAGTCGATTTTAGCAAGCTTCTTCGACTAAATTTTAGCTCCCAGGAGGTTAGGGAAAAAGTATTTCCCTTGACAAAACTTCCAGAGTTACGGCAATATAAGGGCCGGAGTTGGAGATGAAAATTCTATCAAGAAATTGCTTTATCTTATTCGCAACCTTCTTTTTTCTCTTTTCTTTGGCCACCTCTTTAGAGGCAGCCGCCAATATTTCCCAGACTCCCAATGTGGCTTCCTGGGCTCCCCGGATAGCGGTCGATTCCGCGGGAAACCTCCACGTTGTCTGGGCTGAGTATTACACACCCCCTCAGCACACCCTTCCCAATCCGGGAACAGGCGACGCTTTTTACTCGAAGTATGATGTCAGCACTCAGACATGGAGCACGCCGCTCAACCTCAGCAACTCAGCCCGGGTGAATAGCAGTGAATACCGACCCGTCGGGATCGACATTGACAGTTCTAATACCATTTATGTGGTTTATATCGATAATAATCTCACTATTAAGCTAAGGACTTTTTCAACGGGCGCTGGTTGGAGCTCTCCTTTCGACATTTCCTCCCATAGCAATGACGAAATTGACTGCGCCAGGATTGCCGTAGACCCGGGCGGCAACATCTATACGTGCTGGTGGGGCATTTGGTCTGGTGTTGTCTATTCCAGAGCCCGGGTGGGCGGAACCTGGGAAAGCGTCAGAACCTTAAGCGTGGGCCGCAGGTCAAAGTTCCCTGACATCGCTGTGGGCAGCAACGAGGTCTGGGCCACCTTTGTTCAGCGCGACCCGGCCGAATATTACACGTACTACCTCAGGCGGAGCAAAAGCCTCAACGCGTCCTGGTCTTCTCCCCAGATCGTCTATCAGAGTCCTCCAGAGAACGGCCATGAATTTCCGGCCATCGAAATAGACAGCAATGAAACCCCTCATCTCATCTGGATGCTCCGCGTCGACCCTGATTCTTATGACCGGTGGACTGTCTACTCCCAATGGACAGGGGCCGGCTGGACCTCTCCCCAGGTCATTTCTTCGCAGGCGCTGCTCCACTATCCTTCTCTGCATAAAAGAGGAAATAACCTTTATGCAATCTATCAGTACGGATCCTGGGGAAACGGAGTCGCCGCTCTCTACAACACGCGCATAAGCGGCGCCTGGACCGGCCAGACAACTGTGCCCGACTCTGTCGGCGTCACGTACGTCGATGTCTCAACAAGCCCATCCCAGGATAAGATTTACTTCGTCTGGGATGCAGGAGGAGAGATCTGGTGCAACATGGGCGCAACGGGCCCGCCGCCGCCCCCGCCGCCCGGATACCCTGTGGCCAACTTCTCTTTTTCTCCGACCTCGGGGAACGCCCCCTTGACAGTCACCTTCGATGCTTCGGCCTCTTATGACCCCGACGGAACTATCGTCAGCTATGCCTGGAGCTTCGGCACCGGTGCCACAGGGTCGGGCCGGGTGACCTCCTACACGTACACGACTGCCGGCACCTTCACGATAAGGCTCACCGTCACGGATAACGACGGAAAAACCGGCAGCACCACCAAGACCATTACAGTCCTCCAGTTTAACTATCCTCCAAATGCGGAATTCAGCTTCTCTCCGACGACCGGAATTTTTCCCCTCCAGGTCACTTTTGACGCTTCTGCCTCCACGGACCCCGACGGCAGCATCGTCCTGTACAGCTGGGAGTTCGGTGACGGAGCCACAGGCTCTGGCAGGGTCGTCACCCACACCTACCAAAGGTGGGGGACTTTTTCTATCAAGCTCACCGTCAGGGATGATAGAAACGCTACCGCCTCCAAGATCCGAACGATTGAAGTCCTGCGGCTTTTCCAGCCCCTCAACATCCGCTGGCAGACCCATGTCGACCAAAGCCTTTTCCAGACGCGTTACGTCACCGAAGTGAAATGGGACAAAAACCCGCAGAATGACCAGCTCGGGGCACAGTTCGGCGTCCAGATCGTCCGCTACAGGATTTGGCGGAAAAAAACAGCCGATCTCTACGCTTCCTATATCCCCATCGCTGAGGTCGCCGCGGACATCTATCGTCATTTGGATACAAAAGCTGGCGGCAAGGACCTTCACACGTACACCGTTACAGCCATCGATAACCAGGGCCGCGAAAGCCCCATCATCGATGCCTCCTTTAGCCGCCAAACCGAGGTCCAGGAACAAAAGAACCCCGGAAAATTGCGCGGGCTGGTCAAAAAAACGACAAGCTAAAAAACCGCCTCAAGCTCGTCTTCAGCGGTCACGCCTCAGCGGGCTTCCTGACGGCGGAGTTTGTCGTCACCCGCGCCTGACACGGAAGGGGAATTCCTCCTTGTCTTCCGGATGACGACCTTGTCCACGTAGAGAACGACATTCCCCTTGCTCAAGACCCTGAGCCCGAGCTCGGTTTGATCTTCGAGAGTCAAAGGCAAGCGGAAGCTCCGGTATTCCCGGGGGCCTGAAAAATCCCTGCCGGAGATTTTTCTCGACCCGAGTGTTCTTCCCTTTGTAGCCTCATACACCTCCACCCTTGCTATGGTCCCTGGCGGCGGTGAATCGCTTCCTGTTTTTAAAAAGAAAAAAACTTCGTATTCGCCAGGCTGATAAAAAATCTGGCCGAGCTCAATTTTGTTGTTGGGCGTTCCTTCCATCACGCGGGCATACTTTCCTGAGGCCTCAGAGTCATAGCGGGGAATTCCCGTGCCCCAGTAAAAAAACTCCCCCTCATAGACAGTCTCATCCTTTTTTTCCTCCGCTGAGGACGGCGGATGGAGATCCCAGAGTTCAAAGTGCGTCTTCCAGAGAGGGAAGCGGGCGATGACCCGCGCTCTTTTCATGGCCTCTGAATAGTATTCCCAGTAAAATCTCCCTTCCTTAAAATAAGGGATAAGAAAAAGATGAGTGACCTTATACGTGTCGAGAAAATCCCGCCGCTCGTGGATATAATAATCATAGCCATGACCAATATGCTGATTCTCCATAACCATGAGGGGCGCGCTCAGTCCGCCGATGGACATCTTTTCGAAAGCGCGGCCGAGATCTCGGGAAATATCCCTGACATCATAGCGAGGCGCAATGGCCCAGGCAAAATAGGGTTTAAGGTTAAGGAAAAGGTAGACAGCCACTACTCCCCCGATAAACACCCACCTGAGTAAGGCAGGCAAGGGAATTTGGAACCGTCGCGGCATCACTTTAAGGAAAACGGCCACAAGAACGGTCGCCGCCAGGCTGATGACCAGGAAGCGGATGGTCGAGGCCTCCATCGCGGGAAACGAAGGCAGCCTTTTTCTCCAGAGAAAAATGTCCGTGAACGTGTAAAACGCCCAAGGAAAGAAAAAAACATAAAAAGGGAATGGAATTTTTTCCGGCTTCTGGATTCGCTGGGCTCGAGAGAACTGGTAGAGTGCAAGCGTTGTCAGGAAGATGCTGGGCAAGAGAAGGGGCAGGTCGTGCCGGAGAGGCCTGTAATAAACGCAGGATAAGTACGCATAGTTGGAGACAATCCAGATTGCGGATATCCAGCCAAGAAGAGGAACCTGGCGAGGCTTCCTGAACGCCGCATAGGCTAAGAAAAGAAGAAAGACGACGGTCACGGTCGTGAGCAAAGGCTCTTCAAACCAATGGTAGAGCGGTCTCTCCCAGAAATTCCGGATGACCCAGTAGAGCCGGCCTGGGGTGAGGCGACGGATGTTGTCAGCGCTGATATCGCGGAAGAGCTTCAGGTTTGGGAGGTAGAGCAGAAAGACCCAGGGGGCAAAAATCACGGCGATTCCCAAGCCGAAAAGACCCGTTGACTTGAGCATTGTTATTAGCCCCTTGCCTCTTTGAAAAAAAGTGTAGAGCAAAAGCCCCAGGACGACCGCGGGAAAAACGAGCAAGAATATCGCCTTAGCCGTGAAGGAAATAAAACAGAAAATTCCGGCCAGAAAATAGTAAACGGGCTTCTTTTTTTCGGCGATCATCAACAGGTAAAAAGTCAAGCAAGCAAAAAAAAGCATCGGCATGATTCTGTTCGCCACCCGGCTGAACATCGTGAATTCGTAGCTCGCGCCGAGGAGAAGGACGCCCAACAGGGCAAAGCCTCCCGAAACGATTCTTTTAAGGATAAAAAAGACAAGGACGAGCACGAGCGAGCTGAACAGCACCGGCACGACGTTCATCTGAGCGATTCCAACGCCGAAAAGGCGAAAGACCACGTAGGTGATGTAGTGAGGGATGGGAGTAATGTAGATATAATTCAGGGCCCAGTCATCAATTTTCCATTCGCCCGTGAGAATCTTGAGCCGGGCGTTGAAGGCGTAGTTCCCGGGGTCACAGATATACCCGGGGCTGAGAGGGTCAAGGTCTTTTGGTGCATCGGCGCCCAGATGGATGAAGCGCATCAGGAAAAGGACGGCGAAGAACAGAAAAAGAAGGACAAACCGGGTTACTTTTTTTGGCTGGCCGGCCATGTGTCCCTAAGTATTAACACACCCCCCCTGATGTGTCAACGAAGTCAGGAAGAGTGGTCGTGGATGATTCGCCAGCCTTCAGGGAGCCTCTTGAAGATGATCGTGAAGACGCCTTCCCGCAGAGAATCTTTGATCTTGAGCTTCCAGCGGCCGAGGACATAGGCGAAATCATCGCTGAGGACATTCACCTCAAGGTCGGTAAAATCAAGCTCCCCCCAGTTTTCGCCAGAATAGCTCTTCTTGTACCTTTCGAGGAGCGCCTTCCAGCCGCGCAGCCTGTTGGCTCCTGACTGAAACGTGAACTCATCCGAATTCCAGTAGTAGGCCATGAACCCTTCAAGGTCCTGCCTGTTCCAGGATTCTTTCTGGAGTTCGAGGATTCCAATCAGCTCACCCTTAATATATGGCGACTCGGAAGAGCCCGCCTGATTGACGATCATGAGAACGACGAATCCAACCAGCCATTTTTTCATTGCTTTTCCTCCCGGCAATCTTGATCAAACAGATTTTATCATACGAATTTCGCCGATTGATATAGTCTGAAAAATTCTATACATCGAGGCGGAACGTTTCATCGGCGCTGACGTAAAAATTTGAACGCCGCGAGGCGGCTCAGCCAGCTCGACGGACGAGGGGGTGGACCACTAGAAAGCCAAGGGCATAAATCACGCCGGCAATGATGAACACGACCTGAAACCCCAGCATCATGCTCAAGAAAATGCAAAAGATTGAGCCGAAAACGGTCAGGAACGAGTTTGTCGCCCAGGCCCAGGGGACAAGGCCAGGTTCATACCGGCTGAGCAGCTGGATTCCTGAGGGGAAAGGCATGCCCATGACAAAGGCTAAAGGCGCAAGCACAAGAATCGCCAGCACCGCCCGGAAAGGAAGGCTGAAGCCCAGCCAATGCGGGATGGCAAGGGAGAGGGCCAGGCTGACTCCAAGAGAAAGAGGAACCAGAAGCAACGGAAGGGCAATAAAAAGTTTTTTGGGCGCGGCTTTCACGCGTCTGGTGAAGTAGCTTCCAACCCCAGAAAAAAGCAGGATAGAGAAAAGAGTTATCGAGAACGAATAGGTGGGACCGCCCAAGAAGACCATAAGCTTTTGGATCAGAGCAATTTCGATAAAAATAAACCCAAGCCCGAGGGCTCCGAAGTAACAAATAACAGCGAGCTTCCCGCGTTTGGCAGTGAGAGCCTCTTTAAGCTTGAGCTGGGGATAGAGGATGCCAAAAACGGCCAGAAGAAGTATCTGGATAAGACTTAGCACAAGCGTCCACAGGCTTAAAGGCATCCTTATGGCGGCAAAGCCATACTCGCCTCTTTCTTTCCTAAAAAGATGCTTCCATTTGTAGTAGTCGAAAAAGAACGGCCGGTCGTCGCTGGCCGGCCGGACGTTGTACGAATAGCGCCGATAAAATTCTTCCCTTTGGCGGAGCGGCGAGCGGATGACGGCATCGAACTCAGAATTCCTTATGACATCCGGGTCGTACATGAGATCGAAACGATTGTCCCGCGCCCAGCTGCGCACAGCCGCCAACTCCTCGGCGGAATAGGGCGTTTTCTTGAGGAGCGTCTCGGCCCAGCTGGCGCCGTTGACGATGACGATATGTCGGGATGGCTCGGTGACACCCATTTCCTCCATCGCTTGAACCATCATGGCAGCGAGCCGGAGCGTTTCGCGCGGCGGCTTGAAATACCAGCGGGAAAAAGAGAGGACTCCTTCCTCAGTGAGATGGTTCCAGTAGTCCTTGATCGCTTCCGTCGTGTAAAGGTAAGTCTCGGTCAGAGCGTAGGCGCCCGAAGCAAGGGCCGTGAACGTGTCGACGCCACTTAACTGAATGACATCATAACAATCTTTCGTCCGGGAGAGAAAATTCCGGCCTTCAGCAACGATGATCTTAACGTCTGGCCTGTTAAAGATTCGGCCGGCGTAGCGGGCATACCTCTCTGTGACCGCGTCTGTAATAAAGCGATTGATGTCGACTCCAACAACTTCCCTGGCGCCGTGGGCAAGCGCAATCAAGCCGTCGATCCCGCCGCCGATGCCGATGACGAGGACCTTCGGGTTTTTCTTGAGAGCATAGGGCGCCGCTTGAAGATAGTTTGCCAGAAACGGCATCTTGCTCAGGTCACCGTCTGTCTTCAGGATGCCTGTCGGTGCCTGGCCGTCCTGGTAGATGAAAATATGTTCCCATTGGACAGCCCGAATAAGGGAACTCACCTCCCCGCCGAAGGCGGAAAGTGGCCGCCGAATCGGCCGGGTGATATCGATCCGCCCGACAACACTCCACCGGCTAAGGACAATGTCATTGTCCGTCTTCCAAGGGTTAGCACCATAAAAAAGCGGCTTGGAAGAAGGAACATGGACCAAGTAAGGGTCAAAATAGAGTCCCCCTGCAAGGCAGAGGCCTAAAAAGCTCACCTTAAGCCAATTCTTGACGTTTCTAAAGCCCTTCTCGAAGGAGTCCAATATCAGGCCGGCACACCCTCCGAGGAGGCCTACAAGAAAGACCAGGTTGGTCACTCCCAGCCCCGGAATAGCCCAGACGCTGACCAGGCTGCCGATGCTGGCGCCGACAAGGTCGGAGAAATAGACGCGGCTGATGTCTGTCTGGTAGAGGAAGATGATTCCGCCGAGCGCGAGGCCCGCAAAAAAGAAAGGAATGGTAAGCAAAACATAATAGCTGAACAGGCTGAGCAGCTGAGTCCAATCCTTGGTGATGGCAAGGGGCTCAAAATGGATGCGCGTGATGAGGAGGAGAGAGAAAACCGTGGAAAACCCGAAGAAAAAAGCGTTCTTTGCGATAAAAGCTGAGGTCAGCCTGTCCGAACCCGGCTTGTTGCGCAGAGTGAGATAAGACCCTGCCACGCCAAACCCCAGGAGCGCAATGCTGACGATCATCGGGGTGAAATGGTGCCAGGTCAGCACCGAAAAAATCCGTGTCAGCGCAATCTCGAAAAGAAGCGTCGAAAAAGCCAGCAGGAATGTGCTGACGTAAATTCTCGCATCCGACCTGGACTGCATGAAAACCTCCCTGCGAGCTCAGAGCAACTATTTTGAACGTGTACTATACGAAGGAAGGGAATTTATGTCAAGGCACCGTCAGCTTTTTTTCAGCTTGATGTCGCCGCTGAAGGAAGACAGTTTAACCGTGGCTCCGCCGCCGCCGACCACTCCGCTCATCTCTTTCGGCGAAATCTTGCCCGTCACCTTGATCTCGAAATCGGTGGTGATGTTGCCGCTGAACGTCTCGGCGGCAAAATCAAAGGCCGAGTTCGCGGGCAAGTAGAGCTCGACGCTTCCGCTGTGAGACTTTAGGCTGTAAGTTCCTGCTGGGTTGATGTCGCCGCTGTAAACGATTTCTCCGCTCAAGGCTTTGACTCTGACTGTGGAAGCTTCTGAAACTTCTTTTAGCTCGACATCCCCGCTTACCGTTTCGGCCTCGATGGAACCTTTGATGCGGTAGGCTGTGATATCGCCAGACACGGATTTCAGAAAAACATCTCCAGCGATGCCGGAGATTTCCAGGTCACCGCTGATCGTGTTGCACTCTGCCCGGCCACTGGACTTTCTCAGGTTCACGTCGCCTGAGATAGCACTGAGGTCGAGCACTCCGGCCGTGCCTTCGACATCGATGTCGCCGCTGATATTTTTGACTTTCAGGCCGGCCTTCTCAGGAATCCACAGCCAGTAATTGACCGAAACGTTGACCGATTCTCCTCCCCAGAACCTTCCGCTTTTGGGATACCTTGTCTCAATCCGCAGGACGTTTCCTTCGGTCGTGATTTCTATGGTCACCTTGGCTGCATTCTCTTTGGCCTGAGAGACCGAAGAGGCCCTGGAAACCTTGACCGCCTTGACCTTTACCTGGCTCTCGCTCCAGCTCCTGACTTCGATATCTCCTGATATGTTGCTGATTTGAACTTTGCCGTCTTTGGCCAGGGCCAAGATTTTTTCGAACGGTTCCTCGTATCTTTCTTTCTCAGCCGCAACTGCCGCCGAAAAAGCCAAAACGAGCAGCACGGCTCCTACGCTCGTTGTTTTTTGGATCACCGATCGTTTCATGATCCACCTCCTCGTTTCATCTATGAAATCAGAGGGTTATTTCAGCCCTCGTCGGCGCGGAGGCTCGCTTCGCGCCCATGTATTCTTCGAGAAAAGTGACTTTTTCCCGGTAGGCCGTCAGCAAGTACGCTCTGGTCGTCAGGTCATTGGGATCCTTGGCGACCATCTGTTGGCAAGCCTGGATGGTTTTATCCATCGCCTCGATGTTTTGCTTGAAAACTTCTGCCAACTCAGGACTCAAGCCGTTCTCTTGAGTCTCGACGGCATCGTTGAGAGCAGCAATTGCCTTTTCATAATAGCGCTGAGCTTCTTCTAACTTGGCTAAGGTATACTCAAACGAACCCTTCTGTACTGGGGCTTCCCGTCTCCATGGTTTTAGGCTGATAACCAGGCCGCCGATGATGGCAAGAGCCAGCAGGCCAGCGAGGGCATAGCGCCATCCTGGAGATAGGGACAAGGTTGGAAGCCAGGTTCTCTTCCTTTCTTCAGGTGCTGCCTTTTCGAATTGAACTGTCCTCAGCCCGGCAGCAATTTTTTGCCAAGTTGAGGGAGAGGGCAAAAGAGAGGGAAGGTCTCGAGCCTCCCGTGCGATTTTCTGAAAATCGCTGAGGAGCTGCTCGCATTCCGCGCAGACATCCAGATGACTCCGGAGGGCTTTTTCCTCGCCGAGGCTCAGCTCGCCGTCGACGAAGTCGCTGATCAATTGCCGTGCCACCGAGCATTTCATCTTCTTCCTCCTCTATAAAGCCTGTTTATTTTTGAGGAATTCACGGATTTTCATCCTCGCCTTGAAAAGTTGAGACTTGGAAGTGCCGGTTTCTATGCCGAGCATCCGGGCAATCTCTTCATGCTTGAAACCCTGCACATCATGAAGCAGGAACACCGCCCTCAGCTTGTCCGGAAGCGCATGGACAGCCTCGTCCAGGGACTGGCGAAGGCTCCCCTCATGAGAATCATAGACGGCCTCTTCCTTTCTGCCCTCGATAGAGTTCATGGCCACGGTCCGGCTTTCGTGGCTTTTCTTGCTCCTCAAGTAGGAATAACAGGAGTTCACGGCGATGCGGTACATCCAGGCCACGAACGTCTCCTCCGTGTGGACATCCTGGAGATGGGTGAAAATCTTGATGAAAATCTCCTGGAGAAGGTCCTCAGCGGCCACCCTATCATAAGTATAGCGGTAGGCCAGGTTAAAGAAAGAGCTCTTGTAGCGCTCGTAGATTTCTTCTAAGGCCCGGTTATCGCCTTCTTTCCCTCTCCTGATGAGGTTGGAAAGAACAGAGTCGAGATGACCAGTTTCTGGACCAGCCTGGTTTTCCTTATCTCCCGTCATGAACAGCGGAACTCCTGCGGCCCGGCTGAGGGCAAGCTGCCTGACATTATCGCCTAATCTGGTTTCGATGGCAAGCGTGCCAGCCAGGAGATAAGCGTTCATTTCTTCCTCAAACGGTATAGATGAAGAGAAGGTCAAAAAGGTTGCTTGGCGGAATTATTTTTCGGGAAGCGAGGCGAGGGCCGTTTGGCGTAAAAACCCGTTTGAGGGCAGAGCGGGCCTTAGTTTTTTGGCTAAGGCGAGGGTTTAGGGTGAGGAAGCTCGTCGAAGACTGAGCGGGCAGGGTTTCTCGACCGATTTTCTCTGCCATATCCGGGCGAGGGGTGTGGGCGAAGAATCTGGCGGGGAGAATGGGTGGCACGGCGCCAGTCCCCGCAACGCCCGCAGCGGAAGGGGTTCCCCACGGGGGGATGGGTAGAGCGAGGACGGACGGGGCCGCGCCGTGACAGGACCCATTCTCGACAACCACGGGCCTTCGAGCCCACACGCCGAGCGTTTTCACCTTTAGGGGTGATAAAAAAGGCGATGAAAATCCCCCTTTGATTCATCGCCATGGGTTATTGATGGGGCCAGAATCTCTTTATAAAGTAAGCGGGAGGAGAAGCGCTGGACCGCAACCGCTGATAAGAGTCCATAAACAAAAAGCAACGGACGGCGCCAGGGCTGACGCCGCCAAACCCTTGAGGGGGCAGGCGTTCACTCGAAAAAAAAGAATGACCAGGACTAAAAGACAGCGCACCAGACAGGTCCTGCGCTATCAAAGTGCGCTCTTAGAGCTGGCCAAGCTGAACTTCTCCAGCATTGACTCGGCTTTCCGTTGGATAACCGAGATAGATGCTCGGACTATGGAAGTGGACAGGGTGAGCGTCTGGCTTTTTAACCCGGACCGGTCGGCGATCATCTGCCAAGACCTTTTCGTCAAAGACAAAAACTCTCATGAAAGAGGGATGGTCCTCCAAGCCTCGGATTATCCGCGTTATTTCCGCGCCCTCGAGGAAAGCCGCGTCATCGCCGCCAAGAATGTCCTCAAGGATGCCAGGACCAAAGAGTTCTCAGAAACCTACCTCGTGCCGCAGGGAATCTCTTCGATGATGGACGTCCCCGTCCGCTGCCACGGACAGGTCTTGGGCATCATCTGTCACGAACACACGGGACCCACAAGGGAATGGACTCTGGAAGAACAAAATTTCGCCATTTCCATCGGAGATGTCGCGGCGTTAGCCTTGGAGGCAGCAGAACGGAGCCGGTCGGAGAAGGTGAACCGGAGCATCTTTAAAATTTCCGAAGCGGCCATCACCGCCAAGAACCTGGAAGAGCTCTACTGTTCGATCCATCGGATTATTGCCGAGCTCATGCCAGCGGGGAATTTCTACATCGCGCTCTTCGATTCGGTCGACAACATCCTCAGTTTCCCTTACTTTGTAGACGAATTCGACCTTCCTCCGGGGCCAAAAAAGCTGGGCAAAGGACTCACGGAATACGTCCTGAGGACAGGAACGCCTCTTCTGGCCTCTCCAGAAGTTTTCGCCGACCTCGAAAAACGAGGCGAGGTCGAATCCATCGGAGCTCCTTCCATCGACTGGTTGGGAGTTCCTCTGAACATTGACGGCCGGACGATCGGCGTCCTTGTTGTCCAGAGCTATACCGAGGGAATCCGATACGGGGAGGAAGAAAAAAACATCCTCAAGTTCGTCTCCAACCAGATCGCCATGGCCATCGACCGAAAAAAGGCCGTTGAAGATGTCGAGGAAAGGGAGCGGTTTCTCTCCAGCGTCTTCGAGAGCATCCAAGACGGCATTTCCATCCTCGACGAAAACTACCAAATCATCAGGGTCAACCCAGCCATGGAAAAATGGTACGCTCATGCCTCGCCTCTCCCAGGCAAAAAATGCTACGAAGCGTACCACCTCCGCACCGAGACCTGCGACATCTGCCCCACACGGAAGACTCTCGAGACCGCTGAGGCCTCTTACGAAGTCGTCCCCAGAATCGGAGAAAAAGGCCAGGTTACCGGATGGTTGGACCTCTTCAGCTTTCCCCTCATCGATAAGAAGACAGGCCAGATGAAGGGCGTGATCGAATATGTCCGTGACATCACCGAGAGGAAAAGGGCCGAGGACCGACTTCAAGCATCGTTGCAAGAGAAAGAAGTCCTGCTCCGGGAGATTCATCATCGGGTCAAGAACAACATGCAGGTCATCTCTTCTCTCCTTAACCTCCAGTCCCGCCGCATCGCCGACCCCGCCGTCCTCGAAATGTTCAAGGATTCCCAGCGCCGCATCCGCTCCATGGCCCTCATCCATGAACGCCTCTACCAGTCCTCCGACCTCTCGCGCATCGAGTTTTCCCACTACCTCCGCAACCTCGCCACCCATCTCTTCAACTCTTGCCAGGCCGACTCCTCCCGCATCCATCTCAGGTTAGACTTCGAAGAGGTCTTCCTCAACATCAACACGGCCATCCCCTGCGGCTTGATCACAAACGAGCTCATCTCCAACGCCCTCAAGCACGCTTTCCCGGACGGCAGGAGCGGTGAGGTGGCGGTTGAACTGCGGCGGGTGGAAGGTGGCTATCTGCTTCGGGTAAAAGATGACGGCGTGGGCTTCCCGGAGGGCGTGGACTTCCGCCAGACCGAGACCTTAGGCCTTCAGATCGTCGTCACCCTGGTTAGCCAGGTTGACGGGACGATTGAAATCGGGCCTGGGCCGGGAACGGACTTCAGGTTTCAATTTCAAGAAGTAAAGTACGCAAACAGGACATAGCCATGGAAAAGACCCGGATTCTTATTGTCGAGGATGAAGGCCTGATCGCTCGGGACATCGAGAACATGGTCAAGAACGCAGGCTACGAGGTTTGCGGCGTCGTTTCCACTGGCGAGGAGGCTGTTGAAGAAGTCGACAAAACCGAACCGGACCTGATTCTCATGGATATCGTCCTGCGGGGAAGCATGGACGGCGTGGAGGCAGCAGAGAGAATTCGTACCCGCGTCAGCATCCCCGTGATCTACCTCACCGCTCACACGGACGAAAACACCCTCGAACGGGCCAAGCTCACCGAGCCGCTGGGTTACACGCTCAAGCCTATCGAACAGAAAGAGCTGCTGACCGTTATCGAAATGGCCCTTTACAAGCATCAGATGGAGCTCACGTTGAGAGAAAGAGAAGGATGGTTGACCACCATCCTGCAGAGCATCGGCGATGGCGTGATCGCCACCGACAGGCTTGGTCATATCACCTTCATGAACCCCGTGGCTGAGAAATTGACCGGATGGCGACAGCCCGAAAGCATCAACAAACCCCTCTCGAGCGTTCTTCATCTGATCGAAGAAGAGAGCGGCAGACTCCATCGACTGTCCGTGCCGAGGCTCCTCAACGAAAACTTCCAGAACCTTGTGAACGGAAATGTCCTGATTGTTAACTACGATGAAAAAATCCCCGTCGAGCTCTCGGCCGCCGTCATCAGGGACCAGAAAAATGACATCAGCGGACTGGTGCTGGTCCTCCATGACCTAACTGAGCGTAGACGGTATGAAGAGAAACTTCGCCACAACGCCATCCACGATCATCTCACAGAGCTCCCGAACCGCTTCCTCTTTTTTGACCGCCTCAACATCGCCCTGGCTCAAGCTCAGCGAGAAGCCCACAAGCTCGCCGTCCTCATGCTCGACCTGGATGAGTTCAAGAAGGTAAACGACACCTGGGGTCACGATATCGGCGATAAGCTTCTTCAGAGCGTGGCTTATCGCCTTGTCCATATGTTCCGAAAGAGTGATACCATCGCCCGCCTGGGCGGGGACGAGTTTGTCCTGCTCCTGCCCGAAATTCCCCATGCCGAAGTGGCAAAAAACGTGGCCGAAAGGATCATCCTCTCGTTCAAAAAGCCTTTTTCTTTTGAAGGCCTGGCAGTTTCAATCACCGCCAGCATCGGCATCTCCCTCTTTCCAGAGGATGGAGAAGACGCCGACACGCTCAGCCGAAATGCCGATATCGCCATGTACAGGGCTAAAGAGGATGGAAAAAACAGGTTCCATCTGTACAGCCCTGAGCTCAGAGAAAGCCTTCGCCATTAGAGTGCTGAGTCTTTTTCCGGGAGCTCAAAACTTGACGTCGAGGTGGAGCTCGTCGCCAGTCTTCAACGTCACAGGTTTTTCCCAACGAAGGACGACTCTTCTGCCATTCTGGCTGTTGTCAACAACCCGAAGCTTGATCGTTTGTCCACGCAGAGAGGCCTTCAAAGATGCGATCTTTCTTCCTTGAAAAACCGGCGGCAAACAAAAAGAGAATTCTTTTAGTTCAAGCTCACCCATGGCAACCGAAAGCCCGACCTCTACCAATTTTCTGTCTGTTCCTTTCTGATAATAGTCTCCCCACCCTGCTCCGGATATCCAGAATGTCCGAAAATCCTCGGGATAAAGCATGGGCGAGAAACCTAACGTCATATCCACGCCGGAGTATGAGCACCCGGAAAGGGCGGGCAGGAGCGCCCAGGAGGACATAGCCCGGGCGTAGTGATGTCCGCATTCGACTTCATCCCAAGGGTTGCGGCGCCAGCCGTCGTGCCGTTCCCGGACTGCCTTGACGATTGTGAGCCCTTCTTCTAAAAGGCCCTCGTAAATCAGGTGAGAAGCGACTTGGTACTCAATCCCGGTCCAGACCTCATCCGAATAAACAAAAGGTAGCGGCGGGCGTCCGCCTTTCGGCCAGGAACAAAGCAAGAGCCCTTTCTCATCACCAAGGGCATAGGTTCTTTGACAATTGGAATAATCACGGAAGCTCGTCCTGAAATTATGGCGGAAGACCGATTGAAGGGCTGATCGAACCCGGACCTCCGGCAGAAACCGCCCCAAGCCGGCCACCATGGCCAGCCATTGCCCTAATACCTGATCGGAAAGGCAGCCCTCACCGTACTGGTATTTTTCCTCCATCGCCCTTTCATATTTCTGAACATAATACTCTCCGTTCCACAGCAACTCGTCTTGCCTTTTTCTTCCTTTCTCAAATATTTCCTGGTACATCCTAACAGCGTTCTTATCACCCACCCGCTCAGCCATCTTGGAGCCCGCCAGCAAAGCCCCCAGGTAGAACCCGCTCATCATGCTGTTCGGGCCATAGAACTCGATGTCATAGGTGTTGTGCTGCTCTCCTTCCATGATCCCATCTTTGTCTTTGTCCCATGATGTCCAGGCGTATTCGAGCGCTTTTTTGGCCTGCGGCCACAGTCTTTTCAAGAACTCGTCATCCCCCGAAATCTGCCAATCACGGTAGAGGCTGATGATTCGTCCCATCTGTCCGTCGGCTGCCGGCTTGAATTTCCAGAAGACGCCGCTCCCCAACGGGAGGGACGTCCGGAAGATCATCGCTCCATCGGGTTGGACCTGGTGGAGGAAATCGGTCTCCCGCATCGAGCGCTCTAAGCTCGGGAAAAGGAAAGCCAAGCTCTGCGCGTAATTCCAGACGTGGGTGCAGTTCAAGGGGCAGCACCCTGCCCTGGCGTTGCACCCCTCAAACCCGAAGAACTTTCCTCCTTCGAGCCAGAGGCAGGTCGTCGTCCGGATGGTCGAAGCCTGGCTGGAAACGGCGTCAAGAACATAAGGGGGAAGGGTTGTGGAAAAGAAGAGGTCATGAAAAAGCCGGGTCTCTTTCTCCAGCCGGTCCAGGTTCTCAACAAGGTACGAGGCGGAGGCCCAGGCATCCGAAAACCGTCCAGCATAAAGGTTGCGGAGCAGGCCTCCTCTTTGTTCTCTGACGATATCGAAAGTGTTCAGGACATTGGGAAAGTTCCAGGAAAGGATAAAGGGAAGGCTCACCTCTTCAAACGGGCCGAGCGAGGCGAGAAGCCCAAGAGAACCGATGTCTGTGCGCTTGTCGGGAGAGGGAGTTTCCTCATCAAGATCCCTTAGCCGGCCGTCTTTCGAAAAATCATCCCAAAACATCTGGAGATCATCCCACCAGGCTCCCCTTTCCCAGTGAGAAACATACGTAATATCTTTCCATGTAGTCGCCAGGGCCAGCGTCCCAAAAACTGGAGAGCTGGGCTCAGCCTTTTTAGAGCTCATGAACAGGCCGGACAGGAGGGCAGACCGACGGACCTGGTTAAGGTTCTGGCCGAACTTCTCGCTGTTGACCGAAGTCAGGTCGCCCTCGCCATCAAAGCCGACCGGGTTCATGATCGACCCGACAACCGTCAGCTTGACCCTCTGGCGCGTCAGGTTCTTAATCCGATACCGAAGGATGACGGCAGGGATTCCCGAATCTTCCGGCTTCAAGGGGATGAAGGGGCTGAAGGCTTCGAGCACGATCTCGAGCGGAATCTTGCTGTCTTCAAAACTCACCCAGGCAAATGGGTATTCGCCAAGAAAGCGCGCCTTCTCCATCCGCGGTAGGCCAGGAACTTCACCCCGGTTGATACCGTGCCCGTTGGTGAAAGGCGGAGTCAGTGGGCCTTCAAGGACGCGAACCAATGATTTTCCTCCTTCGGGCTCAAAATAAAGGGCAAAAAAGGTAAACGGCAAGTTGACGCCTTTTCCAGGCCGGTTGAAGATCTCCCAGTCGCGAAGGTTTCCCCGTCCGCCGAGCGAAACAGTTCCCGTGCCGATGCCGCCGAGCGGGAACGCCACTTCCCTGAGCTCGAGGCCTTCGAAGACCCGCTGCCTCCCTAACCGCAAGAGTTCCTGTCTCGAGTAAGGGATGTTCAAAGAAGGCCGCTCTTCGGCCGCAGCCAATTTCCCAGGAGACGAAAAAATAATGAAGCCAGGCGCCACCAGAAACGAAACAATGAAGATTTTCCCAAGAAAGGTACTCTTAAACATAGGTTTCCCCTCCCCGGAGCGGCAGTTGTCATGCTTCCCATATCTAAAAAATTGGTAGATAAAAGTCAACTGAGAAAGGATAAAGGCAAAGAAACAAGGCGTCAGTGCCCGGGTTTCAAATACTGTTCCTTCCAGATTGGGTCGAACAGTTCAGCCACAGCCTTGTCGTATGCTTCGAGGCCCTTGTGGTAATCGGCATCATGAAGCGCCGCCTCAGCGGGTTCGTCTATCGGCCTGACGTTGCTTTCCTTGAGAATATCGTAAAATTCAGCATGGTGGTCGCGGTTGGGGCAGGGCATGAGCCAGTTTCCGTGCCATCCGCCTTTAGTGTAGTTCTTTTCGTTGCTGTATCGATCCTGCCAGGCCCGGAGCCGTTCAAAGAACGGATGGGCCCAGACATCATTCAGGCTTTTGCCCTGCGCGTAGACATCATGGATATTCAGAGGTGAATAAGGAATGAAGACGCAGGGGCTGATATTTCCGTTCCAATCGACGGTCATGTAGCCTCCCTCATGCCCGGCCGCCACGCAGCCGAACGAAGCCGTCCCCAGGTTCCAGAAATCGGCGATGAAAAGATGCCGACGGCGGATCAATTCCCAGGCCCTCTGCCACATTCTCAGGCGTTGCCCGGGCGTCGGAAGAAGGTCAAGAGTGTAGGATCGCCCGATGGGCATGTAATGGAAAATCCAAGCATACATAGCTCCCATCCTGTCGAAGTAAAAATCGACGACCTCATCCGAGAGTACTTCGTCCGCGTTATCACGGGTGGCCGTCAGCGAAATGCCGAAAAAGACTTTCCTCAGTCGGAGTCTTTCCATCGCCGCCACAACGCGATCGAACACGCCTTCGCCGCGGCGCCGCTCTGTTTTTTCCCGAAGTCCCTCCACTGAAACAGCGGGAGTGAGGTTGCCGAGCTCAGCCAGCCGTCTTGCCGTCTTATCATCGACCAGAGTCCCGTTCGTATACATCATGAAGTAGCACTCGGGGTGTTTCCCAGCCATATCCAGGATTCCTTTGCCCTGGTCTTCATAAGCCAGGGGTTCCCCGCCGCTGATGACAATGAACGGCGCGCCCCAGAGCTCATAGCATTCTCTGACCATGCGGTCGATGATCTCCCATTCCAGTTTCTCACGCGATGGCCCTGAGTCGGCATAGCAACCCTCACACCGCAAGTTGCAGGTTTTCGTTGGGCTGATCAGGATGAATCCGGGAGGCCTAACCGCAAACTGTTCTTTGAACCGGACCTTGCCGTCGTAAATCCCGTGGCTGACCATGCCGTCGCCGATCAAGACGTTCAATAGTCTCCTGGCAGTGCTCCGGCTCAGCCGGTCCTCGGCGAGCGCTCGCTCCAGAGTCCGGAGGATGGCTACTCCCACGTCCACGCGATCCCGGAGAACGCCAGGAGGACGCATCCCAGCCCTTATATCGGCCTCGGTTCCCTGGCGCATCTTCTGCTCCCAAGAATTGGCAAACATCCGCAGGACCGGGGTTTTCTTTCCCACCCTGGGAGCAGCCCATGCAGCGAAACCGATCAAACTCCGCTTCAGTGATCGCCGCCTCTGCCTCGGGCGAAGGCGCTCTGCCAGAGGAATCTCAGGCTGGCCGTTTCGATTGTTTTTGGCCGGAGACGATATCGGGTCCATTTCCTTCCTCCTTTCTGAGCACGCGGTTGATGGGCAAGACCACTGCCCGCAAGCAAGAAGGAAACAAAGCCTCAGCTCGAAAACTTGATTTGTTTCAGCCGTCCAGCGCTGACTAACTGAACATCCTCAGCCGCTTGCTCCTATTTTTTATTATAAAAACACAGAAAAAAAGAAGTCAAGCTTCTTTCACTTTGAGAGGCTTGGTCTGCGTTTTCGAAGTACCGGAGATGAGGCCCTGCCACGTCCTAAGATCTGGCCGATTTTGCCGTCCATATCCTCAAAATGAGTCCCCTGCCAGAAAACCCGGCCGCACGCCGGGCAGATGGCAAAAACTGTCGCCTGTTCATAGACGAAAGGCGCAACCAGGTTTTTGGCCGCCCGTTTGGACAGGGATTTCAGCTCGCTGTTGCACTGGATGCAGCGAGAATAGGGCCTGACTTCCCTCTTAAGCTGGAATTCATCGAGGACCTGTTCGAGTTGCTCTTTCCAATTTTCACTCCCGATGAGGAGGGACCGGACATCCTTGGCTTCGGCCCGAAGACGATGGTCCCGGGTTAAAAGGACCCGGCCTTCTTTCCTGGCAAGGGAGAGGAGCTTTCCATCCTCAGCCCTGTTGAAATAGGCGACGTCAAACCCGAGGATTTTGAGCCATTTGGCCAGCTTGCCGAGCATGCAGTCAACGACGAATTTCATCGCTTGCCCATTGTTCCCAGGATAGCTAAGGGCGGGCTTTTTATCAACCCGCAGTCTTCCTTATAGTCCGAGAAACTGAACCGACAGGCCGGAGATGAAAATCATCGCGCCGGCGAGGGCGTGGGCGTACCTCTCCAGCCGGCCCAGCGAAAGAAAGCTCAACCCCCAGGAAGCGAGGGAGATGAGACAGAGCATGGTCAGGATTGTCGTCAGCCCAAAAGCCAAGGTAACCAAGGCAACTCCAAAAAGGTTGTGCCGAGCCGCGGGATACATAACGAGAGGGATAAGAGGCTCGCAAGGGCCAAAAACGAAAATCGTGAACAGAATCCAGGGAGTGAGAGAGGTCTCTTTCTTTTGTCCGTGGAGGTGGTAATGTTCGGCTTGATGCGAGTGGACATGGTCGTGTTCTTCTCCCTTGGAATGGACGTGCGGATGGGAATGCGCTTTTCTCTTGAGAGCCCTGTTCAGCCCCCAGACGAAATAGGTAAACCCGAAAATGATGAGCAGCCAGGCAGCCAGGCTGCCGCGGGCGGACTCGACGCCTTCCAGGCGGCTCACCGCAATCCCGAGCGCCAGGCCGATGAAACCGAGCACGACCGAGCTGAGCACGTGCCCCAGCCCGCAAAAAAATGAGATGAGGAGGGTCTTGGCGAGCGGCCATCGGCGAGCCCGGCTCATGACGATGAACGGAAGATAATGATCAGGACCGAGGACCGTGTGGATGAACCCGATCGAAGCCGCTGCCCCGGCCAAAATCAGGATTTCCCGGCTGATCATTTTTCGAGCCCTTTAAAAATGCTATTATTCATAGAGAATCTATCGATTTATGGGCAATTTCGGTCCTGCCCAAAACCTCTCCTCTCTCCGGGAACCGGCCATCATAGAAAATAGTGGACGGTAGGGGATTCGAACCCCCGACCTCAGCGTTGCGAACGCCGCGCTCTCCCGACTGAGCTAACCGCCCACACCGAAATCAAAGGTGAGAAGAAAAAGAAATGTACCACTTTTTCTCGTTTTTTTCCACCCCCCGCGGCCGTTATTTTTCCTCGATCCTGTATTCGTAAAACTTGGCGCCGCGCATGCCGTCCCAAAGGAAAAGCCTCGGTCCTTTAACGGCAATTCCGTCGATAAAGTGATCAACGGCCAGGCTCCCCAGCAGGACTCCTTCGTGATTAAAAATTTCGAGCTTATACATGTCTGTCTTCTGGATTTCGGTATTCCCCTGGACCTTCATCGACATTTTCCGCTCTCCGCCTGTGACCATCATGCTCATGGCCACGCCCACTTGTTCATCCTCTTTGGCCTGCCTTGTCATGGTGACGACCCAGACCCTTCCGGCCGAATCGACGGCAATTCCGTTTGCGCACTGGTTGAGGCGCGGCATCCGGACGGAAATGCCGCCCCCTTTTGCTTCCAGCCTTCCCTTGTCCTTGGGCACTTCCAGGCTGTAGTCGAGCTTGCGATCAGCCCGCCACACAAGCTTCCCCTGGGGAGAATATTTTTCAACCCGGTTCTGGTAGAGATAGGCCAAGTAGACGGCTCCCTCCGCATCCACGGCAAACTTGATTTGGTTTCCCATCGTGTTGAGGAGGGTATGTCTAAAATCATAAGGCTCCCCGTATTCGCCGAGGACATTTCCCTCTCCATCGAGCATTTTGAAAAGCCGCGGCAGAGCGTTCTCCTTTTCTTCCATGCCCGGCCTGAAGACCAGAAAACCCCCCATTCCGCCAGCCATGACCAGGCCGGATTTCGTGCACCGGATATTCCCAACTCGTTCGTCGACGAAGCTCAACGTCTTGGCTTCTTTCCCCTCGGCTGTCAGGACCTGGATCCGCTTGTTGTGAGGGTCAGAGACCCAGATAAGCCCCGATGAGTCGATGTCGATGGAATCGGGATAAGAAAATTCTCCCGGCCCCTGGCCCTGCCGGCCGAGAGAAGCCAGGAAGTCGCCGTCAGGGCCGAATTTCTGGATGCGGTGGTTTCCTGTGTCTAAGATATAGAGGTTTCCCTGGCTGTCGAGGGCTAAACCAGAAGGCATGTAAAAAGCCAACGCCTCGTCATCGGCGTTGACATCGCCCAGCGTCCGGATGAGCTTGAGCTGAATCTTTGGCTTCTTCCCCCACAGCCCATCCTTGTCATTGTGGACAAGTCGGACGCCTTTGACCATCTCGACGGTCTGGCCGAAGGCCATAGCGGCAGCCAGAACGACCCCGAACATCAAACAAACTCCTTTTTTCCTTTCAGTCATCTTTCGACCCATCCTTCTCTCCTTTTCTTCATTAACTCCAGCCCTGGCCTTATTGTTTCAGGAGAAAGCACATATTATCATATTATTCTTAACACGATAAATTTAGGTATATCACCCCCGCCCTTTCCCCCCTTCGAGAAAGAGGGGCGTATCATAAATGGTTACGTTGATAATAATGCAAGGGCGATAATAAAAATGTTAGGGCGAGGAGCCAAGCGACGAAGCAATCCGGCGTAGCTGCCGCAAGGCATCAAAGATGCCGGAGCGACTTAGAACTGAGATCCCTGTGCACCCAACAGGTGCTCGCGATGAAAGGGATGGCGTTTTTCGATCGTCATCTTGAGAGCTGCCGGACTGAAGTTTACCTTTTGACGGCGCCGACCAATCGCGCCGGCAGGGTGATAATCGCTTTGAGCAGGTCGAAGACGGCGCTGACCGTGATCCCGACCAGGCGGAAAGGAAGCGACAGGAGCCAGACAATGGGGTATAAGAGAAGTGCCAGCAAGGCGAGCGGCCAGCACAACACCAGAAGAATCAGCCAGAGAAGGAATTTTATCATCAGCGCACCTCCGGGCTTTCTTTTCCTCAATTCTCTTGGTCCTCCTCTAATATATACGAGAATAAAATGAAAAAAAATAAATTCACGACAACGACGCGGGAAACATTTCAGGGTGGGTGATCTTTATGATGGGCGGCGGAAGCCGCCCTTAGCCCCCGCGCCCCAGGGGAACCAGTCCCGTCGGTTCCCCCCGTCGGAGAAGCCGACAGGTCCCCCCCTCGGCTACGGGGACTTCAAGGCGGCTTCCTCCGCCGAATAGAATTGTATAAACGGAGATTTTCGGGCGGCTGGACGCTTGAAAACGTGCGCCTGCTTGGGTAAGCTTATGAGCATACGGAAAGGAGAGATGTCATGATCAAAAACATTGTTGCCTTGGGTTTCCTGGCCTCATTTGTTTTCCTCCTCCAGCCTTCATTGTCTTCGGCCCAACAGACGGGCGATATCACCCTCTTAAAGCCCCAGACTGAAAGCGGGAAGCTCCTCATGCAGGCTCTCCTGCTGAGACAATCATCAAGGGAATTTAGCCCCGAAAAACTCCCGCTTCAGGTTCTTTCTAACCTGTTCTGGGCGGCGAATGGGGTCAACCGCCCTGATTCGGGAAAGCACACCGCTCCCACAGCCTCAAACGTCCAGAATATCGACATCTATGCAGCTGCTCCGGAGGGCCTCTATTTTTATGACCCGGCTGGTCACATGTTGAAACTCATTCTCAAGGAAGATGTCCGCCAAGATACGGGCAAACAGGATTTCGTCAAGGAGGTCCCTCTAAACCTTATCTATGTGGCTGACCTTTCGAAGTTCAAAAGGGGCACAGACGAAGACAAGCTTTTTTACAGCGCTGCCCACGTCGGCTTCATCAGCCAGAATGTTTATCTCTACTGCGCCTCAGAGGGGCTGGCCACAGTTGTGCGGGGCATGGTCGATAAGGAAGCGCTGGCCAAGCGGATGAATTTGCGGCCCGACCAAAGAATCATCCTGGCCCAATCCGTGGGTTACCCCAAAAAAACAGAGCCTAAATAAAACAAGCCCCAGCTCATTATAGGCGTCTTTCGAAACTCGGAGCCCTACGAGAAATACTCTGCGCCGAAGGTCCTTTCTTGACAGCTTTTTGAGACATGATTTAAACTTTCTCATTATTGGTGAAGGAGTGAAAAGGAAGTTTTTATCCCTCTTTTTATTGTTTTGCGTCACAGTCGATCCTCTTGTCGGCACGTTCACCTGGCTGCACTACAAGAAGACAATCGTCAAAAAAGAAGCAAAAAGAATAATTGAAGCCGGGGTTGACGATGACAGCCTGGTGGTCCTTAAATTCTCAAAAGAAGAAGCGCAAACAAAACTCCGTTGGGAGCATCCCCAAGAATTTGAATACAACCACAAAATGTATGATGTGGTCAAAACGATGATTTGCGACGGCACGATTTATTACTGGTGCCGGCAGGATGATGAAGAAACAACCCTGAACATGAAATTAGAAGAGCTTGCAAGCAAGGCCTTGGGGGAAAGCGCCAAATCCATGGCCAACCTCACGCTTCTGATTTCATGCTTCAAATCGTTGTACTGCACGTTCTCTTTTCGATGGAGTGTGCCAGAGCCCAGATTGCTGGGTGAGCAGTTGTGCTTATTTCATTTGCTCTATCCTAGGGTTTATATCCGGCCTCCAACCCCTCCCCCACGGTTTAATTAACCAAATCAATCTCCCGACAAACCAGATGCCCAAGCGAGTGGGAAGTCTGGATTCCTAACGTCTATTTGCGTCAGTTCTTTCGTTTAACTGAGAAGGGAGCATGAAAAGTGACAAAGCTATTGACAACATGTTCATTTGTTATGTGTTTAATGATAGGGATTTTGGCCAGTGCCTATTCCCAGACAATCACGATTAAAGACCAGGAAAATAAAGAGCCGATCGCCTTGGTCTCGCTGAGGAGCGATGTCCCCAAAGCCTCGGCGACAACAAACGAAAAAGGGCAGGCTGATATAACCGCCTTTCGGGGTGCAGAAAAAATAGTCATTAGTCGAATCGGTTATAAGACGATCATCAAGAGCTACAGGGAACTCGAATCGTTGTCGTTTGAATTGTTCATGCAGCCTTCGCCGTTTGAAACGGTCGAGGTCGTGGTTTCAGCCACGCGCTGGCGCCAGGCGCCGAGCGATGTGCCGTCCAAAATCATTTCCATCTCACCCACAGAAGTGGCTCTGCAGAATCCGCAAACGGCCGCTGATTTGCTGGGAGTTTCGGGGCAAGTATTCATCCAGAAAAGCCAGCAAGCTGGGGGAAGCCCGATGATCAGGGGGTTTGCGACCAACCGCCTCCTCTACACCGTGGATGGCGTGCGGATGAACACGGCCATATTCCGGGCCGGAAACATCCAGAACGTCATCTCTCTTGACCCGTTTGCCACAGAGAGTACCGAAGTGTTTTTTGGCCCTGGCTCGGTGATTTATGGAAGTGACGCCATTGGCGGGGTGATGAGCTTCCAAACGCTGACCCCTAGGTTTTCCCTATCCAACAAGCCCCAGATAGCCGGAAAAGCAACCGCCCGTTACTCATCGGCCAACAACGAAAAGACCGGCCATTTCGATGTCAGCGTCGGCTGGAAAAGATGGGCTCTTTTAAGCAGCATAAGCTCGTTCGATTTTGACCATGTGCGACAGGGTAACCACGGTCCAAAGGATTACGTGAAGCCCTATTATGTCCAGCGGATAGACAACGTGGACCGGGTTATTGCCCAAGAGGACACGCTTCTCCAAATTCCCTCGGCCTATTCTCAAAAAAACCTGATGCAAAAGGTGCGCTTTCAGCCGAACGAAAAATGGGATTTCCAGTACGGGTTCCATTATTCTGAAACTTCGTCCTATGGCCGATACGATCGCCATAACCAGGTCAGGAAAGGCTTACCGCGGTTTGCGGAATGGAATTACGGCCCGCAGAAGTGGATGATGAACAACGTGAACATCGCCCACCAGAGTCACAACGCTCTCTTCGACCAGATGACGACGCGCCTGGCCGTGCAGTCTTTCGAAGAGATCCGCATCGACCGCTCCTTGAACAGCACCGAGAGGCGTATTCGAATCGAGGAAGTGGAGGCCTATTCTGTCAACTTGGATTTTATGAAATTTATGGGACCGAAGAATACCCTCTATTACGGGATCGAGTACGTTCTTAACGATGTAACTTCCACAGGCATCAATGAAGACATTTCAAAAGGGGCCCGCATGCCCGGGCCTTCGCGCTATCCTCAAGCGACATGGCAATCTGTTGCCGCGTACGTCCACGATCAGCACAAGTTTTCAGACAGTTTTCTTTTGCAGGCTGGGTTGCGATACAACCAGTACCTCTTAGATGCTAAATTTGACACGACCTTTTACCCCTTCCCCTTTACAACAGCCAATCTTAACAACGGCGCCTTGACCGGAAGCATTGGTGGGGTCTACCGGCCCTCAGAATCATGGGTCCTCAGCGCGAATTTGGCCACGGCTTTCCGGTCTCCCAACGTGGACGATATGGGCAAAGTTTTTGATTCTGTCCCCGGTTTTGTCGTCGTCCCCAATCCTGCTCTAAAAGCAGAATATGCTTATAATGTTGACTTCACTATCGCCAGAGTGTTCGGAAAAGTTGCAAGGGCGGACCTCGCGGGTTATTATACTTCCCTTCAAAACGCCCTGGTCAGACGCAACTTCACGCTCAACGGGCTGGACTACATTATCTATGATGGCGTCTTGAGCCGGGTGCAGGCCATGCAGAACGCGGCCGTTGCCCATGTCTACGGGATTCAAGCTGGAATTGAAGTCAAGCTGCCGGCTGGCTTTGACATGTCCTCGGATTTTAACTACCAGGAGGGAGAAGAAGAGCTGGATGATGGAACCACAAGCCCTTCCCGCCATGCTGCTCCCATGTTCGGTGTTACCCGGTTAGCTTATACCACGGACAAGCTCCGCCTCGAGCTTTGCGCCGTTTATCAGGGAGAACGAAAGCACGAAGACCTGGCGGAGGAAGAAAAGGGCAAGACCGAAATCTACGCTAAAGACGCTAAGGGGAATACCTATGCCCCAGGATGGTGCACCTTGAATTTCAAAGCAATGTTTCGCTTGACAGATTCCTTGAGCGTAAGTGCTGGCGTTGAAAACCTCACCGATCAGCGGTACCGTCCTTACAGCTCAGGGATTTCCAGTCCAGGCAGAAATTTTGTTCTTGCGCTTGAGGCGAATTTCTAACTCAGCCGAATGTTCGCAGAACGTCGATCAGGAGGTCGATATCGAAAAAATTGTTGAAGATGTTCACCGAAACCCTGATGTTTCCATCCCTCAGGGTGAGGAAGATCTTTTTTTCGGCGCATTTTTTGACGAACGCCCTGTTCCTTTCGCCGAGGGTGAAGCAAACGATGGCCGAACGCTCCTCTCTTCTGGCAACGGGAGAGATGACGGTGATTTTGAGGTTCTGCAATCCCTGGATGAGATAGTCGGTTAGGTCGAAGAGCCTCTCCTGAATATTCTCGATCCCGATGGCCTTGATGAAATCCAGTGCTTTCTCAAAGGCTAAAAGAGGCTGAAGGTTGAATGTCCCGAATTCATACCGGCGGGCAGAGATGAGAAGGCGAAAAGGCGCATTCTTGTCGGTGTGGATGAAACTTCCGCCTTCGGTGTCCACAGAAAGCCAGCCGGCTATTGGAGAGGGAAATTTCTCGCGAAACTCTGTTGTTGTGAAAAACATCGTGCCTATGTGGCCGGCGAGCCCCCATTTGTGGAGAGACGCCGTGAGGACATCGATGGATGAAGCTTTCACATCCACCGGAAAATACGGAAAGGCCTGGGTCGCGTTGACAATAAAGAGGATGCCGCGGCCCTTGAGCTCTTGGCCAAGAGCTCTGACGTCCTGGCGGAAACCCGTGGCATACTGGACTTGCGAGGTTACGACGGCCAGGGTTTCGCCATCTGTCATATCAAGGATCGATTCAACAGGATAGCGCGCGTCGACCGGCCCGACATAACGCATGTCGATATTCTGATACTCAAACCCGACCGTCGATGCGGGGAATTCGTCCTTCATCGAGACGATGTTAAACGGCTTTTTGACTTGATTCTTGAAGGAAAGGGCTAAAAGAGACATGACTGTCGATGTGTTCTGAACGAAGGTCACGTTATCCGCTTCCGTGTTGATGAGCTCAGCCAGGCTGGCGCACAGCTTCCCGAACCTCGCCATGTCGTCCGTCCAGTTCACATCTCCATACAAGCATAGCTTTCGGTACTCGTGGACAATTGCCTCGAAGACAGGCGTCGGCAGGGGCGACATAGCTGCGCTCTGGAAATAAACGGAGTTCTCGCTTATCGGGAATTCCTTCCGCACTTTGTCCCAATCGACCATGGCAGAGATTATACCAATATTATTCGCCGAAGAGCTACTTTTTGGCCGTTCATCTAACCTGCCAATAAAGAGTGTTACGCGAATGAAGGGCGAAAACTTGGAAGCAAGGGCAAGAAGGCCACAACGTTCTGATCGAGGAGGAGCGCCCTCTATTTTTCCTTCTCTGCCCGGACGCCCTTGATTGTCTTTTCCTTGTGCGCCCCTTTGGTCGTATGCACCAGGAAGCCTTCCTCGCCGGACAGCCAGACTTCGGACAGGACATAGACCGTCAGATATTCGGTATAAGACGGAGCGAAGTCCCCGACCTCATCGAAGACCAGCCTGGGCTCGCCTACGGGCGGATCAGGCGGCGACAGCTTTTCCGTGAACGGGACCAGGAGTTCTTTTCCTGTGGAAATCTGCCGGAGCAGAAGCTGCCCTTCTCCACTCAGACCTAACCAGTACTCTCCGGCCGGGATCTTCTTGCCGGCCGCCTTGAACTCGAAGGGGATGTTGAAAGCAGCCTGAGAAAAGGCCCTTATCGGCCCGGCAAGAAGGATTATAATAAGGGTCATGGCCAAGACTATTGAAGCCCGTTTGGCAAGACGTTTCATCGGAATCTCTCCCTTTCCTTTTTCCTCAATACAGGTTCATGCCCCCACCGACGGCACCCGCTTCGGGCAGGAACACATCCTCCTCCACACCGTTTTTGACCGCGTCCTCCATGGCCTCGATGAACGTGTCGATCTCTTCGAGGGTCGTGTAGATATTCGGCGAGATGCGGAGGGCCTGGTAGTCGAACACCTGGTTGGGCGGAGCTCCTCCGACGAGCGGCACAGCGATGATTCGGTATTTCTGTCTCAGGAACTTGGCCAGGGCCCGGACGTCGATGCCCTCGATATTGACGGCAGCCACACCCCAGGCCTGGGGAGGGTCGGAGAGGTCTGTCAGGATCTTGACGCGCGGGTATTTCTTGAGAGCGTTGGCCCAGCGGAGAGTAAGATAGCGCATCCGGGCGGCCTTACGTTCGGCGCCGATTGCCTGGTGGTAGGCCAGGGCTTCGCCGAGCGCTGCCCGGATGCCCCAGGGATGGGTGCCGATGGCCTCGAACTTGCGGATGTCGGTGTCCTGCTGCTCGGGCGCGGCCTGGAGAGGCCAGAATCTCGGGATCATCTCCCGGCGCACGTAGAGGCAGCCGTTGCCGATGGGGGCCAGGAGCCATTTGTGGAGGCTGACGCCGTAGGCGTCGCATTCCAGGTCGCGGAGCTTGAACGGAAAATGCCCCAGCGCGTGGGCGCCGTCGACGATCGTGACGATGCCCTTTGAGCGGGCCAGCCGGGCTATCCTCTGAACAGGAAAAAGCTGGGCGGTCAGGTTCGTGATGTGGCAGAAATGGAAGACTTTCGTCTTCGGCGTAATGGATTTTTCGAAAAGGTTGAACAGATGGTCCTGCGTCGTCGGCACAGGGAACTGGAGACGGGTGACTTTGATCCCTTCACGCCGCATGCGCTGGTCCCATGTCGTCAGCATGCGCGGGTAATCCTGTTCAGTAGTGATGACTTCATCGCCGGGCTTAAGATCAATCCCGTTCTGGACGATCTGCAGGGCTTCGCTGGCGCCGCGCGTCAGGGCCAGTTCCTCGGGGTCGCAGCCGAACTCATTGGCCATCCGGCGCCGGATGGTCTCGATGTTGCCGGCGACCATGCCCTGGTAGTGAACCGGGAGCATGTTGATCATTTCCGTGTAGCGGAAGGCCGACTCGAGCACCACGCGCGGGCAGGGACAGGTGAATCCGTTGTTGAGGTTTATGAGTGAGCGGTCAAGCTTGAAACCCAACTGGACTTCCCTCCAGTAGAACTCGTCGCGGGCGGCTTCTTCCGGTGACATGTCCGAGATCGACCGGGAGGCCGCCTCAACCCGTTCGAGGTTGGACGCGTTCCAGGTAAAGGCAACTCCTCCAGCGGCGCCGATCGTGCGCAGGAAAGACCTCCGGCTCCAGGTTTGGGATTTCATGCAAACCTCCTTCGATTCAAAATGGCGTGTGATGACAAAGCGATGCCAGGATTTTAATCCAGGACTCAAAAAAAGGTCAAGGATGCTGAAAGTGAATTAGGGGGACGCCATATAATACACTTATGGCAGGAATTATCGTGTCTGTATTGGTAAATCAAGGGGTTGACGTTTCGCTATCATAGAAGTGCATTACGTATGACGTCCCCCAAATTACCCAGGAAAAACGCGGCTGTAATTACGTATGACGTCCCCCAAATTACCCAAATTACCCGAAAAGATGACTTTCGCCTTGCCCTCCATGAGCTATGCCTTATACCACAGCGGCCTCAGCGAAGTCAAAACGACAAAGCATTTAGTCGAGGGACTTGCCCTTGGTCTCGGGCAGGGCAAAGGCGACAGCCGCGGAGAACAGGAAAAACGCGGCTGTAAGATAAAAGGCCAGCGAGAGCCCGTACGTTTTGGCCAGGGTGCCGATCGTGAATGGAGCCAGAGCGCTCAGGCCGCGGCCGATGTTATAGGTGAATCCCTGGGCCGAGGCCCGGATTCGCGTCGGGAAAATCTCGGCCGTGATCGTCCCAAAGCCTGAAAAATAGCCAGTGCCGAAAAAGGCGAGAAACGGCCCCAATAAAAGCAGCGCCGTGTTTTGGCGGACGCTGCTGTAGAGGAAAACAAGTGCTGCCGCCGCAAAAAGATAAAAGATGTAGGTCCTTTTCCTTCCCACGCGGTCGCAGATAAACCCGAAGCTCACATACCCGAACCACATGCCGGTCTGCATGACGATGATCCAGGACGACGTCTTGACCACACTCAGCCCTATTCCTCCCTGGTCGGGCGGCAGCCCCAGGTAAGCCGGAATCCAGGTGAAAAGGCCCCACCAGGCGAACATCGTCCCGGCGTTCATCAAGCTCGTCACGAGCGTGTTTTTCAGGAAAGGCCGGCGGAATATCTCTCCCAGGCCGCCCTTGGCCGGCGCGTCTTTCCTTTTTTCCGAACTTTTCCTCCAGATCTCCGGCTCCTCGACGCGGCGCCTGATCCAGAGCGTGAGGAGGGCAGGCAGGACTCCGACGAAAAAAACGCCCCGCCAGCCAAGCCTCGGCAGGACGAGTGCCGTGACCCCGGCTGCCAGCGCATAGCCGATCGCCCAGGAGCTCTGCATTAGCCCCAGGGCTTTCCCGCGGTGTTCTGCCGGCCATGTCTCGGCGACGAGCGCGGCTCCGGAGGCCCATTCGCCGCCCATGCCCAGCCCGAGCAAAACTCGGAACACCGCTAACTGCACGATATTCTGGGAAAGGCCACAAGCTCCGGTGAAAACGGAATAGATGAGGATGCTCGCGATCAGCGCCTTGACCCGTCCGAACCTGTCGGCGATAAGCCCAAAGAGAACGCCGCCCACAGCCGAAGCAAATAGGGTTAGCGACCCCATCAGCCCGGCTGTGGCCGTTGACATCCCGAAATGTCCCATCAAATGCGCAAGGACCATGGCATAGAGCATGATGTCCATGCTGTCTAACATCCACCCCAGCGAGGCAGATAAGAGGGCTCTTCTCTGGACGGGTGTGATCTGTTTTACCCAGGATTCGCGGGATTTAGTCATCGCCCTGTTTTCCTCTTTTCGGCTTGGCTTTTCCGTAGCCTCCCCCGCCCGGTGTCTGGACGATGACGATGTCTCCTTTTTCAACCCGGAAGGATGCTTTGGAGCCGAGACTTATCGCTTTTGAGCCACGCCGAATAAGATTTTTTCCCTTCTTGCCCGGTTTTCCGCCAGCCAGGCCGTAGGGAGGAAAGACGCGTCTCTCGGAAAGAATGTTGATTTTGGCCGGAGCGAGGAACTCATATTCCCGGACAATCCCGTCGCCTCCCCTAAACTGGCCCTCGCCGCCTGAAAACCGGCGCAGCGAATACCGCTTGATGCGGATGGGAAGATAATGTTCAAGGGCTTCGACCGGCGTGTTTCGCGTGTTAGTCATGTGGGTGTGGACGCCGCTCAACCCGTCCCGCTCCGGGCTTGCGCCCATGCCGCCGCCGACCGTCTCATAATAAGCGAAATTCCGGCCCGTCGCCGGATGTTGTCCGCCAAAAGTGATGTTGTTCATCGTGCCGCTCGAGGCGGCGGGAATTCTTTCTGGCACAGCTTTGGCCAGGGCGCCTAAAAGCACGTCTGTGATTCTTTGCGAGGTCTCGACATTTCCCCCGGCCACAGCCGCCGGCGGCCGGGCGTTGACCACGCTCCCTTCAGGCGCTATTAACCGGATCGGCCTCAGCAGCCCGGAGTTGTAAGGAACGTCTCCACGGATGATGCACCTGAACACATACATCGTGGCCGAGAGCGTGATCGCATAGTTTGCGTTGACGCTCCCCTCGGTCTGGGGGTCTGTTCCGGAGAAATCCACTACCGCAGAATCACCACGGACATGAATGGCCACTTGAATCCTGACCGGCCTCCGGCTCACACCGTCATCATCCAGGTAATCGAGAAACCTGTATTCGCCGTCAGGGATTTCCCTTATGGCCTGGCGCATGATTCGCTCGGAATAATCCTGGAGATGCTTCATGTAGGACTTTGTCTTTGGATATCCGTATTTCTCCGTTATTTCCAGAAGCCGCTTCTGGCCAATCCTGTTGGCGGCTAACTGGGCGGTCAGGTCGCCCTCCCGCTCCTCGGGCGTCCGGACGTTGGCCAGGACAAAGTCTAAGATGTTCCTATCGATCCGGCCGGCCCGCACTAACTTCACCGGAGGGATGATCACCCCTTCCTGGTAGATCTCTGTAGCCAGGGGCATAGACCCGGGCGACATGCCGCCGACGTCCGAGTGGTGTGCCCGGTTGGCTGCAAAATAAGCCGGCCGGGCCCGGCCCTTGACATAAACCGGCGAAACAAGCGTTATATCGGGAAGATGCGTGCCTCCGCGGAAGGGGTCGTTGAGGATCGCCGTATCGCCCGGCCCCAAGTCCACGTTCTGAATGACACTCAACACCGAGAGGGGCATGGCTCCCAAATGGACTGGCAGATGGTCGCCCTGGGCCACCGTCCCGCCGTTCTCGTCAAAGACGGCGCAGGAGAAATCCTGCCTCTCCTTGATGTTGGGAGAAAAGGAAGACCGGCACAAGGCCACGCCCATCTCCTCGGCTATCGAGACGAAGATGCTTTTAAAAATCTCGAGCTCGATCGGGTCGACGGCTCTCATCGTCTTTGCTTCTGCCTCGTCATAATCAAGTTGCCGTGCTTATCTACCCGGCAGACAAAACCAGGCCCTACGACGGCCGTGGATTCATAATCCAGCACGAGGGCTGGCCCGCGGAGGAAATTCCCCGCCTTCAACAGTTCCCTCGCATAAACGTCAGCCTGGTAATCTCTTCCCTCAAAACGCATCAGCCGGCGGCAGAGTCGTGCTGCGCCGGCGTCAGGGCCGTCGCTTTCGACCTCCGGAAGCCCTGGTTTCTTAGTCAACCCGATGGCCTTAACTCGCAGGTTCACGACCTCCACCGGCCGCTTTTCGTCGGCATAGCTGTACTTACGATGATGAAGCCTGTCGAACTCTCTCCGGTAAGACGGGAGAAAAGGCACAGTTAGCTCGTAGGACTGGCCGATATAGCGGACGTCAAGGAAACGAAGCAGGCGTATCCGCGACTCCTCGAACCCTTCTTTCTTCAGGTCCTGGCGGGCTTGCTCAAGGAGCGGCCGGAACGACCCGTTGAGTTCAGCGAGTGAGACATCAGCCGCTCGTTTAAGTATCGACTGGGAATAATCCTTGATCGTGTCCGAGAGGAGCATGCCCAGAGCGGACAAAACTCCGGCATTCTTGGGAACGACGACCGTGGGGATGCGCAGCCGCTGGGCCAGACTGCAGGCATGCATGCCTCCTGCTCCGCCGAATGATAAGAGGGCGAAGTCGCGGGGGTCAAACCCCCTTTCGACGGAGATCACTCGAATCGCCCTTTCCATGGTCGTGTCGGCCACGCGGATGATCCCCTCAGCCAGCTCACTCACGCTCAGCCCCAGCCGCCGGGCGAACCTCTTCATGAAGAGGCGGGCTCTCTCTGGATAGAGCTTCATCGCTCCCCCAAGGAACCGGTCAGGGTCGAGGCGGCCCAAGATAAGGTTGGCATCGGTAACAGTGACGTCCTCGCCTCGGCCATAGCAGATTGGCCCAGGGTCCGCTCCGGCGCTCTGCGGCCCGACGCGGAGCGCGCCGCCCCTATCGATGAAAGCAACGGAGCCTCCGCCCGAGCCGACAGTATGGATGTCGATGATCGGAAGCCGGAGAGGAAGGTCGCTGATAACAGAGTCGGTTGTGGTGGCCATTTCTCTATCGCATAAGGAAACATCCGTCGACGTTCCTCCCATGTCGAAAGAAATAATCCTGGAGAAGCCGGCAGCCGCGGCCACCTCTTTGGCTCCGACGACGCCGCCCGCCGGCCCTGACAGAATCGTGCAGACGGGATTATCCCTGGCGCCCCGCGCCGAGACGCAGCCGCCGTTCGACTGCATGATGTGGACCGAGTCCTCGCCCAGCTCCTTTTCCAGACGGCTCAGGTAGCGCTCCATCAACGGAGCGACATAGGCGTTAATGGCTGTCGTGCTCGCCCGCTCGAACTCCCGGTATTCCCGGAGAACGCGGTGAGAAACGGACAGAGAGAAGCCGTGCGGCTTGAGCTTCCTCAAAACTTTTTCTTCATTGGCCGGGTTAGCGTAGGAATGGAGGAGACAGATGGCAATTGATTCTACCCCGGCTTTCTTCAGTTTTCTAATGACCCCGTCCACCTCACTGCCCTCAACAGGCTGGAGGATCCGGCCGTCGGAGAGGGTCCTCTCTTTCAGCCCGAAACAGAGATGGCGCGGGATGAGAGGGTTCCTTTTCTCAACCAAGATGTTGTAAAGCTCGCGCCGTGTCTGACGGCCGATCTCAAGAAGATCCTCAAACCCGGCAGTGGTAAGAAAACCTAAATTCGCCCCTTTCCGTTCGAGAAGCGCGTTGGTGGCCACCGTCGAGCCATGGATGACATCGAGCTTCTCCGCGAGAACGCCGGCCTCCTCGAGGCCGCGCCTGATTGCCTCTCCCGGATTACGGGGCGTAGAGAGGACTTTGTAAATCCACATCCTGGTCGGGCTGAAAAAAACAAAATCGGTGAAGGTGCCGCCCGTGTCGATCCCGACTCTGACCATCCCGGCCTCACTTTGAAGCAGAAAATTACCACGAACGCGGTTTTTTTTCCAGCCCATTAAAAATTGTAAAAATTGGGAACAGCTTACTTGTTCACCCAATTTTTTCAAAAACCATCACGTTTGTACTTTGCCCCAGGAATAAAATAATAAGGCAATAAGATGTGCTTTCCCCCTTTAAAAGCAGTTATGAAGACGCGAAGAGCTCAGAATTTGCCCAGCGAGTTGCGGCTGATTCGCCTCCGTCCTTCGACGACAGTAAGCCTAACCGGAAGAGAAAGCGGCGAATTGGCGGCTTCGCGGCAGTGGATGGTGATACGGCCTGTGTATTTTCCAGGCGCGAGCCCGGAGGCGTCAACGCGGACGCCGATCTTTCCGTTTCCCATCCCCGAAGCAGGGGAGAGCCCCAGCCAGTCCACATCCTTTTCCGTCCACCAGGCAAAAGACATGCTGCCCGATACCGTGATGGCAAGCGTTCTTTCCTGGGCCTTTCCTCCCGCCGAGCCCGCGGCCACAAAGGAAAGTCCGTCACTCGACAGGCTGATTCTGGCTTGCCTGAGAAAGTCTCCTGCTGATGAAGTCCGGACGTTCATCTCGGCTTCGCTTTTGGTCACTCTGTCCACAACGATTCCTTTCTCAAGGCTTTTGAGGCCGCCAAGACTGTTGATTGTATCCCGCGAAGCGGCAAGCCATCTCTCGATTCCAGGAAAATCGGGATGATGCCGGAAATTGCCGTCAATGGGGTAGAGGATGTATTTGGCCGCCCAGTAGTCTGCTGCTACCGGGTCCTGGCTCGCCAGCAGCTGGTTAGCCCGGAAAGTCGTGGCGGCCGGATAGCCGGTCAGGGAACCATGGGAAACCCAGATGGCGTCCACGATGTTGAGGACAGGCGTGACCACCGCCGCCATCATTTTCCCGCACGTCTCGCCCAACCCCGCGTAATGGCGGTAGCCGCTATGCCCGTCGTCCATTGACACAACACCATAATAATGCTTCAGGCTGACCGTGATTTCCGAACCGCCGGTGTCGTGATGTTTGAGAACGGGAACGTTGATGAGCTTGAGGTTCTGGCTGTGGCCGTTGCCCAGCCAGATCCCCTCGCGCAGCTCAACACGGCGGCCGCCGGAGGTGGTGAAGCAGGGGTAAGAGACATTCTCGTAGCGACGGTACCCGTTGGTTGTGTGATCATTGGCGCCGATGAATATCCCGCGGACAGGGTCAAGCAGGAAGGCTGAGACGCGGGGGTCGTTAAAAACATTGTTCACCAAATAGAGGAAACTGTGCTTTTCGTCGTTGGCGTTTGCATGCACGCTTGAATCGCCATAAGCGGCGCTTGTATCGCAGGCGAGGCTGCCCCGGCCCTGGCCGTTCTCAAAGATGACGACCTCGCCGGTGAAGCCGTCCGGATGGTCGAGGATGCGCTGGATGAGCCCCCGCACGAGGTCGCTGTTGGTCGCGCCCCGGTATTTCCACTGGGCGTTGACCTTGATGAGGACAACATCGTCCGGAGCGATCAGACCCAAAACGCCGGCAAGGGAATGGGAGGCCGTGGAACGGTAAAACTTCAGCCCGGCATCAGCCATCTTGTAGAGAAGCGAATCCAGCCCGATGTGCAAATTCGGCTGAGAAGGGTCATAGAAAGGAGAATCGGGAATATCCTTGACCCAGAAAACGTCGTTCAGAATGACGGCCGGATGCGCCTGGCGCCGTGTCAGCGCAGCCACGTAGGGAACGAAAAGACCCCCGGCAAGCTTTCGGAAAAAATCCCGGCGGGACACGTTCTCGGAAAAATTTTCATTGCGCCTCATGCGTCTTTCCTTTTTAGCTCAGGATTCACAGGCTTAAATCTATTATTCCTATATATAATATAGATTTTGTAGGAAAAACGCAAGCTTTCGCGTAGAGAGGGAAGCATGAGTGGGCGTAATTTTCGTGATTTGCGTACGCAAAGCAAGGGAGTCCTAAGCGGGAAAATGATAGGTGTCTCTGAAAAGGTCGGTCGCAGGACGAAGAGAAACGGCTGGACCGGCGATTCCCAACTCGAGCCTTGAGTGGAGAATCCGACGGGACGTGGAAATTTGCGGCGATAAAAATTATAATGGGCTGGTTGAACTTTCCGGACCGAACATGAGCCGGGTGACTCACTCGAGATCAAGAATCCTCCTCATCCTTCTTCTCAGCCTCACCTTGAACAGCGTCGGCGTCTGGTTCGGGCTGCCGAGCTATGAGGGTTGGTTTTCTGATGAGATGCTCCCCCCTGATGTCCGCCGAGGAATCGATCATGGCTTTGCTCACGGCTGGCATTACAAATATCCTCCTCTTCATTATTACCTTCTCGCCGTTATCCAGGCACCTTTTCTTGTGGCTGCTAAATTTCAAGAGGTCAACTTTGATGACCTGATCCTTCATTCTGTTCTGATTCTCCTTGGCCGCCTGCTGAGTGTCATCATGGGGGTCTGCATTGTCTTTTTTGTTTACAAGTGCGGCCGGGAAATCCTGAACGAGAGGTCGTCGCTCCTGGCTGCTCTCACAACGGCGTTCATTGTCCCCCTTGTCAAGTTGTCCAAGGCCGCCAACCCGGATGTCCCCTACTTGTTCTGGTTCGCCTTCTCTCTTTATTTTTATCTCCGTATTTTAAAGACTCGCCAGAGAAGGTATTACATCCTCTTCGCCCTGACAGCCGTGCTGTCCGTTTGCACGAAAGACAAGGCCTACGGTCTCTACATCTTGCCGGTCGTGTTCATTCTCTTTCGGGACTGGACACTCAGGAAAAAAGAATCGCCCCGCCTGACGCTAATTCGGTTTATTACGGACCCAACTTATCTTTACGCTGGGGCGGTTGCCCTTGCAGCCTTCTCGCTCATTCACAACCTGGCCTTCAACATGCACGGGTTCCGGCTCCACTTGAAGGCCATCACGGGTTCCCTGGTTAAAGACGCCCAGCTCTTCCCCCACACCCTCGCCGGACACGTCCACATGTTAGGGAGAGCGGTCGATCAAATCCGGTTTTCTCTGGGCTGGCCTCTCTTTGCCGTGTGCGTGGCGGGCCTCGCCGCGGCCCTCGTCGCCAGGCGCCGCAACATCCCTCTCCTTTCCCTCTTCCTTTTTCCGCTCTCCTTCGAAATTTTTCTCATCCACGTTGTCATGTACAATTATGCGCGATTCTATCTGCCCGCCTGCGTCATCTTATCCTTATTCGGAGGCGCATTTCTTGGCATGGCGTGGGATGCTCGGCACCGCTTGAACAAACTCATTCGGGTTGTTCTTATTGGAATCTTCGCCTATTCGTTTCTTTATGCTTCCTCCATCGATGTGCTCATGCTCATGGACTCACGATACGCTGCCGAAAAATGGATAAGGAAAAACATCCCCCCGAGTGCCACCCTCGGCATTGGCGTCTGGGGTGTTTATGGCCCGAGGTTCTTTGGTTTCCGCTACATCAAGATGGAAAGCCCGTTCACGGATTTTGACAGGCTTCCCTCCAGGCCTGATTACATCATCCTGACCAAGGAATTCACCCAGCGCTACTTGCCAGATTCAGGCGCAACGGAGATTTTCAGGCGCTTTTACGTGCAGGAACAAAAGTACAAAATTGTCTACCGGTATAAGACTCCGCTCGACTGGCTGCCCTTGAGCAACCGCGAAGTCCAGGAGCAAATCAACGTCATCAACCCGGAAGTTTTGATCTTGAAAAAAAGGGATGCTCATTTGCTCAAGGCCTCTGTTCCTCCAAACCTGGCCGAGTTTTTTCAGAAAGAAAAAGTGACCATCGCCGTCACAGATTCGGGGTTGGGCGGTCTCTCGGTGATGGCCGAGGCCGTCCGCCGGATGAAAGAGGATCGGGTTTTTAAAGGAGCAGATTATGTCTTTTTCAACGCCCTCTTCTCCCTCGAGGGCGGCTACAACAGCCTAAAGACCCGCCGGGAAAAAATCGACGTTTTTTCGAGCGCGCTGGAGAATCTGGAAAAGAAATACCGCCCCGACCTTATCCTCATCGGCTGCAACACTCTATCTGTTCTCTACCCCGACACGCCTTTTTCCAGAAAAACGAAAATCCCGGTCATCGGAATCGTCGGGGCCGGCTTGGAGATGATCGCTGAAAGCCTAAGGGCCAAGCCCGGATCTTCCGTGATCATCTTCGGAACACCCACGACAGTCTCCGAAGCCACGCACAAAAAGATGCTCATTAACCAGGGTTTTCCAGAGGAACGCATCGTCTTAGAAAGCTGTCCGGAGCTTGAAAACTACATCGAGCGAGATTGCGCCGGCGAGGAGACCGGGATGCTCATCTCCGCCGCCGTGGACGAGGCCCTGCAGAAAATCGGCTCTCCCCCGCCGCCCTTTTACGCGAGCCTCAACTGCACCCATTACGGCTATTCTCTTCCCCTGTGGGAAAAGGCGTTCGAGGAGGCTGGAGCAAAGCCTCTGGCCATCGTCAACCCGAACTCCAGGATGATTGATCCTCTTTTCAAGCCCGAACACCGAGGCCGATTTAAGGAGACGGCAATATCCGCTCGCGTTGTCTCGATGGTCGAAATCGGGCCGGAGAAGAGGTTAGGCCTGGGCAAATGGCTGAAAGGAATATCGCCCGAGGTAGCCGCTGCACTCCGCAGTTACGGGCTCAACCCCTCGCTCTTTGAGTGGCAGAAATTCGTCAGATCCGGAACATAAATCTGTCTCTTGAGGACATCAAGCACTACTGCCAGATCGTTACCGCCCTGAAAAGGACGATTGAAGTCCAAGAAGAAATAGATAAGCTCTATCCCTCAATAGAAAACGCAGTCATTGCGTCACTGTGATCAAGGAGAGGTGGTTGTCTCTCCAGCGTCGGTAGAATTCCCGAGTGCCGACGGAAAGGGACTCAGGGAAACCGCACAACTCCAAGAGAACTCGGGCGCTGTCGCTGAAAGAAAAGCCAATCCTGGCAAACGCGGGAATCCGAAGCCGGCGATGCCAGGCGGTTCCTGGATTGAAAGCCGCGGGGTCCGGATCGCAAGGATATCATAGAAATTGGCCAGACTCGAGGAGGAAGAGGGTTTATCCTGAAGAGGAAGTATCGCCGGACAAAGCTGTCCCCGGAACGCCGGAAGAAATCGAGTCTGGCGCTTCCGGCGCCAACGAATCGGATATCGTTCTTCCGTTCGTCATAGAAAATTATGTAATCCAGTTCAAAAAAGTCTTGACTTTATTGCAATTTGATGCATAATAGCCATGTGAAGAGATACTTAGAAGATCACATCAAACGGGACCTCGAGAAAAAAATCGTCCTCGTTTCGGGTCCACGACAGGTAGGAAAAACTACCCTCTCTCGCCAGCTCCTTGAGTCTTATGTCTACCTGAACTTCGATTCCGGCCCTGATCGGGAGATGATCCGAAAACTCGAATGGGATCGAAAGGTCAGGGTGGTGATTTTCGACGAGCTTCATAAAATGAAAAATTGGAAGTCCTGGCTTAAGGGCATTTATGATACAGAAGGCATCCCGCCAGCCCTTCTGATCACAGGCTCAGCAAGGCTCGATCTTTACCGCAGAGGCGGCGATTCTCTTGCTGGCAGATTCTTTTCTTATCGGCTACATCCTCTTACGGTTCGCGAAATATGCACTTACCTCCCCGAGAGGCCGGAGGAAACGGTTCATCATCTTCTGCGGCTCGGAGGTTTTCCTGAGCCATATCTGGGAAAAGATGAAGAAGCAGCGCGTCGATGGAGAAGTACGCACATCGACACGATCATCCGTCAGGACCTGTTGGATCTCGAGAAAATCCGGGATCTCAAGTCCGTCGAGATTCTGATTGACTTACTCAGGATGCGGGTCAGGTCTCCGGTATCGTATACTTCTCTGGCCCGGGACCTTCAAGTATCGCCGCACACAATCCAGCACTGGCTTCAAGTCTTGGAGCAACTTTGTATTGTGTTCCCCGTTCGTCCCTACCACCGAAATATTGCTCGAAGTATTTTAAAGGAGCCTAAATATTATTTTTATGATGTCGGTGACGTGAAAGACAGTGTCGGAGCGCGGTTTGAGAACCTCGTAGCTACGGCTTTGCTCAGAGAGCTCCATCTTCTCGAAGATACAACAGGAAGAAAAACTGCGCTTCATTACCTTAGAGACAAGGAGAAGCGCGAAGTGGACTTTCTGGCTACGATCGATGGCCGTCCTGTCCTTATGGTTGAAGCCAAGGCGGCTGAGGATAGTTTCGAAAAATCTCTCTTCCATTTCCGCCGCTTCCTTCCCGATGTCCGGGCTGTTCAGGTTGTTTTCGGTCTCCGGAGGAGGAAAAGTTCGAAGGGTGTGGAAATGGTCGCCGCCCACGAATTCCTGGAAAAACTTAAATTCACCAGATCAGGCAAGGTTCAATTTGATCGAGAAGAGAAGCCTGGGTGATTTGGGACTTAACAGGGTTAACAGGGGGTCGGACCACGCTATTTGATTTATAATTAAATAGATAGCTTCAAAATTAAGCTCTTTTTTGGTCTTAATTCTATATTTCTTGGCCCAAAAATACAAATCGCGGCAGAGAACCCACAGATAGTTTTCCTATCAGGCGTGGCCGCGCCGCCGCAGGTAGGCAATCATTTTGGGGACGACAAGCGGCACGACATCCGGCAGCATCTTCGGCATCAAATTATCCATGACCTTCGGCATCAGTCCGGGCATTTGCTCCTTCATGTAATCGGGCATCGGGATCAATGCGCCCACCCGCTCGAGCATCACCGGCATCACATTCGGCATCATCCCGGGCAAGAGCCTGGGAAACAGCACAGGAAACACCGGTTTCATCAACTTGAACATCAACCCGCCGACCGGCCCCAACCTGCCGATGCCCTTCATCATCCGGCCCATCCCGAGCGGCATGGCCGCCAGCATCTCAGGCCACATCGTGTCCATCAGGCCGGCGAACCCCTGCGGCGTCATGAGCGCGATCATCCCTTCGAAGACTTTCCACTGCCGGCTGACCTCTGGACTCGGGTCAGCAAACTTCTTGCCGAGCGCCTCGCACGCAAAGGAAGCCAGGTCACGCACTTCGGCTGGCGTGCTTTTCTTTTCTTTAGTCACCCGGAATTGAAACTCGCAGCAAGGACAGAGAGCCAACACTGTCCCGGCGCCGACTTCCTGGGCTTCATCCAGCCGCGTCTTCCCTATGTCGTGGGCGACCGGTGGGTCTTTGATCAGCGTCAGGACACTGCCGCAGCAGTGCGCTTCCTCGTGGTGAAACGGCATCTCCGAAAACTCGACGCCGGGGATGGCCTTGATGACCTGGCGAGGCTCCTCGTAAACGCCCGAAACACGGCCGATGTGGCAGGAATCGTGCCACGTGACCCGCTTCTTTATCGGCTCGGTGAACTTGAACTCTCCGCTCCGGATTTTCTCGGCCACGACCTCGCTGTAATGCCTGGCCGTGATCCCATAATCAATCCCGAGTCTCTCCGCCCACTCCGGGTAGACGTGCCGCCACATCATGTCGCAGGCCGGGCAGGAGCTGATGACTGTGTCGGCTCCCACCGCTTTCACCGCCGCGATATTCTTACGCATCGTCTCCTCGAACACGTCCCACTTGCCCGCCACTAACATCGGCGTGCCACAGCAGTTCTCGACATTGCCGAGATACCCGAAATCAACGCCAGCGGCGTCAAGAAGAGTTACCGAAGCGGCGCCGATGTCATGCTCCACGTACGAGGCCGTACAGCCTGCAAAATAGACGTTTTTGCTCCTTTCCCCGGACCCGTGTTTGGCTCTGAGCGCCTCGGGAAACCAGGCTGTCCGGTCTCTTCGATATCCGGCCCAGATGTTGCCCTCCGCTCTCGTCGCCGCGGCCATCATCTCGAAGGGCGGGAATGTCATCTGCCCGTCCTCGTGGACAAGCTTGCCGCGGAGCTTCATCCAGCTCGGCTCGATCGGCAGCGCCGCCGAGCACCGCAGGTTGCAGAGCTCGCAGGTCGTGCAGACGATGAACGTGTCGACCATGAACTGGTCCCACTCGACCCGTCCTTCAAGGTACTGACGAAGCCAGTACCATTTCCCTCGCGGCGACTGGCTTTCCCAGCCGCGGCCGTAGAACTGGTCGCACTCATCGATGCAGTAGCCGCACTGCGAGCAGCCGTAAGCATACCAGGCGACGTCCGCGGGGATGCCGCGTACCGGCCGGGTCGGTCGCTCTCCCACCCGGGTGACGACATTGTTCCCGAAGGGCCTGACCAGCGGCTCGAAAACGCTGGCCAGTCCGAGCATGCGGCCGACGAGCTTCCCGCCCATGACCTTGTCCGGGTTGAGGATGCCTCGGCCGTCCACCTGCTTCTTAAATTTCTTGATCCTCTTGGCCCGCTCTGCGCCCAAAATCTTTTTGACCTTTTGCGTGAAATAGAGCCCCGTCGAGTAGGGCCGTCCGCCGTGCTTCTCGGCAATCTTCACGATGGTCAGGACGAGGCCGAAAACAAAGTTATAAGAGAACTTCCGCTGGTCGCTGGGGATGAACCCAAGGATGACGACTTCCGGCTTCCCGTCCCGGCTCTGCCTTATAACCACGCCTTCCTTGACCACAGGCTGATTGACCTTATTCTCGATCTCCTCCATCACGTCCCCTAACTTCTCTAACGGAACGACGACCTCAGCCGGGACAAGCGAAGGGCCGAGGCGCTTGACAATCATCAACCGGAACCTGTTTTCCCACTCGTGGTCGGCAATCTCCTGGCTCAGGATTTCGCCCTGGCAATCATCGAGGATTTCGGGGAGTGCGGGCACAACTTTCTGGCGGTCTTGCTCCCGGAAAGCCAGGACAGCGATGTAGGCGGCCGGCAGGATGACCTTGTGCTCGGCCGGATGGCCATGGTGAATCCGCACCGGAGCCCTGTTTTTGAGCTCAGCCATGCGCGGGTTGATGAAGACGACCGACCAGAGGGGAAGGTCTTGCTCGACAAACTCCTCAAAGACCGCAATGAGCTTATGAGCGTCGGGACAGGCGATGGCGACAACGCCCAGCTCGCTCATTTTCTGCACGCGCAGGGTGACCTGGCTGATGATACCGGTTGTTCCCTCGGCGTCGGCGACAAGCCCGAGGTCCTCTCCTTCAAGCTCTTTAATCTCGCCCGAAGGAAAAACAACCCGGGCCCGGACGACGTTCTCCGCGAACCAGCCGAACTCGTAAGACCCGATGCCTGCTCCTCCCTGGGCCAGCCAGCCGCCGGCCGAAGACGAAGGATAGCTCGTCGGATAAAGCCTCAGGGTCAGCCCCTGCTTATTGAGCTCGCGATCGAGCTGCTCCCAGGTTATGCCTGCCTCCACAATCGCTGTCTCGTTTTTGGCATCGACATCGATCACTCTTTTCATCCGGAAAAAATCGACAACAATGCCCCGTCGCGTCGGGATAATCCCGCCGTACCCCGAAGACCCCTTGCCTCGTGGCACAAGCGGGATTTTCCTCTGCCCGGCCCACCGGATAAGCTGCACCAGCTCAACCTCATTCTCTGGCTGGACAACGGCATCTGGAACAGTCTTGCCTATAAGCGGTCTGACGACGCTCGGGACGGCCGCAATGTCGTGGCTGTACAGCAGGCGCTCGGTCGGGTTAAAGTTGACCCTGGAGCCAAACTTTTCTCCAAGCCATTTCTTGTCTTGATCGGTCAATCGGTTCATTTGGAACTCCTCTTAGATCAGCCGAAAGGAAAAACTCTCTCCGGGCCTCTGCCATTCGATAAAGAGAAGAGAACTCTAGGTCTCTGAGAAGAAGAGACTTCCCAGCTCTTTCCTACTTAAATTATATATTTTATAGAAATTATAGACATTTATCAAGACAACCTTCTCATGCCGGGTCGCCCGGGAGGAAATCGATGATGCATACGCCGGAGCAACGAGCCAAAATTGCCGGACAGCGCCCCCTTTGACTCAGAGGGTCAACGCAAGCGCATCGAGAAAATTATTCCGGCGTAAACGCTTCTTCCCGAATGGTCGCTCGCTTGATCCTCTCCTCCCTCGGCATGACGCCGATCCCCGGCCCCGTGGGAACGGGAATCTTTCCCTCTTCACCCAGCTCGATCGGCGGCTCGATCAAATCTTCTTTGTAGTATCTTTTGCTGGCTGACAGGTCGCTCGGGAGCTTAAAATTCGGGAGGGAAGCGATGTGGAGGTTATGGGCACGTCCGATGCCCGACTCTAACATCCCGCCGCACCAGACGGGAATCCCTTCTCGCCGACAGTGGTCATGAATTTTTCGAGATTCGACCATCCCGCCGACGCGGCCGACCTTGATGTTGATGATCCGGCAGCTCTTCATCTCCAAGGCCTGGCGCGCCGTATCCTCAGATATGATGCTCTCGTCCAAACAGAGAGGAGTTCTTATCTCCCGCTGCAACTGGCTATGGTCCCAAAGGTCATAAGGCGGGAAAGGCTGCTCCAACATCAACATGTTGAACTGGTCTAACATCTTGAGCGCTTCTTTGTCTTTAAGACTGTAAGCGCCGTTGGCGTCAGCCTGAAGGGCGATGTCCGGAAACTGCCTCCTGACTTCCTTGGCCACCTCGATATCCCAGCCCGGTTTGATCTTGAGCTTGATTCTTTTGTAGCCTTCGACAATAAAGAGCTCGATTCTCCGGAGTAGCTCCGGGATGGAGTCTTCGATGCCCAGGCTGACTCCGACAGCTATTTCATCCCTGGTTCCGCCGTAAATTCTCGACAGGGGCACTCCTGCCTTCTTGGCCTGGAGGTCCCAGAGGGCAAGCTCGAGCCCTGCTTTGGCCATGGGGTGGCCGCGAAAGCGCCTCGCCTCCCAGTAAAAGTCCTCCGGCCGGTAAATATTTTTCTTGAAAATGATAGGGATGAGAAACTCCGACAGGATTAACCAGGCCGTCGAGGTCGTCTCGTAGCTGTAAAGCGGCGTTGCCGAGGCGACGACTTCACCGTACCCGCAGAGTCCCTCCGAAAAAGCCCTGACGATGATGAAACTCCGGCCCTCCTCGCGTCCGAAGCTCGTCTCGAAATAGTGCACATAAGGGAGGTAGAGAAGCGATAGCTCTATCCGCTCGATCTTCATCCAATTCCTCTGCTCTTTGACCTTACCATACGACTGCCCAAAGAATCAATAGCCGGTCGGGGAATTAAATAAGGACATTTTTTGAAGTCGATAGGCCTTTGGTATATAATTTTTCTTCGATAATCGGGATTCAGGGCGAATGAGGAAAGACAAGCGAGACTTTGTCAATAAGGTCTATTCAGTTAAAAAACGGCTTCTGGCTATGTACAAAGAAGCGAATGCCGGCCATATCGCCTGTTCTCTTTCCTGCGCGGAGATCCTGACCTTTCTAACCTTTTTCTGGATGGATGATCCGGACACGTTGATTTTGTCCAAAGGACACGCCGCCGCCGCCCTCTACGCTGTTCTATGTGAGGCGGGCTTAATCACGGAAGACGATATCAAGACTTTTTACAAGGAAGGAACTTATCTTGGTGCACACCCGCCTGTTCGAAAAATCCGGGGAATCCCGTTTGCCACCGGAAGCCTGGGGCACGGACTTCCCATTTCAGCCGGACGAGCGTTTGCCTCCAAATTAAAAAAAGAAAATCGCCTTTTCTTCTGTGTCACCTCCGACGGCGAACTCGATGAAGGAAGCACCTGGGAGGCCGCTTTGTTCATTTCTCATCACAGGCTGACCAACCTCATCTGGATGATTGACCGGAATCATATTCAGGGATTCGGCCGGACAGAGGACGTCATGGCGCTGGAGCCGCTGGACGTGAAACTTAAAGCCTTCAGATTCCATGTGATAAAAGCGGATGGCCACAGCTACGACTCATTACTGGCAGCCAAGCTTGAATGTCTGAGCAACAACGGGACAAGCGAGACACCCAACGTCATTATTTGCGAGACGATAAAAGGGCACGGAGTGAGCTTTATGGAAAACACCGTTGATTGGCATTACCTGCCGATGGATGATGGTCAATACAAAAAAGCCCTGGACGAATTGGATGCTTGGCGTGAACAGCAATGAGAGCTGAATTTGCGCAAGCGATGATGGGTCTCTTTGAAAGACATCCGAATGTTGTTTTTTTAACCGCCGACCTTGGCTATTTGGCCTTCGAAAAACTCAGGGACGCGTATCCAGGAAGGTTTGTCAACGCCGGAGTCGCTGAGCAGAATGTCGTCTCGGTTGCTGCTGGAATGGCCCATGAAGGATTGATTCCTTGGGTCTATAATATTGCGCCTTTCGCCGTCCTAAGACCGTATGAACAAATCAGGAACGATGTCTGCATGCACAATCTTCCCGTCAAAATCGTCGGCAATGGCGGGGGGTATGGCTACGGAATCATGGGGGCGACCCACCACACGCTCGAGGATATGGCGGTAATGCGTGTCCTCCCCAACATGAAAATCTATGTTCCTTTGGTGGCTTCTGATGTCAAACACGCCGTGGAAATGATGACTGAGGATAAGTCGCCGAATTATCTGCGGTTGAATTTTCCGGCGGAAATCGACCAGCCGATCGAATGTTTCAAGCCGTGGAGAAGGATCAAAGACGGAAAAAAAATGGTCGTCATCGGGGTTGGACCTGTCCTCGGCAATGCCTTGAATCTTGGCAACAATGATCTGCTTGATGCCATCGAAATTTGGGCCATCGGCATGTTGCCAACAAGTCCAATCCCTGAAGAGCTCATCGCCAGCATCAAGGCCAAAAGAAAGGTCATGACCATTGAAGAACACTACGGCCAGTGCGGCATTAACGAGCTCATTGCCAGGCAGCTGCTTGATTTAAAAATAGGACGAATCATTTATAAAAGCTCTTATGCTCTGGGCTATCCGTCGGGAAAAACGGGAAGCCAGAAATGGCTGCAGGAACAAAGCGGCCTGGCGGGTCAAGGATTGGAAAAGATCATCAAGGAGTTGGTTGATGCTTGACTTGGTTGAAGAAATAAAAAAACTGGAGGGACCGATCGCAGTTTTTGGCGCCGGTGGCTTTATCGGCGCGAATATCTTGCGGTCGATCCTTGAAATCAGGGATGATTGCTACGGCGTTACTCATCAGACGACAATCCCCTGGAGGCTGTCTGGCCTGCCCACGAAAAATGTCCTTTATGGCGACCTGACGAAACCGCAAACAATAAAAGCTCTATTCAATCAGGATAAATTCAGGACGGTCCTCAATTTTGCGGCCTATGGAGGGTATCCCAAGCAAAAAGATATCGAGCAAATCTATAAGGTCAATGTGTTGGGAGCGGCCAATTTGATGGAAATTGCGTCTGGCCACGGTTTCGCTGCGTTCGTCCAGGCAGGTTCATCGTCCGAATACGGAGAAAATTCCAGGGGGCCGAAGGAAGATGCAGAATTGCTTCCTAATAGTCATTACGCCGTCTCTAAAATCGCCGATTGGGCCCTTGTGCGGTATTACGGAAAGATTAGGAGACAGCCTGTTATTGCTCTTCGCTTTTACTCCGCTTATGGGCCCTATGAGGAACCTGACCGGTTGATACCCACCCTTCTTCGAGAAGGAATGAAAGGAGGATATCCGCCCTTAGTGGATCCTGATATTTCACGCGATTTCATTTATATCGACGACGTGATAGAAGCTGTCATTCTTGCGGCAACAAGGGGCGTTTATAAAATCCCCGGCGGTTCATTAAACATTGCGACGGGGGAAAAAACAAGCATCAAAGAGATTGTTCAACTGGTGCAAGAGATCTTTGGTATTAGAAATGAGCCAAATTGGCAAACAATGCCGAATCGAGAATGGGACCTGAAAGATTGGTATGGAAACCCGGTCTTGGCCAAAGAAATACTCGGTTGGCAAGCGAAGACGCCCCTTAAGAATGGATTAGAAAAAACGATCGAATGGATGAAAAGCGATAAAAAAGAGCCGGCCAGAGCGAAGCCCCTGAGGATGCCAAAGATTTCTGCGGTTATTGCTTGTTACCTCGATGGCCAGGCGATTCCTATCATGCACGAACGGCTAACAAAGGTATTCACCGGCCTAAACGTTGATTACGAAATAGTTTTTGTGAATGATGCCAGTCCGGATAAGAGCGATGAAGTCCTAAAGGAGCTAACAGCAAAAGACCATCATGTCATTGCCATCGAGCATTCCCGGAATTTTGGCACCCAGGGTTCTTTCCTTAGCGGGATGCAGGTCGCCACGGGCGATGCCGTTGTCCTGCTCGATGGAGACCTCCAGGATCCTCCCGAAGTCATTCGAGAATTTTATAAGAAATGGACTGAAGGGTATGACGTTGTCTACGGACGCAGAGTGAAAAGACGGACAACGAAATTCCTAAGCGCCTGTTATAAGCTTTTTTATCGGATATTTAGGGGTGTTGCCTATGTCCCGATGCCGCTCGACGCGGGGGATTTCTCCTTGATGGACAGAAAGGTGGTTAATCAACTCATCGCCCTGCCTGAAACCGACCAATTTATCCGCGGCCTCAGGGCCTGGGTTGGTTTTAAACAAACCGGCGTGGATTATACAAGGCCTGAGAGGATGTTCGGTGTCACAACAAACAGATTGATAAAGAACATTTGGTGGGCGAAGAAAGCAATTTTTTCATTCAGCTTCGTCCCGCTTGAGCTCTTGAGCTATTTTGGGTTGATCCTGACAGGCGTTTCCTTCCTGGCCCTGATCTGGCAGATTATTGCAAGGATCATTTATCCCGATATTCCACATGGAATACCAACTATTATCGTCCTGATATTGTTCTTCGGCGCCATCCAGATCATGGCCATTTCCATCATCGGAGAATACCTGATGAGAATTTTTGAGGAAACCAAAAAAAGGCCCAAGTTCATTCGCAAGTCGATTCGTTATGGCAGCGAACATCTTACAAGCTCAGAAGAAATCGATGACTTTATTAAGAGCAAAATGATTCAAGAATAGATGAAATAGCGAGTGTGGGATAAAAACTCCATGGCTCGTCAAAGAATCGCCGTCGGATTATTTTTCCTGTCGCTTCTTCTCATCGGCGTGTTTATCTTTAAAGATTATGGCATCAACTGGGACGAGCCAGACCATGCGGCGCGGGGCCAAGGATTCCTCGATTATATTCTCCGGGGCGACCGCGGGGTGATCGATCACGAGCACCTAAGATCTTACGGCGCTTTGCCTGAAATCATTCTCGCTGTTATCCAACGAGCGGTAAAGCAAGACTTCCGAACTATCTTTCTCCTAAGACATTTAATCCTTTTTCTCATTTTCTGCCTCGGTGTGTGGTTTTTCTATTTGCTTGGCCAGAAAATGTCCGGCCGCTGGGAAATCGCGCTCCTGGGCTGCCTGATGCTCGTCCTCAGCCCGCGCATATTCGCTCATTCATTTCATAACGCCAAGGATATTCCTTTGATGTCGGCTGTCATCGTCGCAGCCTACACTCTCGTGAGGTTCCTGGAAAAGCAGAGCCCAGCAAGGATGGCCTGGCATGCCCTCGCGTGCGCCGCAGCAACCGATGTCAGGTTGATGGGAATGCTGACTTTTTTCTTGACAGGCGCGGCCTTTCTTTTGCTCCTCTGGGAAGCCCGGAAAAGCAGGAAAAAAGCGTTGGGCGTAGCGGGACTGAGCCTGGAGTTCATCATCCTCTACGTGATTCTTACGATACTTTTCTGGCCGACGCTGTGGGAAGACCCTGTCAACCGTTTGGTTAGCGCTTTTCATTATGCTTCGAAGTTTCCCTGGCCCGGAATTCAGCTTTATCTGGGAACGTATTACACCTGCGGTGAAACGCCCTGGCATTACGTTCCCGTCTGGATCGCCATCTCAACGCCGCTCCTGTATCTTGGCTTTTTTATCATTGGAGTCTTTTCCCTGGTCATCGGCAGCCCCTGGAAAAGGAAGCCGTCATCACGGGTGGTCGAAAAGGCGTGGGGACCGCTCCTCGTCCTTTTCTGGTTCTTTGTCCCGCTGCTCGGTTCTATGCTCATGCGCGTCTGCACGTACAATGAATTTCGCCACCTTTTCTTCATCTATCCCGCGCTGATCTTGATTAGCCTTGGCGGACTTAAGGCTGCCTTTGAATCTGTGCGGAAAATCGAGAAAAAGAAACTCTCTGCGGCAGGCTCGATTCTCCTGGCAGCCATCACGATCGCGGGGCTTGGCCGTGTCGCCTTTTTCATGGCAAAGAACCACCCCCACGAGAATGTCTACTTCAACAGGCTGGCAGGCCGCGACATGGCGAGAATCGCCCGCAAGTTCGAGATGGACTACTGGGGGCTTTCGTACAAACAAGCCCTGGAATACGTGCTAAGAGTCGATTCCTCGGAAGTCATCAGGGTGGTCGTGCAAAATCGTCCCGGCGAGTACAATGCCTGGTTCCTGCCGCCCGATCAACGTCGCAGGCTCGAGGTCTTCAGGGCGCCCTATATCTTGATCGACCTCGACAGGAAAATCCTCCGCTTCGCCGAGCAACATCCGAGCAAGTTTTTCATCAACCCTCGCTTCCAGTTGCTTTTCGTTTTATCCCGGATGACCGCCGAGGAAAAGGATGAGTTGCTCCGCCTTTGTCTTAATCCACAGGACAAAGAGGATGTCAACTGGGTATACGAGGATTCGCAGAGATTCGAGCCTCCAAAATATTTCTTGACCAATTACAGCCTTTTCCCGGGTGAATTCCCGCTCGAGGAGGTCCACTCGATCAAGGTGGGGAACGCCTCCATCCTGGGCATCTGTCGGTTGAACGAGAAACCTTGAATTCGTCGCCTCGTATGACGGTTTTGATGAAATGTCCAAAACTGTCTTAAGGCTCTTTATCTTTTTGAGAAGAAGAAACTCGGCGAAGAAAAGCCAGTTTGAGCGTGTCGATCTTTACCTGCTGAGTCTGATCCCTTTTTTGGCCGCGAGGCTTTCGTAAAGATCGATAACTCTCTCGGCCATGGCTTCGGCGGAATATTTCTCGTGGACGACCTCATACCCTCTCTGGCCCAAGCGCGCCGCCAACTCCCTGTCATGGTAAAGCGTCAGGATGGCCCTCGCCAGCGCCTCCGGGTCACGCGGCGGGACGAGGAGGCCTGTTACCAGGTTCGTGACGATCTCGGGAATGCCCCCCGCCTGAGTGGCGACAATGGGAAGCCGGCTGGCCATGGCATCCAGGATGGAGCTCCCCAGCCCTTCGAGATGGGAGGAGAGGACGAAAAGGTCGAGCGAAGCCAGGATGCGAGGCACGTCCTCTCGAAACCCAAGGAAGAAGACCATGTCCTCGACGCCCAGCTCCCTTGTCTGTCTGTCCAGCTCGAGGCGCAGCGAGCCGGTGCCTACGACGACGATCTTGATCTTTGGCGCTTCCTCCTTCAATATTTTTGAAGCCTGGATCAAGTAGGCGTGGCCCTTGTGGTCTTCGAGGGCGGCGACAATCCCGACAAGATAATCATCCGGCGCGAAAGAGAATTCGCGGCGCAGAAAATCACGGCTTTCGACCTCCCGGAAAGGAGTAAAGTCGATCCCGGAAGGGATGACATGGATGAGCCCTGAGGGAATGCCCGAATCGACCAGAACCTTCCTCACGCCTTCGGAGATGGCGATGATGGCATCGATGTCTTTGGTGTACTTGCCGCGGGAAAAGCGATTTTTCTTCACCGGAAAATCGACCCGCCTGGAAATAAAGCGCAGCGGAACTTTAGCCCGCCGCGCCGCGGCCGCGCCCACGGCCAGTCCATGAGCGTCGTGGAAATGGGCCAGCCGGCACTTGCGCCGCTTCATCTGCCGGCTCAGCCTGAAGACGGCGCCGAAGTCAAGCTCGCTCTTCATTTTCAAGGGAAGGACAGCGAGCCCGGCTTCAACGGCTTTTCCATGGAGAGGGCTTTCCGGCTGGACAACAAACTGGACTGGATAGCCTTTTTTCCTGAGCTCCTGAACCAGAAAAAGCGACTGCCTCTGCCCGCCGCGCCATTCCTTGCCGGCGTCAATATGGAAAAGGCTCAATCCTCTCTCCTTTTTTCCAGATCTCCCTCAGCTTGGCATAGCGGACAAAGACGGCGTACCCGGTGAGGACCGAGATGACCAGCCCGGCGAAGCCGTCGAGAAAGCCGCGCCTCAAGACGTAGGCCCGGACGAACCTGAAAAAAGGAAGCCAGACGAGATGATACCAGCGGCATTTTTTCTTTTGTGCATAGAGCTTCTGTGCGCCTAAGTCAGAGAACTTATTGATGCGAGCGAGGTGCTCGGCGATGTTGCGGTAGGTGAAATGGTGGATAGGGCTCTTAAGCTTCTCTATCTTGCCATCGACCACGAGCTTCTCGTGGACATATTCGCCCTCCCAGCGGGCTTTATCCTTGCGAAAAAGCCGGATTTTCCGGTCAGGGTACCAGCCGGAATGGCGAACCCAGCGTCCAAGATAATAGACTTGCCTGGGAATAGAGAACCCCGAGCATTCCGGCCCCTTCTCTTTGAGCTCGAGAAGCTCCTGGCGAAGCTCAGGAGAAACCCGCTCGTCCGCATCCAGAGAGAAAATCCAAGGAAAACAAGCTTTACTGTTGGCGAAATTTTTCTGGTCGGCGAAGTTCGTCCAGGTCCGTTCAAAGACTTTGTCTGCGTATTTCCTTGCAAGCTTGACGGTGCCATCGCTGCTGTGGCAATCGACGACGACAATTTCCGAGACGATGCCTTGAAGGCTTTTCAGGGCTCCCTCGAGCCGCGTCTCTTCGTTGTAGGTGATGATGACCGCCGAGATCTCCATTGCGGCAATCATAACACAGGGAAAAAACGCATAGCAAGAACGCCGGCGACGTGCCCTCAGCGCTGGATTTTCTCAATCTTATAATACTTTTCTTACTGGCTTTTCAGGAAATTGGTCAGGCGGATGTTCCGGCTCTCCAGGCTGGTGGCGCAGGCTCTCTCCAAGCGGGCCAGGGAGAGGTTGTAATCGACCAGAGCCTTGAGCTCCATCGTCCGCGCGTCAGCCAGGGCTTCCTGGTACTGGAGGACGAAGTAATTAGTGGTCAGGCCGACTCCCAGTTTCTTCTCTTCAGCCTCGAGCCTTTTTTCCGCCAGCTCCCTGGCGATCCTGTAGGCGCGGACTTTCTTGGCGTTGGTCTCGATCTCCCGGACGGCGTCGCCGACTTCAAGGGCTGCCTTCTGTTCGAGGGTCTTCAGCCTTGCTTGAGTCTGCTCAAGCTGCAGCCTCGCAGTCACCAGGTTGGCTTTGGTCAACAGGTTATTCAAGGGCAGAGAAAGCGTCAGGCTCACTGACCAGTTTTTGTAGAGAAGCCTGAAGGCGTCTTTGATTGATTTAGAAGCGCTCTCCTTTTCTTTTCCCACGATGACGCCAAGAAAAGGATTGTCGTCGAGGTAAATCAGTCTGTCGCCGGAGATTCCCGGGCTCCAGTAAGAAAATTGAAGGTTCAGGCCGGGAAGAGTCTGATTCCTGGCTACGTTGACATTCAGCTCATTGGTCTCGATTTCTTTAGCGGTCATGACGAGGTCGGGTCGCCGTGCGAAAGCGGTTTTCGTCGCTTCCTCCAGAGAGACCGGTTTTTCTACAAAGACCGGCGTGTCCACCGGGACGATGGCCATCCCTCTCGTGTCGCTTTCAGCGTCCAGGTTGATGATGTTCCGGAGAACCTCTTCGCTCCGTCGGATGAGGCCTTCGGCAGCCACGCTGTCTGCTTCCCGGGAGGCAACCTCTGCCTCGGCGTTCAGGATCTCGATCGGAGCCAGCTTGCCCACATCGACCTCCTTTCTGTTCTTCTCCAGCAGGTCACGGGCCAAGTCGAGGGACTGCTGTTTCACCTTATAATTCTCGATGGCATAGACAACGTTCCAGTAAGCTTCCTCAACTAAGAAAATCGTATCGACAAGAGTAGCCTTCAGTTGCTCCTCGGAAATGTCAAGGTTGTTCTGAGCAACGAGGATTTCCCGCCGGTTGACGCTGAGCCCGAAATCTTTCAAGAGCGGCTGATTGAACACAAAAGACAGGGTGCTCGAGAAACGCGGGTTGATGAGCTGGAAGGACTCGTTTGTGTCGGTCCTGTTGTTGACAAAGGAGAGGGACGCCGACCCGCCCGTAGGAATTCTCTGAACCACAGAAGCCCGGTAATCCAGGTTTTTTGTGACGATGGTGCCGGCTCCCTGGATCCACCAGTAGGGTGGGTTCTCCCTCTGCTCAGTCCCGTAGCTGAGTTCAAGCGAGGGCATGAAATATTCTTTGGCCCGCACAATAGCAGCATCGGCGATCTCCGGGCCATAGACCTCGACGGCCAGGTTGAGGTTGTTCTTGAGCGCCTTGGCGATACAGTCTTCGAGAGTCAAAGGGAGCGTTTTTCTCTCCTTTTGCTCTTGCGCCAAAGCCGGGGTCAGAAGGGCAAAGATGATAAAAAACGAGATCAGGCTAGATTTCCAGCTCATGTTTTTCCTCCTTCTTTGAATACACTACACTCTTCTTCTCTAAATTATACGATTTTTTCGGGCTGAAGTTTCCTCCCCTCTTTACTTGACAAACCGGGCCGAGTTTACTATTCATCATCCCGATGAGCCGGAAGGTTCTCTTTTTCCATATTTTCCTCCTCCTGACTTTTTCAGTCCTCATCAGTTTTTGGGTCATTTATCTCCGCCAGATCCCTCGTTTGACCATCACCAGCCATGCGCTGCAACTTTCTGCGTTTTCTCTCGTTGCGATCGCCGGCCTCGCTTTCTGTTTTCTTTTAGCCTTCTGGTTTTCTTACTCAAAGACGATATCCCGACTCTGGAACCTGAAATTCGAGGCTGTCCTGGCTGCCGATTTCCTGACCTACCTGCCGTTGCTTTTTCTCAGCCTGACTCCTCTGATGCTCAGCCATTACATCTCCGCTCCCGATCTTCAGGTGCGGGCAAGGCTATTAGGAACGGGCGTGGTCCTTGCGGTTGTCTACCTCAAATTCATTCAACTTTGCCGCTGGAGCAAAGAAGGCGCCCCTCAAAAGCCAGGGCTGTGGCAGAGCTTTTTTTCGCTTCCGCCACGCCGGAAGCTCGTTATTCTTTTCTTCGCTTCGCTCCTAATTTTTGGCGCCGGCACTCTCCTCTTCATCTCCAGCGGCATCACCCCAGCCGGCGATGAGCCCCACTATCTTCTTATCACCCACAGCCTGCTTCAGGACAAAGATTTCGATTTAGCGAACAATTATGCCGAGCAGGATTATTCCCGCTACATGAAATATGAGGGGAAGATGAAGCCCCACGCCGTCTGGGGAGCCAAGCCGGGTAGTCTCTATTCGGGCCATTCCCCTGGAGTCTCCGTCCTTCTTCGGCCTCAATATCTCATAAATCTCATGGGCAAAAATTATTGCCATAAAACCCCTGTATCTTCCACAAATCTCATATCTAGCTACAGCTTTTCCTATGGAATAATTAATAATTTCTTCAAGATCTTGCTCTAGAATTTGAATTCACTCTCTGAACGAGATCTCTATAAGACTGGCGTTCCCAATCAAAGAGGAAGACATCCCAACCTAAAGTATTTTACAATTTATACTCTAGGCCAATACTTAGAGCTGCATATCTAATATCAAATGGAAAAATTCGAAAGGTGAAAGGATCTGCATGAACGAGGGTATCAGGGCCTAAATAGAATCCTGCAAGGACGCTCATGCTGGGGGAAAGAGAGTATAGAATTCCTCCCCCAACCTTAGACGTAAGCACGAATGGAGAGAACTTCGCTCCAATTCCGGCAAAGACCCAGGGTGTAAGCCTAAATTTGTTCCATTTTGTGATCGCATAAATGACATTGAAATAATATCCGGTAGAAGATTCATCTCTTTTTGTAGAATAATTATCTTGAGGATACTTTAAGGATTTATATTCCTGATAGAGATTTATTTTTTGATAATCTATCTCTAGCTGCATTGCCAGACATGAAGAAACATACCATTGCGCATATATGCCAAGCCGAAATCCGAATTGTCTTTCCCATTTTGATTCGCTATCATATGTATGTTCTTCATACGTAATTTCCTTGTTAGGGATGGGATGCCCAAAGCTTATGCCCACCACGGTTTTATCCTGTTGCCCAAAGGCATTGAATGGATTACCTGCAAATGAAATAACAAATAATACACTTAGATAAAGCTTCATCTTGAAAATCTCTCAATATCCTTATGAATTTACGTCAATTAATTTTGATAAGCTTTATTGCCCTTATCAAGAATTTTCCTCTCGTCATGTTTTCTAAATATGCCGGAGTGAATGTGAGGACAATAGCCTGCTTGTCTGATTCCCAATTTAGATTATCTTTAAGCACTACTAATTTCCATTTATAAGTGGAACTCTTGTCTAAGGGAAATTTCATTACAAGTTCGCCAGATTTTCCGCATTCTTCTTTACGCTTCAGGCGCCCTTTTTCATCAAAGAGGGCATCATCAACCCAGCCTATCGCACCTTGGCGCGTCTCTTTCGGATTATTAGCTTGGTCCATGTAAAGCATTTTGATTGCGTCGAATTTCTTCCCTGGAAGAAGAGCTTTTAAATCAGGGCTAGATATGACATTCGGATATTCCAAGGGATCAACGTTAATTTCGAGATAGCCTTTTTTGTTAATATAAGCATCGGCAGTCTTACCTAAGGTCCAATTGGCTAAAGAATGTTCATTTTTTGAGAAAGAGTGCTCTCTGTCCCAGTACATTACAGCCTGCGCTTCTGGCAAGGGTTCCTCGGGGGGTGGGGGCTCTTCAGGTGGAGGCGGCGGAGGGGGAGGGGACCCTATGACTTCGACAGTAACAAAATTCGAAAAATAAGTTCTTTCATATTCCCTGCAGCTAACATAGAAATTGCAGGTCACGAAAGCCTGATTGGTTGTTGTCTGATTCAATGCCATTGGCTGCGCTAGTATCCATGTCTCATTAGGATAGAGTATTGATTTATTTCCGATAAATCCCAATTTGTCGTCATAGATATTTATGTTTGTAGATGTAAATTCTCCAATATTTATGATCTTGTAAGTGTAAGTAACAGACTCGTCAGGATTAATTTGGGTCTTGTCTGAACTTTTTATCACCTGTAAGCCAAATTCAGGAGAATATTGAATGCATGAGGGCGGACACGAGCTCGTGGAATTCCTAAAAGGATTGAAAATATACCTCTCCCCTGCGCAATAAAGAGAACGGTTATCAGGCGTATTGTATAAAAGTAAGGGTTCAATAAACCACCTGCCATTGGTATCAAATTCATAGTTCCACGGAGGGTCTGCGTCACATTTTCTTCCGTTGTCACCAGAAAAATTCGCTCCAAATTGCGCATTTTGAATAACAACACCACAATGATTGGGATCCTGACTAAGCTTAACAAAACCTTTAATAAAGCTGTCGCAGTTGCTGAAGGTTGGAAAGTCGAATCTTCTCGCCCATATCGTATTTTCTAAGGGGACTAGATCATATCCCACATCCCTATCATTTAAGCCCCAAGGCTCCCTGGCATATCCTTTATATCGATATATTACTCCCGTTCCTATTGCACTAGGAAAGACTCGGCAGCCTGGACCAAGATAATCACAATCCCATGACTGCGTAGCAATATTAGTACCATAGACCGCGTGTTTAAAGGGACAGACATAAACAATAGGATGGCTGCCCTCCGTATCGATATCGAAAGACTGATAGACTTCATTAAAATAATGAGCCTGTGTTTCCACCCAACCAAGTCTTCCCCACTGCGAACCGTCTTTTATAATTACAAACCGACACCCCTCGAAATCGTTCTCATGAGCATAAGCATTGCCCCATGCGGGATTCCCGGGATCTCTCGGATGGAAAAAATTGTAGTTTATCCAATAATGATTTGTTGATTCAATAATTGAATAATAGACAAAGCAAGGTTTCGAATAACATTGCCAATTCTCCCAATTGTCGTATCCGATCCAATTGCCATCAAAATCAAAATTCGTAATGTAGTCTTGTTCACTTTGCGTAGACTGGTAAATGACTGGTGACCAATACTCTGCGATTTCTCGCAAGGTCGGGGAAGCAAAAAGCTTTGGCATGGATAGTTCGTTCCAAGAAAGAATCCCGAATAAGATGGTTACAAAGATGATAATAAGAACTGTCTTTTGCCGCATTTTATTTTACCCCTTTCTTTTTTAATATGGGCTTGAGATGAAGATTTGTCAAGTCTAATTTATTCATAATAAATTGGTTTTCGACTGAGGTGGCCGCGTGAGTCTCTTTGTGTCGGTTTGCCCATCCCAGCTTCGTCGGAAGGCATAAAGTGCAGCTTGACAAAGTGGGCGGAGTTTACTATTCATCATCCCGATGGGCCGCAAGGTTCTTTTTTTTCAGATAATTCTGCTGTTGACTTTTTCAATTCTGATCAGTTTCTTTGCCCTCTTTCTCCGCCAGATCCCTCGTTTCACCATAACCAGCCATGCGCTGCAACTTTCTGCGTTTTCTCTCGTTACGATCGCCGGCCTCACCTTCTGTTTTCTTTTAGCCTTCTGGTTTTCTTACTCAAAGACGATATCCCGGCTCTGGGCGCTGAAATTCGAGGCTGTTCTGGCTGCCGATTTCCTGACCTACCTGCCGCTTCTTTTTCTCAGCCTGACTCCCCTTATGCTCAGCCATTACATCTCCGCTCCCGATCTTCAGGTGCGGGCAAGGCTATTAGGAGCGGGCGTGGTCCTTGCGGTTGTCTACCTCAAATTCATTCAACTTCGCCGCTGGAGCAAGGAACGCACCCCCCAAAAGCCAGGGCTGTGGCACAGGTTTTTTTCGCTTTCGCCGCGCCGGAAGCTCTTTATTCTTTTCTTCGCTTCGCTCCTCGTTTTTGGCGCCGGCACGCTCCTCTTCATCTCCAGCGGCATCACCCCAGCCGGCGATGAGCCCCACTACCTTCTTATCACCCACAGCCTTCTTCAGGATAGGGATTTCGATTTGGCGAATAATTATGACCACGAGGATTATTCCCGCTACATGAAATATGAGGGGAAGATGAAGCCTCACGCTGTCTGGGGAGCCAGACCGGGAAGCCTTTACTCGGCCCATTCCCCTGGAGTCTCCGTCCTCCTTCTTCCTTTCTATGCCCTCGGGTCTTTGTTCAGGGGCCAGGCTCTTCTCTTTTTCATCCGCTTGGGCCTGAGCGTTTTCGGAGCGCTCCTATCCCTCCAGGTTTACTTATACGCCCGGAGCGAATGGCAGAACGAAAGTCTCGCTCTCTGGCTGTGGTTCTTAACGGCGTTTACCTCGCCCGTTTTCTTCTACTCTATTCATGTTTATCCCGAAGTCATCGTCGCCTTTCTCTCTTTAGCCGTCTTTCGCCTGCTTCGTTTTTCTCCCTCCTTATCCTGGCCCAAGGTTATCGTCTGCAGCCTCTTTCTCGCCTCCTTTATCTGGTTTCACAGCCTGAAGTACATCGCTCTATTTGTCCCTCTCTTTCTCTATGGCCTCTGGATCTTATTCAAAAAAAGCAGGCCGGCCTGGAAAATCGCTCTCTTTGTCATCATCCCCGCCGCGGTGACTTTCCTCTATCTCGAATTCCAGCATTCTCTCTACGGCTCCTACTCCCTTTCCTCCGCTACCTGGGCAAGGCCCATGACCGGGGAGGAATCTCTCCAGTTCGCCCGCAACCTCCTTTTCGGCATCCCCTGGCGGTATCGCTGGGAGACCCTGGCCGGCTATTTCTTCGATCAGCGAGACGGCCTCCTCTTCTATGCCCCCCTCTATTTTTTCGCTTTGCTCGGGGCCTGGGAGATCTGGAGGAGAAAGAAAAAAGCTTTTCTCCTTCTTCTCTTTGTCTCCGCTCCCTACGTGCTCGTCTCGGCCTTTTTGACCCAGAGAACCGGTTACGCGCCCCAGGCCAGGCCGCTCGTCTCCGTCATCTGGGCTGTGGCGATTCTCGTGGGCTATTTTCTGGCGTATAACCAGAAAAAGATATTTGCCTATCTTTTTAACTTCGCCGCCTTCCTGAGCTTCCTTTTCGTCGTCCTTCTCCTTAAGCACCCGCTGAACCTATATCAAGAGACGACCAGGGGAATCACAGAACGCGGCGGTAGTCTGTTCTATCTGGTGAGCAACATTCGCTTCCGCCTGCCCGATTTCCTTCCCTCTTACCTCAAGGTCGAGGACTGGCGATGGCTTCCCAATTTCGCCTGGCTGGCCCTCATAGGGCTCTTTGTAGCCGCCTATATTGTCATCAAAAAACGTGATTATTCCCTCAAATCGAGCGCTCAGGTTCTGGTGGCCGGGGCGGGCCTGTCAATCTTTTTCTTTTGGATCGTGCTCTTTCCTCGCCGGGTCCTCCTTAACCCGATGACTGTGCCCGTTACGTCCGGAGACCGGGCTATCTTCTACTCTGTCTCCCGGTCAGCCCGGCTGATCGGTCCCGGGAAGTTTCAGCTCCGTGAAGACAACCGCACCTATCGCTTTTATTTCGTCACCCAAAAACCCGTTGAGGAGCTTCGAATATCGCTCGGCTCGAAAGCCGGCAACTATGAATACAGGCTGAAGATTTTTGACGAGGTATTTTCAAGCGGCACGACGACCGGGGAAATCATGACCGTGGAGCTTCAGGGACCTCCCCGCTACAAACTCAGGAAGGGCAGTTATTACGAACTGATCCTGGACCTGGGGAAAGGCCTCGGGGTTCAGACTGAGCTTCAGCCTTACCTTTTCAGCATCGACTTTTAGCTGAACTGCTCAGACTTCTTAACGCCCCACTTGTGGAGCTTGAATTTTACCAGAGTTTTAATGATAGAAAGGCCGTAGACGACGCTGCGCAGAAAACCGATCTGGGAGGCTTCCTCGAAATACCTCGTAGAGATCGGGATTTCCTGGATGCGCAGGCCGTGGATGGCGGCCTGGGCGATGATTTCCGAATCAAAGACAAAATCGTCAGAATTTAGTTCCAGCTTCACCGTTTCTAAATACCGGCGGGAATAGGCCCGCAGCCCCGAATGATATTCTGTAAGGGACATGCCGAAAGCCGCGTTCTCGAGGGCGGTGAGGAAAATATTGGCCAGGTATTTCCACCGGGGCATCCCGCCTTCAAGCGCCCGGCCGTCTAACATCCGAGACCCGAACACGGCATCGCATTCTTCGTTAAGAAGAGGCAGGATTAGCTGGGGGATAACCTTGGGGTCGTACTGGTGATCGGGGTGAACCATGATCATGATGTCACCGCCGAGCCTGAGGGCTTCACGGTAGCAGGTTTTCTGATTGCCGCCATAACCCCGGTTCTTCGAGTGGACAAGGACGCGGAGGCCGAGCTTGCGGGCGAGGCCGACAGTGCCGTCACGGCTGGCGTCATCAACGAGGACAATCTCGTCCACCCATTCCCGAGGAATGTCACGGTAAGTCCGCTCGAGAGTTTTTTCAGCGTTGTAAGCCGGCATGACGACGATGACTTTTTTCTTGCGATCTCTCATGTCTTTCCGGTCATTTGGTTTTCATTTATACCACATCAGGCGGATTTGTTGAATGAAGATTTTTCTCATTACTTCAATTGGGAAGCCCTCCAGGTCCTCTCCCAGGTCGTCTCTGCCCAGGTGGCCAACGTAGTCGACCCCAACTTCACGGTGGTAGCAAAATTTCCAAAAAAATACCTCCCCAGCTTGGATACCGCTGGCACAAGGTAATCGTCAAATAATAAATTCCTGATTATGTACTCAATTTGATTACAATTGTTCGCAAAATGAGTACATTTTAGTAATTTATGCTTACCAACGATTATTTGATCGCAAAAGTTACACCAAGGGTCTCCTGCTTTTCCCTCGGGTGAAAAGCAAGTTCTTAGCTGATTAGGGGCTTACCTTTTTTATACAAGGATCTCGTTTGAAGAGCGGACACCGGCCAGGGAGATTTCAGGGTTGAACGTCCATGAGTACATCTGAACGGCCCGGAAATAGGGAAAGAAGTGAGCGCGGTAGAAAGCTCTCTGGGGATAATATTTTTTGGTCCATTCGACGGCGCCAAGGCAGTCTTTGTCCTTAACATATCGCAAGAATGCCCGGATGAACGAGAGTCGTTCCCCTGGAGAAAGATTAAGATAAGCCACGTGGTTAATCCAGGCCCAGCGTCCGCTCGTCCGGCCTAAATGGTCGTGGACGATAAAATTGAGGAGCCCTTCGGCCCGGCCGTTTTTTTCATAGACGAGAGTCTGTGAAACGCCGGGATAAGCTAGCTCCCAGGCCAACTCGTCTCTTTCCCATAGTCTCGGCAGTTCAATTCTTTCCCGGTAGGAATTAAGCAACTGAAGGCAATCATCGAGGTCGCCTGGCCTGTATTCTCTTGCAGAACCTGTTTCCCTACGCTTTATCCCGCGACTTCCGCCGATGAGCCGGATGGCGGCCGTTTCCCACTTCTTGAGCCCCTCAGATGAGGCGGCCCGGTCGAGGTCGAGAACCCGGGCGATCACGTGGAGCTTCTTCATCCATTCAAGGCGATGGCCTTCGGCCTGAAGCTTGCGCAGCATCAGAGTCGAACGGTGGCCCGTCTCGAACGTCGCCAGGGCAAAGTCATATTGGTAATGCTGGTTGAGTCTGAGCGCTTCGCGAATCACGGCCAGAGCCAGCCCCCGGCGCAGCCATTCCTTTCTCGTGACCAGCAGGCAACTCAGCGTCCCGCGAAAGGTCCTGCCGCGGAACTCAAAGGTGTGGGGAATGTTGGCCAGAAAGGCGACGATTTCATCGCCGCGGTAGGCGGCAATAAGATGATCCCTATGCTCCAGCCGTCCGAACAGGAACTCAAGAAAAGCAGGGCGGTAAAAGTTCGGAAACGACGACACGCCGTACTCATCGCGCCAGGAAGAATGGGCCATTTTTTCCAGGCCCTCGAGGTCGCCGCGAAAGGGTTCGATTGAAATTCCTGAAAGAGCTTCTTTCACGACCTGTTCTTGCCGTTTTCTCCAGGCTTGAACGTCTTGAACCTCACTGGAAGAGCAGCGTTTCTCCGCCAGAACTTGAGCTCGCTTACTTTATAGCTGTTTCGCTTGCGGACGCTCAGTATTCCGACGACCTTGTCTCCGTCCCAGTGCTGATAATCGTGGTCGGAGATGGTTGGCGGCGCCTGGGGATGAGAATGGATAGACCCGATATACTTGAGGCCGCTTGAAGCCACGATCTTATCGATCGTCTCATAATCTGGGATGACATAGTCATAGGTCGCTTCAACGACGGGCGGGATGATGATCCGGGCGATTTTGTAGGTCCGGTTGGCCAATCTTTTGCCAAGCATTATCCCGTAGACTTCACGGGGATAGGCCCGGCTGGCCCGCCTTTTGAATTTTTTGAGGTCGTACTCGTTGATTAAAAGCTTCATGAACAAAATCCTGCCCTTCGGCCGGGGCCAAAAGGCCTCTGCCCCAGGCAATTCGGTTTGATTTTCGTCCCCTGGCATAAATTCTGGGGAAGCCTATCCCTTATAGCACATCATCAAGCCTCAGTCAAACGCCCGTATCAGGCAGGAATGGCTCAACACGGGGGGTTGAGGCGGCCGGAATAATCATTTAACTCATTTATTATCAATATCTTATATAAGACATGAAGCGGGCTCCTTTTTTTCGATATTTTTTTTAAAAAAACCTGAAATAACTTTATCTTATTGATTTTAAATAAATTATTAGAAGAGCGGCTTTCAAGGCCCGTTCGGTTGCTTCCAATAGTAAAATGGTGTTAAAATAAATTTTCTTCTTTAAAATAACTACCGTGTCCAGCATGACGTTTTTGGTTGAAAATCATGAACTTTAGCCGATTCTTGCTTTCTTTCCTGATCCTCAGCCTGACTGGGCTTCTCCTTGCCGGCGCACCAAATCAGGAAGAAGAACAAACAGGGCGGCTTTCTTCTTCCGCTGATCTGGCCGCTCTTTTCAAGGTGCTCAGAGAATTGTGCCAGGATTCCCCATCAGAGTTGGATTTTCTTCCATCCATCGCTAAAAACAGGTCCGGCCAGACCTGGGCTGTCTGGCAGGAATGGGGAAGAAAGGACAGCCGGTTAAAATTGGCCCAGATCGAGGAGAACCGGATCCTCTCCCTCCAGAGCATCGGCTGCGGGGTCGGGTCCGACATTTCTCCGCATGTGGCCACAGACGGACTCGATTTGCCGTGGGTGATCTGGGTTAATTATTGTGCCGGGGAATATCGAGTCTTTGTCCAGGAACTCACTTCCGGGCGGATGTGGCGTCTCGATGCTACCAATTCCGCCTCGATAGCGAGTCCTCGGCTCGTCTTCGACCAGGCAGGAAACGCCTGGGCGTTCTGGAACGAAGCTGACACTGAAACGGGCGTGATTGTCTACAGGGTATTTGGCCAAGGCATCTGGTCGCCCCGGCAGATCGTCCGGCCGAATTCCCGTTATCCTGCTCTGAACCCAGACGTAACCGCTGATTCCAAAGGTTTTATTTGGCTAACCTGGGCAAGCTACGATGGTCACGACTATGAGCTCTACGTTGCCCGTTGGAACGGCCAGACCTGGGAGCGAGAGATCAGGCTCACGGATAATCAAGAAAATGACACCTTCCCCGCCATCGGCCGAGGAAGCCACGGCCGCCAGGCCGTCACCTGGACACGCTCTGGGGAGCTCGGCCATCAAGTTTACATTGCTTCTCTCAAAGAGGGGCGGCCGGAAGGCGAATCGGCCATGTCTCCGCCGGCCAGCCACATGACGGCTCCTTCCCTTCTGGAGAGCCGCGGACAGACGAACGTCGTCTGGAAGTCATCTGAAGGAATCAAGATCAGGCCTCTCAAGCCGCGCGATATCCCGGAGGAACACTTCTCCACACCCGCTGCGCCGGCCGGACCTCTTTTCAACCCTTCCCTGGATGAAAATATCTATGTCTGTTTCGGCGACAGCATCACCTATGGGTACATCGACCGCGAGCCCTATCCGGAATTGGGCTATGTTCCCCGCCTTGATATCATTCTCAAGAAGCATTTTGGCCCCGCTCTTGCCGTCAACATGGGCATCGGAGGCGAGAACACAATCCTCGCCCTTGCCCGCATCGACAGCGTCATCCGAAGCCAGCGAGCCCGGTTCATCCTGATCATGGAGGGAACGAATGACGTTATCACGCCCGGCCTTGCCATGACCACCTCTGCGTTCAACCTGCGGGAGATACTCAGAAGATGCCTTGAGGCCGGGGTTTATCCCGTGCTCATGACAATCCCGCCGCGGAAGGACTGGCTCGGGGTGATCCAGTACTTTTCAGACAGAATTCTTGAACTCAACAGCCTGATCCGTCAGATCGTTGTTGACTTTCCCTTATCTTTTGTCGATATATACGAGATCTTCGACAACTACCCGGCTTCCGACGGCGGGCTTCTTGCCGTCCTTTCCAACGACCTCAAGCATCCGAGCGCCAAAGGTTACCAGGTCATGGCCGAATCCCTGTTCAACGAAATCAAGAACATTCCCTTCCCTCCTGTTGACATTCAAATCACCATCAAATCTTTCAATAACGTCTTTCTTACGCGTCGCGGCACGACCACCGTCGGACAGCCCTCAAAAAAACCGTCTCTTACGGCCGGCTCTTCCGTAGGGACTTATCTCGCCTGGAAGGACAATCCTAAAATTTTCGACAGGACCCGCATCCAGGGCTACAGAGTCTACAGGAAGGACCGCGCTCATCCTCAAGGCCACTTCCGTTGTCTTGCCTTCATTCAATCTCCTCTCGAGTTTTTCGACCCGGGGATCCGCTCGATCGGTCGGTACATCTACGTCATCTCAGCCGTCCGGACGGACGGCGTCGAAGGGCCCTGCTCCGCCCTCGTCAACGAATAATCCCAGCAGTCTTGAAAAAAGAGAATGCAACTCTTTGGGTGGAAGGGCTATTTTTATATAACGTGCAAGGTATACTATAATTGAAAGGTGTTTTCTAAAATTTTCAAGAACAAGGATGGCCTTCTCAAACATGCTCTGAGTTTCCTTGCCTCGCTCGCCATCCACGCTGTTCTGCTCGCCTTCATGGCCATCCATTTTGTCTCCGTCAAGATCATCGACTTCAAAGAACAAGTCACTGACATCATCATCGCCCCCAGACCAAAACTGGAAGCTCCCAAGATCGAGGGCCCGCTTCCGGAGCTTCCCCGGCGAGAGTCCGATTTCCTCGAATTTCTTCCTACGCGGCGACCCAGACCACGGGAGGCCGTTGAGGCGGTTGAGGGCATAGCGGGGGAAAAAGGGGCTATGGAGGCCTTGCCAGCCCCCTATCTCGACCCGAAGTTCACCTCAGGGTTCAGGCTGGATAAACAGCCGGAAGGGCAGGCCAGGATATCGAGCAACAGATTGCGCCTGACTGTTCCCGAGCGCAAACCGGGCGCGATGGAAAGTCAGACAAAAATGATTTCGCCACCTAAAGCTGGCGACCTTCGGAAATATGTGTATGCCAGCCCTTCTGGAGCTTCTGGAATCTCCATCGGACTCGGCGCCGGAAGGCGGCCCAGAAGCGCTCCCTCGAGAAGCCGCTCTGTCCCGCCGGGCGTCCTCAAGATCGACCTTTCGCCCTGGGCCAGGACGGTTATCGAACTCCTCCAGAAAAACTGGGCTGTGCCGGCAGCTCAGGGTTTTTCGTCTGATGCCTCCGTCGAGATTGTCATCGTCGTTCTCAAAAGCGGCGCTGTGACGTTCGTTGAAGTCGTTTCTCCGTCGGAAGATCATGAATTTGACCTGACCGCACGCGAGGCGATCGAGCTAAGCTCGCCGCTGCCCCAGCTTCCCGACAACTTTCCAGCTGATAGCCTTGAACTTACACTCGTTTTTTCCAAACAATGATAAAAACAACCGTCAGGCTGCTCATTTGGTCGGCCATCTTGTGCTCAGGTTTCGCCTCCGACTGGCGCACCGAGGTGGCCGCTTTTTTTGCCGTGCAGGCTGACTACGGTGAAGCAGCCAGGTACCTGGATGGCCAGCTGTCTTCTCTGAATGACGAGGACAAACCCGTGGCCCTGGGCCTGCTTGCTTTTCTTTCCAACCGGCTGGGCGATAAGGAAAGCGAATACAGGCTCCTGGGTGAATATTTCGAGAAATACGGCCCTCTGGACATGGCTTATCATTTTCTGCCGCTCTCTGCCCAAAATGCCGTCATCATCTACTTCAGGGAGTGGATTCTCAAGTATCCCTGGGTTCTCAGGGTCGGCTTCGTCGAATCGAGCATGCCTCAAGCCAGGCCGGCTGCCTCTTCTCCGCCGGCCAAGCTTGTCCTCGGGCTGGAGATGGCCAACGAAGCTTACTATAAGCTTTTTGAAAACACCACTGTCCTTGAGGGGGGGCAGTTCAGGAGAGGGCATAACTCCGTGAGCCTCGACACAAGTAAGCTCTTCAGGGACTCAGGAGCTCACACCTATGTTCTGGAGCTCAAAGCCGGAGACCTTATTGTCAGAAGGAAAGTCACTGTCGATGTCAGGCTTAACGCCTTTGGCGTTGTCGGCAACAAGGCCCCTCCTTCAGGAAAAATTCCAACATACGTTCTGAAACTGTTCTTGGGAGATGACCTCCTCGCCTTCAGCCGAAAATCTCCGCCCGCAACCCCGCCGATAAAGATCGAGATGCCTCAACCGACCGGCGTTTACGACCCGTGGGGCCCCGGCTATCAGAACAAGCCTGAGATCCCGAACACATTTCCCATCCTCGGGATTCCGGCCCTCATCAACGAGATCATCAAGAGCCTGAAGAAAAAAGACGAAGTGGAGCCGGTGCCTCCCGTCGAGCTGAAGACGGAAATCACTCTCGTTTTTAAGGGAAAACAAGAAGGGAGCCGGGAAACCGAGATCATCGCCCGGCTGAGGCTCGACCAAAGGGAGATTGAATTTTTCCCTTATTCGTCGGCCCGCAACCCAGACCGAAGCCCTACGCCTTAGGCATCAAACAATACCTTCTTGTTGATTTGACGAAGAGTATCAATTTTCCTATGATAGAGCCCGATTTCAGAAAATTGGAAAAGAAAGCCTTCTCTGCCCGCTCGATCGTCATCCTTCTCCTCATCCTGACGCTGGCGGCTGTCCTCCGCCTTCAGCACCTCAAAGCTGACCCGCCCCAGCTTCTCGTCCATCTCTGCCGGAGCGCCGGCATTTATTTCGACGAAGCGATGTACTGTCATAATGCGAGGAACAAGATTCTTTTTGACACCTGGACGTTCGACGATTGGAACCCCATCCTCTACAATGCCGTCCTGACGGGGATCTATTATGTCGGGTTTAAAATCTTCGGGATAAGTATCGCCACCGTCAAAGTGACGAATATTCTCTTTGGTCTGTTGGGCATTATCTTTGTCTATCTGGCCATTCGCCGCTATCTTTCTGAATCTTACGCCCTTGGCCTGAGCTTTCTTTTCTCTCTCGATTTCTACTGGACGATGTACAACCGCATCGGCCTGCTCGAGAATTTCTCGACGCTGTTTTTCATCATCAGCTTTTATTTTCTCGTAAAATCCAAGGATAAGCGCGGCGCCATGCCGCTCGTGGGCGTCTCTGTGGCCATGGCCGTTCTATCCAAGTATCTGTTTTTCTACTTTTTTCCGGCCGCCCTGCTGGCCATCCTCTACCATTCGTGGAGCGAGAAGCGCTGGCGCCCGGTTGCCCACTTTCTGGCCGGTTTCTTCTCTGTCCTCTTCGTGTGGTTTGTTTCCATCTACCTTCCGCTCTCTTCGGCCTTCAGGAAAATCGGGTCCGGCTGGATGGAGCTTTCCTGGCCAGAGAATGTGGGCATCTTCTTTTTCAACCTCTACCGAAACAACCTGTCCCGTTACATGAGCCTCATTCCCTTTTTATTCATCGCCGGCCTCCTTTTTTCAGCCATGGTCATTGTCAGGCTTGTGAAGAAAAACCCGCCGCCGGATGTTCTCGAGGTCTTTGTTTTCCTGTGGCTCACAGGAACGTTTTTCCAGATGGCCATTCTTAATTACCAGCCCCTGCGCTATTATCTCGTCGTGGTGCCAGGGCTCTTTTTCGCCCTATCGCTGGCCGTGAAAAACAGAGATTGGCTGAAGGCCAACGCCAAGCCTGTTGCCTTGACTTTTGTTTTCCTCGGTGCTCTTTTTTATAAATTCTGGATCGGCCTCGTCAGGCCGCCGTCAGCCTTCTTCGCCTTCAATCACATCGTCCTGAGAATCCCCCTCTATCTCACTTTGGCCCTGATATTCGTCTTGTGGCTAAGGAAGAGCCGCCAGATGGAAAAAGCAGCCCTCCTCTACGTCCTGGTGTCTCTCGCCCTCGCTTCCCTGTTTGTCTACTATTCTCAATTTTACAAAAAACCCTCCTACCAGGTTGAGTCGGCCGCCCGGCGGCTTCGCCTTCTGCCATCCGGGTCAGTGATCATGGGCAATGAGGCTCCTCGTCTTGCCCTGGAGACGGATTTCAGGTTTTTCGTCGCCTTCCCGGGCTGGTTTAACGATAAAGATCCTTTCAACCAATACCGCCCGACTCACCTCCTCGTCCTGGACAAGTTCTGGGGAGGAGAGCTCGTATGGATTCAGAAGCGCTTTCCGGAGGTCGCAGCCAACCTCAGGTTGCACCGGCGGTTTCCCGTCTGGGATACAACCGTCTCTCTCTACAAAGTCAATTATCCCGATAAGCCCGCCGACCACCCGTAGCAAACGCCTTCCAGCGCTATTCTCTTGACAGTGGCGCTCGAGTTTTTTCATACTCATGGCAATGAACAAGCTCCAGAGCCGGCTGGCAGTCGTTGGCTTCCTTATTCTTTCTTTTGGCGTCGCCCTCTTCTTCAGCCTCTGTCTCCAGAGCCGCCGCTTCACCATCCTTGACCACACATTTCAGTTTGACTCCGTCTTTTTCCTGCTCTGGACTAGTGTTTCCGCTCTTCTTGTTTTAGCCTGGATTTTTCTCGCGCGATGGGAAGCCCGGCGGTTCTCCCTCTCTTTGTCTTCGCGGCTTCGGGCAGGGTTCTTGACTTCGCTTCCCCTCGCCTTCTTTCTCCTCTCTCCCTGGCTTCTTCGCTCTTACTTAACCCGGGACGACTTCAGGTCGAGGCTCCGGCTTCTTGGCCTTTTTGTCCTCGCTGCCGTCGTTTTCTCCAAGCTTTGGAGCTATGCCCGCCTCAACAGAAACAAGCCATCCTTGCTCGATCGCGCAACGGCAAGATTCGAGTCTTACCCCCTTGGCCGGAAGCTTGTTTTGCTTTTTTTCATCGCCTTCCTCATCTATCAAGCCGCCGCCGGCCTTCTCGTCATCCAGGGGACATCATTCACCGGCGACGAGCCCTTTTATCTCCTGACCTCCCACAGCCTCTTCAAAGACAAAGATATCAACCTGACCAACAACTACGCCCAGAAGGATTATTTTGCCTTCTACTCTAAAAAAGACCATCCTCGCCTGAAGCTGGGAATCTACGGACGCTTTGGCCGCAAGGGGCAAGATTATATCTATCCTATCAACCTCCCTGGAATTTCCGTTCTGATGCTTCCGTTCTACTGGCTGAGTCAGTTCTTCTCCGGTCGCTGGCTCACGTTTATCCTCAAGACGAGCCTCTCGCCCTGGGCGGCGCTTCTCGGTATTCAGCTCTATCTTTACGCCAAAGAGCTCTGGAAAAAAGAGCGGGTTGCCCTCGGCCTCTGGGCTCTCTATTCTTTCAGCTCACCCGTCTTTTTCTATGCCTGCCATCTTTATCCCGAGGTTCCCATCGCCCTTTTTTCCCTCTATATCTTCAGAAAAGTGAGCAGCCGCCAGGCTCTATCGGCACCTCATCTTGCTTTCCTCGGCTTTCTTCTCGGCCTTTTTCCCTGGTTCGGGGTGAAGTACAATTTCATCTTCTGGCCGCTCCTGCTTATTTCCCTTTACTTCCTTATCAAAGAACACCAGGCCAGGCTAAAGAGCCTAGCCTTTCTGTTTTTCCCCCTATTTTCTACTCTCCTCTTTTACCTTTTCATCTACAGCCTTTACGGCACGCTCTCGCCGGTGGCTGTCTATGAAGGCGTCATGTCTCCTGAGCAGGTAGAGGCCTTTAAGCAGACGGTCCTGGCCATTCCTCTGCGGGCGAGGATAGACGCTTTCCTGGATTACTTCCTCGACCAGCGCGACGGCCTTCTTCTTTATTCTCCCGTCTATTTTTTTTCTTTGCTCGGCCTGGTGGAAATCTTCCGCAGGCGAAGGCGGGATTTCTGGTCGTTTCTCCTCATCAGCCTTCCCTTTCTTCTCAACTACGCCTTCTTCACTCACCGGCAGGGCGCCTCCCCGCAGGGCCGTGTGCTGACTCCCCTGTCCTGGATGGCGGCTGTGGCATTGGGCTATTTTCTCGTCCACAACCGGAGCAAGATCTTCTCCTTCGTCTTTGGTCTCGCCGCGGCTTTTGCTTTCGCCATCGCCGGACTGCTTCTCGCCCACCCATCTTTTCTCTACCAGCCGACCACTCACGAATACACCTCCCGGCCGGCTGACCTCTTCGTCCATCTAAGCAACATGCACTTTTCCCTCCCTCCGCTGCTTCCGTCATTCATCAAAGTGGATAACACCCGATACTGGCCAAATTATGTGTGGATTCTGGCCATCATCGTTTTTATCCTGGCCTATTCACTCTCCCGCCGAGAAAAACCTTGGCCGCGTTCCCTACCAGCTGCCTTTATCTCTGTTGGCCTCACGGTCGGCTTTTTCCTCTGGGTGCTGTATCCGCGGCCGCCGCTTTATCCCGCTAAGACGATCCGCTATTCTTCCCAGAAAGCGTTGGGATTCTATCTTTTTCCGGTCGGAAAAGGGGTTGTTTCAGGCGAAAAAGGCGATTTCTACCTTCATTTCGAAAGAACATACAGGTTTATCTTTGGCTCAAGGACGAGGCTGGACAGCGTGCGGTTTGTCTTCGGGTCTGAAAAGGGGGATTACAGCGCGCGTCTGGCGCTCTTCGACCTTCCTTTCTTCAAGGGGAAAACAGCCTATGAGACGAAAGAAATTCTCCTCGAGCCCGCCGCAGCTTATCCCTTCAAGAGCCTCTATCTCTATGAGGTCAGCCTCAGCCTCACCCATCATTCCTCAGAATCCATGCTCCTCGAGCCCTATCTTTTCCAGGTTATTCCCCGGTAAGTAGCGTGGGTGATAGTAATAATCGCCCGGTTTCGTCTTTAGTACTGAAGGAGGCGAGGAGCCTCAAGCGGCTTGACATGATATCACCTTGCTGATATATATAAGGCGAGGTGATGAGGATGGCCCGCATGACGAGGACGATCATATCGATACCCGAGGACGAAAAGGCGTGGCTTCGAAGCTACGGCCGGCGGCACCGGATCTCGAGTGCCGAGGTCATCCGCCGGGCGATCAGGGAATTCCGTCGCCTCAAATCCGAGAAAGGCTTCGCAGCCGTGCTCCGAGAAACAGCCGGGGCGTGGACCTCGATGAAGAGCGACAGCCGAGATCATGTCGACGCGTTGCGCAAAGAATGGGAGCGCGGGACGTGAAGCCGGCGTATCTCCTGGATTCTGTCGTTCTCATCGATCATCTCCGCGGGATTGAGGCGGCGACGAAATGGATGGGGAAGCTCCGGGACGGCGAGGCCGTCCTCTCTGTAATCACGCGAGCTGAGGTGCTCAGCGGGGGAACGGAAGCGGAAGCTATCGCCGCTTTGGCGCTATGCAATGAGTTCGAATGTTTGTCTCTGACCAGGGACGACGCGACGAGCGCCGCAGCGTTGAGGAGGAAACATGGCTGGAGGCTTCCAGACGCATTCCAGGCTGCCGTGGCGCTCCGGACCGAGCTTAAACTGGTAACCCGGGATCTGCGGGGTTTCGGCGGGATAAAGCACCCCTTCGTGCTTATTCCCTATAAGCTGGAATGAAGAGGAAATCAACGAATTTGGCTCCCAGGGCTGACGTTTTGAGCTCGTCTTCTATGAACTCCGACCCAGCGCAGCCAAAAACCAAATTCTCTGAAATGCCCTCATCCTGAAGGCGAAGACCTTTGAGCGCTGTTTTTCTTTTTTCCCATAATTCTTTTTCTGGCAAAAAGAAACCTGTCGCTCAGGAAAATAAGTAAAAAAATCATCGAGATGATGGCCACACTCTCGATGATCCAGCCAAGGTCAACGGGCTCCGTGAATATGTAGTTGTAAAAAGGCGGCTTCGCGTACCGGTCAGCGAAGTGAAAAAGCAACATTCTTTTGCTGAAGAAAAAAAGAGATAAAAAGACGACGTAAAAAGCCAGCTTGGAATAAGAAAACTGTTTCAGGAGGTCTTGAAAAACAAACCCGACAAAGATTAAAAATATCGGGAACAAGGGCAGAAGGAACCGGCCAGGCGGAGAGGCGCCTCCTCCCAGAATTGTGCTTCCAGCGCAGACAAGATAATACAGAAGTGCGGGCACGAGGAGACTTGAAGTCACTTTTTTGTCTTTTTTAAACGCCCAGTACATTCCGAAAAAGAAAAGGATCATCCAACGGTATCTCCAGATGCTGCCTTGACTCGGCGAGAAAAGAAGCCCAAAAAAACCGAGAGGAATGACCTTTGGGGAAAAGTGAACCCTGCCAAAATATTCGGAAGTGCTGAAAGGAGAAGGATTCCCGGTGAGAGAATAAAAATAATAGAAATAGGGCAAGCTTAAGACAATAAGCGCAAGGCTTACAAGAAGAAGCCGTTTCCGAGAAGATCCGTATCCCTTATTGTTTATGACAAAGGCCAGAAAGAGCCCTCCAGAGAGGGGAATAAACCTCTGGTGCAGCCAGGGCAGGAAAACTGTCCCGAGAACGAGCAAACAGTCATTTATCTTTCGCATACGGAATGGGAAAAGGATGCAATTCAAAGCCAGCAAAAAAAAGAACGCGGCTGAACAACCTGGAAATACTGTGAATGAATACGTGGGAAAGGGAGAATGATAGATTAAAAAAAAGAAGATGAGCACCGCCAGGAATGCGGATTTGAACAGGTGATCAGTCAACCGGAAAAGAAGACCGAAATTTAAGGTCATCAACGCCGCGAGCCAGAGGAACGTAAAAAGGAGTTTCCTCGGGAGAAAAGGAAGACCGACCGGAGAACTTTTTGGGTCGTTGGGAAAAACAATCGAATCAAGTTTATAGGCCGGAAGAAGGAGAAAAGCGACACCGGGCATGTGGAGAGCATAAATTCCGCCATTAACCGCCAAGAAATAAAAATCGCCAAATTGCCGGCTTTCTGATGAAAGGATCTTTTTCCATACCTCCCTCATTTCTCCTTTTTCAAACCAGAGATTGGAGAGGTCTAAGTCCCCGTCTGCGGCGAGAGATTGGACCATGCGCATGTATTTGTTCTCGTCTCCCGTAAACTCTCGAGTCGTCAGGAATCTCCGAAAAACATTCTCGTTGTTGATATCTAAAAAAACCGCTGCAATGAAAAGGACAAAGAAAGCGCATTTGGCCTGTTTCTTCTTGTAAAGATTGTCTATCTCGAGAAAAATGCGTTTGACTCTTGGGACTATAGACAACAGGATTTACCGCTTCACAGAGATTTCGGCCTCAGGATAGGCACAAACGGATTATGTAAAAACCAACCATCATCGTCAATACTCCGCAGTGAGCCTGAACCGGGGGTAAGCGTCAAGATCGAGAGAAAGGCCCGTTTTTTTCTTTGTCCTCATCTTCTCAACGGCCAAGGCGGCCACCATGGCTGCGTTGTCCGTGCAGAGGGCGGGCGAAGGCACAAAGCCGGCAAGTCCGGATCCGCGGGCCAGCCCGTCGAAGCGGTCCCGTAGTCTCTTGTTCCTGGCCACTCCGCCGCAGAGAATGAGCGAGGCCGGCTTGAATTTCTCGGCGGCCCTGTCGAGGTTATCCACCAGGGCGCGCACGACCGCTCCCTCGAAGCCCGCCAGAAAATCTGCCAAGTGGGGATGGCTGGCTGACATTCTTGTCTCGCCGATCAGCCGGAGGGCAGCTGTCTTAAGACCGCTGAAGCTGAAGTCAAGGCTTGAATCTTTCATTTTAGGCAGGGCAAAAGAAAATTTCTCCGGGTCGCCGGATAGGCCCATCTTTTCGATCACCGGCCCTCCCGGATACCCAAGGCCAAGGAATTTGGCAATTTTGTCTAAGGCTTCGCCGGCTGCATCGTCCCTGGTCCGGCCTAAAAGGCGGTAGTGAAGCCTCTTTTTAAGGAAAAAGAGCGAGGTATGCCCGCCCGAGACAACGAGAGCTACAGCCGGAAGGGGAAGGCCGGGGTTCTCGAGGAAGGCGGCCTCCATGTGGGCTTCGAGATGATCGATCCCAATAAGCGGCTTATCAAAATAATAGGCCAGGGCCTTGGCGAAAGAGAGGCCGACTAGAAGCGAGCCGATGAGCCCGGGGCCTTGTGTGACCGCGTAGGCATCGATCCGGTCGAGGGTGAGGTTCGCCCGCCTCAGGCTCTCGCCCACAATATAGCTGATCGAGGTAAGGTGCTGCCGGGAAGCGAGCTCGGGCACGACCCCGCCGTACGGCGCGTGGATCTCATCCTGAGACAGGACAACGCTGCTGAGGACCCGGCGTTCGCCGGTCAGGACAGCGGCCGCCGTCTCATCGCAGGATGTTTCGACCCCAAGGACGTGCATCATGGACGCTTGCCTCTATCATCCCATGCGGCCAGGCTGCGCCGGTAAGGCGGCCGCGCGATACCCCGCTCGCTGATGATAGCGGTGATAAGTCGGCCGGGGACGACGTCAAAGGCCGGGTTCCTCACCTTGATATGCGGAAGAGTGATGGGACAGCCGCCGGCCTGCCTGACTTCCTCTGCGGGCCGCTCTTCGATCGGAATCCCGTCCCCGCTCTCCAGGCTGAAATCGAACGTGCTGAGCGGCGCGGCCACATAAAAAGGAAGGCGGTGATGCCTGGCGAGGAGGGCGATGGAATACGTGCCAATTTTATTGGCTGCGTCGCCGTTTCGGGCGATTCGGTCGGCGCCGGTGATAGTTAGGTTGATCTCCCCCTTTTTCATCAGCCAGCCAGCCGTGCTGTCGGTGATGAGCGTCAGCGGAATGCCGAGACGGTCGAGTTCCCAGGCTGTGAGCCTTGAGCCCTGGAGAAAGGGCCGTGTCTCATCGACAAAAACGTGTATTTTTTTCCCCTCCTCATGGGCAGCACGGATGATCCCGATGGCGGTCCCGTAGCCGGCTGTGGCCAGGCCACCCGCGTTACAGTGGGTCAGGACCGAATCGCCGTCCTTGATGAGCTCCTTGCCGTTTCGGCCAATCAGTCTGTTTGTTTCGATATCCTCTTTCTCCATGGCCAGAGCTTCCTTGAGCAGCCTCTCCTTGAGCGCGTCCAGAGGAAAAGCCTTTGCTTCAGCAACAACCTTTCTCATTCTCTCCAACGCCCAGAAAAGGTTGCGGGCCGTCGGCCGGGTCCTGGCCAGACGTTCGGCCGCCTCCTCAAACCTTCTCCCGGCATCCTCTCCCGGCTTGACGCTCGAAACGCTGAGGACAAGGCCGAAGGCGGCAGCAACTCCGATGGCCGGTGCGCCGCGGATGACCATTTTTTCGATGGCCTCGGCAACCTCTTCCAAGCGCCGGCACTCCACATAGACTTCTTCGAGCGGCAGCCGGCGCTGGTCAATTATGACCACCCTGTCGTCTTTCCAGGCGATCGTCGGCAACATGACGCTCCTCGCTATCTAATCTGAAGAAGGGCGAGAAAAGCCTCCTGGGGAACCTCCACCCGGCCGATGACCCTCATTCTCTTCTTTCCCGCCTTCTGCTTCTCTAACAGTTTCATTTTCCGGGTGTAATCGCCGCCGTAGAGTTTGGCGATAACATCTTTGCGGAAAGCTTTGATCGTCTCCCGGGCGATGACCCGCTTTCCCAGAGCCGCCTGAAGCGAGACTTCAAACTGTTGCCGCGGAATAATCCGGCGCAGCCTTTCTACTAACGACTTCCCGAGAGCGTAGGCTTTATCACGATGGACGATGAGCGAGAGGGCGTCAACCGGCTCCCGGTTGATAAGGATGTCCAGCTTAACGAGCGGCGCTTCCCTGTAGCCGATGAATTCGTAATCCATCGAAGCGTATCCCTGGGAGAGCGATTTCAACTGGTTGTAAAAATCGAAGACGACCTCGTTGAGGGGCAGGAGGTAGGTCAGAAGCACGCGTTCCGAGCCGATGTACTCGAGCTTTTTCTGCGAGCCGCGCCGGTTCTCGATGAGCTTCAGGAGAGCGCCGAGGTAGCGGTCAGGCGTGAGAATGATCGCCTCGATGACAGGTTCTTCTATCTTCAGCAGCTCGTGCGGCCCGGGGAGCTCGGACGGGTTGCGGATCTCGAGCGTTTGTCCTCCTTTCAACACCACCCTGAACCCGACGCTGGGCGCCGTGCTGATGAGGCTGAGCCCGAACTCCCGTTCCAGCCGCTCCTGGATAATCTCCCTATGGAGGAGGCCGAGAAACCCGGCCCTAAAACCAAGACCGAGGGCGGGCGAATTCTCCGGCTCGTACTGGAAAGAGGAATCGTTGAGCCGAAGCTTCTCGAGCGCTTCCCGGAGGTCTTCAATGCTGCTTTCGCCCGCCGGATAAAGCCCGCAGAAAACCATGGGCTTGGCTTCCCTAAACCCGGGCAGGGCTGAGGCCGCACGACGGTTTCTCTCAGTTACCGTATCGCCGATGCGGGCGTGGCTGAGCTTTTTTATCCCGGCGATCATGTAGCCTACCTCGCCCGCCGAAAGGCTTGATACCTTGACTGGCTTTGGCGTAAGGTAGCCCAGCTCTTCGACTTCATAAACAGCCTCGGTGGACATGAGCTCAACCTGGCTTCCTACCCGGACGACTCCGTCGATGAGGCGGAGCAAGACGATGACGCCTCGGTAGGAATCAAACCAGGAATCGAAGAGGAGCGCCTTTAGGGGGGCTCGCGGATCTCCCCGGGGCGCCGGAATCTTCTCGACGATGGCCTCCAACACCTCGCCGATGTTAAGACCTTTTTTTGCGCTGACCGGAATCGCCTCGTCCCGGGGCAGGCCGATGATGTTTTCCATCTGCGTGAGAGTCTGCTCGGGGTCTGCCTGGGGGAGGTCAATCTTGTTGATGACGGGAACGAGCACAAGGTTGTTCTGAAGAGCCAGGTAGGTGTTGGCCAGAGTTTGCGCCTCCACGCCCTGCGAAGCGTCGATGACAAGCAGGGCCCCTTCGCAGGCAGCGAGACTCCGGGAGACTTCGTAGGAGAAATCGACATGGCCCGGCGTATCGATCAGGTTGAGGATGAACTCATCGCCCGACGGCCGGACATAACGGAGCCTTGCCGTCTGGGCTTTGATCGTGATGCCGCGCTCCCGTTCGAGATCCATTGTGTCAAGGGCCTGATCCCTCAATTCGCGGGCAGACAGAGCGCCGGTCGCCTCAAGAAAACGGTCAGCGAGCGTAGACTTGCCGTGGTCGATGTGGGCGATGATCGAAAAATTCCGGATTCTATCCATCGGAAAAGTATGATGGCAGAAACGCTCCCGCCAGTCAAACACAAGGAGGTCTCGTAAACACTTCCATTTGTGTAATTCTGATGGGCGCAGGAGGCCGCCCCAGAGCCCCCGTAGCGGAGGGGGGACCCGTCGGCTTTTCCGACGGGGGGAACCGACGGGACTGGTTCCCTGGGGCCCGGGGGCCAGGGTGGCTTCCTGCGCCCATCGTGCAGATCGCATATTTGGGAACGCTTCCGAATGTCTGCCGTCAGGCGCCTTGACTTTTGGGCCCAAGTGAAGTACTTTTTGCCTGTAGCGCAGATAACATTCGAGCCGATTGAGGAGCGCCTGCGGAGAACTCCTCAAAGGAGGTTTCTATGTTTTTATTCGGACCGATCGGGCCGACAGAGCTCCTGCTTATCTTTCTCATAGTGGTCATTATCTTCGGCGCGCGCCGCCTGCCCGAGCTCGGGAAATCCCTGGGCGAAGGCATCAAGAACTTCCGCAAGTCCATAAGCGGCAAGGATAAAGACGCGGGGTCTAACTCCGAAAAGCCTCAGCCCCCGGCCAAGGAAGAATGAGACGGACGCTCGAAAAACTGGCCCAGGAGCGCCAGGAAAAAGAACAAGCATATGCTCTCAAGCTTGACGAGATAAAGAAAAAGATTCACTCCCTTGACCGTGCCACTGGTTTCTCGTTTCTTAAAAAACGAAGCCGCGATATCGCCTCAGCCCGTGACCTCATGGAAGACCTCGCCAACCTGATCGACCTTCAGTCTTCCCTCATGGACGCCAGAGATAGAGAATGGGATGCTCTGGGAAGCAATCATGTCGGGATGATCTTCAAAAGCATGGAATGGCGCGTGGAAAAGCTCGCCGCTCTCTATGAGGACGTCAAAGCGCTGATGAGGACGTTCCTCCTCCTCAGGGAGAAGCTCGGTCAGCTTCTCTCTGTCCTTGAAGACAAAAGACTGCCCGAGGCAACCGCGGTCAGGGAAATCCTTGAGCCTCTTGAAGACTGGCGTTACGCAGGCTTCGAGAACCGCTTCCGCGGCTCTGCCGAGGAAGTGAAGAGCCAACTTGAGGCCTACATTTCTTATTTCCCTAAGGGAGGGAAGGTCGTCGACTTAGGCTGCGGCCGGGGCGAATTCCTCGAGCTTCTCCGTGATAATGGCTTTGCCGCCGAGGGCATCGACATCAACAGCCAGATGGTCGAGGCCTGCCTTGACAAAGGCTTGCCCTGCCGTAAGGGCGATCTTCTGGAAGGATTATCTGAATGGGAAGACGCGTCTCTGGACGGGATCTTTTCTTCCCAGGTCATCGAGCACCTGACGCCCTCCTATTTAAAAAAGCTTGCCGAGCTCTGTTTCCAGAAGCTCGCTTCACCAGGCACGCTCATCTGGGAAACCATCAACCCGGCTTCCGTTTTTGCCCTCGTCCAGATCTACTACCTCGACCTCTCCCACCAGAAACCCGTGCATCCCCAAGCCCTCAAGTTCATGTTAGAAGCGGCGGGGTTCGATGACGTCGAAATCAAGTATTCTTTAAGCCTGGAAACGGAAAAGCTCAAGAACATTCCCGGAGCCGACGAACGCACGTCCATCCTCAACGAGAATATCGACAACCTGAATGAGCTTCTCTTTGCGCCCCCGAACTATGCTGCCATTGCCAGGAGAAAATAGCCATGCCGCTTTACGCTGGGTTCGACCTTGGCGGAACCCAGGTCAAGTACGGCCTGCTCGATGAGCGCCACTCCCTTGTTTTCAAGGATAAAAGACCGACCCCGCCCGGCATCAAGGATATGCTCGAGGTCTTTGCCGAGGTCTGGGAAGACCTGAAAAAGAATGAGAAAAGAAAAATCATGGCCGTTGGCTTCGGCATCCCCGGCATCTTCAGCCTGAGGGAGCAGAAGATCATTCAGTCCCCGAACGTCCCCGCTCTCGACGGGTTCGACCTTCGTCCCGCTCTCGGCCGGTTCATCGACGTTCCCTTCTGGATTGATAACGACGCCAACATGGCCGCTTACGGCGAATTCAAAGCCGGCGCTGGCCGGGGCGTCAGGAATTTAATCCATCTCACCCTCGGCACGGGCGTCGGGTCGGGGATCATTATCGACGGAGAACTTCTCCACGGGATGTGCGGGTTTGCGGCGGAGATGGGCCATCTCGTCGTCAACCCTGAGGGAGAAAGGTGCAATTGCGGCTCGCGCGGCTGCCTGGAGACAGAAGCTGCGGCCGGGCCGATCATCCGGAACTATAGAAAACTCGCCAAATCCCAGGAGCCTCTCACGGCCGAAGATATCGCCGCAAAAGCCCGCCGCGGAGACGTCAACGCCCGGCGGGCCTATGAGATTGCCGGCGCCTACCTGGGCATCGCTCTCGGCTCGGCCATAAACCTGCTCAACCCCGAGAAAATCCTCGTCGGCGGCGGTATAATGGAAAGCGGCGAGCTGATTCTTCCTCGGGCCATCGAGGAAGCCAGGTTTCGATCCTACAAAGCTTCTTTCGCCTGCTGCTCTATCGAAAAAGCCAGTTTGGGCAATGACGCCGGCCTTATCGGCGCTGCTTCCTGGGCAATGGAGCGGGCAACAAGGAAAACGTCTTTCTAAGAAGGCATAACGAAGAAGGAAGGGGACGGTTTTCAGGTAAAAAACCGTCCCCGGACATGCGGAAGGAGGGACTCGAACCCTCACGGCCTTGCGGCCATAAACTCCTGAGGCTTACGCGTCTACCGATTCCGCCACTTCCGCATGAGCGCAAGCGGCTCTATTATAGCCATCTCCCCCTTAAAGGTAAAGACAAAGGAGACTGTCCTCGAGGAGGACTGTCCCAAGCGGCAGCTACCACCTCATGATGATGAGAGCCCAAAGAGAAACGGGCTTGCGGATGGCCGGCTGGGCGTTCGTGCTGGCCTTAAAGCGAGCCCCCTCTTTATCGAGGTCTGTGCTGATGAACTTATCATAATAGACAGGAAGGTCGAGGAAAAGCCCGACCGCAACCCTTTTCCCGGCCATCAGGCCGAACATCCCGCCGAACCAGGATTCCCTCAGGAAATTCTCCCGTTCGGCTTTCTTCACAAAATGATAGACGCTGTCCTCGGCGACATTTGTGCCGTAGAATCTCGTCGTCCAGGAAAAAACCTGATGACTCCAAACATCCAAGCTCAAGAGTAAACCCCAGCTTTCAAGGAGCGGGAGCTCCAGGTCAGCCTCCGTGAAGTTGATGAAGGTAAAGGCGTTGCCATAGCTCGACCGTTCCCAGCTCGTCTCCCAGCCGAAATTGGCCCAGCCGGGCGCATAGACCTCCTGCTTCCCCCATGTCTCCCTGTAACCGTAGTCTTTCCAAAAAAAGCTGGCCGAAGTGCCGATGCGGAAAAACCCGCCCCGGTCAAGTTCAAAATGAAGGATGGGGAGGAGTTCGAGCGCGTAGGCTTTTTCGCGGTAGAAATCCAGAAGTTCAGTCCCCCCGGTCAGGTACCGCTGTTTGATGAAATCTCCCTCACCCACAACGCAGAACAGAAACTCGGCGTTCCGGAATTCAAGGATTTTAAAAAGATTGGAAGAGCGGAGGATCGTTTTGCCCGTCTTTTTCTTATAAGGATTCTGGACGTACTCATTCCGGGCGGCCGAATACCTGTGCTCATCCCCGTATTCGCTCACCTGGCGGAAGCGAAACCCGAGCTTGTGGTCTTTGAAGTCAGCGCCGAGAACGACGTCGAGCTGAGAAGCTTCGGCTCGGGTGTAGGCATCCTGCCAGAAGGCGTCGATGTTCGTTTTTGTGCCGAAGATGTGGTTGCAGCCTTGCACGGTTGACCAGCCCCAGTTGTACCTGTTCAGGCGCAGCTCCTGGCCGTTCTTGACATACTGGAGATAGCCGCTTGGCCTCCCTTCCCGGAAAGATTTGTAGTTGACGATCATCCCGACCGGATTGCGCTTGATATGGAAGGACATTAAAAAACCCAGAGAAAGCTCTCTGTTTTTCTGGCTGAGCTCTGAAGAAAACGGGATGAGCGACGCGGGCTCCCCGGAGGGGACGGCCTGACCGGAAGAGCGAAGGCTAAAAGCGTCCAGTTTCGCTGAGACAAGCGGCATAAAGCGGACCGACTTAAATTCGAAGACGTACGGCGCTGTCATGATCTCCGGCGACACCCAAGTTCCTTCAAACCCAGCCCGGGCATTCATTCCCTCCGCCAGATTCCCCTCCACCGACTCCTGCGTATTGACATAGGTGGGACTGGGCGAAATCTCCGGCATATCGAGATGCCCCATCCAGCCGCGCGTTCTAAAGTAAAAGAAAGAGAAGCTCGAGCGGAGGCTGAAAAGCTGAGAATCCTGGGGATACGTCAGGAATGAATAGTAGGGGTTGGGGCCGGCAAAACGCAGCCTGGCCTCGAGGCCAGAAACGGCGATAAGGCAGAGAAGCGCTGCTACCGCAGCCTCCAGCCAGCGCACTGTTCTTTTATTGCTTTGAACTGTGTTGTTTTTCATCATTCGTGGTCTCCTCTATCCAATTTTCCCTCAATTATTTAGTCGTGGCTCTTGTGGTCCGTGCACACCGGCACTCTATTTAATCACATAAACAAAGATGCTTAGCTCGAGAGCTTGACAAATGAGGCTTCTGTTCTTATCTTAAAGGGTGCGTGAAAGCGTTTCTCAAACGTTTAAGCCAAGACGAAAAAGGGAACGTGTAGATTAAAAAGGACATCAAGAAAGAGTGTGGCTTTCTTTCCAATTGGCCCTGTTTCAGGGCTAACATAATTTAATAAAGGAGGTTTGATGAAATTCTCTTCGCCGAAACAAATCCAGGCTCTCCTCCGACTTAAGAGCCAAAATTTCCTGACGACATCCTTTTTCCTTGACACCGACAAGAGCCGACTGACCAAAAAACAAATCACCGTTTTTTTCAAGAACTTGCTCCATCAGGGCCGGACACGGCTGGAGACACTCGAAGCCGATAGAAGGAAAAAAGATTCGCTGGCCGAGGATCTGGAAAAAATCAGCCGCTTCGGGACTCATGTTCTGCCGGCCTTCACGGCTCCCGGGCTGGCTCTTTTTTCCTGCGCTGGCGAGAATTTCTGGCAGGAGCTCTCCTTGCCCCGGGCTCCTCGAAACCACATCTTCTTTGACCGGACTCCTTACGTCAGACCTCTTTCATCAATCATGGACGAATACCACCATATTTGTGCCTTTCTGCTGGACCGCCAGACGGCCCGCTGGTACAGCATCTTCATGGGAGAAATCTCCCTCCTCGAAACGCTAACCAGCGACGTCCCCAGCCGGGTTAAAGAAGGCGGCTGGCAGGGTTACGAATCAAAGCGTATCGAAAGGCACATCGACGCCCATCTTCACGAGCATTTCAAAAAAGCTGCCCAGAAGACTTTCGACCTTTTCAAGAGAGACCGGTTCGACTGGCTTTTCCTTGGTTCGAAAGAAGAATACCGACCGGACATCGAACCTCTTCTCCATCCCTACCTGCGGGAGCGCCTGAAAGGCTGGATCAAGACAAATTCGAATGATTCAGGGGACAAGATTCTCAAACAGTCCATCGAGATCGAGACAAAATTAAGGCAAGAGGAGGAAAAGGCTTTGGTGCAATCGCTCATAACGGCGCTGGAAAAAGGCGGCCGCGCCGTTTCGGGTGTAAGGGAAGTCCTAAGAAAATTGAACGCCGCTGAAGTCCAGGCTCTGGTCGTCACCCGGAATTTCTCCGCCGAAGGACGGGCCTGTCCCAAATGCCGCTTCCTCTATGTCAATGAGATCCAGTGTCCTGTCTGTAACGTCAAGACAGAAAAAGTCCAGGACATCATCCACGAAAGCGTCCATTCGGCCATGGACAAGAAGTGCCAGGTCCGCTACATCACCTCGCCTTCCCGGCTTGACCGATTCGGGAAAATCGGCGCTCTCTTGAGATATTAATTTTTTAGGCGGCCTTTCTAAAAGAAATCTTTTCAAAAAGACTGTAAATAATCGGAATAACAAACAGCGTCAGGAAGGTCGTGGCGGCTAGCCCGCCGACGACGGCGATGGCCATCGGCGCTCTCATCTCAGCGCCTTCAGACGTGCTCAGGGCCATGGGCAACATCCCCAGAATCGTGGACAAGGCAGTCAGGAGGACGGCCCGCAACCGGGTTACAGCTCCCTGGACGACGGCCTCGGCGGCAGCCACTCCACGGCGCCTCAACTGGTTGATGTAATCGATCATCACGATGCCGTTGTTGACGGCGATGCCGGCGAGGAGAACGACGCCGATAAGCACGGGCAGGTTGATTGACCTGCCGCTGACAAGAAGTGCCAGCACGACACCAATGAGAGCAAGAGGGATCGTGAACATGATGATAAAAGGATGTCGGAATGACTCGAACTGGGAAGCCATGACCATGTATGTTAAAAGCACCGCCAAGGCAAAGGCTCCAGCCAGGACGAGAAAAGCCTCCTGCATCTGCTCGTAAGCGCCGCCGAATTCCAGGAAGTATCCAGAAGGAAGCTGTTTTTCGACCGGCGCAATCCGTTTCTTGATATCCCTGACGACGCTGCCTAAGTCGCGGCCGGCGATGTTTGCCGTCACGGAAATGCGACGCGACTGGCTTTCCCGTGTGATCTGGATGGGCCCTTCTCCTTTGGTGATCGTGGCCACCTGGTTCAAGTAAACAACTTTGTTAAGCGGCGTAACAAGAGGGATACTGGCGATTTCGGCGAGACTATTCCTGTATTCCTCCTGGAAGCGGACGCGGACATCGATCTCTTCGCTTTCCTCCCTGTAACGGGTAGCGACCCGGCCCAGCGTCGCTGTCTGGACGGCGTTGGCGACCTGGCTAACCATAAGGCCGAGCTTGGCGACTCTCTCCCGGTCGACCTTGATTTGATACTCGGGCTTTCCCTGGGATAGGCTATGGGTTACGTCCCTCAGCCCCTCGATGTCCTGAATTCTGGCCACGATGCTGTCGCCGATTTCTTTCATTATCGCGAGCTCTTTTCCGAAAATTTTGATTTCGACAGGAGATTGAGCGCCTGTCATCATCTGGCTCATGTCGATAGCTTCGAACTTGACGTTTTCCAAGCGGGGCAGCATACGGCGGATTTTTTCCAGGATTTCCGCGTCGCTGAGGTTTCTGTGTTTCTGATTCACCAGGCCAACCCAGAGAATTCCTTCATGAGGCCCGGCGTTGCTGAAGCTCGAGGCCGTGTCGCTGGGGTCTTCTTCGGCCCCTGATCCCGCCTGAGCCGTGACGATCTTGATCTCGGGCTGCTGCATCATCAAGTTCTCGACGAGCGTGAGCACGCGGTTTGTCTCCTCAAGAGCCGTGCCGATGGGCATCTTTACCTTGAGGAGGATCATGCCTTGGTCCATGTTAGGCATGAACTCTGTACCCAAAAAGGGTACAATCGCCAGGGACAGGACAAAGACGCCCAGCGCCCCGCCCAGAACCCACCAGCGCCGCTGGAGAGCGCGACTGAGCCAGCCGCGATAAAGCTCTCTCGTTTTTTCAAACTGAAAACGTTTCTGGCGCCGGTCGCCCTCAACTTTAGGGTCCATAGTCTGGCTGGGGTTGTTCGCGCTCCGGGGTCTAAACAGAAAAGATGAAAGCATGGGAACGATTGTCAGGGCTACAAAAAGAGAAGAAAGGAGAGAAAAGGCAATGGCCAGGGCCAGTCCTCGGGTGAGCTTTCCGGTGATGCCCTGAGCAAAAACGACCGGAAAGAAGACGACGATGGTCGTTAAGGTCGAGGCGGTGATGGCCATGCCGACTTCAGAGGCCCCTAAGATGGCTGCCTTCTTTCTGTCCCTCCCTTCCTCGATGTGTCGGAACGTGTTCTCGATGACAACGATCGCGTTATCGACGAGCATCCCCACGCCGAGAGTCAGCCCTCCGAGCGTCAGTAGGTTAAGGGTATATCCAGCAAGATAAAAGGCGATAAAAGTCGTTATAACGGAAAGAGGAACGGCGATGGCGATCGTCAGGGTCGGACGCCAGTTCCTCAGGAACAGGAAGATGAGGAGGATAGCCAGGATACCACCCTGGACAGCGTTACTCGCTGTCCGGCTTGCCACCCGGGTGATCATCTCGGACTGGTCCATGGCGACAAAGAATTCGATGTCTGGCGGCAGGATCCTCTTGATCTTTTCTAGCTCCTTTTTGACCTCGTTGCCAGCGATGGCCGTGTTGGCGCCCGAGCGCTTGTTCACGATCAGAAAAACCCCCTGTTGTTTCTGAATCCGGCCGACGTAGCGGGTTTCTTTCATCGTGTCCTTGATTTCGGCGATATCGGCAAGGAAAATCGGCTCTCCAGTGGCCGTGTTGCCGATGACTACCCGGCCGATATCCTGGAGAGACTCGAACTCGCCCAGCGTCCTGACCAGATAATCAGCATGGCGCTCGACGACGTAGCCGGCCGGCAAGTTCACGCTCTCCAACGCCAGAGCTGCCAGGACGCGGTCGAGGGAGAGGTTTCGCGCCTCGAGCGACGCTTTGTTGATCCCCACCAAGATTTCCCTGACTTCTGTGGAGAAGACCCGGGCCGAAGCCACGCCGTCTATCCTTTCCAGCCGGGGAGCCACATCGTCTTCGATCAATTTCTGGAGCTCGACGGTCGGCATGTTGGCCGTAATGCCGTAAAAGATAATCGGCATCATAGCCAGGTTGAACTTGACCACCAACGGGTCGCTTGCCTCTGCCGGAAGGTAAGCCTTGTACAGGCCGACCTGGTCCCGGATGTCCTGGGCGGCGAAATCAAGGTTCGTGCCCCACTCAAACTCAACCATGATCACCGAGGCCCCCTCCATTGTGTTGGAAGAGACCTTTTTCACACGGTTCACAGAGCTGATGATTTGCTCGACCGGCTTGGTGATGGTCTTCTCGATGTCTTCAGAGGAAGCTCCCCGATACGACGTGATCACGGAAACCGTGGGGTATTCGATGTCTGGGAATAAATCCAAACCCAAGCGGGAAAAAGCGATAAAACCGACGACAACCAGGATCATGGCGACCATGGAGGTCGTCACCCGGCGGTTGACGGAATATTCTGGTATCTTCATGGCTTGACCTCACCGATGATATTGACGGTTGCCCCTTCCTCCAGGCCGAAGTTGCCCTCGACGATGACCTCATCGCCTTCGGCAAGGCCGCTCGTGATCTCAACCATGGTTGCGTTCTGGAGGCCGAGAACAACTTCGCGCTTAACCGCCTTGCCGTCCTCGACGACGAAGAGGTATTTGTTCGAGAGAATGGCTTTCTGAGGAACGACGAGGGCATCTTCATGGGTGCTGATTTCAAAAGCAATCTCTCCGAAAGTCCCGGGCCGGAGCACAAGGTCCGGGTTGTCGACAGCAACTTCAACGCCAAACTTTTTGGTCAACGGGTCAGCAGCGAGGTTGATAACAGTGATTGTCCCGCGGAACTCATGCTCCGGAAGCGAAGGCACCCTGAGGATGGCCGGCTGCCCTTTCTTGACACGCGTGATTTCTGACGGCGATACATCAACACGAATCTTGATCCGCGAGAAATCGACGAGCGTGAGCACGCCGCCGCTTCCTCCCGAGAATGCCCCCATCATCGGGTTGATGACATCCCCGACGTCGGCGTTCTTCGACGCGATGATGCCGCTGAAGGGAGCCTTCATGATGGCCACATTAAGGCTGTGTCTGGCCAGGTTGACTGCGGCCTGCGCCTGGTCAAGCTGCGCCTTCGAAGCGTCAAAGGCTAGCCGGACCTGCTCATACTGCTGGTCTGAGACGGCTTTTTCCTTGAAAAGGCGCTCCATCCGGTCCAGGTTGGTCCGGGAGTCGTTGTACCTGGCCTGGGCTACAGCGAAAGCGGCCTCGGCCTGTTTGAGCTGAAGCTCGATGGCCTGCGTGTCAAGCTCGGCCAGGACCTGGCCTTTGGCCACGCGATCGCCCTCGTTGACATAGATTCGGGCGATTTTTCCACCCGTATCGGGAGTGATGTTGATTCTTTGCCAGGCCTCGAGGGTCCCCGTGTAGAAGAGCTTCTCTGATATTCTCTGCTTCTTGACTTTGAACACTTTAACCGGCGCAGCTCCAAACGTTTCCGAGGCAGCCTCTTCTTTCTTCTGCGGCCGGCAAGACGACAAAACAGCCACGCCCAGAGAAAAAACCAACATGATGCTTAGGTTCTTGACTCTTGTCATTTCGATCTCCTTCTTCCGACTCACTCAGACTCTTTCCAACCCTGGCCCACAGCCCTTTCCAGTTGGGCCAGAGAAACTGTGTATTCATACAAAGCTTGCAAATAATTGATCCGTGCCTCACTAAGGGCCACCTGGGCCGAATCGACATCGAGAATGGTGGCCAAACCCTCGGTGTAATTGAGCTCGGCCACCCTCACGCTCTCCAGGGCCTGTTCGATGTTCTTCTCCTGGGAAAGAAGGGACTCCCTGGCCTGGTTGAGGGTTAAGACAGCCGATTCCACCTCAAACTTGATTCTGTCGATAAGGCCCTTCTCTGTGTGCTCGACCTCCCGGATCATGGCCTCCGACTCGGCCACGCGAGCCGATGTGGAAAAACCGTTAAAAATGGGGATGTTCAGGACGAGGTTGAAAGAATAAAAGCTCTGCCAGTTATCTTTCTTAAAATTGAACAGATCAGCCCAGTAGCTGTAATTCCCGGCGACGGCCACAGTGGGCAGGCCGGCTGCCCGGGCGATCTTCACCATCTCCTGGGCCATTTTTTTCTGGTAATTGACCTGGCTGAGCTCGGGCCTGTTCGTTAGCGCTTTGGCCAAACTCTCCTCCAAGCTGATCTCAGCCGGCGTGTAGGTCATCTCGCCGATGATCTCAACAGGCTGGGCGAGGTCCAGCCCAAGGAGAGTCTTGAGGTTGAGCTCGGCCACGGCGAGGTTGTTCCTGGCCTGGAGGACAGAAGGTTTCAAGTTGGCCACGCGGACTTCCGCCCGCAACAGGTCCAGCCGGGAAGCGATCCCGACTTCGTACATATTCCTGACGTTCCGGGAAAGTTTTTCGGCTAAGCTGAGGGCCTCTTCCGAGACTTCGACGAGCTTCCTGGCCAGCAAGTAACCGTAATAACCTCGCTTGACGTTAAAGACCGTCTCCTGGCTAGTCTGTCTTACTGATTCCTGGGTGGAGAAGAGGTTGTATCTGGCCTGCTTGTAGCCGGCGGTCAACCGGCCTCCTGTGAACAGGGGAAGCGTAAACGAAAATGAGAACTGGTAGTCTTTGGTGAAGTCGATGGCCACTCTCTGGGGCCTGCCGCCGGGGATGAACGACGGGAACTCGAGGATGAAAACCTTCTCGTCGAGGTTCTGCTGGGCTGAAGCGTTCAGGCTGGGGAAGAACTGGGCAGCGGCCTGCCTGAGCCTGGATTGCGAGGCCTCAACTCTGTCCTGCGAAGCCAGGTAAAAAGGATTCTGGGAGAGGGCCAGGCTGATGCTCTTTTCTAACGTAAGTGTCAGCCTTTCCTGAGCGTGGGCAAGCGGCCCTGCCGCCAACACCAGCCAGGCGATCATCATCGCAACGGTCTTTTTCATCATCTGTCTCCTTTCCCGATTTCGTCTTTTCCCTTAAATCCCTCAAGCATCAAAGCATGGATGAAATTGGTGGCGTCTCGGACGCTGTATGTTTTATCGCGCCAGAAGCGGATTTGACAATAGCCCCAAAGAATTGCTTCCAGGAAAGTGACGGCGTTCTCGACGTCCACTCTTCGGAATTCTCCGGAGGCCATGCCTTCTCTCAGAATGTCAGCCACGCCGTCGAGGATTTCTCTCCGCTTGGCCTTGAGCCGGTCAATAAATTGCCTGTCCTTCTTCGACACAGAGTCTTTCTCGTTGACGACCAAGATCCTCATTTTCTCCACGAACGAGCGGTCCATCATTAACATGCGAGAAATATTCCGTTTTTCCTGGTTTGATTGCAGATAAAATCGAATGCCCCGTTTGAGTTTATCAGCGGCGCCGATCTTGAGAGTCTTGATTCTTGCCAGTTCCTGGTTCATCTCCTCAAAGAAATTCTCCAGAACTTCGAAGACGAGCTCGCCTTTGCCCCGGAAATAATGGTAGAGCGTGGCTTTTGAAAACGCTGCCTCTCGGGCGACGTCATCCATGGTCATGGCGCTCGTGCCTTTCTCAACGACGACCCTTTCGGCTGCCTGGAGGATGAGACGGCGGTATTCCTGCCGCCGCCGTTCCTCTCTCTCACGCCTGATATCGCTTTTTTGCATGTCTCCTGCCTCATCCTTAACTTATTGGTTTATTGAAAGAACCGGAAGGTTCAATAAATAAACTGAAAAGTATAAGCTAAACAGAATAGCAGAGTCCTTTGAGCTTGTCAAGGGCGCGCCAAAAAAGTAGAATACTCTTGACCTTGGAAAAATGGACGTGAAGGCAAAAAAGAGTGTTTCCTGTTTTCATGTTGGGTTGCTCGCTTTTGCTCTTCTTCTCGCCCGGATGGCGGGAAGTCACGTTTCAGGCCATGGCCAAGATCCTCCTCTCTGGTGGGAAATTATTATGGATTTGGGGGCGCAAGGAGAGTACCGGCTCGAGGGGGGAGAGGGACGTTTCATCGGAACCTATGCGTTCGCCGTCCGCTGGCTGGGCTCAATGGAGCGCGACGACGACGACTATCTCCTTTACCCCCTCGACTGCGAGCTTCGCGCCTGGGACGCGCGGGAAACGGCTTCAGCCTCGAATGCAGACAAATTCAATACGACAAGTGACTTCAAGGACCGGCCCTCCTTTATCTTCAATTACATCTTCCGGAAGGGCAATGAACTCCACCTCGACTTTATCGTCAACGGAATCGTCATTCCCCAGGCCGAAGCCCAGGAAAAAATCCTCCTCCTCTTCCCCTCTTCAGCAGAGAACAACCAGCGCGATAGCGAAATGAGCTACAACAATTTCGTGACCAAGGGTTCCAACCGCATCGCCTTAGAAGAGACAGAAATCTACGCCGGCCCCCTGGAAAGGACCTACTCCTGGACCTGGAAGAATCAAAAGTGGATGATGAAGCAGAAGCAAACGATCTTTACCTCTCACGTCCACGAAGTCGACGTCAAGCTGGTCATCATCCCCCACAAGGCCCGGGAGGGCAAAACCTACTAAATAGATGAGTTCTATATAAAATATAGAAAAAGTAAATTATATTCCCAAATCGGCATACCGCCTCTCCCCATTGCCGACATTCTACTGCCGTTCAACAAGACCTGGCTCAACAGGCGGCCCGACCCTCAGGCGCGAGGGTGATACTTCTCGTAGACCTGACGAAGCCTGTCCCGGCTGACATGGGTGTAAATCTGGGTGGTCGTGATCTGGCTGTGCCCTAACATCATCTGGACTGACCGGAGGTCAGCTCCTCTCTCTAAAAGATGGGTGGCAAAGGAGTGACGGAGGATGTGAGGGCTGATTCTGGCTGACAGGCCGGCCCGGCAGGCATATTCCCTGAGAAGCTTCCACACACCCTGGCGAGTGAACGGATTGCCAAGGCGGGTGAGGAAGAGGGCTGCCTGGTTTTTTTTGTCAAGCTGAGGCCTGACTCTGGACAAATACTCGCGAGTTGCTGAAGCCGCGGACTTGCCCAAGGGGACGACTCTTTCCTTGCCGCCCTTTCCGCGGCAGACAAGAAAGCCATCTTCCAAGTTGAGGTCAGCCGGCCTGAGCTGGGTGAGCTCTGAAACGCGCAACCCGGCAGCATAAAGGACTTCGATCATAGCCCTGTCACGGAGTCCATGAGGCTCGTGTGCGTCCGGCTGGCTGAGAAGCTTCTCTACCTCAGCCACGGTCAGGAATTTGGGCAACGCAAACCACATTCTTGGCGAGGCTAAATTTGCTGTCGGGTCTTTCTTAATCAGCCCGTCGAGGAGAAGAAATTTGTGGAACGATTTCAGGGAGGAAATCAGCCTGGCCAGAGACCGCGCCTGGAGACCGGCCCGGCTTTGCTCATGGATAAAGCGCGTGATCGTCTCCTCCCCTGCTTTAGTCCAGTCGATGTTTTCTTTTTTCAGGAAGAGAAGAAATTTCTTCAGATCCCGGCCGTAGGACAGGATTGTATTGGCGGCAAGCGCTTTTTCCACAGATAAGAAATCAAGGAAGAGCCGCACGACTTCCTCGGCCGAGGAGAGAGGCTTCTTCATCCCAGGAAAGGGTTCGATTCTTTTTCCTCGCCGACAGTGGTCCATGGGCCGTGTCCCGGAAGGACGACGGTTTCGGGAGGAAGCGTGAGAATCTTGCTCTTTATCGATTCCTCGAGGTCCCGAGTCGAACCGCCGGGCATGTCGGTGCGGCCGACTCCACCGCAGAACAGTGTATCACCCGAAAAGAGGATGCCGTCACCGAGGAAGCTGACGCTGCCAGGCGTGTGTCCGGGCGTGTGGATGACGCGCAAGCTCGACCTGCCGATGGCGATGGTCTCTCCGTCCTGAAGAAAACGGTCTGCGGGCGGCGATTCTCTGGCTCCGAGGAAAAAGCTCAGCTCAAACTGCTGGATTTTCTCCAACAGAGAGCTATCCAGAGTATGGATATAAAGAGGAATTCTGAATTTCTCCTTGACATCCTTGTTGGCGCCGATGTGGTCGATGTGTCCGTGGGTGTTCAGAATGAGGATGGGCTTAAGGCCGAATTCCATGATGACAGGAAAAATCCGGTCGGCCTCGGCTCCGGGGTCGATGACCGCGCACTCCAGCGTTTCCTTGCAGGAAACGAGGTAACAGTTGGTATCTAAAGGCCCGACCACGACCAGCTTGTAGTCCATCGCTTCTTTCTTGCTGCTTATCATAAATCCAACCCCCTTCTTAGTCAAGAACATCGCGGACAGCCGCAAGCCCCTTTCTTGTCTTTTGGGGCGAGAGCCACTATAATCCAGCCAATGAGCGAGCAACCCTGGCAGGTCCGGCTGGCCGCAAAGTCCATCAAGAAAAAAGACAAGTTGAGGCTCCTCGAGATGAGCCTTCCTTTTCTTCCCTCAAGAGTTGCTCTCGACCTCGGCTGCGGCCAGGGCACTCTGAGCTATTTTGTCCGTCAAAAGGGAGGTTTCTGGGTCAGCGCCGACGAAGACATGGCCAACCTCAAAGAAGCTCAAGGGCTGCTGGGGTCGGGCGTCATCCAGCTCACGGGCGGCCATCTTCCCTTCAAAGATCGGGCTTTCGACCTGGCCCTCTGCCTTGATTACCTCGAGCACGTGGAAGCTGATGACAGAGCACTCAGGGAGCTCGCCCGGGTCCTCAAGAACGGGGGCGAAACCATCCTGGTTACACCTCACACGGGGAAATTTTTTTTCCTTCATAAACTGCGTTCAGCTCTCGGGCTCAAGCTGGAAGATTTTGGACATAAGAGGGAGGGCTACGCAACCCGAGACCTCGAAGACAAGCTAAAGCGAGCCGGGCTCAGGACCGCAAGAAAAGTGACGTACTCCCGCTTTTTCTCTGAATTTCTGGAGCTCATCCTCAACGCCATCTACATAAAAGTCCTTGCCAGAAAGCCTGTCGAGAAAAAGCGGGACGGGCATATCCGGCCTTCCTCCGGCGAAGAGTTCAAAGCCCAGCAGAAAACCTTTGCTCTTTACTCTCTCGTCTATCCGCTTGTCTGGCTGTTCTCCCGGCTCGATAAGCTTCTTTTCTTCCTCCCGGGTTACAGCCTGATGGTCTGGGCACGCAAGCTATGAATTCTGGCTTACGCCCAAATCTTAGTTCTGGTATAATTAAAAAAGTGGATGCTTATCTTTCCGAGGAAGCGCTCCTTGACCTTGAGGGACAGGCTCTCGACCTGTTATCACAGAAAACCTCCGGTCTTCTTCTCGGCCACAAAAGAGGCCCGCGCTTTTTTGTGGAAAAAACATTTGCCTGCCGGCTAAGCTTCTTCTCATCGCTCAAGAATTACAGAGCTCTTGACAATCATTTCGGCGGCAGGATCGTCGGCTTTTATTCCTTTCATTCAACCCCTCAAAAAAGGCGTCAGCTTTGCCGGCCTTTTGCCTGCGGAAAGCTCTACCTCGAAATCCGGCCCGGACGGAATAAGCTGGCCATGAAACCTTCGGTCATCGACTATAAGAACTCGTTTGTTTTCCGGCCTCTCCCGCTTCTTCTCCCGCGGAAGGAAAGGACATGAGCGAGCTTCTGGACAAAGACGAACAGCAGTTTCTCCTGAGCCTAGCCCGCCGGACGATCGAACACTACTTGAAAACAGGAGAGCCGCCGACCGTCGAGGCTGTGGAAAACAAAAAGCTTCAGGAGAAACGGGGGGCTTTTGTCACTCTCAAAGCCGGGGGGGAGCTCCGCGGCTGCATCGGCTACCCCCTGCCTATCAAGCCCCTCTATGAAACAATCATCGATATGGCCATAGCCGCTTCGACCCAGGACTATCGCTTTGCTCCGCTCACGCCCGATGAGCTTCCCCGGACCAGGATTGAAATCTCAGTGCTCAGTCTTCCCCAGCCGGTCACCAACATATCCGACATCGAAGTTGGAAAACATGGGATCATCGTTTCCAAGGGATTCCACAAAGGCCTTCTTCTTCCTCAAGTTCCTGTTGAGTACGGTTGGGACCGGGAGACGTTCCTCCGCCACGGTTGTTTGAAGGCGGGCCTTGACGAAGACGAATGGAAGAGGGGGGTGCAGATCGAAATCTTCTCCGCTCAGGTTTTTTCGGAGTGAAACCCGATGCTCTTTCGGTCGTCACGAAAGAAAACCAATTCCCTTCCTTCCGGAACCTCTCACGCCGCCCGAGCCAGGAAATAATCGGCCACGCGGATTCCGCACTTGTCGGGGTTCAAACACCTGACGATCGTTCTCCTGAATTTTCCTGTCTCCACCTCGATATCAGAGAGGTCAACGACCTCTCCGTCAACCATGCGTCCAGTTGAATCGGCGATTAGCTTTACTTCCGGCCTCAATTGAAAGGCGGCATGAGGATTTGCTTCGAAGACTATGCCTATTTCTCCACTGTCCAGGACAACAAGAGACCCGACCGGGTATGCACCGATCATGCTGGCGAAAGCCCGAAGAAAAGTCGGGTTGAACTCGTCCCCGCTTTTCTCCCTCATATCATTCAGCGCCTCCTCCCGCGTGAGCGCCTGAGGCCGGTAAACGCGCGGGGTGGTGATGGCATCAAAGTAATCGACAATTTTCACAATCTTGCTGAAGATGTTGGACGTGCTTTTCCTGAGATACCGAGGATACTCGCTCATATCAGCTTTGAGATGGTGCTCCAGGGCGACCTGCACGGCTCGCAACGGCAGGCGTCGAGCGCTTTTGAGCTCGATCAGCTTTTCCGCTCCGTGCTGAACATGCCTTTCAACGACGGCGCGTTCTTCGCCGGTAAGCTGGGAGGGCTTATCTAAGATCTCTTTGGGAACATCGAGCTTACCCACGTCGTGGAGAAAGGCGCTTATGCCCAGATCCAGAAGCTCTTCTCTAGTCAATCCCAGACGCCGGCCAAGGGCGACGGCCAGGATGCAGACATTGATGGAATGATTCAGCGTGTAATCATCATGGTTCTTGATGTTGGTCAGCCCGTAAACGAACGATTCGTCATCCAGAATATGATTGAAAATCGACTGCATCCAGCGCTTCATCAGGTTAAAGTTCACAGAGGCGCCCTGCTTTTGTTTCTCAAACGCTTCTTTCAAAAGATGGATGCCGGCGAAGTACATTCGCACTGCGCTCTTCTCCCGGCTCACATTCAGCTCAACGGGGGCTATCTTCTCAACAAGGATATGGTCGATGCGTTCTCTGTCCATGGCCTCGATAACCTGGTCGCAAGCGCCCTTTGAAGGGAGGTCTTTTCTCAGCAGAATGCGCATGAAGCGTTGAAGTTCGTCCTCTTGCATCTCGGGAGAGAAGGAGATTGCGGCGATCTCCTTAGTCTGAAAGTCCGCGCAGAGCGATTTGAAAATGTGGTAGTTCGAATAGTCAAACTTAACGCGGACGCCGTTCACTAAAATCGCATTCTGCCGCACGCGGAGGACGATTTCCCCTTCCGTTTCCAAAGCCCCCTTTAAGGCGGAATAGAGCTGTGTGAATTGGTCCTGGACAATCTGATTGCCAAAATCGTAGACCTTGCCAATCTTGAGAACAGCAAAAGTGCGAAGGAGCAAATGGACGAGCTCTTTCTGAGCCAGGCCAGTTTTTTCCTGTGTCATCTGTTCCAATTTATTATCCTTGATCGCCTGGGCCGAGTCCCTTTGGGCCGGAACTCGCCAATGCTTTGCGGCAAGCCTCGCTGACCTTCCTGTTCGAGCTTTTCACTCCTTGCCTCAAGATTTCCAGCGCTTCCGGGGTTCCCACGCGACTCAAAGCTTCCACAGCGCACAGCTTGGTCAGGAACCGACTTTTTCCCGCGAAAAGCCCAGGCTTCTCCATAGCCCGGCGCACCGCCTCGAGAGCCTCTGGGTCGCCGCTCCGGACCAGGAAGCTGAGGATGGCTATTCTGCGTTTTGGCCCGAACAGGAGAAATTGCCGAGACTGGATGATCTTGATTATCCTTTTAAGAACCTCCTTCTTCCCAGGCCAACGAAGCTGTTCAGCAGCTGCCGTGCCGACGTCTTCATCTTTATCCTGAACAAAGGCAAGCAGGATCCTCTGCGCGAGAGGCTCGCAAGAAGAGCCGAGAGTTCCGACTGCGGCCAGCCTGATTTCCTCGTTTGTGTACGTGCTCAAGGCGGCCAGGCAGGTCAAAGCCCGTTGACTCGGATGTCGTCCGAGCAGGCTAATGATTTCCCGGGTGATCGCCGGCTTTCCATCCCGGAGCTGGTGGGCGAGGATATCGACATTTTCCTGGCTGATCTCCTCGAGGTAGTCGACGGCCGCACGACGAGTCCCGGCTTCCTGGGTTTCATCCAAAAGTTCTGTTGCCAGGGAGACGGACTCGCTTCCCAGAAACCCGAAATAATCCAAGAGAGCAGAGAGGGAATCGAAGTTTTTGCGGCCGATCGATTCACGGACCAGGTCGATACTCCGTCCTCTCTTAACCTCCTCCAGGAACTTGTCAACCTCCGCCGCCTTTCCTGGATTCTCCTCCGAAAAAAGATGGCGAAGCTCATAGACCTGTCTCAACAAATGGACCGCGTGGGAGAACTTGCCCTCCTGGATGAGTTCACGGTGATGACGCTCGAGGAACTTGAGTACCGAGACGATACGCTCAGGCCTTTCCTCAAGCGACAGGAGTTCGAAGATCATATCGTGGAATTCAATTTCCGGGGGAGATTGGCGAGCCTTCGTCAGCATGAAATCAATCATCTCTTTTTCTTCATTTTCAAGCGCGGTCATAAGCTCGGCATAATCCTTTCCCTCTTCCTGTTCCATGAGCCCAAGCGACATTCTCTTGGCCTGGATATCCCTCAGGTCGTCAGGCGAAAGTTCGATCTGACCGCTGAAGAGCCTATGCCTATCGACGAAGAAATCAAAAGGCTGCCTGGTGAAGATATCTATTTTAGCCAGCAGATGTTCATCCGGCGCGTAGATTCGGATGCTCGAAAAATCCTTCTTCCAAATGGAAATAACGACATCACTTTCCTCCAGGGGCAAGAGTGATGTTTCGCGGATGACATCGAGAAGTTCGCGGAGCTCGTGCTTGTCGATCCCCTTGAGGATGGCGAATTTTTGCATGCCGTCTTTATGGAAAAGGTAGGGCAGGCTCTTGGGCAGATGTTCCTCCTTCAGGACGACCTCCCCATCCATGAGAAAAGCGTTTTCTTGAACATCCACCTCAAGCTCCTCGCGGCCCGCAAAATATTCCCTCAATTTCGCATAAAGCTCATCGACGAATTTGACAGCCGTAGAATGATGGGGAGGAAAAAGTTTGAGGGAGGTCACGGCGTGGCTGAAGAGGAGAAAAATCTCCTTGACGATTTTGACCCCGGCTTTATCTGGGGCCTCGCCCGAGCCCCCTGAATCAGCTACCTGAATGCGCTCTTCCTCTCCTGACATGCGGCTCCGTTCCGCGTAAAAAAACTCTAACCCATGTAGGGAAGAAAGTCAAACCCAAATTGTCCGGGGGATTGGAACGGCCTACTTCGTCTTTTTTTTCAACGCCTCAAGTTCCGCCTGGGCCTCTTTTTTATAATCTTCGCACTTCGATGAGGTCACCTGGAGTTCCAGGACTTTTTCGAATTCCTGCTTAGCCAGGTCGCGCTTTTTCAGGGAAAGGTAGGTCCGCCCAAGCTCGAGATGATGGTTCGTGTACTCAGGCCGCAGGTCCACGGCCTTCTTGAGGGCCTGTTCGGATTCCTCGAACGATCCCTTTGGAATGCTGCCGTAAATGATACCGCCTAAAAAGCGCTGGGCCCCGCCGATCTCGGCCATCCTCCGATGCCAGCGTCCAAGGGCGTGATAGGCATAATCGTTGGTATTATCCAGCTCGATGGCCTTCTCGATCTCGGCCTTGATAACCTTGGACATGTCGATCTGTTCTTTCTTGCCCAGCGTCAGCGCGTACTTACCCATGGCCGCAGAAAAGTAAAAGTGGCCCCAGGTGTCGTTGGGATTGGCTTTGACCGCCTTCCGGCCGTAGCTCTCTGCCTCTTTGTACAGCTTTCTCTGTTTTTCTTGCCAGCCGGGCTCATTCTGGCTGATCCGGTCGGCCACGTCGACGCACGACCGGGACAGCTTCCAGAGAGCCTCGTAGTTAGCGGGGTCGGCTTCCACAGCGAGCCTGTAAGCCTCCAAAGCTCTGGCGTCATCAAACTGGGCATAATACTCGTCGCCCTGGCGGATGTAATCTTCCGCAGTCTGAGCGCAGAGAAAAGCGGCAGTGACGACAAAGGACATCCAAATGATGACTTTAAAGATCGATGACCCTTTCAAGTTGCCCTCCTTGTCAAAATTGATCAGCGCTTTGCCCGCATATATACCATAAAACGCTATCCCTTTTCAAAATAACGGTCGGCTGCAGCATCAAGCCTCGAGAGAAGGATTTCGAGCTTCCGGCGTTCTTCCTCGAAATCCTGTTCATCCTGAGTGGCCATCACCCGAATCGGTGGACCGAAGACGGCCACGATCCGGGAGAACGGATAGAACAATAAAAAATGATCCCAGCTCCCAAGGAACCTTTTCAGGGAAGCTGAAAAAGAAAAAGGCACCAGAAATGCGCCTGTTTCCTGGGCTAATTTCAGGCAACCGGGCTTGAGAAACCGGTCCGGGCCTTTCGGGCCGTCCGGGATGATGATGAGCTCGCCGCCCTGCCGGAGTTCGCTTTTCATCTCGTTCCAGGCACGGACAACAGCGTGGGAGCCCGAGCCCCTGAGAATGCGAAAGCCCCAGCCAGAAGCGATCTGGGCGATGATCTCGCCATCCTTGCTCGGACTTACCAACGCGGCGATCCCGCGCCTGCGGAAGAAATAAAGGGCGAAGAGAAGACGGCCGTGCCAGGTCAACAGGATAACCGGCCTCCCTTCTCTTCTCAGCTTATTGTATTCTTGATCGCCGATAACAGCGGTCCGGCATGTCCCGGCCCACAGCCGCAGAAGAGCTCTTCCCAGGATCCCGATGGCCTTCCAGCGCAGCCTTTCCCGCAGCGACATTGTCCCTAATGATACCCCATTTGCCGCTTAAACTGAAGAGCTAAGTTAATGGGAGGATTGACGGAGCTTCTCCAGGAGAAACCCGGCCACGAACCCGGCCAGGCTCAGGCCCAGGCCGTAAGGGACCGAGTTTGGCCAGGCGGGGAGTCCCGCAGGAAAAATCTTCAACTCAGAGAGGAAGCTCGCCAGAGCGAACCCACCTCCCAGCGCCAGGCTCAGGCCTCCGGCCAAGGGGATTTTTTTCTTGAAAATAAACATGGCCATCCCGGGAATAAAAAGACCTTCGGTCATTATCTCGGAAGCGAGCCCGATCGTCCTGAGAATGCTCTGAAACCGTGTGGCGACAACAAAAGCCAGCGTGGCCACGATAAAAGTGGCTATCCGTCCAGCCAGGACCAGGCCGTCCCCTGCCTCCCGGCTGGGGACGAAGATTCGCTGGTAAATGTCCCGGGTCAGGGTCAGTGCTCCTGTGTTGATGGCCGTATCCATGGTCGAAAGAATGGCTGCCGCAACGGCCACGAACAGAAGCGCTCCCAAAACCGGAGCGATGCTCCCGGCGATGAATTCGGCAAGAAGCGGCGAGGCAAGAGCCCGGAAAGAAAAAAGAGGACGGGCCAGGATTCCTATAACCACGACAAGCCCGTAGAGAAAGACAAAGGCGGCTGCTGTGATGAAGAGGCCCTGCCGGGCTTTTTCTGCCGTCCGGGCCGCTTGAACTCGCTGCCAGGCGATAGGAGAAATCGTCCAGGCCAGAGTAAAGGAAAGGGTTATGAGCAAGTTTTTTTTGATGTCGAAAAAAAAATCTACCCCGCAAAAAGCGGCTTCGAAAGAAGAAGACCGCAAGAGAAAGACGGCCAGGCCGACCATCCCAGCGGAAAGAAACAAGCACTGGAAGCTATCCGTGAAAGCAACAGAGCGCAGGCCTCCGCTCACAAGATAAACAATGACGACAGCCGTGCCCAGGGCAAGGCTCCAGAAATAGGACACCCCAAGGAAAGGCTTGAAGAAATTCCCCGCTGCTACCATCTGCGAGGAAGCCAGGACGACCATGTACCAGAAGATCAGGCCAGACGCCAGGTGGCGGACGGCCTTTCCGTAATGGAGCTCAATAAGGTCAGGAAGGGTCAAGATGGGAAGCCGGCGGATGGGTCCTGCCAGGAGAAAAGCAAAAATGAGCACCGTGAGGAGTGCCGGAACACCCACCAGCCAGACGGCGCTCACGCCGACCCGGTAGGCCTCGTCTGTCGTGACGAGGATGGAAGTGGCGCCAAACCAAGAAGCTGTCAGAGAAAGAAAAACAAGCCGGGCCGAAAGCGAACGCGAAGCCAAGAAGAAATCCTCCAGGCTTTTCATCCGGCGCGAGAACTTCAGCCCGAGGAAAAGGAGGATGGCGAAATAGACGCCGAGGAAGGCAAAGAATTCGGGCTTCATCGGCTGGATTTATAGCAGAAAACGAGGGGCTGGTAAACAATGGAAGCATTTCTTAAGCCTCTTTTACCCCAACGCCAGTTTTGATAAACTACCGACACGACGGTTTTGACGGAGATTTCGACCATCCACGTGAGTTCGTGAGAGCACTCATCACTGGCGCCAGCGGGTTTATCGGCGGCCATCTGGCCGAGGGATTATGTCGCCGGGGCTATGATGTTTTCTGTCTTGTTCGAAAGACAAGCCTTGTTTCTCATCTGAGACACCTGCCGGTGAGGTTCGTTATCGGAGATCTGAGGGACGCCTCCTCGCTCCGTGCTGCTGTCCGGGGTATGGATTATGTCTTCCATCTGGCAGGCGTCATCACCTCCCTGGACCGGCAGGAATATGAGGCGGTCAACGTTCAGGGCACCCGGAAGCTTGTCCACGCCATTCTTGGAGAGGCTATTGGCCTCAAGCGCTTTGTTTTCGTCTCAAGTATTAGCGCCGCGGGACCGAGTCCCGAGGGTCGAGCCCTTAGCGAAGCGGATGAGCCCCGGCCAATTTCAGAATACGGCCGGAGCAAGCTTGCAGCCGAGCGCATCGTCCTCGAGGCCGGGAGCAAGCTTCCGGTAGCGGTCGTCAGGCCGCCTAATGTGTTGGGACCCTGGCAGCGAGAGCTCCAGGAATCTGTCAGGCTGATCCGCCGGCGAATCGTCCCGGTCGTGGGAAACGGCCGCCCTCAAACCAGTCTCGCCGATGTCGCTGATGTCGTGGAGGCTTTGGCCCTCTGCGCCGAGAACCCGAGGGCTCTTGGTGAAATATACTTCATCACGGACGGAAAGGCTTACGCCTGGCGAGAGATCGTAGCGGCTGCTATCCGGGAGCTGGGGCTGCGCCCGCCGTTTCTTAAGGTTCCGTTCGCCGTTCAGTATGCGGCTTCGTCGATCGAAGAAGGGACAGCCCGGCGGCAACGCCGGGCCCCCCGGCTGACCAGAGAGCAAGTCCTGGCAGTCCGGAAGTACTACTGGATCTACGATGGGACAAAAATTCGCCGTGAGCTCGGCTTCAAACCAGTTTGGGACATGCCGGGTTCTATCCGCCGGACTGTGCAGTGGATGCTCCGCCAGGAAGGGAGAGTTTCAGGAGAGACTGGTTCGACATGAACGAATACAAGCCCATCTACATCCTCGGCCTGCCCGTCAGAACCATAGACGCGGCAATGCTCGGGGGGCTCATCTTTTTCCTTCTTCTGGCCGCCGTTTTTTCGGGCCGCCTCGACAACCCGCTTTTCCTTATCGGGAAAGGCTTGCTTGCAGGTTGCCTCTACATCGGGTCAATCCTCTGGCTCACTCGCCTGAGGACCAAAACTCTCCGCTTTCTCGTTCGTACGGCGTCCGTCCAATTCATGTTTCTCTTGGAATATTTCATGGCCCGAGACCTTCAGCTCATCTTCTTCTCTTGGAATGACCGTCTCGTTCTCGTTTGGGAGAAGGCTCTCTTCGGGGGCCAGCCCCTCGTCTGGATCCAGAATCTCTACTCTCCGATGCTCACGGAATGGATGATGTTTGTCTATATCGTTTACATTGTGATTTACCCCGTCCTCGGCGCCGTCATCTTTTTCCAAAAAGGAGAACAAGCCAATGAGGATTATCTTTTTCACCTGGGCGCGGCCAACCTCCTCTGTGGCCTGGGGTTTGTTGTGTTCCCGGTGGCCGGCCCGCTTCGCTTTGAAGAAGCCCGCAGCCTTCTGACCGTTCCCTTTGAGGGAGGCTTTTTCACTCAGGTTAGCGAGATCCTTCGGTCGACCGTCCATGCTCCTGGCGGCACAATCCCAAGCCCCCATTGCGCCGCGGCCACAGTTATGTGGATCATGGCCTGGCGCTACGCCCGGCGAGAGTTTTTCTTATTGGCTCCGGTCATCCTCTCTCTCTATGTATCGACGGTCTACGGACGGTTCCATTACGCGTCTGACTCGATCATTGGCATCCTGGCGGGATTCCTGGTTCTGGCCGCCGGGCCAACTCTTGTCCGCGGCTGGAACCGCGTGGCCGATAGCCACATCGGGAGGCGCCGATGAACTCAGTCTTTATCACCGGCGCTAACGGATTTATCGGGTCGAACCTCTGCCGCCACTTTCTCAACCGGGGCGTCCGAGTCTACGGCTTTGTCAGGGAGACCTCCAACCTCCGCTTCCTCGAAGGGCTTGATGTTTGCCTCATCCGCGGAGACCTCAGAGAGACAGCGAAGATCAGGATCCCGGACGACGTTTCATCCGTCGTTCATTCGGCCTCTGTTGTATCTGATGAGGCGGGGGAGAAAGCCTGCGAGATGAATATTTTTCACGCAACCGTCAACTTTGTCCGGAAGCTTCAGGCTACGGGGGTCCCTCTGCGGCGATTCGTCTATCTGTCCACAGCCCTTGTCCTTGGATATAACGGAGTCGGAATCTCAGAGGAGCGGCCGGGCGAGGGTGCTGAATTTCTCCCTTACACAAGGCAAAAGAAGCGCACAGAACGGTTTCTCCTGTCCGAGCACGAAGAGAGGGGGTTTCCCGTTGTCGTCCTCCGCCCAGGAGATGTTTACGGACCTAACGACCGCACGACCTGCGCTCAAATCCTCAGGGGGTGCGAGCGGGGTGTTCCCCTGATCGTCGGACACGGCCAGTGGCGTTTTGGATATTGTTATGTAGAAAACCTCTGCCGGGTCGTTGAGTTGGCCATAAGCACAGAAGGAATCGAGGGCCGCGCTTACACCATCACCAACGGAGAGCTGCCGACGTGGCGTGATTTTTTCGAGGCCATTCAGAAAAGGCTGGGCAAGCGGCAGCGCGTCTACATCCCTGTCTGGTTCGCCTTTGCCGTGGCCAGGATGATGGAGGGTTTCCAGAGAGTTTTTCCCGGTTACCAGCCGCCCCTGAATTATTACCGGATCAAGAGGATTACAACAGAGACAACATACGACATTTCCAGGACTGTGGCCGAGCTTGGCTTCAGGCCGGATGATAATTTCGAGGCTCAGATTGCCCAGATTATGAACTGGTATCTCCAGGAGAGAAAGAATGGATATCTGGCTTGAACGGGCAGCGGGCTCAGGCTTCGCGACGGCTCTTATCACTGTCGAAGTGAGCCTGGCCTTAACCTTTCTGGCTACAGTCCTTCATTTCCGCCGGCTCCGGCGCGGGCGACTGGACCTGGAAGCTGTCCTCCTTTATTTCATTTTTTTCTTCTCTCTTCTCTTTGCCATACCGTGTCTGATCGCTGTCCTGGCGGCTCCTCAGCCCGCAGCTCTACTCTCTTCGCTCGGTTTGGCTTTAGGCCGGACGCGGCTGGGTCTTCTCATCCTGGCGGCGGGAATCCCGGTCGCGATAGCCTCCGGGCTTATTGGCTCGCGCAACCCGGGAATGCAACGGTTGTACCCGTTCTCCAAAAAAGCTTGCGTAAACCTCATGACTTTCGTGCTTTACGAGAGCTCTTATTTTATTTTCTATTATTTGGCCTGGGAATTCGCCTTTCGCGGCCTCCTCTTTTTCCCTTTTGTCCCCGCTATCGGTCTCCTGCCAGCGTTAGCCATGCAGACCACTGCTTCGACTCTCTATCACATCGGCCATCCCGATTCAGAAGTCTTCGCCGCCTTCGCGGCCGGGTTCGCTTTTGGGCTCATCGCCTATGCCACCCATTCCATCCTCTACACAACGGTCCTCCATGCTGCGGCCGGCATCAGCACCGATACTTTTCTCTATCTTCGGACAAGGAGCAAGGCTTGAGGATACTGGTTACCGGAGCCACGGGTTTTGTCGGTGCAGTCCTGATGCCGCTGTTGGTCGCTCGCTACGGAGAAGAAGCAATCTCGGCCTTCGTCATGCCCGAAGATAAAATCCCTTCCTCGTGGATGGGGACCGAAGTCCGGGTTTTCGAAGGCGATATCGCCGACGCCAACGCTGTCCAGGCCGCTGTTGAGGGCAAAACCCATGTCGTCCATATGGCCGGGTTTATCTCCTACTGGAAAGGGGAAGCTCGGCAGCTCCAGCATGTCAATGTTGACGGCGTCCGCCGGGTGGTTGAAGCCTGTCTCAGGAGCGCGGTCCGTCGACTCATTCATATCTCCTCGGTGGGCGCTGTCGGCTTTCACCGGAATGGACGTCTGGCCGATGAGATGACTCCCTTTAACTGGCCGCCGGCGATCCTCTACATGGCTTCCAAAAGGAAAGGCCAGGACATCGTCGAACAGGCGGTCAAGGAGCGGGGACTCCCGGCCGTCATCCTCAACCCTGCCTCGATCATCGGGCCCGGCGATCACAACCCGGCTACACCGCACAACGAGCTTTACCGACGAGTTTGCTGCCGCCGTCTCATCGGTTCTTTCGCCGGCGGGCTGGCTTTGGTCGACGTCCGTGACCTTTCGGCCATCATCCTGAAGGCTCTTGAAGGATGGGGAAAGGACGGCGAGAGCTACAATGTGGTCGGTGCCAACCTCAGCTACGCCGAGGTTGTCCGTCTCATCAGCCAGGCTTGCGGCCGCAAGGCCTATCCGGTCCGCCTTCCGGCCTTTTTTGTAACTCTTGCAGGGATAGCTTCTGAGCAGATCATCCGGCTGAGCGGCCGGAGACCGTTGCTCACAGCCGCGTACGGGCGGTTGAGTGGTTGGACAGCCTATTACGACAATGCGAAGAGCCGGGCTGCGTTCGACCACGCGTACATCGATGCCCAGACGTCCCTCAGAGACGGGTGGGAGTATTTCCACGATACCTTCGGCTGCGGGGGCAAGCTCAGAGTCCAAAAAAGACATTTTGTGGCTCAAAAAAGATTAATGGGGCAAAAAAAAGGATGTAAGAATGATCTTTCTTAAACAAAATCAAGCAGATGCCGTGGTGCCACCTCACAAAACGGACAAGAGAATGCACACAATGAAAGACTTATTCTTGGCTGCTTGCCTATGCTTTTTGTGGGCGCGCGCTTTTCTGTGGACAGCCACTCTCTATTCTCCACAGCAAGTGGCCCAGAACATCGAAAAGAGGCTCGCTTCGCTCCGGTCGCTCCAGGCCGATTTTGAACAGGCCTACTTTTCATCGTCCATATCCACGCCCCTCAAGGAAAAAGGGAAGGTCTACTTCCAAAAACCTGACCTCATGCGCTGGGAATATCTTGAGCCCGAGGAATACGTCTATCTCTACAAAAAAGGCCTGTCCCTGGCCTATTTTCCTGAGGACAACCAGCTTTTCCGCCGTGTCCTAACTCCGGAAGAAAAGGAGTCCGAGCTCTTCACCCTGCTCCTGGGTCAGGCCAGCCTCGAAGCGAGCTACACCGTCGAGCCGGCTTCCTTTCCATCAGAAAAAAAGGACCCTTTGCAGATAAAGCTGGTTCCTAAACAGGGGGGGAACATTTCGTACATCCTGCTCGAAGCGGACGAAAAGACTTGGCTCGTCCAAAAGTTCATCCTCTTTGACTCGGCAGGAAACAAGCAGGAATTCCACTTCAGCCGGATCAGGCCAAACCCCCGGCTTCCTGCCAACATTTTCGAGCTGGATATCCCTCCCGACTGCGAAATCATCGACGATTATCTCCCCATCAAGAATGATTAAACTATTCTTTTGCCGCTTCGTATAAACGATTGAGGGCAGGATGTCCTCGATGAATGAAGAACAGGACAAGGAACTTATCCGGCGCACCCTCCAGGGTGAGACAAAGGCGTTCGAAATTCTCGTCCGGAAATACCAGCAATCCATCATGAACTACATCGGTAGGATGGTCAGAGAGCGGGAAACGGCTATCGATTTTACCCAGGATGTCTTCGTCAGGGCCTACTCTTCTCTCCGTTCCTTCGACCCGACGCACAAGTTCACGACCTGGCTGTTCAGGATTGCCTCAAACCTCGTCATCGACCACTGGCGAAAGAAGAAGATCCAGGCGCTGTCCTTAAGCGAACCTGCAGATGAAGACAGGGGGCCAGCGCTCGACATCCCGGATAACGAGCCGTCGGTTGCCCGGAAGTTCGAACTGGCGGAATTGAGGCGCCGGATCGAAAAGGCCTTAGAGAGGCTGCCCACCTCCCAGCGGGAGCTTTTCATCTGGCGGCACGTCAACGGGTTGAGCTACGAAGAAATGGCGGAAATCAAAAGCCTTCCCCTGGGGACTGTCAAGAACCGCGTCTACCAGGCCAAGGAGACGATCCGCCGGCTTTTGGAGGAATCATCATGAGGTGCCTCAACGCCGCTGAGATTTACGCCTATCTTGAAAACGACCTCCTCCCTGAACGGAGGGCAGATATCGACGAACACTTGGATTTATGCGCAAAGTGCCGCCAGGCAATCGAAGAGAGGCGCCACCTGACTGAGGCCGCTTTAAGCCTGCCGAACCTCGAAGTCCCGCATGACTTAGCCCGCCGGGTCATGGCCAAAATCTCATCTCCGGCCCCCTCTTTGCCGGTTTGGCTAACTGCCTTTATCGTGGGATTGTCTTCTCTCGGCCTCCTCTCATTCCTCCTCATCCTTTCGGGAGGAAAGGGCGCGATTACAATCCTGGCAGGGTTCAATCATGCTGTCCTGGTCTATCTAAAAAACTCGATTGTATGGCTGGCCAAAGCTATGACCCTCCTAACTTCAGCCTGGAAGGCTATCCAGACCCTTGCTTTGGCCTTTTTCAAGGGGATTTCTCTGCTGACGACTCTCACGAGCCCTGGGGTTCAGGCCTTGATACTGACCATGACCCTGGCGGCGCTCATCAGCCTTTATCTGGCGTTTAAGAAGATACTTCTGCAAGGAGAAAAAACATGAAGAACAAACTCCTTGGGCTCTTTATCGGGCTTTGCCTTTGCGGAGGCCTGTCGCCGCTCTGCGGCCGGGAAAACATCAGCGTCAAGGAAGATGTCTTTGTGGCCAAGGACGAAGTCCAGGACAACATCATCAGCTTTGGAGGAAACGTGACCGTCGAGGGCAGGGTTAAAGAAAACATCGTCGCTTTCGGCGGGACGATCACCCTGAGCGGTGAGGTTGGCGACACCGTCGTCGGCATCGGTTCAGTGATTACCCTGCACTCTACTACCGTCATCAAAGGCGACCTGGTCTCGCTGGGCGGCGTCCTCAACAAAGAGCCTGGCTGCGTCATCCAGGGCGATACCGTCTACTTCAAATCATCGGAGTTTCTGTCCAGGATTTTCCGAGGTGGCCTATTCTCCGTCCCGCTTCTCCCGATTATTTTGATCCTCAAGCTGCTCCTGATGTTCATATGGCTTCTTCTGGCCCTGGTCGTGGCCGGCGTTTTCCCCCGCCAGCTCGCTCTCGCTTCCTCCCAGGTTCGCGTCTCCTTCTGGCCGGTCGTTGGCACGGGCGCCCTTTCCCTGATCATGTTCGTCACCCTCATTCTCTTTTCGGCCTTCCTCTCGCTCATCCTGATCGGGATTCCCTTCCTGCTTTTTCTTATTGCCGTCGGCCTGGCCATTAAGATATTCGGTCAGGTCGTCTTATTCCATTTCTTCGGCGAGAGCCTAGGCAAGGCTTTGGGCATCCGCGCGCCGGCTCCGCTATTGGCTGTCGTCCTTGGCCTCATCGTCGTCAGCCTCATCACTTTCATCCCCTTCGTCGGGTTTCTCTTCTCCTTCTGCCTTAGCCTTATTGCCTGGGGTGTCGTCATCCGGACAAAATTCGGCTCAACAGAGAACTGGTTCAGGAGAAAAGCCTGAATTCGGGGTAAAAAGACTCTTGTTTAGAGCTCGAGGATTTCTTTCTCTTTGGCGGCGGCCATCTCTTCTGTCTTCTTCGTGTACTCGTCCATGATTTTCTGAAGCTGCTCCAACCCGCTGAACTTGTCGTCCTCTGTGATCTTTTTGTCCTTTTCCAGTTTTTCGATCTCGTCCTTGCTTTCACGGCGCATGTTCCGCAGGGCTGTCTTCTCCTCTTCTAACATTTTCTTCACGCGCCTTGCCATTTCCCGGCGGCGTTCTTCGTCGAGAGGAGGTATGGGGACTTTCAGAATTTTCCCGTCGTTGATGGGATTAAGGCCCAGGTCCGCTGACCGGATGGCTTTGTCGAGCGTGTCTAAAAGTGAAGGATCCCACGGCTGGACGGTTATCAGCGTGGGGTCGGGAATGCCCAACGTGGCCACCTGGTTGATGGGCGTGAGTGTTCCGTAGTACTCAACCCTGATGTCTTCGAAGAGGCTGATGTTGGCCCGCCCCGTCCTCAACCTGCTCAAATCCTTGCGGAAGTGCTCGAGCGAGACTTTCATCCGTTTCTCAAGTTCCCTCAAAACCTCTTTGACCATCGTCGTTCTTCTCCCCTATCCGGCTTTATCGAATGTTACGAGCGAACCCAGGTCCCGACTTGCTGGCCGAGGACCGCCTTCCTGATGTTTCCTTTTTTATTCAAGTTGAAGACAACAATGGGCAAGCTGTTATCCTTGCACAGGGAGATGGCCGTGGAGTCCATCACCTTGAGGCCTTTCTTGATGACGTCGAGATAGCTGATCTCCGCATACTTCCTGGCCTTTTTATCGAGCATCGGGTCGGCGCTATAAACCCCGTCCACTTTCGTTGCTTTCAGAATCACCTGCGCCTTGATCTCCAGGGCGCGCAGCGCGGCAGCGGTGTCGGTCGTGAAATAAGGGCTGCCGATCCCAGCGCTGAAAATGACCACGCGTCCTTTGTCCAGATGCCTGATGACCCGGCGTCGGATGAACGGCTCGGCCAAGGCCTTAATTTCGACGGCTGAAACATGGCGGCTGAAGAGGCCTTCCTGTTCCAGCGCTTCCTGGAGGGCGATGCCGTTGATGACGGTGGCCAGAAGCCCCATCTGGTCAGCAGCAGCCCGATCCATGCCCGCATCAATTCCCTGCTTGCCGCGGAAGATGTTCCCGCCGCCAATCATGATGGCGACCTGAACTCCTAAGCCGTGGACTTCTTTAACCTCCCGGGCGACGGACCGGGCGCTCTCGAAGTCGATGCCATAGGAGAGCTTCCCAAGCAGGGATTCCCCCGAGAGTTTGAGGAGAATCCTCTTGTAGGCCGGAGCTGGATTGGCCATTGGTCGATCTATCAATCTTTGCCCAGCTCAAACCGGGCAAACCTTCTGACTCTGATGTTTTCCCCGATCTTGGCGATATAAGAGGCGATGAGCTGCTGGACGGTTATCTTATCGTCTCTTATGTAGGGCTGCTGCAGAAGGCAGACTTCCTCGTAAAACTTCTTCAGCTTGCCCTCAACAATCTTCTCGATGATCTGAGGCGGCTTTTGCATATCCTTCAGCTGAGCCCTGATGATCTCCCTTTCTTCCTCGAGCTCGGCTGGCGGGATCTCCTCGGCCGAAACAAAACGGGGGCTGGCGGCCGCGATCTGCATGGCGATGTTCTTAACCAACTCTCTGAACTCTTCGTTACGAGCCACAAAATCAGATTCGCAGTTAACCTCCACGAGCACACCTAACTTCCCGTCAAGATGGATGTAGGACTGGACAAGCCCCTGAGTCGTTTCCCGGCTCATCTTCTCTTTGGCCCGGGCATAGCCTTTTTTTCTCAGGATGGCAATGGCCTTGTCGATGTCTCCCTGGCTTTCCTGGAGCGCTTCTCTGCACTCCATGACTCCGATTCCGGTCCTCTGCCGGAGCTCTTTTACCATTTCTGCTGGTATCTCCATCCTTCTATCCTTTCGTGTCTGAGCGAAGCTTCTCTTTTTCCGTTGATGGCACGGCCAAAGGGGAGAGGACGGCCTCCCCGGCTGCACCCTCTTCTCTTTTTTCAGCCTCGAGCCCTTTCTCCAGACGGCTCTTTTTCCCTTCGATGACCGCCTCGGCGATTTTAGAGCTGAATAGCTCGATCGCCCTCACGGCGTCGTCATTGCCGGGAATCGGATAATCTATATTCTCAGGATTTCCGTTGGTGTCGACGACAGCGACAATCGGAATCCCAAGCTTTTGGGCTTCCTGGATGGCGATCTCCTCTTTGGCCGAATCGACAACAAACATGGCGCCGGGGAGGCTCGTCATGTTCTTGATCCCGCCCAGGTTCTTGGCCAGCTTTCTGTAAAATTTCTCCATCTTGGACTGGTCTTTCTTGGAGAGCAACTCCCAACGGCCGTCTTCCTTCATCTCCTCGAGTTCGATGAGTTTTTCGACGCTGCCCCTGATCACAGAGAAGTTGGTTAGAAGTCCTCCCAGCCAGCGCTGGTTGACGTAGCTGCATTCACAGCGGGTCGCCGCTTCCCTGATGATGTCCTGAGCCTGCTTTTTCGTGCCAACAAAAAGGATGTCCTTTTCCCCTTCAGCGATGCTCCGGACGAACTGGAGCGCTTCCTTGAAGATTTTGATCGTCTTCTGCAAGTCGACGATGTAGATGCCGTTTCGTTGGCCGAAGATGTACTCCCTCATTTTGGGATTCCACCGTTTTGTCTGGTGACCAAAATGAACGCCTGCCTCCAAAAGTTCTTTCATCGTTACGGATACCAAGTTCAGCCCTCCCTTATCTCTTGTGGTACTGCGGTGCTTTTCTCGCGCCCAGAAGTCCGTATTTCTTCCGCTCTTTGATCCGAGAATCCCTGGTGAGCAGGCCAGCATTTTTCAAGGCCGGCTTGAGTTCCCTGTTGAATTCAACCAGCGCCCGGGCGATCCCGAGCCTGACAGCCTCGGCCTGGCCCCTGATTCCTCCCCCCCTGACGCGCATAAAGACATCAAACTTGTTCTCGGTATCCGTCAGGGCAAGCGGCTGGCGGATGAGGTATTTATGGGTATCCAGACGAAAATACTCGGCAAACGGACGCGGCTTTTTGTCCACGATCAACGTCATATCTCCCTTCCCCGAGCGCAAAAAGACTCTGGCCACGGATGATTTTCGTTTTCCTGTTCCATAATACTGGATTAAGCTCAAGATTCCTCCTAAAACTGGTATTCGCGGGGGTTCTGGGCTTGGTGAGGGTGATCGGGACCGCGGTAGATTTTCAGTTTTTTGAATACGCGGCGCCCTAACTTGTTCTTGGGGATCATCCCCCAAACTGCTCGGCGGATGACCTCTTCAGGCTTATCCCTGAGGAGGTCCTGGAGCTTTTCGCTCTTCAAGCCGCCCGGATATCCCGAATGGGAATAGTAAATTTTCTCTTCTGCTTTCCTGCCGGTCAGCCGTATTTTTTCGGCGTTGACCACGATGACGAAGTCGCCGGTGTCGCAGTGCTCGGCAAACTGCGGCTTGCTCTTGCCGCGCAGCAGAGTCGCCACTTGAGTGGCCAGACGACCTAAAACTCTCCCCTCGGCGTTGACCAGCCACCATTTCTTTTCGACGTCATCCTCTTTAGGGACAAAAGTTTTCATCCGTATTTTCCTCAGCAGCCAAGGATTTATTAAAAAACAAAAATGATGGAATAAAATACTAAATATTGAGCCGGTTGTCAACCTTGAGCTAGCCGGGGCATGGGCCTGATGACGCGTCTATCTTGCTAGTTACGACGATGTTAGCCCGGCACAGGAGCTTATCAATTCATCCAGAGCCTTCGGCCGCGGCGCCTTGAGAAGCCCCGAATGAGGACAAAGCCGGCGAGAAACCCGCCAACATGGGCAAACCAGGCCACTCCCCCGCCCAGGCCAAGGTTCAGCACCTGGGCTAAAAACCAGAAGCCGAGGACATAAACAGCGGGAATGGGAACAACCCGGATAAAGACAAAAAGGAAAACCAGGGTCATGACCCTGGCACCCGGAAAAAGGAGGAGATAAGCACCGAGCACGCCGGCGACAGCTCCGCTGGCGCCGATCATCGGCACGCGGGAATTCGGGTTGAAGGCGATTTGCGTCAAGCTCGCGGCCAGCCCAGCCAGGAGATAGAAAAAGACAAATCGGAAAGAGCCAAGATAATCTTCGACGTTGTTGCCGAAGATCCAGAGATAGAGCATGTTTCCCAAGATATGGAACACGCTTCCATGAAGGAACATCGACGTCAGCAGGGTCAAGGCTGGTGAAAGCCGAGGGAGATACGGCAACGACTGAAAATGTGTGATCTCGTAGGGAATGAGGCCCATTTTTTGGACGTAATAGACCAACCCTTCATGGGAAAAGGCCTGGGCAAGAAAGATCAGCACGTTCGAGGCGATGAGGAGGATCGTGACGGCCGGAAACCGCCGCGTGGGGTTCTCATCCCGCAGCGGAAGAAACATTCATCAATCGATCCTGGCCAGTTCCTTCTCCAGCCGCGCTTTTTCCATGGCTCTTTTTCTGATTTCCTGAAACTTCTCAAGCCATCGGTCCGCTTCAGCGACATGCCGGCTTGCCCTCTCCGGGTAAACGTGAGCGAAAATATTCCTGTGGACGAGGTTGATGTACGCATACGTATCGGGATAAGAGGGGTCGATCTCAGCAGCTTTCAACAACGCCTTTTCGCTTTCAATGCCGAGTTTTTCTCTCTCCTGCAGGGATAATATATTTTGCAGGCGATAGCCTTTTGAAAAACGATTCACCCCGATCGTGTAATAGATCTCGGCATTGTCAGGATCCAGTTCGAGGCGCCTCTTTTGAAATTCTAAAGCTTTATCAAAATCAGGCACAGGCGTTATCATGTCGTAATAATTGGCCATGTACGCGTACGCCTGGGGGGTTTCCGGGTCGAGCTCAATCCTCCGCAGGTACATCGCTTCAACCTTGCTCTTCAGCTCCTGCTTTTCACCTGCGTATCTTTTGTAGAATTCGGCGACAACGTAATAGTTGTCCATGTTCGTCGGTTCAAGCTCAAGGATCTTCAGGTAGTACTTCTCGGCCGACTCGAAGTTCCTCATCCTGTCATACATGTCTCCTAAGGAATAGATGACCTGTTTGTTCGTCGGATCGAACTCATAGGCCTTGGTCAGCGCTTCCAGGGCTTTGTTCGCGGTCAGGAGGTTATCGGCCGATTCATCGTGGGGCTTGTAGCGACTCTTATGGCTTTCCCCTAGAAATCGGTAGGCGTCGACCATGGCCGGGTTGTACTTCAGCGTGTTCTCGTACTCGCTTATCGCTTTGCTGAATTTGCCGCTTTCAAAAAAATGGTTGGCCTTGGAAAAATGATAATTCGCCCGCAGCCGGTTTACATTCAGCTTCTGGCAGGACGCAAAGGTCAGCATGAACGCCAGCGCCAGAAGCCCGATAACCACAACGGCGGCTTTTTTCTTTCTCATCTCAGCCTCCTTAATTCGTCAAGTCATCCGATGATGTCAAAGAGAAATTCAATGTATAATAGAAGGCGGGTTTAAGTCAAGAACAAGATGCTCGTAAGCATCCCCAATTATTTGATTCAGTTGGGTGCAGGAGGCTGCCCCTTGCCCCCGCGCCCCGGGGAACCAGTCCCGTCGCTTCACCCCGTCGGAGAAGCCGACGGGTCCCCCCTCCGCTACGGGGGCTCCAGGGCAGCCCCCTACACCCGCCTCAAAGATCATTTGTTTTGACATGCCTCCAAGAAATATTAGCTCTGTCTCATCCTAAGGCGCAGCGGAGTCCCCTGGAACCCAAACTTCTTCCTGAGGAGCTGGAGGAAGAATTTTTCGTAGGCGGGCAGGAGAGCCGCCGGCCGGTGGACAAACAAAAGGAATGTCGGCGGCCGGATTCCCTGCTGGGTCATGTACTTGATTTTGAGTCTCCTCCTGCTCTTTGTGAGTGGCGGATGAGTGGCGTTGACCCAGGCCAGAAAGTCATTGAGGCGCGGAGTATCCACTCGCGTGGAAGCAGAAGTATAGACTTCTTCGGCCAGGTCAAGGATGTTGACCACTCTTTTACCCGTCAGGGCGGAGACGGCGATGACCGGCGCATACTCGACAAAGGACATCCTGCGGCTGATTGCCTCCCTCGCGCCATCCGCCGTCACCCCTGCATGCACCAGGTCCCATTTGTTGACGGCCAGGATGAGCGGCTTCCCGGACTTGTGGGCAAGATGAGCGATGGCCAGATCCTGGCGAGTCGGGAATTCGCAGGCGTCCAGGACCTGACAGAGGACGTCGGCCCGAGCAATGTTCTTTTTCGCTTTCAGGATACTCGCCTTTTCTCTTTCATCCCTGGTCCGGCTGAGCTTTCGGATGCCGGCCGTGTCGATGAGGCAAAAGACTTTTTTGTCCCGAACGACCAGGGTGTCCGTGCTGTCGCGGGTCGTTCCCGGAGCGCTGTCAGTGATCAGGCGGTCCTCGCCGCAGAGCCGGTTGATAAGGGAGGATTTGCCTACATTAATCCGGCCGATGATGGCCACCCGGATGGCCTGGGAGAGCTCCTTTTCAGCCGGGGCTCCGGGAAGAAGCCGAGCCAGCTCATCCTCCAGCGCGTCCAGGTTTCTCCTGTGCTCAGCAGAAACAGCAAAGATCGACCCAACCTTTAGCCGGTTATGGAAATCTCCGCTCTTTGCTTCCTGCGCTTCTGAATCCACCTTGTTAACGACAGCCACAAGCGGCTTGCCAAGCTTCTTCAATTGCCAAAAGAGCTCCTCTTCGGCCGGCAGCAACTCCCGTCTTCCGTCGAGGACGAAGAGGATGATATCGGCCTTTTTTGCCGAGAGCCAAGCTCTTTCCATAACGGCTGGGGAAAGAGGCTCGGCCGAGGAATCAGCCAGCCCTCCCGTGTCGGTGAGGATGAACGCTTTCCCGCTCAACACACACACGGCTGAGACAGAGTCGCGGGTCATGCCGGGCAATGAATGGACCAGGGACTTCTTCCGGCGAAGGAGCCGGTTAAACAGGGTTGATTTCCCGACGTTGGGAAATCCCGCGATGACCACCTGAGGCAAACGTTTCATGAAGGCAAATTTCCGCAGGGCTTATGGTTGAACCTACTCTGAGTTCAGGGAGTAAAGAGGCAGAAAAGCTCTGCTCAGGTTAATATGCCCCCCCAGAGTCTCTTTTTCTTCGCCCTCAACGAGGATGAAGACTCTCTTTATCGGCCTAAAATTAAAGGCCAGCGAGTTGACGACGGAATAGACCGTGGCCAGCTCGGCCGAAGACCCGGACAGATGCTTATCCATGATATCCCTGGAAAAATCTACGTAGGCCACTCCTTCTCTTGTGATGAAGAGCTGTCTCAACCTGGTCTCGGGAGGAAAAGGCGACAGATATCCCCGCTCTGAGCCTTTGATAAGCTCTTCGACAACTCGCTTGGCTTCCTCGGCGACCGAGGCTGAGGCCAGAATCTCCCTCGTTTCAGAGTGGAGAAGGCTATCCTGCTCTGACGGAAAGAAAAGGGTAACGAACTTCGTCTCTGTTGGCGGACCCGGTTCAGGTGTCACGGACGGAGGAGGCATTTCTGCCGATGCCTTTATTCTCTCCCCGCCGCCTCCCCGGAAAAAAACAAGCGCCAGGATGAGGAGCAGAGCGGCGGAAAATCCCAAAAAAATCCATCTCTTCGTGTCCATGGAACGATCAAACCTCAGCCGGCAATTTTTAGATACCGGACCAGCCCTCGATAAATGGCCTCAGCAACGTTGCTCTGGAAGCTTTCTTTTACCAAGTCTTTTTCCTCTTCCGGGTTGGAGATGAAGGCCACCTCAACCAGCACAGCCGGGCAGGCCACACCCGTCAGGACCTTGAACGGCGCCTGCTTGATGCCGCGGTTCGCCGTCCCCAGAAGGGAGTTGAGCTCATCCTGAATGATTTCAGCCAGGCTCTGGCTCTGTTTGAGGTAGGCCGACTGGGCCATATCCCACAGGATCATCCTGATTTCATCCTGATCCTCATCGGCCAGCGGCTTTGAGAGGTCGGCCGAATTGTTCTCCAGATAAGCCAGCCGACGTGCTTCTTCATCCGTGGCATTCAGGCTGAGGAAAAAGGTCTCCGAGCCGCGGGCGTTTCGCCTGTAAGAGCTGTTCGTATGGATGCTGATAAAGAGGTCGGACTTATGGTTGTTGGCTATGGCCGCCCTGTTTTCGAGCGAGACCTCAGTATCCTTATCCCTGGTCAACTCCACGCGCAAAGCCAGGCTTCGTTCAATGACCGCTTTGAGCTTGAGGGCGACGGCCAGAGTGATGTCCTTCTCCAAGGCCCCAAACTTGCCTTTGGCTCCGCTTTCAAGCCCTCCGTGGCCCGGGTCAATGACAATAACTTTAAGTCTTTTGGCAGGCGATTGATCAACCTGTGCGGGCGGCGCAGCCATGGGTTTTAGTTCAGGCGGAGAGAGCGCGACGGCGAGAAAGGAGAAAAAGAGAAAGACACCGAGGATGAGCTTCAGCGGCTTTATCTCGTTAGGGCCCGTCACTTCTTCTCAATCTCGAATCATGGTGGAGGCGGCGGGAATCGAACCCGCGTCCGAGGACATTCAGCAGCAAGCCTCTACATGCATATCCTCTTCTTTGTTCTCGTCGAGCGGCACCCGAAGAGGAAGGGCGCCGCCAAACCAGCCCCGAAAATGCTTCGCTCACCAGGTTCAGGGCGCGCCAGGTTCGCTATCCTGCTCATCGACGCTTCCCGGGAACCGCAGGAGAATCCCCGAGAAACGGCATGCCTATCTCTTAGGCAGCGACTGGCAGTGCTTCTGCACTTACTTGGGTCCACCGTTTTACGAGGTGGATGGAATCTCGACATGCAGCTTGTGCCTCACTATCCCCGTCGAATCCGTTCGCCCCCATCCTTAGGTTTTTATTATAGACAAGGTATTCCGAGATTGTCAAATTGGAGACAGTTAAATGAAGGGCAGGTATTTTTTCCCTTCGCCGAACGGGTTCAGGGCCGCTTGGATGGCGACCTCGCTCTTTCGCTCCGCCAGGTCGAGCCACTCCCTTCTGTCGGGCGGGTCGACGACCTCCACCTGCGGACAGAATATATCCTGCGAGTTTGCCTTCCTGACCACGGCCACCCGGCCGTCAGCGAGCGAGACGATCGTGCCAGCCGGCCAAACTCCCATAATCCGATAGAAACTATCTAAATACTCGGGATCGAAGAAAGAGCCCTTTTGCCGGGCCATGACTTCATAAATCCGGAGCGGGGTGAAAAATTCTCGCGAAGCTCTTTTCTGGTACATTTCGTCATAGATGTCACAGACAGAGATAAGGAGCGTCGCCGGATGGGGCCGCCGCGGGAAAGTGAGCCGCGACCGGCTTTTAAGGCCGCAGCCAAAACTATGCTCGAACGCCACGACCGCCGGGAGCTGTCCGAGCGATTCTCTCTGGGGAAGCAGCATCTCTGCCCCGAGGAGAGCGTGCCCCAGCCGCCGGGCCTCGTCATCTCTATCTTGCGCCAGTCTGCCGACATCGTGAAAGAGCCCGGCCAAGCCGATGTCCAAGACTTCGTCTCTGGGAAAACCAAGACGCGAGGAAAAGAACATGGCCAGGATGGCCGTGTTGAGGAGGTGGAGAAAAATCAGGCGATCCTTCTGCCGGACGGCAAAAATGCTCAGCAGCTCCTGATGCGACCCCCAAAAATTTTCCAACAAGCTGAAGACAAGAAACCTGGCTTCCACCGGGTCTAACTTTTCCTTCGCCAGGATCTTCTCGACCGATTGAGAAAGGGCCGCCACCGAAAACTCATACTGCCTGGCCCGGGAACCCGGGCCTTTTTCCGCCGCTGCCCGAGGGGCTTCGATCTTTCCCGCCCGGATGTTCTCGATGCCCTCAAGCGTCAGGTACTCATAAGCATCGCCGATGGCCTGGCCCCGGGGAAGAGAAAGATAGCCGATAAATTTGGTCCACTCATCCTCTCTCAGGGCCCGATGAAGCCACACCCTCTCGACGCCGCGGTCCTCGAGATAGGTGAGCAGAGGCCTCAGCTTCTGGCTCAGGTCGAAAAAGATTTCTTTCCCGCAGGCTACTTCACCTTCGACGACGCCAACGGTCAGCTCTTCCTGATCCTGGAAGATTTCCTGGAGCGCCTGGAAAGATTTGCCCACGAATTCCTTGAACCGGGGATGCTCGATTGAATAAATCTTCCCGGCCTGGATGGCCGAGGTGAAATCAGTCAAGAATTGTCTAAGCTTGTCCAAGGCTCCATTTCTCCAGCAGGCCGGTTGCCTTCCGGCGCAACGTTCTATTCCAGAAAAATCTCCGCTGGCTCAACCTGGCGATATGCTCGGCTGCCTCCCGCAGCTCGAGGTCAGCGGCGATTCTCAGGTGCTCGAGGAGAACCCTGTTTCTCAGTCCGAAAGGCGAGGGTTTAAGAAAAAACATCTTCAGGGCTTTTTTCCTGCTCCCTTCTTCTTTCTTCAGGATGATCAAGGCCTCTTTTTTCTGCGAAAAATCGCCCTTGCGGAGGACCGCGAAGAGGAAATCTTCGTCACAGGCTGACAAATGCCTCATGGCTCGCAGCGACTTGAGCTTGATCAAGCGGTCGCCCAGGCCAAATATGTTCTTCAGCGTGGCCAGCGAAAGCGGGGAATCAACCTCAGCCAGGGTTTCGGCCATTCTCTCAAGAAAACGGCGGTCGGACTTCCTCTGCTCGAGGCTCAGGTTGAAGTAAAAAATCCCGTCGGAAAAAAGCTGGAAAAACGTCCGCAAGATCGTGGGCGTCACCTTGTTCTCCTCGAAAATGGTCTCGAGGTAATAATTGACCCCTAAGGCGCTCCGGGGCAAACGCTTAACGAAGTAGGTGAGCTCCGGACTATCTTCCCCCTTGAGAACGCTTTTTTCGATGAAGTCGGTCAGGTCGGCTCTGATTTTTCCAAAAAGGGGCTCGGCTGAGAGGGTATCGGCTTTTTTCTCAAGGAGCTCGAAAAGGGATTTCAGGAATTCAAGATCTCTGTCCCTGGTGATGCTCTCCCATTCCTCAAGGACCGCAGCGAGCAGGCCTGAGGCGGCTTCTTTTCTCGGGTCAGAAGCGAGGACATTCAAGAGCATCGAGCGATAGTTCCTGCAGAGAAGCTCGCGATCAAGGACTGGCTTTTTGCGGGCTGAAATCTCGCGGAGAACCCCGGAAAATGCCTCCCTGAAGGAGAGGGGGAGAGAAGCCGGCCAGCCACCGGCCATGAATTCCTCAATCCTCTTCCTGAAGTGCGGCGATTGTTCGAGCAAGGCCGCGTTTCGGCAGGCTTCCTCCTTTAGGCAACCTGCCACCCTCAGGCATTTTTCCGAACCCAACAGCCGAGAGAAAATATCCAGGCTCGCGGTATCGAATTGACCGCCTGAAGCCATTTCTCTTAGAAGCAAAGAGGCCAAGTCCTGATCTCTTGCTCCGGCAGCAATCCCCCTCAACTCGCAAAGTTTGTCTTCTTCTTTGATGGACCTTTCCCTGAGGATTTTCCTTGCTGTTTCGAAGGCACACCTCTGGTACTCTTCTTCAGCCTCGGTTTTCAAGCAGGCAAAGAATCGGCCAAAATCTTCAAGCTGCTCCTTGTCTTCTACAATCCTGGCCAGGTTGATTTCGCCGATGACGCGAGAATAAGATGCTGCCACCTGGCGGATTTTTTGGGGATCTTGGTGCCTGACAGATTCAGAGAGCAGGTAAGTCCAGACATCTTTGATTTCATAGCCTTCGCCGGCCAGAAGCTCTGAATAATCCAACTCTTCAATGGCAAAGGGAAGGATTTTTTCTTTTTCCAAAAGGTAACGGATTCCGCCCGCCCTGGCGATTTCTTGGGGTGTGAGCGACAGAAAGCCGATCAGAGTTTGCCAATCCTCGATCGTTGCGTCTTCCCTCGCCTCAAGGCTCAGTATCCGGCGGATGTGGAATAGATGAGCCACCTCCTCCCAGAGCTTGTCTTTTTCCCAAGTCTTGCCGTCTACCACCACCGAGTGAGGAGTGAAAGCGATTTTCAAGCCCGGAGAGAATTTCTGGAGAACGTCCATTTTCTCCTTGAGGTCCTTAATTGATTGCAAAAAGGCGGGATGTTCTTTGGGATAAAGAGAGGCGCTCTTGAGCGCTAGCCTGAAGCTCCTGAGGAAATCCTGGAGAGCCTCTTCTTTATTCATCTTTCATGGTGCAGCCAACTTTTTTATTATATCAAATTCAGTGAATTAGGGGGACGCCATACGTAATAAACTTAATTTTGGCGCAATTCCGGTTAGCCTTTGCCCTCATTTCCCTAGTGCAATCAAGGGGGATTATAAGGTCAGGCGGCTTTGAGAGGAATGGCGGGGCCGACGAGACTTGAACTCGCGACCTCTGGCGTGACAGGCCAGCGTTCTAACCAAACTGAACTACGACCCCGCCGGAGGGTAAAAAAATTATAATCGGAACAGCGATGCTTTGCAATCCCTCGGGCAACGCCCCCAAGCTCTGTAATTAAATTTGGATCATCTCCCGATCAGTTGAATGGAATGTGTATAATTATCATGCTTGAAAAAGAGATTGGACATCCGGTATCTCCAATGGAGAGTAGAAATATCACGTCTCTATGGCCTACAAACAAGAAATAGGTTAGATTATGAATGATGAAAAAATTCTATGTTCAGTGGCATCTGCTCGATCGCTGCCAGCTCCGTTGCCAGCATTGCTACCAGGAAGATTTCTCCGCAAAGGGAGAATTATCTTGGGACGAGCTCCTGATAGTTGCTCAGAATCTTTTAGCCACGATGGAAAAATGGGCGGCAAAACTCGAAGTAGCCCTGACGGGCGGTGAACCATTTCTTCAAAAAGAACTTCCCGAACTTTTAGCCATGCTCAATTCATCGCCTCAGGTGGCGGAAATCAGCATCATTACCAACGGCCTCATCTTTCCTTCGTGGACTAAGGACCTAAAGTCCCGGTCCAAGTTTAAAGGGTTCAAAATCTCCGTTGACGGGACGGCGGCCCGGACAAATGATTTGATTAGAGGTGAAGGTGCCTTCTTAAAGGTAATGGAGGGAATGAAAAAACTGAAGAGTTTAGGTCTTCCCTTCATCATCATTTTTACGGCGATGAAAAGAAACTGGCAGGAGGCAGCGCAGCTTTTCGAGTTAGCTAAAGAAACGGGGGCAGCTGGATTTATCATTGAAAGATTCATTCCCTTAGGACAAGGGAAGGACAAAACCAGCGAGGTTCTTTCTGGAGAGGAATTTTGGCTTCTGTGGCAGCAAATTCTCAGCCGTTGCGGCCTGGAGGCGGAGCCCGAAGAACTTATTCCTTACCGAGCCATTAAAGTTGAAATTGGCCGAGGCGGCCGGTACCGCGTCTATGGCTCGGAATGCATCGTTCCCCAGGATGGAATGGCCTTGATGCCGGACGGCACCGTTTTTCCTTGCCGCCGATTCCCTGTCCCCATAGGTAACCTTCTCCAAACGTCGCTCGATGAAATCTGGCAAACATTAGCCCTGCTTAAAGATTTGAGGAATAAAGAGAAGTTCGAGGGCCGCTGCCGTCTCTGCCCAGTAAGCAATTGCTTCGGTTGCCGGGCCATGGCCTATGCTCTGACTGGCAACCCTTTGACCGCTGACCCTCATTGCTGGCTCTCACCTATCTCATAATTTGATTTTAGATGAGGGAGTCAAGAAGGGTCATCTTGTCTTCGTAATCGATAAAGAGGCTGGCTTTGCCTTTGTAGCAGAGTCACTGAATAAATTCTTCTGCATCCTGCATATTATGGAAAATGTCCTTTTATCAACTAAATGAGAAAGGAAATTCTCCGTCCTGCCTTTGCCTCCCGCTGCCCAATGGGGAAGTGCTTTTTGAATTTTGTGTATTACGTATGGCGTCCCCCTAACTTTTCGAAAAAAAATTACATCTTTTCCAGGGCGGCGATGCGCTCCTCGATGGGCGGGTGGGTGCTGAAAAGCTTGTTGACAGCGCCGCCAATGTCCTTGAGAGGATTGACGATGTAAAGGTGCGCTGTCGCTTTGTTGGCGACTTCAAGCGGTTCTTTATCCGCAGCAATCTTCCGCAGCGCTGAAGCCAATCCAGGCGGGTAGCGAGTCAGCATGGCTCCGCTCGCGTCAGCCAAAAACTCCCGCTTTCTCGACACGGCAAAGTGGATAAGCTGGGCGATGAGCGGCGACAGGATGGCCAGAATAAGTCCTACAACCACGATGATGGCCGCGGCGCCGCCTCCGCCGCTTCCTCTGCCTTTGCCCCTCCCGATCTTTCGCCCTCTCCCGCCTCCCCACCAGAATGTCCGGAGCATCCAGTCGCTGAGCAAGGCCACGACACCCACCATCACCACCGTTAGCGTTTGCACCAAGACATCGTAATTTTTGATGTGGGACATCTCGTGAGCAATGACGCCCTCGAGCTCAACCCGGTTGAGCTTGTCCAGAAGCCCCGTGGTCACGACGATCACCGAATTTTTGGGGTTCCGGCCAGTGGCAAACGCGTTCGGCGCCGAATCATCGATGATGTAGCAGCGCGGTTTTGGCAGACCGGCCGCGATGGTCAGTCCCTCGACGACATTATAAAGATAAGGGTAGTCCTTCTTTTCTACCGGCCTAGCCTTGCTCATGGCCAAAACGATTTTGTCGCTGGCATAGTAGCTTCCAATGGTCATCGCAACCGCGATGATAACTGCCGCGATCAGCCCCTCTGTCCCCATCCCAGCCAACTGCTCGAAAAGCCAGGCGAGGACGAAGATCAGACAGAGGAAAAAGAAGATAAGGAAGAACGATCTCCACTTGTTGCGGGCAATCTGTTCATACATAAATTAGAAGCTGACTTTGACCGGGCCGCGCGCCTCCGGCTCCTCGATCTCGAAGTAATCCCGCTCCTTGAAGTTGAACATGTTGGCGATGATGTTGGAAGGGAAAACCTGCTGCTTTTGGTTGAACTTTAGCACCGTGTCGTTGTAGAACTGTCTGGAGTAGGCGATCTTGCTCTCGGTGCCGCTCAGCTCCTCCTGCAGCATCAGGAAGTTCTGGTTGGCCTTCAGGTCGGGGTAGTTCTCGGCCACGGCAAAGAGCGTCTTCAGGGCGCCGGTCAGCATGTTCTCGGCTTGGCCCTGGTCCTTGACCGAGTTGGCATTAATGGCCTGCGCGCGGGCCTGCGTCACTTTTTCAAATACTTCGCGCTCGTGCTTGGCGTATCCCTTGACTGTCTCCACCAAATTCGGGATGAGGTCGTATCGCCGCCTGAGCTGCACGTCCACCTGCGACCAGGCATTCTCGCAACGGTTCCTCAAGACGATGAGCCCGTTATAAATCCCGATGGCCACGACGATAACGACGCCGACGACGATAAAAAGAACAAGCAAAGCTCCCATGTCTTTCTCTCCTTCCAAGAAAATTCAAGGGAGACGATACCGAATTCGTAAATTCGGTCCATATTCCCCGGATTTTCCGATACAGAGAATTAGCATAGAAAGTCGAAGCCAAAAAATCAACAACAAAACTATTTTTTTTCGTTGACATGGACCACATAGAATGGTATAGTTTTGTCCCTTAATTCTGGAGGGAAAATACTATGTAAAAGGAGGTTATTTTATGCCTTCATTAAAAGAAAAACTTGCTGCCCAAATCGGCCCCATGCGCGAAAAAGTGCAGGGGATCCTCAAGCAGCATGGAGAAATGAAAGTTGGCGATGTTTCCATCGCCCAGGCTTATGGCGGGATGCGCAGCGTCAAGTGCATGGTCTGGGAAACTTCGGCGCTTGACCCGATGGAAGGCATCCGCTTCCGCGGTTTCACCATCCCAGAGCTCCGGGAGAAACTGCCCAAGGCTCCGGGTGGAGAAGAGCCGCTGCCCGAAGGTATCTTTTATCTTCTCCTGACTGGGGAATTGCCTACAGAAGCCGATGTCCAGGAAATCACCAAGGAGTGGCAGAAACGAAGCGCCCTCCCAAAATACCTCATCGACATCCTCAACACCCTCCCTGTTGATATGCACCCGATGACCCAGTTCTCCCACGGGATCCTGGCTCTCCAGAAAGATTCCATCTTCGCCCAAAGGTACACCGCCGGAATGCACAAGCTGGACTACTGGGATCCAATGTACGAAGATGTCATGAACCTGTTGGCCAAGCTCCCGCTCATCGCCGCCTACATCTACCGCCGGAGTTACAAGGAGAACAAGCATATTCCCGCCGACCCGAATTTAGACTGGGGCGGCAACCTCGCCCACATGATAGGCGTCGAACCTGCAGCCTTTAAGGAACTGATGCGGCTGTATCTCGTCATCCACAGCGACCACGAAGGCGGTAACGTCTCCGCTCATACCTGCCATCTCGTCGGGTCTGCTCTCTCGGACGCTTTTTATTCCCTTTCGGCAGCCATGAACGGGCTGGCCGGACCTCTCCACGGACTGGCCAACCAGGAAGTTCTCCGCTGGATCATGGACCTGATGAAGGACCTGGGCGGCGTTCCGACCAAAGAGCAATTAGAGAAGTATATCTGGGACACGCTCAACGCCGGCAAGGTAGTGCCCGGCTACGGCCATGCCGTGCTCCGCAAAACTGACCCGCGCTACACGGCCCAGCGGGAATTTGCCCTCAAACACCTCCCAGATGACCCGATCTTCAAGGTCGTGAGCATGGTCTATGAAGTCACCCCCGACATCTTGATGAAGCACGGCAAAGCCAAGAACCCATGGCCGAACGTCGATGCACACTCCGGCTGCCTCCTCTGGCACTACGGGGTTACCGAGTACGATTTCTACACCGTCTTCTTCGGCGTCTCCCGAGCCATGGGCGTTCTGGCTCAGCTCATATGGAGCCGCGCTCTCGGGCTTCCGATCGAAAGACCCAAAAGCGTCACAACGGAGTGGATAGAGGCCCAGATCAAAGCAGCTGCCGCACCTAAACAGTAGTCCGCAGGTCGAAAGACGAATCACCGGGGACGGTCCTCTCTGAGGACCGTCCCCTCTTCTTGCAGGAGAATTCGGAACCTACGTGTTTGTGTTGCATATCTCTTTGTTTGCATAAAGGCACTATCTAGTGAGTCAATAAGCGGTCATAAGAGATGGAGGTCAGGACAATGGAGCTTAAAATCGGTCTTATCGGCTGCGGCACAGTCGGCACCGGCCTGTTAGAAATCCTGGATAAAAAAAGAGAGTACCTGAGGGACACATTCGATTTTGAGGCCAGGCTTGTCGCCGTCACCGACAAGCTCAAGGGCTCGGTCTGCATTCCGGAAGGCATCGATATCAAGAAGCTCCTCGACCTCCTCCACCAGGGGGAGAGGATCGACGCGTACCATGGAGAAGTCGGGTCCCACGAGGCGATCGACGCCCTGGATCTCATCGAAAAATGCGAAGCCGACGTGATCGCCGAACTCACCTACACGGATATCAAGACAGCCGAGCCGGCTACAAGCTACATCAAAAAGGCGTTCCGGTCCGGAAAGCACGTGGTCAGCTCCAACAAAGGGCCCGCAGCGCTCCACTACCACGAACTCAAGAAGATGGCTGACAACAATAATCTTTTTTTCCGGATCGAGGGAACGGTGATGAGCGGAACGCCCGTGTTCAGTTTGTTTGAAAACGGCCTCGTTGGCAACGAGGTGCGCGCCGTCCAGGGCATCCTCAACGGGACGACGAACTTCATCCTGACCAGGATGGAGCAGGACAGCATGGATTACGCCGATGCGCTGAAGCTGGCCCAGGAACTGGGCTACGCCGAAGCCGACCCGACGGCCGACGTCGAGGGCTACGACGCCGTGGCCAAGATCGTCATCCTTTCCAATGTCCTCCTTGACGGGAATATATCCCCTGCCGACGTCCGGAGAGAGGGCATTACGGCTCTGAGCAAAGACCAGGTGCTGGCGGCAAGAGCTGAAGGGTTCCGTTATAAACTTATTGCCCAGGCCAGGAAAGCCGGCCGCAGGGTTGAGGCCAGCGTTTCGCCCCGCAAGCTTCCCCTCTCTGATCCGCTCGCCGGCATCATGGGCGCCCACAACGCCTTGACTTTCGACCTGGATTTGATGGGAAAGATCACCATCCAGGGAGCCGGCGCCGGAAAGATCGAGACCGGCTATTCCATCCTCTCCGACATCCTGGCCATCCACAGCCGCCTGCGCCGATAAGCAGGAGAATTGCATCGTGCACTGTTCTTTTTGTGCGTGGGCAGGGCCTGTTGACGAAAGCCCCCAAAAAAGATAATAAAGATTAAAGCCTTGTTATTTTTATGTTGGGAGGAATCATGAGTGACGGTCCAATGTACGGCCCGGGAGTCAAGCGCTACATCGAAGAATCAAAGAAGCTCCTCGCCCAGAGACAGGCCTTGCTCGAACGGGCAAAGAAATATAAATTCGACACCATCGCGGTCCACGGCCTCTATTCGCCCGAAGTGGCCCTCGACCAGAATCAAGGAGCCATCGTCGAGCCGGTCTATTTTGCCACATCCCAGGCTTACAGGGATTCGGACGAGCTCGAGGCCGCACTGGCCTATCTTATCCCGACCTGGTGTTACACCCGGATCGCCAACCCGACAACGTACTATCTTCAGGACGTCCTCGCCCTTCTCGAAGGCTACAAGACGGGCGCTGACACGTCCTGCGTCGTGACCGCTTCGGGCATGTCCGCCATCGCCCTGGCCACAGACGCCTTCCTGGTCAAGCAGAAAAGCGGCCCCGAAAAAATCAACTTTGTCTCCTCGGTCCAGCTCTACGGGGGGACATTCCAGAATTTCAACGTGAGGAAGAGGCAGGAGCGGGGAATCGAAGTGCGCTGGGTTCTCAACCCCGACAACCTCGAGGAGTGGAAATCCAGGGTCGATGAGGACACCCGCTTTCTCTACATGGAGGCGCCGAGCAACCCGCAGCAGTCGTTTGCCGACATCAAGGCTCTGGCGGGCCTCGCCCATTCGTGGGAAATCCCTTTTATCATCGACGCCACCTGCGCCACACCGGCCCTGATGCGGCCGGTCGCTTACGGCGCTGACGTCGTCATCCACTCTCTGACAAAATCGATCACAGCGGGCGGCCTGGCCATCGGCGGCGCCTTGATCAGCCGCAAACCGATCGTCACCAAGGTCAAAAACGACAACCCGCTCTTCAAGGAGAGCTTCGCTGAGTACATCCAGTTCCTGCCCTACCGAGATCAAGGCCCTTCGGCCTCACCCATGAACGCGCTTTTTGCTTTGAACGACATCCGGACGTTGCGCTCGCGGATGGACTTGGTCAGCCAGAACTGCCAGAAGGTGGCGGAATTCCTAAGCCGCCATCCGCGCGTCTACCAGGTTGATTATCTGGGCCTCTCCAGCTTTCGCTTCCACAAGCTCGCGAAACGGTACATGAAGCTTGTTGACTCAGACGACGGAAAGGGGAATGAAGTGAACCGGTACGGTCACTTGATGAGCTTTCGGGTGGACGGTCCCGCGGAGAACGCGCGAAAGGCGTTCGATAAGTTTAAGATAATCTTCAGGGCGACCGACCTCGGCCGGGTCAAGAGCGTGGCCACCATCCCTGCCATCTCGACGCATCAACAGCAGGGAGAAGAAGCCCGCCGCCTGGCCGACATTCCGCCGCAACTCATCCGGCTGTGCGTGGGAGCAGAGGACCCTGACGACATCATCGCCGACCTCGACCAGGCCCTTAAAGATTAGAGGATGTTTTTCTATCAATTCTACCGTTTCTATCGTTTATATCGATTATGTCGATTATACTAACCCTTACTATCTTTGAGAGGGGCAATCTTTTAGCGCCAGGCTCGCTCGCTCAAGCCACGTGCTAGGGATAGCGTGTATCACTGCGAGAGATGGGGAGGCGTATGAGAAGACGATTTAGTCTCATGAAGAAAAACTGCCAAACTATCTTAGCCGTGATCCTGGCCGTGGCCTTGGCCTCGACGTCGGCCTGTAAACCGCGCTCTGAAGAAATTGTCATTCTTTTTTCTCATGACACTCACGGAACCTTTGAGCCGTATAAACTGAATCAGGAAAACGGCGGGAGATTGGTTGGCGGCATGGAGGCGACGAGTCATTACCTAAACGAAATCAGAGCCAAGGAGAAGAACGTCTTTGTGATCGAAGCGGGGGACGTTCTGACTGGCACGCTGGCTTCCGAAATAAAATACAGGGGCGCGGACGGCGGGGCGATGATAGAGTTCCTGAACAGGCTCGGCTACGACGTCTGGTGTTTCGGAAACCACGATTTTGACAAAGGACAGAAAAATGCGCTCGCCCTATCAAAACTGGCCGGGTTCCCCACTGTCATGGCCAACATTGTCTATAAGAAAAGCGGCAAGCTTTTCGCAGAGCAGCCCTACCATATCTTCGATGTCGGAAGAATCAAGCTTGGGGTGATCTGCGTCATGGAAGAACATTTCTTGAGCGAGGTGCAGCAGGACAAGGTCGAAGGGCTGGCTGTCGAGCCCATCATCCCCACTCTCAAATCCCATGTTCCTGAGATAGACAGGCAGACAGATTTGATCGTCGTCGTTTCTCACGGCTGGTTTAGCCAGGGTGTGCAGATAGCCGAGAATGTTCCCGGGGTCGATATTGTCCTGGCCGCTGCCGAGGACGGGAAGTTCGCTGAGGTCAACGGCGTCCTCGTGAAGTCGACCTTTGGCCACCAGAGAACCATGGGCTATCTGAAAGTCAAGGTCAAAAACGATGCTGTCAGAAGTTATGAACAAGACCTCATCTGGCTCTGGGCGGACATCGACCTCAAGCCATCACCCGGAGTTGCAGAACTCGTTCGAGAAATCGAGGAATCCATCGACGCAGAATACGCCAAGGTCATTGGAGAAGCAAAAATGAACCTATCTGCCGGAGAATACCCGGGAACGGGAGGCCACGGCGAAAGCAACCTGGGAAACTGGATAACCGACGTCATGCGCTGGAAGACGAAAGCCCAGATTGCTTTCCACAACAGCAGAGGCATCAGAGCCGATATCGCGGCTGGCCCGGTGAAAAGAGGCGACATCTTCAACACGTCTCCCTTCCACAACTCGCTTGTCGTCTTCAACCTCAGTGGCCGGCAGATTAAAGAAGCGCTCGAGCACGATGTCGAAAGAGGCTGGGACAGGCTCCAGGTTTCGGGCATCAAATACAGATATTATCCAAAGCAGGCCAGGCCCTACGGAGAGAGAGTTTTCCAAGTGGAGGCAGACGGAGAGATCCTCGTCAAGTCCGGAAGAGTCCTCCTGCCTGATAAAACGTACACAGTTGTGGCCAACGATTACCTGGCCAGCCAGGCCAGGGAGAAGTACTTCGGGTTTGCGGTGGAGAACTTGAGGAACACAGGCTTCCCTCTGGACATGACGTTGATGGAGTGGTTGGAAAAGCATCGGGTTATCGATTCGATGGTCGAAGGCCGGATCGTCGAAATCAAGAAATAAATCGGCCTGGAAAAACAGGCGATTTCTTGAAATTCAACCTGTGTTATTCTACAATCAAGCCGGATGGAAAAAATCAGAATCCTGGGCAATCCTTCTCTCCGGCTGAAGGGAAAAGTCAGGATCAGCGGGTCAAAAAACGCTGTGCTCCCGGCTATTGCCGCCGCTCTGCTCACGGAGGAACGCCTCCAATTGCAAAACATCCCGCGGGTGAAGGATGTTTTCACCATCCTCACCTTGATGGAAGAGCTAGGAGCGCGGTCCAAGCTCAAGAATAACTCCATTTCTATCCGCGCTAAGAGGATTACGTCGGATGAAGCTTCTTACGAGCTCGTCCGCTCGATGAGGGCGTCCATCCTGGTGCTGGGACCCCTGCTGGCGCGCTACGGGAAAGCCGTGGTCGCCTTGCCCGGAGGTTGCGCCATCGGGTCGAGGCCGATCGACCTCCACATTAGCGGCATGCAGAAGCTCGGCGCCTCGATCGCGCTCGAGCACGGATATATCAGAGCCGAAGCACCAAGGCTCAGGGGAGCGGACGTCGAGTTCGAGAAGAAGACGGTCGGCGGCACAGAAAACTTGCTGATGGCGGCCACCCTGGCCCAGGGAGAGACGGTCCTTAGAAACTGCGCGCTCGAGCCTGAGGTTGTCAACTTGTGCGAGCTATTAGTGAAGATGGGAGCCAGGATCGACGGCATCGGAGAGGAGGTTATCCGCATCCGCGGCGTGAAAGAGCTGGGCGGCGCCACTCATGAGATCATTCCCGACCGGATCGAAGCCGGCACATTTCTCGTCGCCGGCGCTCTCGCCCAGGGCGATATCACCCTGGAGAATGTCGATCCCCGTCATCTTGTGACAGTCATCGAGAGACTGCTCTTTTCGGGAGCCAGAGTCGATGGCCTCGACGACCGGACTCTCCGAGTTGTGGGCAGCGCGGAGATCAAACCTCAGGACATCACGACCTCGCCCTACCCCGGATTCCCCACGGACATGCAAGCTCAGTTCATGGTCCTGATGACACAAGCCTCGGGGGTCTCTATCATCACCGAAACGATTTTTGACCGTCGTTTCTCCCATGTCAATGAACTCCTCCGTCTTGGCGCCTCTATCGAGGTCCATGGGGATAAAGCCATCGTCAAGGGCAAAACACCCCTGTCCGGAGCTGAAGTCATCGCCACCGACTTGAGGGCGTCGGCTTCTCTCATCCTGGCCGGCCTCATCGCCCGCGGCGAGACAGTCATCAACGACGTGGAACACCTCGACCGCGGCTATGAAAGGATCGAGGAAAAACTGAAGCTTCTCGGCGCCTCTATCGAAAGAATAAAATATTAAAAGGCAAGGAGGACTGGTCATGGAAATCACCTGGCTAGGCCATGCAGCTGTCAAAATCAAAGGGTCAAGAACAGTCTATATCGACCCCTTTCTTACCGGCAACCCCGCGGCGGCCATCGCCGCGGACAAAATCACGGAGGCGGACATCGTCATCGTCACCCACTGCCACGGCGACCATACGGGAGATGCCTTTGCGTTGGCCCAAAAAACCGGGGCGACCCTGGTGGGCATCCATGAAATCGCTGTCGACGCCCAGGCAGAGGGAATCACCGCTGAAGGGATGAACATCGGCGGGACGGTTGACGTCAAAGGAGTCAAGGTTCACATGGTCCAGGCTCTCCATTCGGCAGAGAAGGGCTGCGCCGCCGGCGTGGTCGTGGAAATGGACGGAAAGCGGCTCTACCATGCCGGAGACACCGGGCTAACTTACGACATGAAGATCATCGGCGAATTTTTCCACCCCGACCTGAGCTTCATCCCCATCGGGGACAGGTACACGATGGGCATTCCATCGGCAGCCAAGGCCGTCGAATTCGTCCAGACCAAGCGCGTGATCCCCATCCATTACGACACCTTCCCGATCGTCAAAGCCAGCCCGGAGGAATTCAAGCGCCGCGTCGGCAGCCTGGCGGAGGTCATCATCCTCAAACCGGGAGAATCCTTCACTCTCTAGCCATAGCGTCACCAAACTTCAAGACACTAGCTGGACTCAGAAGAATGGCCGATATCGCCATCATCGGAGCTGGGCGCCTGGGCACGAGCTTAGGCCGAGCACTGGCGGCAAAAGGACACGCCATCAAGGCCGTCACCTGCCGCAGGACCGCCTCGGCCCGGGAGAGCCGGAAGATCATCGGTCAGGGCGTAAGCACCACGGACAACTCGGCTGCCGCTCGCCGCGGAGACATCATTTTTCTTTGCCTTCCCGATGAAGATATTCCAAAGGCCGCTGCTGTGCTCTCCCGCTCGCGGATTGAATGGCGCCAAAAAATCGTCTTCCATACGAGCGGCCTGCTCCCGGCGTCAGTCCTTAAGCCTCTTCAAAATAAAGGCGCTGCAACAGCTTCCTTTCATCCAGTCCAGTCTTTCGCCCGGAAGGAGACTTCGCCTGGCCATTTTAAGGGAGTTTATTTTGGCCTTGAAGGCGACAGAAAGGCCTGCCGCATAGGAAGAGAGATTGCCCGCGAGTTAGGCGGCCGTGCTTTTCTCCTTTCCGCAGAGACAAAGCCGGCTTACCATGCTGCCTGCGCTGTTGCTTCTAATTTTCTTGTCGTCCTGTTAGACGCGGCCGTCCATCTTCTCGGCCAGGCTGGGATCGAGAAAAATAAGGCTTTTAGCCTGCTTTTTCCGCTCGTGGAAAGAACTTTACAGAATGTCAAGAAATTTGACATGCCTGCTTCCCTGACCGGTCCTGTGGCCAGGGGAGATCACGCTTCTGTCAAGGCTCACCTCGAGGCTCTCCGCCGTCTTCCGGGATACGCCAATGCCTACAAGGCTCTTTCCCTTTTAGCCCTGGAACAGGCCAAGGCCAGGGGACTGCCGCCTCATAAAGTCAGGGCATTGAAAAAATTGCTGGGAGGTAAACAACCTCTTCATCGAGCTCGACCCCAAAATCTTTCCTAACCCTGTCCTTGAGCTCCTGAGCAAGGAGAAGGACATCCCTGGCCCTGGCCCTGCCGAGGTTGATGATGAAATTCGCATGTCCTGCAAACACGGCCGCATCCCCGATTTTCAGCCCTTTGGCGCCTGCCTTTTCCAAAAGATAGCCCGCGGCAACTTTGGTCCCGTCGGCCTGGATAGGATTCTTGAAATAGCTCCCAGCATAGGCTGTTTTCGTAGAAGGATGCCGAGTCTTCCTTTCCTCCAGGTTTTTCTCTATCTCGGCCTTAATTTTCTCCCTGTCCCCTTTCTTGAGCTGGAAAACGGCTTTCACCAGGGTCAAGTGCCTTTTTTTAAGCGATGAATGCCGGTAGCCGAATTCGAAGTACTTGTTGTCAACCAGGAAATCCCGGCCATGTCCATCCATGAGAACGGCTTCTTTTAAAACATCTCCCACCGACCGGCCGAAAGCGCCGGCGTTTCCGAAGATAGCCCCGCCGACTGTCCCAGGAATCCCGGCTGCAAACTCCAGGCCTCGGAGGCCCTCGGCTGCGGCAAACTCCACCAGGTCTGATAGCGAAGTGCCGCAGAAAGTCTCTACTCTGCCCCCCTTGAGTTTCTTTATCCCCTGGACTTCGTTCCTGATGATGAGTCCGCGAAACCCCTCATCATCAAATAAAATGTTCGTGCCCGAGCCGATCACATAAAAAGAGAGGCGGCGGCTTCGGGCAAAACGGATGGAGGACCGGAGCTCTTGCGGGGAACGGGCGGCAAAAAAAAAGTCGGCCCTGCCCCCAATTTTAAAATTCGAATAAAGCCGGAGGCTAACCGACTGCCGCAGTGTCCGTTTTACCTCCGTCCTGAAAAGGCGGGCAATTGCAGCGCGATCGGGCATCATGGTTTCAATTCTATCTGATGAGGCCAAGAAAAGGAAGGGGGCCTATGGTAGCCTCCTGCACCATGTCCTCTTGGCACGTATTTTGCTATAATAGAGGCGGCTTCATATTGACAAGCGGGATTGTTCAGGTTATCATGCTAAAAATTTTGGTGCGAGGTTTAGCCATGATCAAGAAAGTCGCTCCGCTGCTCGTTCTGAGTTTGATGATTTTCCCACCCCTAACAGCGCAGGTCGATCCATGCGACGAAGCCTACATCAAGGCCATGACAGCTCAAACGCCGGCTCAAAGAGCTCAACTGCTCAAGGACTTCATCAGCAAATGCGGCGGGAAAGGAATCCAGAACGAGAATTTCGCTTACGCCAATCTTTCCCTTATGGAATATCCCGGCAAAACAGCCAAGGATGCTATCGACCACGGAGAAAAAGCCCTGGCTCTTGGGGGGCTGGATGATCTGACGAAATGCCAGGTTCTTATCCAGCTTTCAGCCCTGTACAGCCAATCTGGACAGAACCTGGAGAAAGCAAAAACCCATGCCACACAGGTGATCGAAACCGCCAAAGCCGCCAAGGCGAAGGGAGGGGGCATCGAGAGCGCTGCCCAGTGGAACCAGCTCATCGGCGCCGGACATTTCACGCTCGGCCAGGCTCAGGAAAAGGCCAAGGACTACAAAGGAGCGGTTGACTCTTATGTCGCTTCTTACGGCCTGCTGAAAAACGCCCAGATCATTGCGACCGTCAAGAAACTCGGCAAATTGCTCTACGATGCCAAGGCCTACGGAGACGCCGAAAAAGCTTTCAAGGCTTCCTACGCTGCGACCAAGGATTTTGAGAGCACACTTTTTTACGCCAAATCCCTTTTCCGTAACAATAAAAACGGCGAATCTCTGACTTATTTCAAGGAGGCCTACGCCAAGCAAAAAAGCGGCGAGATCGCTTACAACATCGGCATCATCCTGGCGAAAGACGCCAAGGCTAACCCCGCCCTGGCTCCGGAAGCCATCCGTTATCTGTTAGAAGCAAGCTTCACTTATCCCTCTCAGTCTGAGCAGGCCATGAAGCTGGCCGAAAATCTTTTCTTCCTGTCCAATAAAGAGATCAAGTACAACGAGACGGTGGCTGAGATTCAGGCCCGGAGCAAGAAAATTGACGAGCTAACCGCCGCGTACAACGCCAAGTTCGGCGGCAAGGAGGAAGAGGACCTCAACGACGCTGAGAAAAAAGAAATGAAAGCCCTGCTGGCCAGCATCGAAGCCGAACAAAAAGCTTTAGAAAGACTCCAGGCCGAGCAGAACATGGCCATCGCCAAGTTCAACAAACTCTTAGATGACACGAAACTGAGGCTGGGAATTAAATAATTCCGCCTTATTTTTTCTTGGGCCCGAAGATGTTGATGGAAAAGAGGCCCTTGAGTCCCCTTTTTTTAGCTCCCTTCCCGAGCGCCTCGAGCTCACGCCGGGCCAGGTCGTGATCGTGGTCTAACTCCAGGGCTTTCTGGAATGATTTCGTCGCCTTGGCCAGCAGACCTTCCTTTTTATAGAGCAAACCTAAGCCGACATATGCCTCGGGATTCCACGGCTCCAGCTCCCTCGCCTTTAAAAAGTGTTCTTCTGCTTTTCGGTGATATGAGGGAATCTTCGCTTCCGTCATGGCCAGAAGCAGGAAATAATCGGCCTTGTCTCTCTTCAAGCTGAGAGCTTCCTCGAGAAGGATGAGAGCATCTTCATGCCTTCCAAGGTTATAAAGTGTCTTAGCCTGGCGGAATTTGACGTCCGCTCTCCGGGAAAAATCGCGGCTATCTTCCTTCGCTGCGGCAGGGGACTTCGCGTCGTACTCTTTTCTCAGCGCCTTGTCGCTTAACGTGCGGTAGGCCTTGGTGACAGCATCAAAGACCTCTCCGATTCGAACTCTGTAATGATCGTTAACAGAGCGGTCAAACCTGTCTGGGTGGAACTTTCGCGCCAGTTGAAAATAGGCTTTTTTTATCTCGTCTTCAGAAGCCTCTTTGCCAACATGAAGAATCTGGTAGTAGTTCATCGAGGTAATCTTCTCGCGGAATTTCAGGATTTCTTCGATTTTCTCCTGAGCTTCCGCGCTGGGGGCCTCCACTCTTTTTTGCGTCTCCGGCAGAGCCTCATCCTCATCCCGGAGATCAATCATGTTCAAGCAATACAGGAGATACAGAGTTTTCCAGAAAAATTCAGGGTTGTACTTCAGCCGTCGCCATAGAGTCTCGCAATTTCCCTCCCCCTCAATCCTGCTCAGCATCTCCTTCTCCTCCTCGGTCAAGAGATGCTGAAGCTTTCCAGCCTTGGATGGATAGGCGATCCTCTTGGCGAAATATTTTTGGAGGGCAGGGTCGGGTTTCATGCGCCTGATCCCGTCTTCGATCAAATAGGGAACGTTAATTCTGGTTGCGAAATCTTGGCCGATGAGCGAAGCCTTTTCATAAAAAGCGATTTCACCGTCGAAATAAGGGAACAGGCTCAACCCGATCTCTCTAATCTGGTAGGTCACACCGTCCTCTACATTCCTTTGAGAGGTCAGCCCCTTCTTGGTCAAACTCTTGCCGATGGCCTGACCTGGCTCGATGTAGCGCTCAATCTTTGAGTGGGCTTCATCTGAGATCTTTCCCAGCTTGAACAGGATCTCGCCAAGCCTCTCCTCGGGAACATTGGTTTTGGCATTGACCAGGTCTCCGTTCTCGAAGAAAAGGACCTTCTGGATCGGGCCGCGCTTGAAGATGATCTGCCCACTCAGTTTATTGAAGCAGACCCTGCGAAGGTAAACGGCGATGTGATTCATGCCTTCCCTGTCACCTAATTATATATAGCTCAGTCGGCCGTCAAATTGCAAACGCTGACAAAATATGCTAATTAGTGTCCTATGAGAATCAGCCTGGCGCAGGTCGCGCCCCGCCTAGGCGATCTCCAGAAAAACTTCGAACTTCATCACTATTTTATCGAAAAAGCCAGGAAGAAAAAAGCCGACCTCATCGTTTTCCCCGAGCTGAGCCTCACCGGCTACACGCTCATGGACATGGTCCAGGAAGTCGGGCTCAACCCGGCCAAAGCCCCCCTCTTCAAGCGCCTCAGAGCATTGAGCCGCGACATCGACATCGTCCCGGGGTTTGTCGAAGAGAAAGAACCGGGGCTTTTTTATAACTCGGCGGCCTATCTCTCCAAAGGCCAGATCCTTCACATCCATCGAAAGGTCTTTCTTCCTACTTACGGAATGTTCGAAGAAGGGAAATTCTTCGGTCAGGGGAAGAACTTCCGGCCCTTCCCAACGCCCTTCGGGAAAGTGGGGCTGATGATCTGCCGGGATTTCCTCAGCTTCGGAGCGGGCTACATTCTTTTTGTGGGGGGAGCCGAGGTCATCATCGTCATCAGCGCAGCCCCTGGCCGGGGGTTTTCAGACGAAGGCGGGTTCGCCACGAGCCGGATGTGGGAGCTCATGGGAGAAGCGCTGTCCTTTTTCTCTTCCTCTTTCGTCGCCTACTCCAACCGCGTTGGGTTTGAGGACGGAAAAGCTTTTGCCGGAGGCTCTTTTATTTACAATCCTCTGGGAAACCTTGTCGCCAAAGCTCCCGCCGTTGATGAGCAATTGATAATCGCCGACCTTGACCTTGAGGAAGTCCGGAGCGCGCGCAAAAAGTGGCCTTTTAAGAGGGATGACAGGCCCGAGCTTCTTCTCCAGGCTCTCCAAAGGATCGTTTACGATAATGAAGATTAACCCGCCGTTTGTGGAAAAGGTTCTCTGCGCCTTCATCAAAGAAGAGCTGTCGAAATTTCACTACAGCAGGGGAATCATTGGCCTTTCAGGGGGCCTGGATTCCTCGGTCTGCGCTTTTCTGGCTGCAAAAGCCCTCGGCCCCAAGAATGTCATCGGCCTTATCCTTCCCTACAAAAAGACCTTCAGAGAAGACGTCAGGGATGCCCGGTCAGTGGCCAGACGCCTCGGCATTCGCTCCCGCCTCATTGACATCAGCCCGATGGTCGATACGTATTTTTCTCGATTTCCTGCCAGGGATAAAATTAGGATCGGGAACAAGATGGCAAGAGAAAGGATGTCCATTTTGTACGACTTTTCAGCCAAGGAAAAGGCCCTCATCCTGGGAACGAGCAACAAAACGGAGCTGCTCATCGGCTACGGAACAATCCACGGCGACACGGCCTGCGCCATCAACCCGCTCGGCGACCTGTACAAAACGCAGGTCAGGGAGCTGGCTGCTCACCTGGGTGTTCCGGAGAGAATTCTCGCCAAGAAGCCGACCGCGGGGCTCTGGCCTGGCCAGACCGATGAGGGGGAGATCGGCCTCAGCTACGAGGAGATCGACCAAATCCTTTTCCAGCTTGTCGACGACAGGCAACCTCCTGAAGCCGTTATCGCTGCCGGGTTCAGCAGAGAATCAGTAGAGAAGATTCTCTCCCTGATCAGGAATTCCGAGTTCAAAAGAAAAATGCCGCCTATTGCCAAAATATCCTCGCGGACTATCGGGCACGATTTCCTCTATCCTTACGACCGGAACAGATGAGGGATGGCCGGAAATCTCTACGTCGTGGCCACGCCCATCGGTAACCTGGAAGACCTGAGCTTCCGGGCCCTCAGGGTTCTAAGACAGGTAGAAGCTATAGCCTGCGAGGACACTCGGCAGACAATCAAGCTCCTCTCCCGGTATAAAATCAAGAAAAGACTCATCAGCTATTTTCAGCCGAAAGAGGGGCAAAAGATTCCCCAGATAATTCGCCTTTTGGAGGAAGGCAAGGACGTGGCTTTGGTATCGGACTCCGGAACTCCGGGCATCTCGGATCCCGGCTTCAGGCTCATAAGGGAGGCCATAAGCCGGGAGCTAAAAGTCATCCCTATACCCGGGCCGTCTGCGCTTACAGCCGCTCTTTGCGCCGCCGGGCTGCCCACCCACCGATTCCTCTTTTCTGGCTTTCCTCCAGCCAAGAAGGAACGGACAAAAAAGCTCCTCAAGTCCCTTAGAGATGAGGAAGGAACCATCATTTTTTACCTGCCGCCGCGGAAACTGGCCGAATTTCTCGAGGCAGTGGAGGAGATTTTAGGAAACCGCTCCTCCGTATTAGCCAGAGAGCTGACTAAAATGCATGAGGAGTTCATTCGAGCCGACGTCCGGACGCTGAGAGAAAAACTGGGAAGAATCGTGTTGAAGGGAGAATTCACTCTCCTCATCTGCGGTAAATCAAGAAAAAATGATAATCCGGTCTTTTTGGACTGAGAGTTTTTATCCTCTCTCGGGAATTTTTAAAAATAAAATTAAATAATTAAATAAATTATTTTAAAAATACTTGACAAAAAGTCGCTAAGATATTATATTATTAATGACCTGAATCCAATCAAGGAGGTTAAAAATGGCTATCATCAGATGGGATCCTTTCAGGGATTTAGTAACCCTGAGAGAGAGGATGAACCGCCTGTTCGAGGATGTCTTTACTTCTGCCCGCGGTGAAGAGAGAGATCTAATCTCCAGCTCCTGGGCCCCTGCTGTCGATATCTACGAAGACGAGAATCAGCTCGTGCTGACAGCCGAAATTCCTGGGATTGATGAGAAAGACATCGAGATCAAGGTCGAGGACAACACACTGAGCATTCAGGGTGAAAGAAAGATGGAAAAGGAAACCAAGGAAGAGAATTACCACCGTATTGAGAGAGCCTATGGTTCTTTCACCCGGTCCTTCACTCTTCCCAATTATATCGACCAGGAGAACATCCAGGCCGAGCACGCCAACGGCCTGCTGAAGATCACCATGCCCAAGAAGCCAGAGCTCAAACCGCGCAAAGTAAAGATTCTCAAGCCGGCTGCGGAAGCTAAAGAAAAGAAATAAGTCTTTTTCATCCTTTCTCGATGCCGGCAGCCCTCAGGGGCGCCGGCATTTTTTTCTCTCTTTTATGCCTGGGCAACTGTCACAGCCCGGACTTCTCTCGCTCCCGCTTTTCTCAGGACCAGGCTGCATTCTCGAAGGGTTGAGCCTGTGGTGTAAACATCGTCAACTAAAAGGATTGTTTTCCCTTTTAAATCTTTTGCTTTCCTTGCCCGAAAAGCGCCCCGCACATTATTTTCTCTTTCTTCTGCCTCGAGCGACGTCTGCGCCGGAACATTTACGACCTTGATTAATCGACGCTCTAAGAGGCTCAAGGACTTGTGTTTGGCCAGGCGTCTGGCCAGAATTTGAGCCTGGTTGAAACCTCGCGCCCTTTCTTTCCTCGGGTGAAGGGGGACGGGGACGAGCGCCTCAACACCCTCCCAGAGATCATCATCATTCCCCAGGTTGTCGGCAAGAAGATCCCCCAGCCAGTCCCCCAAGATTTTAAAACCCCGGAATTTGAAGAGGAGGATGACTTCTTTGACGTGACCTTCATACCGCGCGAGAGAGCGGTGTCTTGCCAAAAGCGGCTCCTTCCCCAGGCAGGTTTGACAGAGATGCGGCTCGACGCCGACCTCAAAAAACCCTCCGCAGCAAGGACAGAAGGGAGCCGCCAAGCGCCTGACTTTCTCCCGGCAGCGCCGGCAGACGACCTTTTCTCCCGGCTCCTCAAGAAGAGCCCGGCAGAGTTCACAAAAAGACGGAAAAAAAAGGAGTTCGGCTGTCTTCCCCCAGGAGGAAAGGAGCCGCCGAGAAATAAGCTTCAACCCACCTCTTCTTCTTTTTTTTGCTGGCAGTTGATACAATAAGGTGTCCAGGGGAGGACGTTCAACCGCTTCTTGCCGATCGGCTTGCCGCACATCTGGCAGAGGCCGAACCCCGCCGTCTCCAGACGCCGGAGAGCTGCGTCGAGCAGCGGGAGCTGCTCTCGCTCCGCGTCGGATAAGCTCAGCAGGAACTCTTTGGTGTACGAGCTCTCAGCTTTGTCCACGACGTCCTGGGCGATGTCGGTCTCCACTTCTTTGCTTTCGTTGTAGAACTGACTGAGTTTTCTGACGATTTTCTCCTTTTGTTCTAAGAGCATCTTCCGGTAAGCCTGTTTCTCTTTCTTGGTCAACGTGTCCCCCTTATTTGGCATAGTGCATTCCTTTTCTGATCGTCAAAGCCCGGTAGATCTGCTTCAGCAGCGCAACCCGGCTCAACTCTCGAGAAAAACTCATTCGCTGTTTTTTTCCTCCCAGGCTAGATGATTCTTCTCTGCGTGGCCGGTCCCCCGCCCTGTTCCCTCCTGACTGGACCTGGCCCTCCCTTCGAAAAGGGTCAATAATAAATAATGATTTAGAGGGCAAAAGTCAATATTTTATTTAAAAATTTTGTTCCCGTAGGAAATCCTCGGAGCATCACCCCACAACTTTTCGAGGGAGTAGTAATCCCTCGTCCTCCGAGAGAAAACATGGACGATGAAGCTGCCATAGTCAACCAAGATCCACTCGGCCAGCTCCTTGCCTTCGACTCCCAGGGGCCGGAGCTTGTCTTTCTTCAGCTCCTGTTCGATGTTCTCGGTGATGGCCACGTTCTGCCGGGAGGAGTTCCCGGTCATGATGACAAAATAGTCGGTGAAGGTGGAAATTTCCCTGAGGTCGAGGACAAGGATGTCTTCGGCTTTCTTTGCTTGGCCTGCCTTGACAGAGAGCCTGACTTCAGGGGGAAGGCTCCTTTTGGAGAATTTTTTCGTCTTCTCTCCTGCCATTTTACTCCTGATAAAGTCTATTGTTGTTGATGTATTCCTCGACGGCTTCGGGGACGAGGCCTTTGATAGGCTCACCCCGCCTGATGCGGCGCCTTATTTCTGTTGAGGAAATATCCAGGGCCTGGATGTCAACGAGGAAGATCTGATTCTTGCGAATCGAGCTCTGGCCAACCCGGCCAAGTCCTCGGGCATCGAGAATTTTATCTCTGTACTCGCCAGGAAGCACCTTCTTGGCCTGTCCAAGGCTGTATCCGGGCCGGCTGACAACGATAAAACGGCACTGCTCGAGGACTTCCCGGTAGGATTTCCAAGTCTCGATCTCCAGGAAGGCGTCAACGCCGACAATGAAAAACAGCCAGGCATCCTGGTAGGCCCTCTTTACCTTGTCAATCGTGGTGATGGAATAGGAGGTCTCCCTTGCTTCGATTTCGATCGAAGAGGCGGCAAAACGAGGCCAGCCTTGAACAGCCAGCTTGACCATGGCCAGGCGGTCCGCGGGAGCCGCTATCTCGGTCGTCAGTTTGTGGGGAGGGATGTAGGACGGGATGAAGAGGACGGCCGCGAGAGAGAATTTCTCCTCAATTTCTTCGGCGGCTCTGAGATGTCCCAAGTGGATGGGGTTAAACGTTCCTCCCAAAAGTCCTATTCTCTCTTCCGGCATGATGTTATCGGCCGGTGCCCTCCAGCGTGGCCAGCGTCTCAGCCATGGCCAGGACAAGCTCTTTCAACCCTGTTCCCTGCAAGGCCGAGATGGCATAAAAAGAGTGTTTCTTCTCTCGGGCCAGCTTCTTCAACGCCTCAAGCGGTTTTCTTTTGTCCTTCAAAAGGTCGATCTTGTTGGCCGCCAGAATCTGCGGCCTTTGAGCCAAATCCGGGTTGTAGGCTTTAAGCTCTTCGATGATGACGCTGTAATCTTTGACCGGATCCCGGCCGGAGTAGGGAGAGACGTCGACCATATGGACGAGCATTTTCGTCCTTTCGATGTGCTTGAGGAACTGAACTCCCAGGCCGTGCCCCTGGTGTGCCCCTTCGATCAAACCGGGAATATCAGCCACGACAAAGCTCTTTTCGCCGTCGACGTCCACGACGCCCAGGTGGGGGACGAGCGTGGTGAAAGGATAGTCGGCGATGACAGGCCGGGCTGCCGAAATTTTAGAGATCAAAGTTGATTTGCCAACGTTGGGGAAGCCAACAAGTCCAACATCGGCGATGAGCTTCAGCTCCAGGATGAACTCCCTCTCCTCTCCAGGCCGGCCCTTCTCCGATTCCCGTGGAGTCCGATGTGTCGGTGTGGCAAAGGAAGCGTTTCCCCTTCCGCCTTTTCCGCCCCTGGCTGCCAGAAATTTCTGGCCGGCGCCGGTAAAATCAAAAAGAACTTCCCCGGGGTCGGAGCTTTTTACGACTGTTCCGATAGGAACACTCAAAATCAAATCTTCGCCCTTACGGCCCTGCCGGTTAGACCCTTCTCCATGAGCTCCGTTCCGGGCTTGGTTGATCGGATGAAAGCGGAAAAAGGACAGGGATTTCGCTCTGGCGTCTGCGACCAGGAAGACATTGCCTCCGTCTCCGCCGCGGCCTCCGTCTGGCCCGCCTTTTGGGACCCCCCACTCCCGCCTGAAGCTCACGCAGCCGTTGCCTCCCTTGCCCGCCCGGAGCGTCACCTTAACCCGATCGACAAACATGACAACTCAGCCGTGAAATCCGGCCATGGTGAATGGCTTGAAGGACAGGCTGGGATCGACGCTTGCTCTCCGAAAGAAATAGGGTCGATCTTTGGCCACCGCCTTTAGGCTGGAATGACTGAGACGAATTTGCCTCTGCTTCCTTTATTCTCAAACTGAACAACCCCGTCTATCCTGGCGAAAAGCGTATCATCCTTGCCTCGCCCGACGTTAAAGCCCGGCCTGAAGGGCGTTCCTCTCTGTCTGACGATAATCGAGCCCGCCTGAACCTTCTGGCCGCTGAACCTTTTTACGCCCAGCCTCTTGCCGCAACTGTCTCTGCCGTTTCGAGCGCTGCCGGCGGATTTCTTATGGGCCATTTCCTCCTCCTCTCACTTGGTCTTTTTTTTCTCTGATACCCTGGCTGGGGTCTTTGTCTTTGCTCTGGCTGCCCTCTCTTGCTTCTCCGGTTTGGCGGCTGCCCGGGCGGCCTCTAACTTTTCCGGTCTGTCCGCTTTCTTCTTCGGCGGAACCTGAACCTTCTCTTCTACTCGAGGCGGCATTGTTCCGGTTTCTTTTCTCCCCGTCGGGGCAACTCCTGCCGACGTCTTTTCCGCGGCGACAATTTCTTCCGCAGCAAGCGCTGTCACATCTGGAATGATCTTTTCGACCCTGACCCTTGTCAACTGTTGGCGGTGACCCCTGGTCCGCCTGAACTGTTTTCTTCTTTTTTTCTTGAAGACGATGACCTTTCCGTCCTTGAAATCCTCGATGACCTCAGCCCTGACGAGAGCTTTTTCGACAAACGGCATTCCGATGAGAGTCTCTTTGTCATCCGCAATGAGAAGGACCTGGCTGAAATCGAATTTCTGGCCTGCTCCGGCCGGCAGCTTCTCAACGTCGAGAACGTCGCCCTGCTGGACCCGGTACTGCTTGCCCCCGGACTTGATGATTGCGAACATCTTTTTTCCTTTATCGAGAATCCTGAAATTCGGCCCTAAATTTAACATAGAGCTCCACTTCTGTCAAATTTTCGCCCCGCTCTTTCTTGACAGAGAAACCCTATTCTACTACCTTAGTGATGCGGAAATAAAAAACGGGCGGTTAGCTCAGCGGTAGAGTATCGGTCTTACAAACCGGGGGCCGCAGGTTCGAACCCTGCACCGCCCAGACCGACCTTACCCGAGACGTCAACCTTTGTTCCCCTCCGGCCTGCTCGAAAGACGCCGACAGTTTTCAGGCCCCCCTTTGATTGGTCAAAGGGGGTAGGGGGATTTAATGCATAAAAAACGATGCCCAAAGGCGTCTTTCGTTGAAAAGGGTAGGCGTGGTTAACAGGGAGTCTCCTCTTTATGGGTGAGGCCGGAGGCCCAAAAATTCACCCCCTAAATCATACCTGGCGATGATGTCATTTTGTTTTTTATTGTCCCATAATCAAACCCATCGGAGAATCCTATGAAGCAAGCCCCGCCTTTGATCCAGAGCAAGAAGAAAACAAAGCTGAAAAATAAAACACCTCAACATACAAAAAAGGCTCTCGCCAGGCTCGAGCAGCGGCTTTACGAGCTCGAAAGAAAAGAGAGGAAACACCGCCTGACTGAAAAGGCCCTCCGGGAGAGTGAAGAGAAGTACCGGACCGTGGTCGACCGCGCAAACGACGGCATCGCCATCATCCAGGACAAGATCGTCCAGTTTGCGAACCCTCGGCTGTTGGAAATAGGCGGATACTCAGCCGAGGAAGTCATCGGCCGCCCCTTCACGGATTTCCTGACAGAAAAAGAGCTTCAGCGCATGCTCACGGCTTATGAGCGCGGCCTGGCTGGAAACAACGGCCAGACGAAATTCGAGGTTTATCTCCGTAAGAAACATGGCGACCCTTTTATTGCCGAGATCAACTCGAGCATCATCCGCTACAAAAATAAGGAAGCGGCCTTAATCCTGGTAAGGGATTTTACCCAAAGGAAAAAAACTGAAAGGCTCAAAGAGTCGATTTTCCGCATTTCCGAAGCCGCCATCTCCTCTGAAAGCCTGGATGATCTCTACCTCTCCATCCATCAGGTCATCTCGAATTTGATGCCGGCCAAAAACTTCTACATCGCCCTGTATGACTCTGGGGCCGACCTCCTGAGTTTTCCCTACTTTGTCGATGAGTATGACCCACCGCCGCTGCCCAAGAAACCGGGAAAAGGCCTGACCGAGTACGTGCTCAGGACTGGCCGTCCCCTTCTTGCTTCACCGGAAGTCTTTGCCGAGCTCGAAGCACGAGGCGAAGTGGAATCTATCGGTGCCCCCTCTATCGATTGGCTGGGCGTGCCCTTGATCATCAACGGCACGACGATCGGGGTTTTGGTTGTCCAGAGCTACACAGAAGGGACTCGCTACGGCAAGGATGAAATGGACATCCTCAAGTTTGTCTCTGACCAGGTCGCCATGGCTGTCCACCGCAAGAAATCAGAAGCTCAAATTAAAGCTTCTCTTGAAGAGAAAGAAGTGCTGCTGCGCGAAGTCCACCATCGGGTCAAGAACAACATGCAGGTCATTTCTTCTCTCCTTAACCTCCAGTCCCGCCTCATCGCCGACCCCGCCGTCCTCGAAATGTTCAAGGACTCCCAGCGCCGCATCCGCTCCATGGCCCTCGTCCATGAACGCCTCTACCATTCCTCCGACCTCTCGCGCATCGAGTTTTCCCACTACCTTCGCAACCTCGCCACCCATCTCTTCAACTCTTGCCAGGCCGACTCCTCCCGCATCCATCTCAGGTTAGACCTCGAAGAGGTCTTCCTCAACATCAACACGGCCATCCCCTGCGGCCTGATCGTAAACGAGCTCATCTCCAACGCCCTCAAGCACGCTTTCCCGGAGGGCCGGAGCGGTGAGGTGGCGGTAGAGCTCCGTCGAGTGGAAGGAGATGGCTACCTGCTAGGGGTAAGGGATAACGGCGTGGGCGTCCCGGAGGGGCTGGACTTCCGTCAGACAGAGACGTTAGGCCTTCAGATCGTCGTCACCCTGGTCAGCCAGGTCGCGGGGGAGCTCAAGATCGATCGTCAAAACGGCACGGCCTTCACGCTCGTCTTCAAGGAGCTGCCAATGAAAAAAAGGGCCTAAGCAGATGGAAGGCATCCGGATTTTGATTGTCGAGGATGAGGGCCTTGTCGCCCGCGATGTCGAGAACATGGCCAGGAGCGTGGGATACAAAGTCTGCGGCATCGCCAACACAGCCGATGAAGCCGTCGATATGGCCGGCCGCTTTCGCCCCGACCTTGTCCTCATGGACGTAGTTATCAAGGGAACGCTGGACGGGATCGCTGCAGCCGAGAAAATTTGGGAATCTTTCCACGTTCCGGTCATCTACGTCACAGCCTATGCCGACGAGTCGACCATCGAGCGGGCCACGATTACCGAACCCTTCGGGTACATTCTCAAGCCGTTCGACGAAAGAGAGCTCAAAATCGCCGTCGAAATGGCCTTCTACAAATCACGGATGGCCATGAAGCTCAGGGAAAGGGAAGAATGGCTGTCGGCCGTGCTCAAAAGCATAGGGGACGGCGTCATTGCCACCAGCAAAGAGGGTCTCATCACCTTCATGAACCCGCTGGCTGAAAAGCTCACCGGCTGGAGCTATGATGAGGCTTTGAGAAGGCCTTTGGGCGAGGTCTTCAAAGCGGTCGAATTCGCAGGAGGAGCCAAGGCGGCGTCAGAACCCGCCCTCGAACCAACGGACAGACACGTCAGGATGCACAGCGAGAGGATTCTTTGCGCCAAGGGCGGGCAGACCTTCCCTATTGAGGAGACGGTCATGCCCCTGAATGCTTCGCAAGGGAACCTGAGCGGTCACGTCCTGATTTTCCGCGATATCTCCGCCCGGAAACAAGCCGAGCAAGCGCTCAAAGAAAGCTGGGAGAACCTTCGCGAGGCCCTGGAAGGAGCGATCCAGGCTATGGCCCTGACGATCGAGATCAGGGACCCCTACACGGCCGGTCATCAACGCCGGGTGAGCAAGCTATCTTGCGCCATCGCCAAAGAAATGGGGCTGCCGGAGGACCAGATCGAGGGCATCCGCGTTGCCGGCGATATCCACGACATCGGCAAGATCTACGTCCCGGCCGAAATCCTCAGCAAGCCGGGTCAGATCACAGCCATCGAGTACGGGATTATCAAGACCCATCCCCAGGTCGGCTATGAAATCCTCAAAACGATCAAGTTCCCCTGGCCAGTGGCCCAGATTGTCCTCCAGCACCACGAACATTTAGACGGCTCGGGGTATCCGCTGGGCTTGTCCGGCGATCAAATCCTCAAAGAATCTAAGATTCTCATCGTGGCTGACACCGTGGAAGCCATGTCTTCCCACCGGCCTTATCGTCCTGCCCAGGGAATTGACAAAGCCCTCGATGAAATCATTCAGTATAAAGGGCTCTTCTATGATTCCGAGGCGGTTGACGCCTGTGTAAGGCTCTTTAAGGAAGAGGGCTTTCGGTTTGACTGAGCCCGAACAATTTTTTTCCCAGCAAAGAGAGGAAAGCGCCCCCGACGGGATTTGAACCCGTGTTGCCGCCTTGAAAGGGCGATGTCCTAGTCCTGGCTAGACGACAGGGGCAGGGAACAAAATGGTGAGCCGTGCTGGACTCGAACCAGCGACACCCGGCTTAAAAGGCCGGTGCTCTCCCTCTGAGCTAACGGCCCCCGCAAAAATGGAGTATTATTTATAAAGGATTAAGAAAAAAAGGTCAATATCAGAGCAAATATCAGCTTATCGGCTCGAACTTGGCAATGACCCATCTGCCCCGCCGCGTGAGGTTGATCGCTTCATCCCTGAGCTCGTATCGCACCAGGTAAAACCGGTAGGTTCTTGTCTGGCCGTCTTTTCCCACGACTTTAACGTCAACTTCTTTTGAGTGAGCAGTTCCGGTTAGATCTCTGATGTTGGAAACTTCGCTGCCGGCGCCGAGAGAGAAAATAGAGATTTCCTGTTCCTTCTGGGCGGCGGCTTTGGCCTCATTGTAATCTCTCTGAAGCTGTCGATGAATTTCTCTTTCCTGCTCGAAAAGCGCAGTGGCTTCATCCACTTTTTTCTTGGCGGCAGCTCTGGCCGCGCCCGTCCGGGCTGCCTTGAGCTCTTCCTCAGCGGCGTACTTGGCGTCTTCAGCGTCCATGACCGGACCGACATGTCCTTCCAGCTTCTTTTTCAGCTCCAGTTCCTTCTTGTTCAAATCAGGGAGCTTGGCCGGCTCGACTTTCTCTTCGCTGACGCTCGTGATCTCCCACGTGTGCACATCAATAGATTGGGGCTCAACGGCCATGGTTGACATGGTCATCGTATCCTTCAGAGAGATGGCGTGGAAATACCTCTCCAAAAGACCTTTTTCGGGATGCGACTTGCAGCTCTGGAAGGTGATCATGACAGAAAGAAATGAGATGACGCCGATGATAATCAGGCCTTTTCTTCTCATAGTTCCTCCTTCCAAGAAAGATTGTCTTTATTTTGATCAAATTTTACTTCTTTTTCAAGGAAAAAAGCAAGCGGCAATTTTCACCCATTTTTTCAGTTGACAAAGAAAACTTTTCTCCTTAAAATCGAATGTAATTATAAGATAATCTTTAGTATTCCTATAATTAATATAGTTATACTAAGAAATTATTGATGCAGGTTTAAATTAAAGCCTTTTTGTCCTCGTTTTTTCGCTTGCAATGATCTTATAATTACACGCTTATCTCTTGGAGCAAGGAGGATTCATGGAAATCCAGAGGAAAGTCAAGTACGAAGAGGAATTAGACAGACAATTCCTGGGCTTGGTCAAAGAGTTGTCCGGCTGTGAGGAGATCGACCGCTGCATCCAGTGCGGAACCTGCAGCTCCTCCTGCCCGATGTCGGTCTACATGGACTATCCCCCCCGCAAGATCATCGCCATGATCAAGAACGGGTTCAAAGAAGAAGCTCTCAAAAGCTTCACGATCTGGCTCTGCCCTTCCTGCTACACGTGCCAGGTTCGTTGCCCTGCCAACATCAAGATCACCGACGTCATGTATGCCCTGAAGAGGATGGCTATCGGGGAGCGCGTCTACCCGGCCCGGTTCGCCATCCCCGTCCTTGACAAAGAGATGTCCAAGATCATCGCCTCGAACGGCCGGAATTCCGAGCTCTGGCTGATCCTCAACCTCTATCTTAAATCACGCAAGCCCTGGGGTCTCCTCAAGATGGCTCCTCTGGGTTTGAAACTCATGAAGACAGGCCGAATGAGCCTGAAAAAGGAATCCATCAAAAACAAGGAACAGTTGCGGACTCTCTTAAAAGCCTTGAAGGAGGAAGCCTGATGAACGGGTATATCTACTATCCAGGATGTTCTTTAAAGGGAAATTCAAAGCATTACGAAGAATCTATACTTCCGGTGTTCAGAGAAATCGATATGCAGCTCGACGAGCTCGAGGACTGGAACTGCTGCGGCGCGACAGCCTATTTTTCAGTTGACGCCGGAAAGGCGGCAGCCATCTGCGGCCGCAACCTCTCCTTGGCTGAAAACCTCAACAAGGACATCATCGCTCCCTGCGCCGGCTGCTACCTGACACTCAAGAAATCCAACAAGTTCCTGGCCGGCGGGACCGAAAAAGCCCAAAAAATCCTCCGTGCCCTGGACAAGGCCGGCTGCAGCTACAGCGGCCAGGTGGATGTCAAACACCCCCTCGAAGTCCTTGTCCAGGACCAAAGGCTCGACAAAATCAAAGCTAGAGTAGAACGGCCGCTCAAGGGACTGCGCGTCGCCTGTTATTATGGCTGCCAACTGGTCCGGCCGTTCACGGATTTCGACGACCCCGATTATCCCGTGTCTCTCGACAGGCTTATGGCCGCAATCGGGGCCGAGCCGGTAGATTTTTCCGGCAAGACCCGATGCTGCGGCGGTTCGCTTACAGGCACGATCGAGGAGGTCGGGCTGAGGCTCAACTACATCCTTCTAAAAGAAGCTAAGAGGAAAGGCGCTGATGTCATCTCGACCATCTGTCCGCTCTGCCAGTTCAACCTGGAGATCCTTCAGGATAAAATGGTCAAGAAATACAAGGACAACATCACGATGCCCATTCTTTATTTCAGCCAGCTCATAGGGCTGGCCATGGGCTTGCCCAAAGAAGACATGGGTTTCTCTCGCTCGATCATCGACCTGAAACCGTTGTGGGAGAAAATCGGATAGGAGGACGGAAATGAATCAAAACGGTCAGCCCAGAATCGGCGTTTTTGTCTGCCACTGCGGGACCAACATTGCCGGCAAAGTCAACGTCAGCGAAGTCGTGGACTTCGCCTCCCGGCTGGATAACGTCATCGTGGCCAAGGAATACAAGTTCATGTGCTCGGACCCGGGCCAGGAACTGATCAAGCAGAGCATCCGGGAGAACAACCTCAACCGGGTCGTCGTCGCCTCCTGCTCGCCGCTGATGCACGAGCCGACCTTCCGAGGCACCACGGCCGAAGGAGGCCTCAACCCCTTCTACTTCCAGATGTCCAACATCCGCGAGCAGGTCTCTTGGGTCACTCAGGACGCGGAGCAAGCGACCAGGAAAGCCAAAGCCCTGATTTCGGCCGCCGTCCGCCGTGTCGCCCTCCACGATCCCCTGGCCAGGAAGGAAGTTCCTGTCCGGCCCGAAGTCCTGATTGTCGGCGGAGGCATCGCCGGCATCCATGCGGCCCTGACCTACGCCAACTCTGGCAAGAAGGTCTATCTCGTCGAGAAACAGCCCTCCATCGGCGGCCATATGTCGCTTCTCGACAAGACATTTCCGACTCTTGACTGTTCGGCGTGCATCCTCACGCCAAAAATGAGTGAGGTGGGAAAACACCCGAATATCGAGCTTCTTACTTGGAGTGAAATCGAAGAAATCTCCGGCTACATCGGGAATTTCAAGGCCAAAATCAAGAAGAAAGCCCGCTACGTGGACATCGACAAATGCAACGGCTGCGGCGCTTGTTGGGAAAACTGCCCGACGACCATCTCCCCCTCGGAAAGGATCATCCGCAAAGGAGATATCATCATCAAGAAAGTCGAACGCGAGCATTCCTAAGATGAAACTCAGGGATATCCAGAAACTTCTCGAAGCCGAGCTCATCTGCGGCGAAGAAAGCCTGGATGAAGAAATCGACTACGCCGGCGCTTCGGACCTGATGAGCGACGTCCTGGCCTTCGGCAAGCCCGGCCTTCTTCTCATCACCGGCCTGTCCAACGTCCAGTCTGTCCGAACGGCCGATATCATCGAAGCCAAGGCCATCGTTTACGTCCGCGGCAAGAAACCGGACAAGGACAGTATCGAGCTGGCCAAAAAAAAGGGAATCCCTCTCCTGTCGACTCGACTGATGATGTACAAAACCTGCGGGCTTCTTTACAGTCAGGGCCTGTCCGGCATCGGAGAGAGCCAGAAAAAAGAGAGATGAGTGAGGAGAATGAACTATCCCAGATCTTCGAGATCCTGGGAGGCGACTTTGGCCACGCCGGCAGTGTCTCCACCAAGGTCAAGGAAATCCTCAAGGAAGTCGGCATCGATCCCTCGATCATTCGCCGGGCCGCCATTGTCGCTTATGAGGCAGAGATGAACGTCGTCATGTACGCGCGCAAGGCTCTCTTTGCCCTCACGTTGACGCCCGGGCAGATTCACTTCAAGATCGAAGACGAGGGACCCGGCATTCCCGACATAGAGCTCGCTATGCAGGAAGGGTTCTCCACGGCCACCGAGGAAATGCGGGAGATGGGGTTCGGCGCCGGAATGGGGCTCCCCAACATCCGGAAAAATGCTGACCGGTTCCTGATCTCTTCTCTCGTCGGCAGAGGGACGATGCTCAGCGTTTATTTTTTTCTTAATCAAGAGAGCAGGGGATGAGTCAGTATTATTATCATTCCATCCGCTTTGACCAGGAAAAGTGCAAGGGTCGGATGAAGTGCCTGCGGACTTGCCCGACCCAGGCTATCCGCGTCAGGGGAAGGAAAGCCGTCATGATCGAAGAGAGGTGCATCGACTGCGGAGAATGCCTCAACGTCTGCCCCTCTGGAGCCATCGTTCCCCTCACCGACCCGTTCGGCGAGCTGACCAGGTTCCGCCATACAGTGGCCGTCCCTTCTCCTGCCCTCTATGCCCAGTTCGGCCGAGAAATCCTGCCCCACAAGATCCTGGCCGGCCTGAAAAAGTTGGGGTTCGACGATGCTTTCGACCTCGCCTACACCTGCGGCGAGGTAAGTTTTGCCATCCAGGAATTCCTTCGCGAATACCAGGGGCCGAAGCCCGTGATCTCAAACGCCTGCCCGACGGTGGTCCGTCTTATCCAGGTTAAGTATCCCGACCTCATCGACCTCCTCATCCCGGTCAACACTCCCCGTGAGATAGCAGCCAAAAACATCAAGGAGAAAAAATCCAAGCAGTACGGCCTGGCCGAGAAAGAAATCGGCACCTTCTACATCACGCCCTGCCCGGTCAAAATGATTTCCATCAAGCAGCCGGCCGAGAAAGGAAAATCCTATCTCGACGGAGCCCTCTCCATCAGCGACGTCTACGGTCCCCTCCTTTCCGCCATGGAAGGCGTGGAAAAAGAAAGCTACCGGAAAGCATTGGAGAGCATTTGCATCTTAGGCATAGGCTGGGCCATGGTCGGCGGCGTCTGCCGGACGCTCCGGTTACGGAATTCCTTGGCCGTCTCCGGTCTGACCGAAATTATCAAGGTTTTTGACGACATCGAGCGCGGAAGGCTCCGCGACATCGATTTTCTCGAAGCTTATTCCTGTCCCCAGGGCTGCGTGGGAGGGTCGCTGACGGTCGAAAACGTTTACAGCTCCTACAACAAAATTCTCAAGCTCATCGAAACCCTGGAGTTCGAGAAAATAAAGGCCTGCCCTGATATCCGCGAAGTCAGGCGCCTGTACGCCCAAAAATATTTCTTCTTAGATAGAAAGATCGAGCCCCGGCCGCTCTCGCCCCTGGACGACGACCTGGGCCGAGCCATCAAGAAGAGAAAACAGAAGGAAGAAATCTACGAGGCGCTGCCCAAAATCGACTGCGGAGCCTGCGGCTCACCCGACTGTCTGACCTTCGCCGAGGATGTCGTCATGGAAAAAGCTCAGCTCTTCGAGTGTGTCTTCATGCTCCCGGAAAGATTCCGGGAGCTCTTCGAGGAGCTCATCGGCCTGTTCAACAAAGCCCTTTTCATCAACCAGGGGTCCCGACCCGGTGAGAAAGATTATAAGAAGGATAAAAAGGATTAGTCCCATGAAACTCAAAGACATTATTGAAGCTCTCGGCCTGAAGGTTTTAACGGCCGCGGATAGACTTGACGTCGAAGCGAGCGGCGGCTATACAAGCGACCTTCTCAGCGACGTCATGGCCAACAGCCGAGAAAAGAATATCTGGATCACCCTCCAGACTCATCAGAACATCGTGGCTGTGGCCAAGCTCAAAGACCTGGCCGCCGTCATCCTGGTCAACAGCCGGACGCCGGAAGCGGAAACCATGAAAAAAGCGGAAGAGGAAAAAATCCCGCTGCTCGGGACGGCCGATCCGGCGTTCATTATTTCCGGAAAGGTTTATAACCTCCTGGGCCAGAAGGAATAAGGAATAAAGAATGCTCAAGGCTTTTCGGGCGGACCTGCACATCCACACCTGCCTGTCTCCCTGCGGTGAGCTGGAGATGTCTCCTCTGAGCATCGCGCGCACGGCGAGCGAGAAAAGCATCGATATCCTTGGGGTCTGCGACCACAATTCTGTCGAAAACGTCCCGGCCCTCAGGGAAGCTGCCAAGCCTTTTAAAATCGACGTCCTGGCCGGAATTGAGGTCGCTTCCGAAGAAGAGGTCCATGTCCTGGGCCTGTTTGATAGCCTCGAAGCAGCCTTCGAGCTCCAGGCCGTCGTCTACGATCACCTTCCCGGGGAGAACGATGAAGAGGCTTTTGGCCTGCAGGTTGTGGTAAATAGCGAAGGCGAGGTTCTCCGCATCAACAAGAAGCTTCTCATCGGCGCATCAACATTAACTCTGGAAAGAGTCGTGGAGCTTATCCACTCTCTGGACGGCCTGGCCATTGCCTCTCACATTGACCGGGAAGGCTTCAGCCTGATCGGCCAGTTAGGGTTTGTCCCGGAAAATATTTCTATCGACGCGCTGGAGGTTTCCCCCCGGACGCCGTTCGAGGAGGCACAAAGAAAATTCAACTTCGGCTTTCCCTTAACGGCTTCTTCCGACGCCCACCGGCTGGAAGAGATCGGGCAGGCCACGACTTCGTTTCTTCTCCAGGCTGGAACCGTGGCAGAAATAAAGCTGGCCCTCCAGAAGGAAAGAGGAAGAAAAATCTTAAATTAGGAAAGAGCATGGAGGACTTGTCTCTCCACATCCTCGATATCGCGGAGAATTCGATCGAGGCGCAGGCGACGACGATTGAAATCCGTTTGGAGGAAAACAGAAGACAGGATCTTTTAACTCTTGAAATTATCGATAACGGCCGGGGCATGGACAAAAAAATGGTCAAACAGGCTGCTGACCCCTTCGTGACGACAAAAAAGACCCGTCGCGTCGGCCTCGGATTGCCGCTTCTCGCCGAAGCGGCCCGAGCCGCCAACGGCCGTCTCGACCTCGAGTCAAAGCCCGGCAAGGGCACCCGGGTGCGAGCGACTTTCCAGCTCAGCCACATCGACCTCAAGCCGATCGGCGACATCGCCCAAACCCTCATCACGCTGATCGTCGGTTATCCCGCAGTGGATATTGTCTACGTTCACAAAGTCAACGACTCAGAATGTCGGCTCGATACAAAGGAAATCAAGTCCCAGCTTGACGGTGTCCCTCTTCAGTCTCCAGAAGTGCTCAAAATCATAAGAACTCATATAAAAGAAGGCTTAGACCAATTTAAGGAGGCAAAATGAATCACGCTAATATCACGGAGATCCTCAATAAGTATCAAGGTGACGAGAGTTCCCTCATCGCCATTCTCCAGGATATTCAGGAAGAGTACAGCTATTTACCCAGGGAGGCCCTGGTCCAGGTCTCCAAGGAGATGAACGTTCCCCTGAGCCGCGTCCTCAGTCTGGCCACATTCTTCAGAGCATTCAGCTTGAAACCCAAGGGCAAGCATTCCGTCCATGTCTGCCTGGGAACAGCCTGCCACGTCCGCGGCGCCCAGCGCGTCCTGGAAAAGTTCGAACGGGAGCTGGGACTAAAGTCCGGCGAGACGTCCGAAGATCTTCTCTTCAGCCTGGACGCTGTCCGCTGCTTGGGCTGCTGCGGCCTTGCCCCCGTGGTCCAGGTCGGTGAAGAAGTCCACGGAAAAATCACCCCGGCCAAGGTAACCGGCGTGATCAAGAAATACAGGAAATGAGGAGGTCAGGATGCCCAAATTAACCCTTGATGATCTAGCCAAGATCAGAGAGAAGACGAAAAGGCTGACGACCATCCGCGTAGGAGGAGAATACCGGGCCAAGGTCTGCGTCCACATGGGAACGTGCGGCATCGCCGCTGGAGCGCGGACGATTATGAACGCCTTGATGAAGGAGCTCGAGGAGCGAGAGATCCACGATGTCCTCCTCACCAACTCGGGGTGCGCCGGTCTGTGCAGCCGCGAGCCGATGGCCACCGTCGAGGTCGCCGGCCAGGCGCCGGTGAAATACGTCGACCTGACCGAGAAGAAGATCAAGGAGATTTTTGAAAAACATGTCCTCGGCGGCAAGATCGTCCAGGAATACGCGCTCGGCATCGGCAGCGAGAAGACGGACTATTAAGGAGGCGGAAACATGGCAGAAATGGCCAAAGAAAAAGCATACCGAATTCATCTGATGGTCTGCGCCGGAACCGGCTGCGTTTCCAACAACGCCTTCGGCATTAAGGCAGCCTTAGAGAGAGAGGTTAAGAAGCAGGGTCTGGAAAATGAGGTCCTTATCGTCACAACGGGGTGCAACGGTTTCTGTGAGCGCGGGCCGCTGCTCGTCGTCCAGCCTGGCAGCATTTTCTATCAGCAGCTAACCGAGAAAGACATCCCTCATCTCGTCGAGGAGCACTTCCTCAAGGGCCGGCCGGTCAAAAAGCTGATGTATACGCCGCCCAAGGAGAAAACGCCCGTCCCGGTCTTGAGCGACATCGACTTTTTCAAAAAACAGGTCCTCATTGCCCTGCGGAACAGGGGGTTAATCGACCCCGAGAAAATCGACGAGTACATCGCCCGCGACGGCTACAAGGCCGTAGCCAAAGCCCTGACCGAGATGGCTCCCGAGCAGGTCATCACCGAAATCGCCAATTCCGGGCTGCGCGGCCGGGGCGGCGCGGGGTTTCCGACGGGCCTCAAATGGCAGATGGTCCGGAATGCTCCAGCGTCGAACGGCAGCCTGAAATACCTCATCTGCAACGGCGACGAAGGCGACCCTGGCGCCTTTATGGACCGGAGCATTCTCGAAGCCGACCCCCATTCTGTCATCGAAGGGATGGTCATCGGCGCCAGAGCTGTCGGCGCCAGCGAAGGGTTTGTCTACGTGCGCAACGAGTATCCGCTGGCCATCAAGCGGATGAACATAGCCATCGAACAAGCTCGCGACTACGGACTCTTAGGGAACAACATCCTGGGCACGGGCTTCGACTTTGACATCAAGATCGTCCGCGGCGCCGGCGCCTTTGTCTGCGGCGAGGAAACAGCCCTCATCGCCTCGGTGGAGGGCCGGTTGGGTGAGCCTCGGACGCGGCCTCCCTACCCTGCTCAGAGCGGCCTCTGGGAAAAACCGACGCTCATCAACAACGTCGAGACCTGGGCCAATGTGCCCATCATCATCGACCGGGGTGCCAAGTGGTACGCCTCGATCGGCACACTCACGAGCAAGGGGACAAAAGTCTTCTCCCTGGTCGGAAAGATCAACAACACCGGGCTGGTCGAAGTCCCGATGGGCATCGCGCTCCGAGAAATCATTTACGACATCGGCGGCGGCATTCCGGGAGGAAAGGAATTCAAGGCCGTCCAGACTGGAGGCCCGTCGGGCGGCTGCATCCCCAAAGAGCAGCTTGACCTGCCCATCGACTACGAAAGCCTGACCGCTGCCGGCTCGATGATGGGCTCTGGCGGCATGGTCGTCATGGATGAAGACACCTGCATGGTCGATGTCGCCAGATATTTCCTCACCTTCACAAAGGATGAGTCCTGCGGCAAGTGCACTCCCTGCCGGGAAGGGACCAAGGCGATGTTAGACATCATCACCCGAATCACCGAGGGAAAGGGAACGGAGGAGGATCTGACCCTGCTTGAGGATATGGCTCACGCGGTCAAGGATTCATCGCTCTGCGGACTCGGCAAGACAGCGCCCAACCCTGTCCTGACGACGCTTCGTTATTTCCGGAATGAATACGAGGCCCATATCCGGGACCGAAAATGCCCGGCCCACGTCTGCCGCCAGCTCAACGTCTATACCATCGATGAGAACCGCTGCCTCACTGTCGGCAAGGGCTGCGACCTCTGCCGGCGCAACTGTGCCTCGGACGCCATCCGGGGAGCGAAGAACGAGGCCCACCGCATCGTCCAGGAGAAATGCATCAAATGCGGCGTCTGCTACGACGTCTGCAATTTCGGCGCCGTTAAGGTTGATTAAGGAGGTATGAGATGGTAAACCTGACCATAGACGGAAAAAAGGTCCAGATTGAAGAAGGAAAAACGATCCTCCAGGCTGCCGCGAAGTGCGAAATCAAAATCCCGACCCTCTGCTATCATCCGGTTGTCGAAGCTTATGGCGCCTGCCGCGTTTGCATGGTCGAAGTGACGGTGCGCGGAAAGACAGACCTCGTCACCGCCTGTAACACCAAGGTCCAGGAGGGTCTGGACGTCCAGACCGGTTCAGAGAGGGTCCTCAAGGCGCGGCGCCTGAACGTGGAAATGCTCATGGCCAGAGCTCCGGCGGCCGAGCCAGTCCAGGAGCTGGCTAAAGCGCTGGGCATCGAGAAAACGCGTTTCGAGATCAAGGACCCGCAGGAAAAATGCATCCTCTGCGGCCTGTGCGTCCGCGCCTGCGAGACCATCGTCGGCGCTTCCGCCATCAGCTTCATCGAGCGAGGAACGGAGCGAAAAGTCATGCCTCCTTTCGGCGAGCCCTCTGAGGCCTGCATCGGCTGCACAGCCTGCGCCTATTTCTGCCCCACTGGTGCTATCACGTACGAGGATAAGTACGGAAGAAAGGTCATCCATACCGAACTCCATCTCGGCCCGACAACAGCCATCCGGGTGCCGATCCGCCAGGCCGTGCCGATGGTGCCGCTCATCGACACTGAAGCCTGTATCCATTTCAAGACCGGTGAATGCAAAGTCTGCACCAAAGTCTGCGACCGCGAGGCCATTAACCACGACATGCAGGACGAGACTCTCGAAGTGGAGGTCGGGACGATCATCCTGGCCAGCGGCTTCAAGCCTTTTGACGCCAAACGCATCCCGGCTTATGGCTACGGCCACTTCCCGAACGTTATCACGGCCTTGGAGTTCGAGCGGTTGGTCAACGCCTCGGGGCCAACGGGCGGGAAAATAAAACTGGCCGACGGCACCGAGCCCAAGGCTGTGGGCATCATCCACTGCGTGGGCTCCCGGGATGAAAATTACAATGAATACTGTTCCCGTGTCTGCTGCATGTACTCACTCAAGTTCGCCCATCTTATCAAGGAAAAAACGAGCGCCGATGTCTACGATTTTTACATCGACATGCGCTGCTTCGGAAAAGGCTACGAAGAGTTCTACCACCGCTTGCTCCACGAAGGGACAAAGTTCATCCGGGGACGCGTCTCCGACATCACCGACATGGCCATGACCCAACGGGAGGAAGGGAAACTCATCATCCGCGTTGAGGACACGCTTCTCGGGACAGTCAGGCGAATCCCCGTCGATATGGTCATCCTGGCCACCGGTCTCGAGCCCAGCATAGACCACAACCAGCTGGCCAAAATCTTCAACATTTCCTGCAGCCAGGACACGTTCTTCCTCGAGCGGCATCCAAAACTCGCCCCCGTGTCCACCTTCTCTGATGGGATCTACCTCGCGGGAGCCTGCCAGGCGCCGCGGGATATCCCCGATACGGTAGCCCAGGCCGGAGGCGCGGCGGCTGAAGCGCTGGCCCTGGCCGATAAGGGAACGTTCGCCCTCGAGCCGGTGACCGCCGAGATCGACGAAGACCTCTGCGCAGGATGCCAGCTCTGCGTCAATCTCTGCCCCTTCACGGCCATCACCTACGACAAAGAAAAGGGCATCTCGGTCGTCAACGATGCCCTCTGCAAGGGCTGCGGCACCTGCGTTGCTGCCTGCCCGAGCGGCGCATCGCACCAGAAGCACTTCCGCGACTCGCAGATCTTCGCCGAGATCGAAGGAATCTTTGTGGTCTGACAAAAGGTGGTGGCACATTGATCGGGAGTTGGATATAATATAGCGTTTATTTCTTTGATTTTCGAATTCATAAGATAAGGAGGCTCTGGATGAGCAACGGAACTTTCGAGCCCAGGCTGGTCGGGTTCCTGTGCAACTGGTGCTCATACACAGGAGCAGACCTTGCCGGCACAGCGAGGATGATCTACGCGCCCAACGTCCGCATCATCCGGGTCATGTGCAGCGGCCGTGTCGACCCTCAGTTCGTTCTTAAAGCCTTCAAGGAAGGGGCTGACGGCGTCCTGATCTCAGGATGTCACCCTGGAGACTGTCATTACAAGGAAGGCAATTATAAGGCTCTCAGGCGGTACAAGCTTCTCTTGAAGATGCTGGATCAATTCGGCATCGAAAAAGAGAGGTTCCGCTTGGAATGGGTGTCTGCGGCCGAGGGAGTAAAATTCCAGCACGTCTGCAACGAGTTCACTGAACAGGTCCGGAAACTGGGACCGCTCTATTTGTCCAAGAACGGAGGCAAACATGAGCAACGCGAAGCCTAAGGTTGCTTTTTACTGGTGCTCCTCGTGCGGCGGCTGCGAGGAATCTATTGTTGACCTGGCTGAAGATATCCTCAAAGTCGTCGCCGCCGTGGACATCGTTTTCTGGCCTGTCGCCCTCGACTTCAAGAAGAAGGATGTCGAGGCCATGCCCGACGGCTCCATCGCCGTGAGCTTCATCAACGGCGCCGTCAGGCTGAGCGAGCAGGAAGAGATGGTCAAGCTCCTTCGCCGGAAATCCCAGCTTGTCGTCGCCCACGGGGCCTGCTCTCATCTTGGAGGAATTCCCGGGCTGGGGAATTTCTGGAACAAGGAGACGATCTTCCGGCGCGCCTATCACACGACGCCTTCCACACAGAACCCGGACAAAATCGTCCCCCTGGAGAAAACGGTCCTTGACGGAAAGGAGCTCACCCTGCCCAGGTTTTTTGACACGGTGTATGCTCTCAACCAGGTTATCGACGTCGATTATTACCTGCCCGGCTGCGCGCCGCCCAGGGATCTCATCCTCAGCGCCGTAGGCGCCATTTTAGAGGGAAAGCTTCCGGCCAAAGGAGCCGTCCTCTCGCCCAACAAGTCTCTCTGCGACGATTGCGACCGCAACGACAGCAAGCCAGAAAAATTGGTCATCAAGGAGATCAAGCGTCCCTGGGAAATCATGTTAGACCCAGAAAAATGCTTCCTTGCCCAGGGAGTCATCTGCATGGGACCGGCCACCCGGACAGGCTGCAACGAGCGCTGCATAGAGGCGAACATGCCTTGCCGGGGTTGTTTCGGCCCCACCGACCAGGTCCATGACCAGGGCGCCAAGTTCCTCTCAGCCCTGGCTTCGATCTTAGACACGAACGACGAAAAGGAAATCGACAAGATCGTCCAGTCCATATCCGACCCTGCAGGAACCTTCTACCGCTTCAGCCTGCCCACATCTATCCTGCAGCGAAGACGCATGGAGGCCATAAAATGACTCAACGAATAACCATTGACCCGATCACCAGACTCGAAGGCCACGGCAAAATCGAGATATTTCTCGACGACAAGGGAAATGTCGACCGGGCCATCCTCCAGGTCCCGGAGCTCAGAGGTTTCGAACAATTCGCCGTGGGCAGGCCGGTGGAGGAGATGCCACGGATCACGCCCCGCATTTGCGGCGTCTGCCCGACCGCCCACCACATGGCCTCGACCAAGGCTGTCGACGCCGTTTTCCACGTTGAGCCAACTCCAACAGCCCGCAAAATCAGGGAACTCATCTACAACACATTTATGATGGAAGACCACACACTCCACTTTTTCTTCCTGGGCGGGCCGGATTTTGTCGTCGGGCCTCAGGCGCCGGCCGCCGAGCGGAACATCCTTGGCGTCATCGGCAAGGTCGGCCTCGAGATCGGCGGCAAAGTCATCCGCGTACGACGCGAGTGCCGGGACATCATCAACTACCTGGCCGGAAAAGTTATTCATCCTGTCTGCGGGCTCCCGGGAGGCGTCTCCAAGGGGCTGGACGAAGAACACCGGCTGCAATTCTTAGAAACGGCCAAATTCGCTGTCGAATTCGCCCAATTCGCCCTCCAGATTTTTGACGATGTCGTCCTGAAGAATAAGGAGTATGTCAGCCTCGTCGTCGGCGACGCTTATAAAATCAAGACGTACTATATGGGCCTTGTCGATGATAAGAACAAGGTCAATTTCTACGACGGAGCCGTGCGCGTTGTCACGCCGGAAGGGAAAGAGTTCGCTAGATTCCGGCCGCATGAATACTTGGAGCACATCGCCGAGCACGTCGAGCCGTGGAGTTACATCAAATTCCCGTTTTTGAAAAAAGTCGGATGGAAGGGCTTTACCGAGGGTTCGGACTCGGGCGTTTACAGGGTTGCCCCGCTGGCCCGGTTGAACGCTTCAGACGGCATGGCCACTCCACTGGCTCATAAGGAGCACGACCGGATGTACGAGACGCTCGGCGGGAAACCTGTTCATAACACCTTAGCTTTTCACTGGGCCCGCCTGATTGAAGCTCTCCAGGCTGCAGAAGCCATGGTCATGCTGCTCGAGGACAAATCCATCACCGATACCAATATCCGCACCATCCCCACCCAGACGCCAACCAAGGGCGTGGGCATCGTCGAAGCGCCGCGTGGAACGCTCATCCACCACTACAAGACCGACGAGAAGGGAATCGTTGAGGAGGCCAACCTGATCGTGGCCACGGTGAATAACGCTGCGGCCATCAACATGTCCATCGAAAAGGCGGCCAAGGCGTTCATCAAGAACGGAAAAGTCTCGGAGGGCCTGCTGAACTTAGCTGAAATGGCCTTCCGGCCCTACGACCCCTGCCATGCCTGCGGAACGCATGCCCTTCCCGGTGACATGCCCTTGGTCATTAACATTTATGATCGAAACGGAGAGCTCGTCCAGCAACTCAAAAGATGAAGTTGATAGGGACGACTCTGGAGGAAGGCCGTCCCTTTATTTCCTTGAGCATCTTCCTCTCTTTTGATTATAATTAAGAGGGGCGGTTTTCTGTGAGAACCGTCCCCTAATAGAATTAAATGCATCCTCCTCACTTTTCCCTGCGAACAAAGCTCATCCTCAGCTTCCTGGTGGTCATTGTCATCGGCGGCCTGATTTCGCTTTTCTTCGGCCAGCGCTTGGTCAAGAACGTCCTCATTTCTCAAGCTCAGGCCAAGGTCAACCATGACCTGGCCTCTGCCTGGATGGTCTTCAACGAAAAGCTCAATGACATCAAGGATATTGTCAGCCTGACGGCTTCCCGGGAAAGCCTCCATGAAGCCATCCGCAACAACCGGACAGACATCCTCCTCCGCTACCTGAACCGGGTCAGGAACGAGTACGGCTTGGACATTCTAACTCTTACAGATAGCCGGGGTCGGGTCATTATAAGGACGAGGAACCCGGAGGTGGAAGGGGATGACCAGTCCGGGGACGAAATCGTCAGCTGGGCTCTCCAGCCCAACGTCATCGCCTATCCTCAGATTGTTCCAAAGAGCGAGCTCCTTAAGGAAGGTAAGGATCTGGCTGAGAGAGCCTACATGGAGTTTATCCCTACTCCCAAGGCGGCACCGCGGCCCGAAGACAAGGAAACAAGCGGCCTCATGCTCAAGGCAGCGGCCTCGGTCATCGACGAGAAAGATGATCTCCTGGGCGTTCTCTATGGCGGCATCCTCCTCAACCGGAACTACGAGATCGTTGACCGGGTCAAGGAAATCGTCTTCAAGGAAGAAAAGTATAAGGGAGTGGAGACGGGAACGGCGACGATCTTCCAGGGAGACCTGCGGATTTCCACAAACGTCACCGATGCCCAGGGCCAGCGGGCCATCGGTACGCGCATCTCCGAGGAAGTGAAGAAAGCCGTTCTCGATGAGGCCGAGTCCTGGAACGACCGGGCGTTTGTGGTCAAGGACTGGTACATCACGGCCTACGAGCCGATCAAGAATATCAAGAATGAGATTATCGGAATCCTCTATGTAGGAACGCTGGAAAAGCCATACATCGATATCGCCAACCGGGTCATGCTGACCTTTACCATTCTGGCTTCCCTTTGTGTGATCTTTCTCTTAATAATGCTCTATTTCTCGACGACGAAGATCATCAAGCCGCTCCAGCGCATGGTCGTCGCCACCCAAGAGATTGCCAAGGGAGATCTCGGTCATAAAGTGGAAATCCAATCGGCTGACGAGGTCGGCTATCTTGCCGCTTCCTTCAATCAGATGACCGAGAAGCTCAAAGCCGCCAACGAAGAGCTTATAGAATGGGGCAGGACGCTCGAGAAAAAAGTCCAGGAACGGACGAGGGAGCTTACGGAAATGCAGGCCTCCCTCGTCCAGTCTGAAAAACTGGCCTCCCTGGGCAAGCTGGCAGCTGGCATCGCCCACGAGATCAACAATCCGCTGGGAGGGATCCTCATCTACAGCCATCTCCTCCTTGAAGAGTCCAAGGCAAACAGCAACCTGGCTGAAACTCTGAAAAAAATCATCAAAGAAACGTCCCGCTGCAAAAACATCGTCAAGGGGCTGCTGGAGTTCGCCCGGCCAAAAGAGCCGGAGATGGTGCTGACCGACCTCAACGAGGTCGTCAACAAAGCCCTGGCTATTTTTGAACGCCAGGCCCTCTTTCAAAACATCACAATTGAGAAAGATTTCTCCGACCTTCCCCGAATCGTGGCAGACGGGCCCCAGCTCCAGCAGGTTTTCGCCAACATCATCATCAACGCCGCCGAGGCCATGAACGGAAACGGCCTGCTCGCCATCAAAACGCTCCTGGACGCAAGAACCGACACTCTGAGAATCGAGTTCAGAGACACGGGACACGGAATCAAGGAAGAGGACCTGCCCCGTCTCTTCGAGCCTTTCTTCACCACCAAGGAAGTGGGGAAAGGAACTGGCTTGGGCCTGGCCATCAGCTACGGCATCGTCCAAAAACACAATGGGTCTATCGAGGTGAAGAGTGAAGTCGGGCGGGGCTCCACGTTTACAGTCGTGTTGCCGCTGATTAAGGAAGCGCCAAATGAATGAGCCCGCCAACATCCTGATCATCGACGACGAAGAATCCATGCGAGATTCCATGAGCCAGGTTCTCCGTAAGGAAGGCTACGCCGTCAAGGGAGCGGTTGAAGGAAAAGAAGGGCTGAACCTCTTTAGCCGGGAAACCTTCCACGTTGTCTTCCTCGACCTTAAGTTGCCGGGCATCAAGGGGATGGAGGTGCTCAGCCGGATCAAGGACACCAGCCCGGAAACGCCGGTCATCATCATTACCGGCTACGCCTCGATCGAATCGGCTGTTGAAGCGATGAAGCAGGGCGCATTCGACTACATGGCCAAGCCCTTTACTCCTGAGGAGCTGCGGGTCGTCACTAAGAGAGCCTTAGACGGCCGGAGACTTCTTTTTGAAAACATGTATCTCCGCCGAGAGCTCGAGGCCAAGACCGAATTCGAGATGGTCATAGGGAAGAGCAAAGTCATGCGCGACGTGCTCGAGATTGTCAGGCGCGTCAGCCCTACCGAGAGCACGGTCCTCGTCACCGGAGAGAGCGGCACGGGAAAGGAGCTCATCGCACGGGAAATTCATCTCCACAGCTTGAGACGACAGGCCCCTTTCGTGGTCGTCGACTGCGGGGCCCTGGTCGAGACGCTCTTCGAATCCGAGCTTTTCGGGCACGTCAAAGGGTCGTTCACCGGAGCCCACGAGACCAAACACGGCCGGTTCGAAGTGGCTGACGGAGGCACAATTTTCTTCGACGAGATCAGCAACATCGGGCTCAACATCCAGGCCAAGCTGTTGCGGGTCATCCAGGAAAGGGAGATCACCCGGATCGGGTCGAGCAAGCCGATCAAAGTTGACGTCCGGATCCTGGCCGCAACCAATGAAGACCTGGCTGAGGCCGTCAGAAAGGGGAAATTCAGGGAAGACCTCTTCTACAGGCTGAGCGTCGTCCCGATCCATCTGCCAACCCTACGGGAAAGAAAGGAAGACATCCCTCTTCTGGTCGAGCATTTTTTGCGCAAATACAATAAAAAGGCCAAGAAAAATATCGAAGGCGTTTCCCCTCGCGCCATCAGAGCGCTGACCGAGTACGACTGGCCTGGAAACATCCGAGAGCTTGAGAACACGATCGAAAGGGCTGTCGTTTTATCCAAGACAAACGGCATTGACGTGGAGGACCTCATGTATCACGGGATCAGCGCCTCGACAGGCCTGGCGGGCTCAGCTGGCGGAAAATACAAAACCCTCGAAGAAATGGAAAAAGAGCACATCAAGGCTGTCCTCCAGTCACAGTTCGGAAACAAGAGCCGGGCCGCTGAGGTGCTGGGGATTGACCGAAAAACTCTCTGGGCCAAGATCAAAAAGTACAAGATCTAAATGGGGGAACGTCCCCCAGGAGTGAGGAAAAATGCCACTGCGCTGGAGACAAACTCTTTTTAACCTAACACCTGTCGAAGTTGATATGCTCATATTTTATTCTAAATCAATATATTAGACTTTAATCAGTTCAACCCAAGGGCGTTCAATTAGGCACAGAACTTGCATAATCTCTTCATCTACGGTTGCGGAGTCTGCTTTTTCATGATACAAGAACAGTGTCATCAAAATCGGGCTCTTATATTTTTTGCCCTAACTGAGGGGAAAAACGTATTCGAGCCGACATAAGGACGGACAACATGAGGATATTAAAACTCCAAAAAAACTGCCTTTTCCCCTTCCTTGAAGCGATCTCCAAGGAGGCAGAGCTATGGGCGCCCGTCGCCAAGGGGGACAAGTTCGCCTTCGACCGCGTCGCCGACTTCTCGCGGATCGCCATGAATGCAACCCGCACGATCATCCCGGCCAAAAAAATCATGGTCCCTGCCAACTTCAACATGTTTCATTTTACTGAAAAAGGGTACAAGGAGGACCTCTCTCATGTCACCGACAGAATCCTGTTCGGCGTTCATGCCTGCGACATTCATGGCCTTTTGACCTTGGACAAGATCTTTACCCAGGTCTATCCCGACCCTTATTATCTCGAGCCCAGGAAAAGGACGATGATTCTCGGGCTGTCCTGCTGGCCTGACGAGCACTGCTTCTGCAAGTCAACCCATACCCACATCGTCGAGGAAGGCTACGATCTTTTCTTTACTAATTTGGAGTCCTGTTTCCTCGTCTGGATTGGCTCCAGCCGCGGCGACGACCTCATCCGGCTGGTTCCCGACCTTTTCGACGAGAACCTGACTGAGAAAGACATCAAGACGTACATCCAATGGCAGGCCGAAAGAGATAACGCTTTCAAAACAGAAATCCAGTTTGTCCGCCTGCCCGACCTGATGGAGCTCAACTACCGCGCGCCTTTCTGGGAAGAGCTCGGCGCCGCCTGCCTGGCCTGCGGTTCCTGCACCATGGTTTGCCCGACTTGCAACTGTTACAATGTCATGGATAAGCAGTTCCTGGGCGAAAAACCCGGCCAACGCATCCGCCACTGGGATTCCTGCACTCTTCCCGAGTATTCTGAGGTGGCGGGCGGAGAAAACTTCAGGGAGAAAAAGTTCCAGCGTCTCAAACTCTGGTACACACATAAACTCCAGGCGTACGTCTCCAAGTACGGCAAGCCGAGCTGCGTCGGCTGTGGCCGTTGCCTGGTAACGTGCCCGGTCCAGATAAACGTCAAGACGGTGGCCGCGGCCCTCGAAGGGCAGGAGCCGGAGGCATTCTGGAAAAACCTGGCCAAGGAGGCAACAAGATGAACGTTCAAGATAAATCTCCTGCGGAAGCCAAGCCTTTCAAACCCGAGCCAGCCCGGATTGTCCGCACCTATCATCTGACCGAGGACGTCAAATTCTTTCAGGTCCGATTCGTCGATATGCAAAAAGCTCTGTCCTTCAATTATAAGCCAGGGCAGTTTGCCATGATCTCAGTCTTGGGGGCCGGAGAGGCTCCTTTCTCAATTTCTTCCACGCCTTCCCGGCCAGGCCTTCTTGAGTTCTGCATCCGCAGAGCCGGGACCGTTACCAACGCCCTCTTTCGCCTGAAAGAGAACTCGCTCATCGGACTTCGCGGTCCCTACGGCAACGGTTTTCCGGTCGAGGCGATGACAGGCAAGGACATCCTCATCGTCGTCGGCGGGCTGGGGGCTGCCCCTCTGCGCTCTGTCCTGCTCTATAGCCTTGATAACCGCGACCAGTTCGGGCGGGTGGCCGTCCTCTACGGCGCCAAAAGGCCGGCCGAGATGATCTTCAGGGAGGAATATTTTTCTCTGAAACAGAGGAGCGACCTCGAATGTCATTTAGCTGTAGACGCAGACGATACCGGGAAATGGACGGAGAGAGTCGGCGTGGTGACCACGCTTTTCCCCCATCTTAGGCAAATAGACGCGCCCAACACCTATGCTCTCGTCTGCGGCCCGCCCGTGATGTATAAATTCGTCATCAAGGAACTGGTCAAGCTCGCCATCCCCAAGAACCAGATCCTGATGACGCTCGAGCGGCGGATGAAATGCGGGGTGGGCAAGTGCGGTCACTGCGCCATCGATTACATCTACACATGCCTCGACGGCCCTGTTTTTACCTACTGGGATGTCATCCACATGAGGGAGCTTATTTAGGGAGGAGACGATGGAAAAAGAAAAGTTGAAAATCGGGATCTACGAGCTCACCGGCTGCGCCGGCGACGCCCTCCTCATCGTCGACTGCGAAGAGGAGCTCATGAACATCTTCAAGGCCGCCGACATCGAATCCTTCCTCATGGCCAAAAGCGATAACCGAAACGGCGAGCTCGACGTGGCTCTGGTGGAGGGCTCGGTCAGCACGGAAAAAGAAAAAGAAGAGCTCCTGGATATCAGAAGAAGGTCCAAGGTCGTCGTGGCCATCGGCAACTGCGCCTGTGTCGGCGGGATCCAGGCGGCCTTCCTGGACAAGAAAGACTGGGAGAAGAACTTCAAGAAAGTCTACGGGACCATCGCCTTCACCCACACCAAGCCTGCCCAGAGCAAGCCGATCGACGCGTACATCCGCGTCGATCATTACCTTCCCGGCTGCCCTATCGGCAAAGAGCAGTTTCTATCGACTTTCGCCCGGATGGTCGGCGGAAACCCGCCGGAGCTTTACCGCTTCCCCGTCTGCGTCGAGTGCAAATGGCATGAAAACGACTGTCTTCTCAACAAAGATATCCCCTGTCTGGGGCCTTTGACATTGGCCGGCTGCGGGTCCGTTTGTCCGGATCATAACATTCCCTGCTTTGGCTGTTGGGGCCCGACTGAGGAAGCCAATTTGACTTCCGAATACCATCTTCTCCTCGATAAAGGCTTCGACCTGGAAATGATCAAGAAAAGAATGGCCAACTACTCGGGGACGAGGATTGCCGAGTTCTTCGCGCAATTCAGAAAGGAGAAAAGATGAAGACGATCAGCATCGACCATCTCGCCCGCGTTGAAGGCAATGGCGGCATCTCCGCCACCATCGATGGCCGCGTCGTCACCGAAGTCAAGTTCACTGTCAACGAAGGACCGAGACTCATCGAGCGCCTGACGGTCGGCAAGACGCCCGAAGAGGACGTCAGCATCGCTCCCCGGATATGCGCCATCTGCACTCTTTCGCATAAAAATGCCGTCCTTCGCGCGATGGAGAACGCTTTGGGTGTCAAGGTTCCGGCCAAAGTGACTCTCCTCCGTGAGCTCATGCACATGGGCGAGTTCATCGAAAGCCATTCCCTCCATGTCTTCTACCTCGCTCTTCCTGATTATGTAGATTTCCCTAACGCTATCGCCATGGCCTCAAAATTTCCGTTCGAGGTCAAGATTGCCCTGGAAATGAAGCAGTTCGGCAATCACATCATGAAAGTCTTGAGCGGCCGTTACATCCACGGCGAAAACCCGGTCATCGGAGGGTTCGGAAAGTACCCCAGCCGGGATGAGCTCATCTGGATTAAAAACCGGGCCGTCCAGTTTATGCCTTTTGTCTTCAGGACTGTAGACCTCTTCTGCGGGCTTGAGTATCCGACCATCCCCGAAGAGGAGACGGTCTATGCCTGCTGCGAGCCGGGAGACGGAAAATATGGACTCTGGGGAGACGAGATCATTCTTTCGACCGGGGAGAAAATTGCCCGGGATGACTACAAGCGCTTGACCAACGAGTTTTTCGTCCCGCATTCCTTCTGCAAGCGCAGCCGGTACAAAGGAAACACGTATTCTGTGGGCGCTCTTGCCCGAGTCAATGTCCTGGGCGAGAGGCTCGAGGATGAAGCAGGCAAGATGTTCAAGAAATATTTCAACGCCCGCTGGAAGAAGAATCCTCTCTATCATAACGCCGCTCAGGCCCTGGAAATCCTCTACGCTTTTGAAAGAATCCCTGAGTTGGCAGATGAAGTCCTTCGGCACCCTGAGGACCCCGCCTTGGTTCCGTACAAGTCCAAGAACGGGAAGGGGACAGGGCTGGTGGAGGCTCCGCGGGGCCTCCTGATCCATCATTATGAAATAACCGACGGCGTCGTTGCCAACGTCGACATCATCACCCCGACCGCCCAGAACGCGGAAGAGATCGAAAGGTACTGCTACATTGCAGCCCAGAAGCTTTTAGACGAGGGACAGGAGGATAAGATCAGGGACAGGATGGATCTTGTCGTCCGGGCGTTTGACCCGTGTATCAGCTGTTCAGTCCACATGGCCGAGGTCAAGAAAGCCCCCGCCCAAGACTGGAAAACGAAATTGGCCAGATTGCTCAAGGCTAATCCCGTGTTTATCGGCGTCGGAAAAGAGGGCCGGTCGGATGACCGGGCCGGCCTTGAACTGGCCCTGGAAATGAGGAAAGCCGGAGTCAAGGACGTCTACCTGGAAACGGAACTCGATGAGGGCCACATCCTGGAAAGATTTTCGGGACGGCCTCTCCTTTTCCTCGACATCGCCAACATGGGGGAAAAGCCGGGGAAGATCGCCCTGCTCCCCCTTCAGCACGTCTTCTGGAACTCCGTGCTCAGCCACAGACTCTTGCCCGGCCTCTCGAACAAACTGACCTACGAGGAGGTCCGGCGGTCTTTCATTCTCGCCATTCAACCTAAATCTGTGGAAGGAGGAGATGAGCTTTCTCTCCCGGTCCGGCAGGCCATTGACCAAATCCTTAGAGAAACGATAGGTTAAGTAGGAATATGATCGGCCTGAATTCTCGTCCTGCGGACAAAGACGACCAAGCGATTCTTAGAGAATCGCTTTGACCGCCCTTCTCATACCTGCATCAATCAAACCGCTGGACGATACACGGGGACGGTCCTCTTGAAGGACCGTCCCCATTTTTTGTCATTTTTCCTTGTGATCTTTCCGTCAACATGGTAGAATTCTTTTCTCCGGAAACAGCCGAGGAAATATTGGGACAAGCCTGGGGAATAATTCCTCAGGCCGCTGGGCGTCGCGATGCGCAAAAGAGAGAAGGGATGGCTGTTAGCTCTATATTATTTAATATCAATAATATAAATATTGCACCCGGGCTACCTCAGCGGCACGTTTGGCACACAATTTGCTTTACTTCCCCTCCTGAGGAACATGTCGTGAACACGGGAGAAAAGAGAATTCTGATCGTCGACCCCGATCCCAACCAGAGGCGGGACCTGGCCCAGTTTCTTAAGAATGAAAACTACGACCCCGAAACAGCCAGGAACCTCTCCGAGGCTATCAAGAAAGTCTCCGGGGGAGGTTTTCGCTGTTTGGTCATGGATACTCATCTTCCCGAGATGAAAGGCTATGAAGCTGTTTCTATCCTCAAGAACCTTGACCCAGGGCTCAAGATTATCATGACGACGAAGAAAAACACCAAGCGGCTTGAGGCCAAAGTCCGGGAACAGGACATCTTCTTTTATTTTATCAAGTCCTTCGGCAAAGATGAGCTGAAGCTTGCCATAAAAAACGCTTTTAATCAGTGAAGGAGGAAAGGTAATGAACAAAAGCACCCAGAAAATCCTGGTCATCGATGACGACCCCGATTTCTTAGCTGCGGTGACTCCGATCCTGAAATCAGCCCTCTACGAGGTCGTGACGGCTACTAACCCACGGGAGGCAAAGGAAAAGATTTTTTCTGAAAAACCCAACCTCATCCTGCTCGACATCATGATGGACAGTCTTTTTGACGGCTTCTCCCTCTGTCACGCCATCAAGACTTCGAAAGAATTTAGAGACTATAAAGATACGCCCATCATTTTCGTTTCAGCCGTAAAGGAGATTGCCGGCACCAGGTTCCAGTTCAAGGGCGATGAAGAGGGCATGGCCGGCCCGGATGACTATATCGACAAGCCGGTCAAGCCCGACGACCTGCTGGCCCGGATCGCCAAGCTCATCAAGTAATAGAGCTCATCCCCTTCTCCATCTCACTCCCGGAGTTCCCTGGGAAACGTCTGGGCTGAAATGAATCGCGATTTGCGCTAAAATAGAGCACCAGGAGAAAAGCTGTGGCCGAAAAAAAACCGACTGTTCTTGTGATTGACGACGAAGAAGCCATGAGGGATTCCTGCTCCCTCATCCTGGCCAGGGGCGGATACGCTCCCGTGACCGCCGAGAACGGGGAGGTCGGGCTGGAAAAAATAAGGGAACTCAAGCCCGAAATCGCCCTGATCGACCTGAAGATGCCGGGCATCAGCGGGTTTGAAGTCCTGGAAAAAACGAAAGATATTGACCCCCAGCTCATCCCCATCGTGATTACTGGATACGCGACTGTGGATTCTGCCGTCGAAGCCATGAAAAAGGGCGCTTACGACTTCCTGCCCAAGCCCTTTGCGCCTGAGGAACTCCGCTTGATTATCAGCCGGGCTCTGGAAAGGCGCCGGCTGGCTATGGAGGCCGAGACACTGCGCCGCGAAAAGAAGCTTATGGAGGATAATTTCATCACTATGGTCACTCACCAGCTCCGCAGCCCGCTCGTGGCCATCCAGCAGTACTTCGAGGTCATCCTGGCCGGGCTGGCCGGCCAGGTCGACAAAACCCAGCAGGAGATGATTCTCCGAGCTCGTGAGAGGTTAGACAACCTCCTCGGGCTGATCAACGACTGGCTGGACCTCGCCAGAATCGACCGGGGCCAGATTGTCGACAAGCTCAAACCCGTGGCGCTCGACAACCTGCTCAAGAAGCAGGTTGAATTTTTGGCGCCCCTGGCGAAGGAGTATGAGGTGAGCCTGGAACTCAAGCCGGCCAAGGGGCCTGTGCTGGGCGATGAGCAGATGCTGGACCAGGCCTTCTCTAACATCATCACCAACGCCATTAAGTACAACAAGCCAAAAGGCTCGGTGACCATCTCGATGCATCATGAGAACAGCTTCATCGTCGTCAAAGTGGAGGACACGGGGATCGGGATTGCCAGGGAACACCTTCCATTCATCTTCGACCAATTCTACCGCGTCAGCCGCCGGGAGGACCAGAAAATCAAGGGGACAGGCCTGGGGCTCTCGATCGCCAAAAAAATCGTCGAAGCCCACAACGGCTCCATAGAGGTAGAGAGCGAACCAGGTCAAGGCTCCACGTTCAGCGTCAGGCTTCCCCGGTCAGAAGATGAAACAAAATGAAGACTCTTGTTCTCGGTCTGGGAAACGAGATCTACGGAGATGACGGAATCGGCATCCAGGTCATTCGCTATCTCAGGGAGGAAACGACAAAAATGCCGACCGGGGATTTCCAGAATGTTGACCTGGAAGAATGCTCCCTGTCCGGCCTCGCCCTTTTAGATGTTATCGTCGGCTACGACCGACTTATCCTCATCGACACCATCAAGCGGGAGGCCCCCCAAACGGGAAGAATCCATGTTTTGAGAGAAAGCGATATCAGAGCCGTTCCCGGCCCCTCTCCCCATTACGTCTCGGTGCCGCAGGCGGTCGAAATCGGACGACGCCTCGGCCTTCATATGCCCTCGCGTATCCGTGTCGTTGCCGTGGAGGCGAAGAACATCCATTCTCTGGGAGAAAAGCTCTCGCAGGAAATGGAAAAAAACATGCCGGCGATTGCCGAGAAGGTCAAAGAAGTCTTGAGAAAGGCTGAGGATTAAGAAGTGGATAAAAAAGAGGTTCTTGTCCGCGAGGAGATCTTAGGCTCAAACAGGAAAATAGCCGCCGAAACCCGCGTGAGGCTGGAAAAAGAGGGAATCCTGACCGTCAATTTCCTTAGCTCGCCCGGCGCGGGCAAGACGTCGCTCCTGGAAAGGATCGCCGAAGCGTTGAAAATGAATCACCGCATGGCTGTCATCGAGGGCGATATCGAAACTGACCTTGACGCCGAGCGAATCCGGAAGAAAGGCGTGCCGGCTTGGCAGATCACCACCGGCGGCGCCTGCCACCTCGAGGCCAGGATGGTAGCCAGGCTCATTCCCGAAATTCCACCAGAGACCAAGTTTCTGTTCATCGAAAACGTCGGCAACCTTGTCTGTCCGGCCAGCTACGACCTGGGAGAAAGCCTGCGCTGTGTGCTCCTCTCGCTCCCCGAGGGAGACGACAAACCAAAGAAATATCCCAAGGCCTTTGCGACGGCTGACTGCCTCATTTTTACCAAGGCCGACCTGCTGCCTGTCGTTCCCTTCGACCTGAAGAGGGCAGAAAAGGAAGCCCTGGAGATCAACCCGAAGCTCCGCGTTTTCCTGACCTCCGCCCTCAGGGGAGCGGGCATTGCCGAGCTCGTCCGCTTCTTTATTGAGCGTCGCGTCAACATGATTCAGCGCCATGCATGAACTTTCTCTCATCGCCAGCCTGTTCGAAATCCTGGAAGAAAAGGCCCGGGACGAGAGAGCTAAAAAAATCGTCCTGGTCAAGCTGAAGGTAGGAAAACTGGCTGGCGCCGTCCCCGAGTTTCTCGAAACCGCCTTCAATATTTACAAGGATGGGACAATCGCCAGGGAAGCGATCCTGGAAATCGAGGAAGTCCCCCTCAAGATTCGCTGCCGCAAATGTCAGGCCATTGCCGAAAGGGATGACTTTGTCTTCGTCTGCCCGGCCTGCGGTTCGACAGACCTTGAGACTCTCGAAGGAACCGAGCTTCTCCTCGAAAAAATGGACCTGGAGGTCTAACTTCCGAGCAGGCCTTCGATCTCGGCAAAAATCTGCTCGTCACGGAAATGATTCTGCTGGGAAGCGGCCGAGGGACAGGCAGCGACACAGGTCCCGCAGCCTTTGCAGAGCGCCTCGTTCACTTTGGAGACGCCTTCATCCTCAGAGAACTTGATGGCCGTGTAAGGACAGAGGTCGTTGCAGAGCCGGCAGCCGGAGCAGAGCTCCGGGTCGATATAAGCCTGGATGGGCTCGATTTCAATCTCTCCCTTAGAAATATAGGCCAGAATGCGCGCCGCTGCCGAACTCGCCTGGGCCACGCTGTCCGGTATGTCCTTCGGCCCCTGGCAGCATCCCGCGATATAGATTCCATCGGTGGCCGTGGCCGTGGGGTCGAGCTTGGGATGCTTCTCCAGGAAGAACCCATCAGGGCTTCTGCTGATGGAAAAGAGCCGCTGGATGTCGCCGGCGTCGGGTTGAGGCTCGATGGCGTTGCACAGCACGACCATATCAACAGGGATTTCCCGGTACTTTTTGATCAGCGTGTCTTCGCAGCGGATGAGGAGAGTTCCTTCCTCTTTCTTGGACCAGCCGGCTTGAACCACCTCGGCCACTTTGCCCCGAATGACATTCACCCCCTCTTCCAGGATCCGGGAATAGAACTCTTCATACCCCTTGCCAAAGGCTCTCATATCAATGTAGAACTCGTAGACTTCGGCGTTTGTCCTGTCTTTGATGAGATGGGCAAACTTGAGCGCATACATGCAACAGACACGGGAGCAGTAGGGATGATATTTTTCATCCCGAGAGCCGACGCAATGGATGATGCCGATGGCCCTCGGCTCCTGGCCATTTTTCAAGACAATTCTTCCCTGGGTTGAGCCTGTGGAACTTACTATCCTTTCGAACTCAAGGCTTGTATAGACATTATCAAATTCACCATAGCCGTAAAGGCTGAGGGCTTTGGAATTTAAAGTCGTGTAGCCTGTGGCCAGGAGGATCTGCCCGACCTTGATCTCCTTGATCTCATCTTTCATGCGATGGTTGATCGCTTTCGGCTCACAAACACGCACGCACTCTTGGCATTCAACACAGATGCCGCAATTCAGGCAGCGTTCCGCCTCTTTCATCGCCTCTTCTTCGGTAAAGCCCAACTCCACTTCTTCAAAGGTCTTGAGCCTTTTCTCCATGGTAATCTCGCTCATCTTCGTCCGTGGCACTTTGGGAGTTTCTTTGAAAGTGGGAGCATAGCGATGAGGACGGAAGCTCTCATCCCTCTTCGCAAGCTTCTTCGCCCGGGGACTTGTGAAATCCGCGAGCGGCTCATTGTTGAGGTATTTAGCGATGGCTTCAGCGGCGCGCTTCCCATCGCTCATGGCCGCGATGACAGTGGCCGGCCCGAGGACAGCATCTCCTCCGGCAAAAACTCCTCTGATGTTTGTCTCCAGCGTCTCGGGGTTGACTTCCAGGGTGCTCCACTTGGTCACCTTGAGGGGATACTTTTCGCTTATAAAGTCAACAACAGGCGCCTGGCTGACGGCAATGAGCAACGTGTCAAAGCCGAGGTCATGCTCGCTTCCCTCTACGGGCACCGGCCGCCGCCGGCCGCTCGAATCGGGCTCTCCCAGTTCCATTCGGATGCATCTTACGCCGCTAATTTTTCCTTCTTTTCCTAAAACCTCCACCGGAGCCACAAGGTATTGAATCCCGACTCCTTCTTCTTCAGCTGCTTGAATTTCTGCTTCCTCGGCGGGCATCTCCTTCCGGGTTCGCCGATACAAGATGGTCACTTCTTTGGCGCCGCAGCGGAGGGCTGTCCGCGCAGCGTCGATGGCGGTATTTCCGCCTCCCACAACAGCGACTCTCTTTCCCACAGGTTGAGGTTTTCCGAGGTTGATATTCCGCAGGAAGTCGACGCCGTGAAAGACGCCTTCCAGGTCTTCTCCCGGAATGGCCATTTTTAAGCTTTTATGTGCTCCTGTGGCAATATAAATCGCCTTATATCCCTGGTTAAGAAGGTCATCGATGACGAAGTCCTTTCCCAGGGCCACATTCGTTTTGATGGTTACTCCCATCTTCTTGATATAATCAATCTCTCGGTTAAGGATTTCCCGCGGCAGACGGTATTCAGGAATGCCCAAAGCCAGCATGCCTCCCGCCACCTCGTGCTTTTCAAAGATGACGGGAGAATAGCCTCTCAAGGCGAGCTCATGGCCGCAAGCCAGGCCGGACGGCCCCGAGCCGATGATGGCAATCTTCTCTTCCTTTTTCTCCTCCACCTTCGGAGGTTCGACAAGACCCTTGTTTTTGAGCTCCCAGTCCATGACAAACCGCTTGATGTTTTTTATGGCTAAGGGCACATCGACAAACCGGCGGTTGCATTCAGACTCGCAGGGATGGTAGCAGACGCGGCCGCAGACGAAGGGCAAAGGGTTATCTCGACGAATGAGGCGAGCCGCTTCAGCGAATTTCCCTTTTGCAACAAGGGCAATATATCCGGCGGCCTCCTGGCCGATGGGGCAGGTCTCGCCGCAGGGGGGACGCTCTTCCTTATCGATAAGGTAGGTGTTGGGAACGGCCTGGGGAAAGGTCCTGTAGATGGCGCTCCTTCGAACCTGATTCTCTTCAAATGAGTTGGGAACCTGGATGGGACAGACTTTGGCACATTCCCCGCAGGCCGTGCATTTTTCGCTGACATACCGAGCCTTTTTTTTCACCTTGACGGTGAAATCGCCGATGAAGCCCTGGACATCCTCGATTTCGCTCAGGCTGAGGAGCTCGATATGTTCATGCTGGGCGACGGAGACCATCTTGGGAGTGAGGATGCAGGCCGCGCAATCCAGGGTGGGGAAGGTTTTATCGAACTTGGCCATCTTGCCGCCGATCGTCGATTCTCGCTCGACAAGATAAACCTTGTTTCCGGAATCGGCGATCTCCAGAGCAGCCTGAATCCCCGCGATTCCACCCCCAACAATGAGAGTGGCGGGGTTGACTTTAACCACGACGGGGTCGAGGGGAGCCTGGCGGACGACTCTCCTCACCGCTGCCTTGACCAGGGCTTTGGCCTTTTCGGTCGCCTCCTCCTTTTTTTGATGAACCCAGGAGCACTGTTCCCGGATGTTGGACATCTGAAAAAGGAATCGGTTCAATTGGGCTGTTTCACAGGCCTTGCGAAACGTTTTTTCGTGCATCAAGGGTGAGCAAGAAGCGACCACAACCCGGTCAAGCCCCATCTCCTTTATATCCTTGATGATGAGCTCCTGGCCGGGATCGGAGCACATGAACTTGTACTCCCGGGCCACCGCGACACCGTCGAGTTTGGAAGCAAAATCCGTCACTTCATAGACATCAACCGTCTGAGCGATGTTCAATCCACAATGGCAGATATAGACGCCAACCTTCACATTTTTCTCCTTGCTCATAGCCTTCCTCCGAGAATCTTCTCTCCAACGGGGACAAGGTTTTGGTCAAGCCCGGCTTCCTTTGGCGTCGAGCCCATGGAAAGAGCCAAAAGTTGTGTGAAAAAGAGGACAGGGATACGGACCTTGACCTTGAATTTCTTGCTGATTTTCTTCTGATAAGCATCCAAATTGATCTGACACAGGGGGCACGTTGTCACGATGCAATCGGCGCCGTTCTCCACGGCACACTCGAGAATCTCTTTGTTTAGCTTCAGGGCGACTTCATGAAAGGTTGTCATGAGCATTCCCCCGCAGCAACGGACTTTCACGGGAAAATAGACATTTTTTCCGCCCAACGCTTCAAACAGCTTATCCATCGTGGTTGGATTTTCCGGGTCATCGAAGACCCCTTCTGGCCTGACGATCTGGCAGCCATAGTACTGAGCAATGTTGAGGCCCTCCAGGGAGTGCCTGGCCCTGGAAGCGATCGCATCAATCCCGACATCATTGACGAGGACATCGAGAGGATGCCGGGCCTTGACCTTCAGGTGATAGGACAGGCCGTCTCGTTTTAAAGATTGGTTGACTTTAGCCTTCAAAATGAAATTTTCTTTTAGAATTTTGTTCGTCTTGTTGAGAATGGTGTAGCAGGAACTGCAGGGAGCGACGACGTCTCCTCCCATCCTTTCCGCCAGGGCCAGGTTGCGGGCGGAAAAGACAAGGGAAATCGTCTCCTTGGTGGACATGTACATCGTGGCTCCGCAGCAATTCCAATCCTCGAGCTCAACCAATTCTTCCCCTAAGCTTTGAAAAACCCAGCGCGTCGATAAATCATACGATTTTGCTGACGATTCTAAACTGCAACCGGGATAATACAGGTAGGACATTGTCGCCTCCTCAGGACACCTTGGCCAAGCCCAGGACATGACCTTTTTGGGGAGCCGCAGGATACACCCCCTCAGGCACGATCATCTCCATCACTTCAGCCTCAGCCAGGATGGCCGAAAGCTCTTTCCTTTTTTTTATTCTTGCGGGAAACGGAGCAATTCTTCCTTTCCTGAACAACCGGTAGGCCAGGGGGAGAAGAGAAAAAAGCTTCAGGGGATTCGTCTTCAGGTAGTAAAGAAGAAGCAGCCCGGCCTCGTAACTTCGACCGTAGCGGTTGATCAGATAAACAAAGGATTTTGAGAGAACAAAGATAGGAAATCTTTTGGGAAAAAGCTCCTTCTCCATGGCCATTCTTTTGAGCGCATAGAGAATATCCGTGACTTTAATGCCCATGGGACATCGAACTGTGCAGGCGTAGCAAGAAGCGCATATCCAGATGGTGCGGCTGTTGAGGATGGATTCCATCGCTCCGGCTCGAAAAAGGGCGATGATTTCACGCGGCATGACGTCCATCGTATAACTCACTGGACAGGACCCCGTGCACGTTCCGCACTGAATGCATTTCTTGATTTTTTCCCCTCCAGGTATGTTGGAGACCTGGTAGAGGAAAGCGGCTCGAAGCTCGCTCTCTTTCTTATCCAGGATTCCTGGCTCTTTTAAAACATCGACGGCCATCGTGTTGACCTCCTCGGGCTTTTTTCAGCATTCCTTGGTATTGTCCGATTAACGTGATTAAACGTCAATTCGGTCAAGGCGCATTCCCAGGCCTCGACATTAGTCAGAAAAGATTGCAATTTTGATACCAAATTGAGGGATAAAAGCCGGTTCTCCGGGATTCCTTTAACCTGTTGATATCAAACAAATAACCGAATCAGAAAATTCTCGGAATAAGGCCTTAGGAGGTTAAGCTGAGGAGATTTTCCCCAGTTTTGGGAAATTTTCCCAACGCCGCTTTTTTCCGCTAAAATCCGGGAGAGAAACTGAACTGGAAGTGCCAGCCCTTCCCCGGCCGCTCAAAGGGCTTGACATAATTAACGCCAAGCACCAAGAAACCGAAGAGATTTGCTCTCAATCCAACGCCGGCACTCGAGACGGGATGACGGATGGCCTCTTTAAGCTTGATCGGGTATTTTTCATCCCACCAAGCCATTCCGCAGTCATAGAACGCCACGACATCGACCGGGAAGACTCCATAGTAGCCTCTGCCAATCCCGAGCACTCCAAACAGCGGAAAGCGCAGCTCGATATTGCCAACCAGGATTTTGCTGCCATAGAGCCGCGTCTGATCAAAGTCCTCATCCGAGCTAAAACTGTAATAATCGTAACCGCGGACGAGGCTTTCGTAGCCGATATAGAGGTACCAAAGCCGTTCGTCCTCCGCTCCCTTTCCGTAGCGGCCGTAATGAAGAAGACGCAGGGCGAGCGTAAAGGGCCTCGCCGGCATGAAGTACCGTCTGTAGTCGGCCAACACCGAATAATACTTGATATTGCCGATCGTCGGGGCAAACTCAATGATATAACTCTGCCCGATGACCGGGCCGGTCGCGCCGAAAATGGCGCTGTCATAGATGAGAGCCGCGCTGGTCGTCGTGAAGGTGAGACTGTCGGCGGAGTCGAGTTGAAGAATATCCCGGGTCGGCTGGGAATTAGCGACCAGGGAGTAGGCATAGGTAACGACCTCGTGATCAAAATCGATATAGCTGAAACCAGTGCTGAGCTCCAGCCGGCGAACTTGATTGAATGGATAAGAAAGAAAGCCCGCGATTTCATAGTTGATCTGCCAATAAAGCTCCTCCTGCTCGATGTAGGAGAACTGGCCGTAGTAATCGCCGTAGCCTGCGGAAGAGTACCCATAAACATAAGGGGTGCGCTGGGCGACCGCACCCCAGTTCAAACGGTGCTCTGAATTCATATAACCAACGAGGGCAGCGGCATCCTTCAGCCGGCTGCTGGACTGAGCCATCGTGGCGAGCGTGTGGTAGCCCAGCATATCCGTCCAAAAGAGAGTGACTCCGCCTCCCGTGTAGGTGCCGAACCGATCGACGCCCACGGCAACTGTTGGGGAGCTGACGTAGTCAAGACTTAGTTTCGGCTTGTAGCCGCTTTCGGGGAATTCCGTCTGTTCCGGAAGCCCGAACAGCGGATTCTTCAAGAGTCCGAGCAGCGCTCCGGCCGGCTGCTCGCGCGGCGGAAGGACTGAAAGGAGCTTGCCCCCAAACTCGGCAAGAGTGGTTCTGTCCTGGAGGGCCTCAGGTTGATCGATGGAGAAAATGGTGAACTCGCCCGCGTCATAACCCGAATAGACGAGCCGCCCGGTTTTCTGAGCCACAGAGATTGCCGGACTCAGGTCAGTGATTCCGCTCGCTCCCGTATAGAGGTTTGTCACCTGGAATACTTGGTTCGAGGCCAAGTCAAGGCGGTAGATATCTGGCTTCCCGCAGTGGTCGGAAAGGAAGTAGAGACTCCGGGAGTCTGGAGACCACTGCGGGTTGATGTTTTTGGCTGAAGCGAAGCTCGGAAGCCTCTTTATTTCCTTTGTGTCGGGGTTGATTAAGGCCAGCTCATAATCGCCGTAGCTTAAGAGGGAGAGGTCTGTGCCGAAGCGGTCGGTCACAAAGGCAATCGAATGTCCGTCGGGCGACCAGGAAGGCTGAAGCTCGGCAAACACGTCATGGGTGAGCTGCCGCAAGCTCTTTGAGCCCAGGTCATAGACATAGAGGTCTGTCTTGCCCCCAGCCATGGCTGCAAAAGCGATGTGCCTTCCGTCGGGAGACCAGGTCGGGCTATAAATCTCGCTCAATCCCGGAAACGCGATCTCCTCGACGATCCTTCCATCGGCCGGATCAAGAATATTGAGAACGGGCCGGCCTTTGCTGACAGCGCTAAAAACAAACCTCTTCTCCTCGAAATCCCAGCTGCCGGCAGACCTGATGAACCCCAGGCTCTCAAATTCGGGGCTGGTAGCTGTACGGGTGATTTTCCTGACAATCTTTCCCATCTCGACGTCGGCCTGGTAGAGGTCGATGGCAAAAAGGTCCCTCGTCGACAGGAACATAATCTTTTTTCCGTCTGGGCTGACCGAAGGCGAAACGTTGTAGATGTTCTCTTCCGACCCTTTAAACAGGATCTTGCTTGACGGGTCGACAAGCTGGGCCTCCTTGAGGAGCGGCTCGTAGGCTGTTTTATACGACTGCTGCCAGTCCTTGGATAAAGCCTCAGAGCTGATGCTGAGGACTCTTGTCAGCACGCTTTCCATGTCCTGGGTCCGGCCGACGCTTTTCATCAGCCGGGAAACCACTTCATCCCCCCACCGGCCGGTGATGTAAGCCCACAAGGCATGGCCGTAACGGTAGGGGAAGTACTTAGAGGTGTTATTCAGCTTTTTGATCTTGGGGAGGAAGTCTCTCTGGAAGGCGTCCCGCATCCACATCGATGTCGTCGCATCCACCGGACCGATCGAAATGTACTCGGCCATGCCTTCGATGAACCAGAGGGGAATCTGTTGAATCCCAGCCGCGGCCGCTGCTCCGCCCGGCCCGCCGATTTTCATAATATCGTACTGAAAAGCGTGAACGAGCTCATGGCCGATGACGTGGTCGGTTTCGGCGAGAGAAGACCCGACCGGCAGGATGATCCTTCGCTTCAAAGACTCGGTGACGCCCCCCGTTCCCTCTCCGATGATGTCGGAAATGACGGTTGTCTGCTGGAAATCAGGATTGCTCGCATAGAGGATAAGAGGCTGCCGTCCCTTGAGCTCATGGCTGAGGAGGCGCGAAATCCGGGCATACCAGCGCTCGGCCATCCGGGCTGAGATTTCGGCCATCTCCTTGAATTCGGGATAGTAATAGACATCGAAATGTTTGGTCGTGATGACCCTGAAATTGAAACGTTGATACTGAACTTTGTTCCGGCCGAAGTATTGGCCAAAAAGGCCGGAATTCAAAATCGTCAGGCTTAAGCTCAAACAGGCAAAGAGGGCCAATGCCGTCCGTCTCCTTGTGTCGCCCATCGCTTGTCTCCTCGTCATGGCTGGATATCAGATGACAATTATTCCTACTATTCCTATCGATAATATATAATTAGTAAATTCTTATCGGGAGCGCTCTTTCGAACTCCATCCGCCTGCTCCCCGGACGTCGCCTCTTTTGCCCGAAGACAACTGAACCTGGGCCCATATCTTAAGAGCCTCGGGGATTTCGGGCATCTGGCCGAAGCCGCCCATCCTGCCTCCCCCAGGGCCAAATCCCCCGCCGCCTGGACGCATTCCGCCAGGCGACCGGCCTCGGACCAACCCTGGATCAAGCTTGCCCGTCTCAAACCCGACGCCGATCTTTTTTCCCGGCTGAGCTCCGACAGCGAAGGGCTGCTCGCCCGATTGGAGAAGCGGAATCTTTAATTCATAAACCAGGAGTCCGCTTGCGGGGACGGCCTTAACCTCGATTCCTTTAGCTTCCTCAACCCTTATTTTTCGAGAGGCTTCCTTCGTGGATGTGATGATCTCCAGCTCGGCCAAGACCTCCTCTGAAAAATCCTCGGCAGGAATTCCGCCCCATTCTCCGCGCGGCCGCATCGGCCGCTCACCCGGCGACATTCCCAGCGGATATCTGATCCCCAGGGCTTTGTCCTTTCCCCCCAGAGGATCAAACCAGACTGTCAGGCCCTGCATCATCATCTGGGCTCGCCTGACGTCATCCTCAGCAATTAGGCAGATATAAAGGTATTCCTGGTCATTAAAAAAACCCAGTGAAACATTTCCGTCCTCAATGATGGAAAGCGCCCCCCGCCAATCATCGGTGTTGCCGTCGATCACGATTTTAGGCCCGGGCGGAAGGCTTTCCATGACATACGTTGTAAAGGATCTGCAACTCACAAGAGCCAGAACAAAAAAACACAAAAGAAAATTCCTGGCAGGATATCTGACTTTTTTCACCTTCCTCTCCTTAAACGCCATCCGTCGCTCTACTGATTTTTCACCTATTAGACAAGCGGGACTGGGCGATTATTCCGTGAAGCGACGATGGCCAAAGGGACAGCCCAACGCGGACTGAAACTCACAAAAAAATGGCCAGGTTGCACTGGCCATGAAAAAGGGGAAAAAGGAGGCAACTCGAAGAGCTATCTATTCATCACTCTATTAGACAACCATTCCCTCATTTTTATTCCATTAAACGTTTTATCATCTGACTCATCATCCCCAGCCTTCGGGCCTGCCGGGCTGGGGTCTCCGGAGCTGCCGGAATTTTTCTTTTTGATCCTCCGTCAGGACTTTCTCGATCTCCTCCCGTTTTTTTTCTTCTGCCTGCCTGAAGGAGTCAAGGGCCTCCGGGGAGGGACCTTTTGCCCTGAAAGACTCCATCTGAGATTCGAATTTTTCTAAAATAGCCCTTATGCTGGCGGCCTGATCCTCCGATAAATCGAGCTCCCTTTGCAGAAGCGCCAGCTCAGACTGTGGGGAAAACGGCCTTTCCATAAAAGGAAAGCCCTCGGGCGGACGGCGACGAAAAGGAGGTGGTCCCGCGAACATGCCTTCGAGCTGCTTTTTTTGTTCAGCTGTCAGGAGGGGGTCGATTTCCTCCCTGAGCGATTTAAAGGCTGACTGGATTTCGTTCCCGAAACGTTCATGGGTTTCCGACAATTGCTTGGCATGTTTGTCCAGGATTTCGCGTATCAATTTCTGCTGCTCGGGGCTTATGGGAGCAAGAACTCTCTCGGCGTCCCGAATGAGCAAACTGCCGATTTCAGTCTTGAATATATTCCTGATCCGCTTCTGGACGAGGGCTCTGTTAAGCATTGCCCCGATAACGATTCCGATGATCAGAGTCACGACAAGATAAAGACCTATTTTCCATCTGGCGTTCATCTTCTCTCCTCCCCAGTCAAAATACCGGCACCTGGAGTAACTTTTTCGCCGTCAGGTCGGAAACATAGAAAATCTTGTCCTTGGGCAACAACTCGTCCTGAGAAACCGTGTAGGCAACGAGGATAATCAGGATGGCGAGCGTGGCGATGGCGAAAGGTTTAAAAACTGCCCGGTACGCCCGGAACTGGGGGTCAAGGTTGTTTTTTGCCTTCTGGGAGCCATGCATCCTTCTCCGGACGCGCTCGGCAAATCCTGGCGGGAAAGAGCGGCCGGCGCTTTCAGCCACAGACTGTCGAAGCGATAGGAGTTCGATTTTTTGCTGCCGGAGCTCCTCCGATTCTTCAAGCGCCTTCTTGAGCCACTCCTCGTCCTTTTTTTTCAGCGGAGAATCCAAAGACCGATACAGAAGTTTTAAAATCCTTCTATCCATCTCTCTCTCCTCTTAAGTTTATGATTGGTGATCATTCATGCCTTTAGAATTTCCCTCAATTTGGCCTGGCCTCGGGCCAAGCGCGAAAGCACCGTCCCTTGGGGAAGGCCTAGCATCTTCGCAATTTCGCGCGTCGTGTAGCCGTTGATCAGACGCAAGACGATGACTGTCCTGAACTTCGGCTCCAGCTTTTGAAGCCCCCGTCTGATCATTTCCTTGGCATCGCTGGCCTTCTCTTGCCCGGCACGCTCCTCGTAGGCGCAGACATTCTGGGGAGGCTCGGGCCCGTGGAATCTCAGGTATCTCTTGCGCCTTTTGAGCTCATTCAGCGACAGGTTTATGGCAATCCGTGTCAGATAGGTGCCTATCTGGGAGTCTCCCCGGAACTTATCCAGGGACCTGAAGAATTGGACAAACGTCTCCTGTCCAATGTCATCGACCTCGGGCCCGAAGCCCAAAATGCCGATCACCGTCGCCGCCACCTGCTGCTCGTGCAGGTCGATGATTTGTTTCACAGCATCCTCATGGCCCAGCCTGGCCCGCTTGACGATCTCGTATTCGGATGGGTCCATATTTTCAAATCTTCTCACTCATAAGATCATCAAACCGCCCGGCATGTCAATCATTCTCTATTTTTCCCTTCTCAAGATCATTAAAAACTAGTCCCTAAGGCAAAACGAAAGGCGAAATGAGAGTCGCTTGAACTTATCTTAGGGCTGTTGTAAGCGAAGATGAGCCGGAGAGGCACTCGAAGAGCGGGGACAAAGATTCTCATCTCCAGCCCGCTGGAAGAGCAAAGGTCGCTGAAACTGATTTTTTTGTCCTGAGCAAAGGCGTTGCCCAGGTCGCAGAAAAAAATCGCATACAGAGGCCCTCCGACCGGAATGATATATTCGGCGTTGAAAACGAGAGATTTCTCGCCGCCTCTGATGACCCCGTCATCATCTCTCGGCCCGATGGAATAGATTTCATAGCCCCGGATCGACCTTTCGCCCCCAAGATAAAACCTCTCCCAGAAAGGCACCTCCGAACCCTTCAGCGGTTTGATGAACTGATAATCCACGTGCAGGCCGAGCGAATGGTTCTTGATAACGGGGTGATAAAAGGTCCATTCAAAATGAGGCTTGATTAAACTGATTTCACCCCCCAGAATCCCTCCCGACACCTTGCAGCCGACCAAATACATCGTCCCCCTGGAGGGTGTCAAGGGGCTGTTCACAGTGCTTCTATAGATGGAGGTGGAGAGGCTTCCGACGTAGTAGTTTCCGTACCCGTAGGTTCCTCCATAATAATAAGGATTATAAACAATGGTCTCTTCGTCATCCTCTGCAGGGGCAGCTCCTATATCCAGATACTCAAATCCGTAGGTCAGGGTTGACCTCCAAAATCCTTTGATTCGGAAGGCCAAATTATAGTTGATCCCCCGGGCCTCCTGGCTGTAGAGCCCCGGATAGTAAAAATAGCGATTGTACACGCTCAGCCCGGCATTTAAAGGTCGGTCAAAAACATAGGGCTGGGTATAACTGAACAGGTAGTTCTTGATTCTTTTTCCGTACTGAGCCATGACCTCCAGGTTCTCACCCATTCCCAGGAAGTTGACAGTCGAATAGCTCATGGAGATAAAGGCCCCCTCATAACCGCTGTAGCCGGCCGAAAACTGGATGTTGTTTCTCTGGAGCTCCTTGATGTTGAGCGTGACATCAATTCTGGTGGGGTCATCGGGATCGGGCTTTATCTCCGGCTCCTTTTCCACATCGACCAGCCCTAATTGCTTGAGCCTCAAGACGCTGTCCTTGAACAGCTCAAGGCTGAACCGGTCTCCCTCTCTAAGGAGCAGTTCACGCCTCATGGCCTTGTCTTTTGTGTAGGTGTTGCCTTTGAATTCGAGCCGGTTGAGATAAGCCACTTCTCCCTCATAGATGGTGAGGGCAACATGGACGCGTTTCCCCTTTGGGTCGAGGTTTTCTACCGGAATAACCTGCGCGTAGAGATGGCCAAAATTCCGGTAGAGCTCGCCGATTTTCTCGACGGCCTTTTCCCTTATTCCAGCCTTGTAAACATCGCCCTCTTTGAACTTCATGAGGGAGCGCAAATACTCGGAAGGGATGATTTTATTGCCTTCAATGGTGACCTCGCCGAGAGAGTAGCGTTCGCCGGCCTGGATGGGAATGATGACTTTTTTCATCCTCTGTTTCTTCTGAAAAATCGTCCTTTTTGTCGTCTCTTCAATCCTGGGCTCACCGACGGACGCTTCCATGTATCCGTTCTCTTGGAGCTTTTTCTTTAAACTGGCCAAATCCTCGCTGAGCTTGTTCTCCTTGAAGGTATCCTTGCCTGTTATCCACGAGAGAAGTCCGTGTTTCTTGTTCTCCTTCATCGCCGCCAAGAGGGCTTGATCATGCAATCTGGGACTGCCCTCGAAGATGACTTCGGCAACTTTCATTCGCGATCCCTCTTTCACCTGGAAAAGGACTCCGACCTCATTTTCCCCTTTTTTGTCTATATGGGCAATGACATCTCCACCGGCCAGACCTTTTTCCTGGAGCAGCCCTTCTATCGTCTGCTTGACCCGCTCGATTTTCGACGGGTTGAAATAGGAATGAGGCAGGATGTAACTGTCCTTTTCCTTCAATTTATTAACGATGTCGTCCTCTTTCACCGCCTTGCCTGTCCTGAAAGTGACGTCCTTGACGATGGGATTCTCCTCGACGATAATCCTGACGATCTTGCCGTTTTCTCCCGGATCTGCTTCTATTGTGATGTTGGCAAAAAAGCCGGTCGACCACAAAACCCTGAAATCCCGCCTCAACGAATCTTCATCGTAGGGGTCCCCCTCTTTTGAGCTCAGATAATAAAGCACTGTCTCGCGGGTGACCTTGTCGTTACCGATGATTTCAATCTTCTCTATGACTTGCTGCCCAAAAAGAAGAGGGGTCAAGCATAAAAGCACAAACACCGTTATCAGCGGTCTCATCGTCCCCTGCCAACCTCACTTTTTTCCAAAATAATAAACGAGGCCGATATTGAATCCTAAGAAATCCTGTTCGGTAAAATCGTCCGTCCCGAATTTCCCGACATCCCGGGCAAAAATATAAAAATATTTTATTTCGGCGAAGGCCGAGACCTTTGAAAAAAGATAGGACTCGACTCCCAGGCCGACGTTCAGGCCAAGGCTGGTCTTGGAGAAGCTGTTCTGTGGCTTGGCGGGAGCCGGCCAGGCCGCTCCCCAAAGGGGACCATCGCTGAACCGCCAGGGACATATTCCCGCTCCCACAGTAAAATATGGCTCAATCATATAGCCAGAGGTAAGAAAAAAGGTTCCATTGAGCGAAAACGTTTGAAGGTTAAAAGCAGGGTTCTGCTCTTTGTAGTCAAAGGGCCTTTGGTCCTTCTTAACGGCCAGCCAGTTGAAGGCATAACAGGCATCGATAAAGACAAAATCGCTGATTTTGTACCTGATTCCTCCGTTCAGCCCGATTCCCAGGTTCACTATCTTGCCGAGAGTCTGGGTGTCATTGTAGTACCCGCCCAGGGCCATGATCCCCCCCGGGCTGAGCCTGAGGCTCAACCGTTCGCCGAAAGTCGATGCCCTGCCCGCCGGGACGACGAGTAGCCAACCTGCCAACGCAACGAGAACTTCCTTGTTCAGTCGCATCTCATCCCTCACTCCGTGGCTTTGTCTTGTTCAGAAAACAACGCTGATCTTGACAATCGTCCAGGAATAATCCGCGTTGTCGTCGACCTTGATCGTCGTCGAGGCGGCTTCCTTCTCGTCGCTTGTTCTCATGGCTTTTAAAAACCGTTCTCCGTAAGGGACATCGATAATCCACCTGTTTTCTTTGTCCACCAGGTCAAACTGATAATTGCCGTCCATGTAAATTTTTAAGGAAGTTCCAAAGTTGTTCGTCACATTGATATCGGGAGGGTCTTCAATCGTCCAGGTGTATTTTGTTTTGTCCTCGACAGATATTGTCTCCGAATCAACGACAGTCTCTTCGCCCACTATTTTGGCCTCGAGTTCATGTTCTCCAAGCGAGACATTGTCGATCTCAATCGAGTTTTTATGTCTGAGCGAAAATTTAAAACTTCCGTCCATGTAGATATCCAGGGTTTCGCCGTATTCATTGGAGACAATGATGTCGGCCTCTCCTTGTCCGTTCGGGCTGGTGGGACTTTTGCAGGTGACTAGCGGAAGAATCAGAATGCCGATTAAGCCAACAAGGCGGATTGCCCCGCGCCATCTACGGGATTCCTTTTCTAGTCTCACCGCCTCTGACCCTCATCATCCGGCGAAGACTCTTTTTGGCCAAAATAAAGCGTCATACCCAAGCGTATTCCAAGAAAGCCTTGATTGGCGAAATCGCCTGTTCCGAACTTCTCCTCGTCCTTGGCGAAAAGATAAAGATATGTTGCCTCAGCAAAGACGGCGAGCTTAGACCACAGCCTGACCTCAACACCTAAACCGCCGTTTACTCCCAGACTGGATTTTGAGAATTCTTTCTCTGTATTTTCGGGAGCCGGCCAGATCTCACCCCTTATGGCCTCGGAGCTAAACCGCCAGGGGTAAAGTCCGGCGCCCAGAGTAACGTAGGGCTCCAAGCTGTGTCCGGAAACAAGAAAGAATGTTCCGTTAAGCGTATACATGGGGAGGACAAAAGCGGGTTTATCCGTCTCATAGGCGGAAGGCCTCTTTTCTTGCTTGATGAACAGCCAGTTGTAGCTGTAGCCAGCGTCAAGAAAAAGATTCTGGCGGATTTTATACCTGATAATCAAACCCAGGCCGGCTCCGGGGATAACCATGTCCTTCAACTTTTTAGAATCGCTATAATTCCCATGAAGTGCCAGGACCGTTCCGGGATTGAGGCTCAGGCCAAATCTATTCAAAAAACCGGCCTCACCAACTCCCGGTGCAATGATCATAAAGGTCATCAAGAAATAAATAAAACGCTTAGACATCTTACGCCTCACTGCATTGTTTCAACCAAGCGAAAGCGCTCAAAAGCTGTCTCTCCCGGGGGTTATTCAATGACCCAGGAATAATCTTTGTTTTCTGTGACATTGATCGTCGTGGAGGCGACTTCCTTGTTATCGCTGACCTTCAACGCTTTCAAGAAATGCTCGCCCATGGCAACGTCCATGATCCATCTGTTTTCTTTGTCCACGAGATCAAACTGATAATTTCCGTCCATGTAAATCTTTAACGTCTTCCCATATTTATTGGTTACGTTGATATCCGGAGGATCATCGATTGTCCATGTATAATCCGTATAAGAAGTGACATCAATTGTTGTTGAATCGACGACCGTGCCGGTTCCCGGAATTCTCGCCTCTAAGTCATGCTCATCCTTGGTCACATGGCGGATTTTTTTATTTTCTTTATCTGCGATTAAAAATTGAAAATTTCCATCCATGTAAATATCTAAAGATTCACCGTATTCGTTGTAAACGATGATCCTTGCTTCTTCCTCCGTTTCCTCTTCCTCTTCCTCCTCCGTTTTTGGTCCGAATATGCTTTCACAGCCGGCCACAAGAAACACCAGAATCCCTATGAGAATGACAATTCCGGGGGAAACGTGCAGATAGGAGCCATGCCTCTTGTTGATTTTCATGCCTGACCTCACGTTGATTTGTTTATCCTGAGTTAGACAAGCGAGCCGGCCTCTCTATTCCCGAAAATCAAGCAAAACTCCAGCCCTTTTTAAGCCGAGGGCTGATGCCGCCGGGCTGGAGAATCTTTGTGGTATAATAAACCGCCGATTATTTTTTGAGGGAATGCTCATGAAAAGCCTTAACGAGATCGCCGCTAAATCGGTCCTGTCCGAAGCCCAGCTCAGCGAGCTTGAGCGGATTATCCTCCGCCGGGGACCTTACACTCAAGAATCCGTGCGCGAGGAGTTAGACTGGTTCTGCGCCGGGCTGGGCATGAACGATTACTACTTCCGGACCACACCCCTCGGGACGATCGCTAATCACATCCAGGCCATCAAGGCCGCCGAGATCATCGCGACCATCAAAAAGGAAAAGTCGGTCAAGATCGACCTGGCCACCGAGCACGAGAACGAGGCCATCTATCTCGTCGACGACTTCCATGGCCGGGCCCTCGAAATCGAGCATCGGATCGAGGAGAAGTACCCGAACTGCCGCCTCCAGTCCTACCGGACTCAGCGCAAGGCCAGGGGGTTGGAGCATCTGAGGATGTACGTCGTCTGTCTGCCGAGGTTTCCGGTGGCTCATCCGGAGGCCGGAGAAACCGACCTCCGTAAGATCGCCGACCGGACCTTCCTCAAAACAGCCCCGGCCGAAACCTTTAACCGCTACCAGGCCCTCATCTCGAAGACGCGCGACTGGGAAAGCCCGCACATCGATGTCAGCCACGTTTCCCGGACCGACGAGCTTCGTCTCACGGTCGTGACCAAGCGCGACTCCAGCTACCGCTTCTTCTCCAACGTCTCGGACGTTATCAACTCTCATGGCCTGGTCTCCACCCGCAAGTATGTCGAACAGTTTTCCAACGGCCGGACAGCCTACGCCTTCTATTTCAAGGATCTTAAGGATAAAGCGCTCATCCAGGAGCTGGTCGAAGACATCAGCCTGATCTATGTCATTCCCGAGTCGCCGCTCTCGAGCTTGTTCCGGGAGGGAAAGCTCAGCGCCCAGGAGACCGTCTTCGGCGTCTCAGCCTGGAGCTTCGCTCACCAGTTCCTGACGGGGTACAACGAAGAATACCTGCGGCTGGCCGAGGCCCTGAAGGATTCTCCGGAGCTGTTAGGCATCCTGCGCACAATGAAGACCAAGCTCGTCAAGGACACCTACACAGAAGCCAGGGTCTGGGATGCCTTTCTTGAGAATCATCAGATGATCAAGAAGCTTTTTCGGCTGTTCGACCGGAAATTTAGCCCTGCCTCAGCCGACCGGGACGTCAACAAAGACCTGGACGCCTTGAAAAAAGATATCGCCGTCAACCTGCCGGTAGAAATCGACCGGGATATCTTTCTCGCCGTATGCGCCTTCATCGAGGCCATCTTGAAGACCAACTTCTACGTCAAGGAAAAAACATCTATAGCCTACATATATGATCCCGGTTTCCTGAACAAAGTGGACTATCCTGTCACTCCATACGGCGTTTTTCACATCATCGCCGCCGAAATGCGCGGCTTTCACGTCCGCTTCCGCGACATCGCCCGGGGCGGCATCCGCATCATCCGCTCCAGCGGCCTGCAGAACTACCTCAACAACTCGGATTTCATTTTCGACGAAAACTACAACCTGGCCCTGACCCAGCAGCACAAAAACAAAGACATTCCCGAAGGAGGCTCGAAGGGAACGATCCTGCTGCGCTGGGGATACCAGCATTGCGCCGAGGAGGCCTTTAAAAAGTACATCGACGGCCTGTTAGACCTCATGCTCAACGAGGAGGGCGTTGTCGATTTTTGTGGCCAGGACATCCTTCTTTTCCTGGGTCCGGACGAGGGGACCGCGGAGCTTATGGAATGGGCCGCTCTCCGCAGCCGGAACCGCGGCTACCGCTACTGGCGGTCGTTCTCGACAGGCAAGCCCGTCTCGATGGGCGGCATCCCCCATGACCTCTACGGCATGACAACCAACTCCATCCATCAGTTCGTCTTGAAAGCCTTGGAAAAGCTGGACTTGCGCGAGGAGAAAATCACCAAAGTCATGACCGGAGGCCCGGACGGCGACCTGGGCAGCAACGAAATTCTGATCTCTAAGGACAGGATCCTGGCCATCATCGACGGCTCGGGCGTTCTCTACGACCCGGAAGGGTTGGATAGAAAAGAGCTCGTCCGCCTGGCCAAGGCGCGCCAAATGGTCGAAAATTTCCGCCGCAGTTGCCTCTCAGCCCAAGGTTTTTTTGTCGGCCTCAAGGAGCGGAATGTGACCCTGCCTGACGGAGAAAAGATCGAATCGGGCCTCGACTTCCGGAATGCCTTCCATCTTCATCCGAAGTTTCGAGCCGACCTCTTCGTCCCCTGCGGCGGCCGACCCTCTTCGGTCAACATCAACAACTGGCAGAAATACCTGGACGAGAAAGGCAACCCGCGGTTCAAAATCATCGTCGAGGGCGCCAACCTGTTCATTACCCAGCAGGCCCGGCTGCGTTTGGAGGAGCGGGGGATCATCATCTACAAAGATGCGTCGGCCAACAAGGGAGGTGTCACGTCATCCTCCCTGGAAGTGCTGGCCAGCCTGGCCCTCACGGATTCAGAATACGACCGGCTGATGTGTGTAAGGGATGGCGTTGTCCCGGCATTCCGCAGGAAATACGTGGAGCAGATTCTCGATATCATCCGCGAAAACGCCCGGCTTGAGTTCGATGTCATCTGGAGGGAAAATGAGGCCAAGGGCCTGCCGCGTTCGGTTCTTTCCGACCTGATCAGCGAGAAGATCAACCTGATCAAAGACGCAGTCGCCCAGTCCGACCTGTGGCAGGACCGGGCCCTTTTTAGAAAAGTCACCTCCTGCTGCATCCCCGCCGTTCTGGTCGAGGAAATCGGGTTCTCTAAGATCCTGAAGAGGGTGCCGATGGCTTATCTTCGAGCCCTCTTCGCCTCGGAGCTGGCCAGCCGCTATGTCTACAAACACGGCCTCGACGCCAACGAGATCAACTTCTACGCCTTCCTCAAAGAAATCCGCTGAGGCTGCGGGCCTAACTTATCTCGCCGGTCAGGTAGGCTCTGGTTCTGGGGTCTTTAGGGTTGGCGAAGACGCCCTCGGCCGGGCCGTGCTCGATGAGCTCTCCCATATAAAGGAACGCGATATAATCAGCGATCCTCTTGGCCTGTCGGAGGATGTGGGTGACGACAATCACGGTATAATCATTCTTTAGTTCGATCAGCCGCTTTTCCACGTTCTGGCTTGATTGAGGATCAAGGGCTGATGTCGGCTCATCCCCCAGGATAATTTCTGGCTCCACAGCCAGGCCTCTGGCCAGGCAAAGCCTCTGCTGCTGGCCGACCGAAAGTCGAGATGCCGGCTCGGACAGCCTGTCCTTGACTTCCTCCCAGAGTTTGGCCATCTGAAGATAGTGCTCGACGATCTGGCCCAGCTTTTTTTTGTTTTTTTGGCCGTGGAGGCGAGGCCCGTAAGCCACATTATCATAAATAGACATGGGAAGAACCTGAGGTTTCTGAGAAAGAAGGCCCATCTTTTTCCGGATGTGGGTCACCTCCACTTTCGGATCGTAGATATCCTCCTCGTCCACAAATATTTTTCCGCTGACCTTGACGCCGTCCAGGGGTTCCACCAGCCGGTTCAGGCACTTCAACAAGGTTGTCTTCCCGCAGCCGGAGGGCCCGATGATGACCGTAATTTTTTTGTCCGGAATATCGATGGTAATATTTTTTAACGCCCTCTGTCGGCCGAAAAAGACGCTTAAATCTTGGATCCTGATGTGCGGTTTTTGTTCCATGACTCTAACCTCTCAATTTATCTACCTAAGTCAGATGCTTTGTGTATTTCTTGATCAGGCCTCTGGCCAGCAGGCTGACGAGCAGGATGATGGCTGTCAGCAAGGCGGCCGAGGCATAGGCCCTGGCCTGGACCTCGGGAAAGGGCGTGCCCAACTGGAAGAAGATGGCCAGAGGCAGCGTCGCCGCCGGCTGGAATAAAGAGGTAGGAAGACGGTCGGTGAAGCCGGCCGTGAACAGGACGGAAGCGGCATCGCCGATGCCGCGGCCAAAAGCGATCAAGATGGCGGTCAGGATGCCGGGAAGGCTCTGCCTGACAACGACCTTCAGGGCTGTTTCCAGCTTGGTCGCGCCCAGGGAGTAGGATGCCTCCAGCAGTTCAGGGGGAACCAGGCGGATGACTTCATCCATTGCCCGGCTCATGATTGGCAGCTCGAGGAGCGCCACGGTGATGATTCCCGCCAGGAGAGAGGCTCTCAGTCCCATAAAAACCATGAGAATAAACCCGAAGGCACCGTAAACAATCGAGGGAACTCCCCACAGGACATCGAAGGAAAACCTCGTCCAGGTTGCCAGCCGGGAGGTCTTTCTGGCATACACGTTGATAAAGAGGACGATCGGAAGGCTGAAGAGGACGGCCAGGAGAGTCGCTCCAGAAGCAAGGTAAAGGGAGCCAACGATGGCGTTGAGAATTCCGCCCTCTCTCCCCAGGTAATAGCCGCCCTTGGGTGTTTGAGTGATCATGGATAGGCTCAGGGCCGGCAGCCCTTTCCAGATGATCGTGCCCACAATCAGCCCCAGGCAGGCGATGACGATCAAGACAGAGCCGGCCATCAACACTCGGAAGAAATTTTCCTCGATCTTCCTCCGGCGGAGGTTGCGCGGGGCCAGCGACTGTCTCATCCTGCCCTCCTTTCGACTCTGACCAGTATGATCCTGGCCAGGACGTTGAAGACCAGGACGATGACCAGGAGGACTCCGGCCGCCAGCATTAGCGCTGAATCATAAAGCGGCACCGACATCATTTCTCCGTAGTTGTTGGCTATCAGGGCCGGCAGAGGATAGCCCCCATCAAAGACCGACTGGGGCACCTTAGGGATGTTGCCGACGACCATCAACACGGCCATGGTCTCGCCGAGGGCCCGTGACAGGCCCAAAACGATGGCCGCAATAATACCCTGCAGCCCCTTCTTTAGGACGACATGCTTGACTGTCTCCCATTTGGTGGCGCCCAAGGAAAGGGATGCCTCTCTCAGCTCGTAAGGGATGGAGGAAATGACTTCCAGGGAAACATAGATGATCGTGGGAAAGATCATGATGGCCAGGACCAATCCACCGGCCAGGATGCTGTAGCCGCTGGAGGTACCGCCAAAAAAAGGCGCGATCCGGGCGACGAGAGGCACGATCAAGAGAACGCCCCAGACTCCGTAGATGACCGACGGAAGGCCGGCCAGCAGGTCGATCATCGGCCGGATGAACTCCTGGACAGCCCGAGGAGCGTATTCGGAAAGATAGATCGAGGCAAGGAGGGAGATCGGCACAGCGACGATCAAAGCGACTGCGGTAACCCATAAAGTTCCCATGATGAAAGGAAAAAACCCGAAATCTCCGCGCCCAGGGGCCCAGGAAGAAGAGAAGAGCAAAGAAAAGAGAGGCTTCTCAGCCAAAATAGGCCGGCCGCGAAGGTACAGGCCGATGATTATCAAGAAGACAACGAGGCCGGGAAAGAAGGTCAAGACAAGCATCACCTTCGAAGCGAGCGCGTCTTTGAGCAGCCTCACTTTGCCCCTTCAGCGAAGGCCGATTTTTCTCAACTCTTCGGCCAATTTTTCTGGACTTAACTTAATATAGCCTGTATCAGAAACATAACGCTGGCCTTCTCCCAGGATCCACGTCAGGAACTTGATCATCACCGGTCTCTCCGGTCTCCCTTTTGTCACCAGGTAAAGGTCGCGGGCTGGGGGAGAAGGATAAGCTCCCCGGGCAATCGCCTGCGTGATGGCATCGCGGTTCTGGTAGAAATTTTCCTCTTCATCAATCTTGCGGTTCCCGTCGAGGTCAATCGGCAGAATGGCAAGCCCGAGGACAGGCTTCTTTGTTTTGGCATCGTACGCGTAGTTGATGTTGTTGAAGCCTATTCCTAAGGGGTCGCGCCGGACAGCCTCGGCCAGCCCGGGGTCACCGTAGACTCCGATCCCCTTGAGGTCCTCTTGCCTCTTCCCCAGGAAGGCCGCCCAGGTCTCGGCAGCTCCGCAGGCATCAGACCGGGTGTAGACATGAAGCGGAGCTTTTTCAGCGTTTCCCAGGAGATGGCCCCATGTTGTCGCCTCTTCGGTGATCCAGATCATGATACACATTTCCTTGGCCACCCCTTTCTCGAGAACCTGGCGCCGGAAAGGATTTTTCTCGCTCACCGTCAGGACGACGGCGTCCTTGCAGACGGCGATGGCCAGGGCTCCTTTCCCGACTTCGGCGGGATGGATGTTCCGCGAGACCATGCCCAGATCGACGATGCCGGCCAGGACATCGGCGATTCCTTTGCCCGCTCCTCCGGCCTGGACGTCGATGCGCACCCGAGGATAGAGTTTCTTAAACTCTTCTGCCCATCTTAGGACCATGGGATAGAGGGCCCAGGCGCCCGAGATCGATAGACTTCCTTCAAGGCCTTTTTCCGCCGGCCGAGCAGAAGAGATGGGGATGGCCGAAGAGACCAGGACGGCTGCACTGATGATCATCAAGAGGCCGCTCGTCGTCTTTCTCGCCCTCATCTTTCTCAACTGTTTTTATTAATTCGATATAATCGATAGCCAAACTAAACTATAAACAAAAAAATACAGGTCAGTTCTAACGCCTGCTCCGGCCCAGCTTGGCGGCCCTCGCTTTGCTGGCCAGCTCGGCGAAGGTCGTCCTTTCCATGATCTCGGCTACGGCGTCCCGGACGTCCTTCCACAGCCATTTCAGGGTGCAGGTCGCCTCGTGCGGGCAGGCTTCGTGCGCCGTCACGCTGACGCAGTCGATGGGCGCGAGCGGCCCGTCCATGACCCGGATGACCTCGGCCACGTTAATCTCAGCCGGCGGCTTGGAAAGGCAATAGCCGCCGTTTGGACCCTTCCGGCTGCGCAGGTAGCCCGCCCTTTTGAGCTGGAGCAAAATCTGTTCCAGGAACCGCTGGGGGATGCCCTGAGCTCTGGAGATGTCACGGATGTGGAGGGGTTTCCCTTCGTAGTGCCGGGCCAGCTCAAGCATGGCCCGGCTGGCGTATTCGCCCTTGGTCGAAAGCCGCATACGGGTCGGTCCTCTTTATTGTCGAGTAAATCAATCGACTATGTCAACTTATCACGGCTGCGGCCTTCTGTCAAGCCCTTTTATTGCAAAACGGCCGGCCATCCCCTAAAATGAACTCTCATGTCGATGAGACTACTCTTCCGCAAAACCCTGAAGAAGTTTCTCGACCTGCCCCTGCGGGTTAAGTTCATCCTCAGCTTTCTCGTCGTCATCAGCTTTGGCGGCGTCGTATCGCTTTTTTTCGGAACCCGGCTCGAACACCGGACGATCTTTTCACTCGCCCAGGCCAAGGTCAAACACGACCTCGCTTCCGCCTGGATGGTTTACAACGAAAAGCTGAACGATATCCGCGACATTGTCCGGCTTAACGCCACTCGCGATTCTATCCAGAAGGCTCTTCTCGCCCGCGACAGGGAGGTGCTCTCCCGGCAACTCGGCCGCGTGCAGAGGGAGTTCAGCCTGGATGTGTTGAGCATCACCGATGAGGCGGGCACAGTTGTCTTCCGAGCCAGCCGGCCCGAATCCTTCGGCGACGACCTGTCCTGGGATCCGCTCGTCAGCCGGGTTATAAAAAAAAGTGAAGTTATCACGGCGACTGAGGTCGTGCCCCGGGAGGAGCTGATCAAGGAGGGCCAGGACCTGGCTGAGCGGGCCTATCTCGAGTTCGTGCCCACGCCCAAAGCCGTTCCCCGGCCAGAGGACCGAGAAGAAGACGGGATGATGCTCAAGGCCGCCTCACCAGTTCTTGACGACGACGGCCGCGTGTTGGGCGTCCTTTATGGCGGCATCCTTCTCAACCGCAACTACGATATCGTGGACAGGGTCAAGGACATTGTCTATAAGGGAGAAAAATACAAAGAGAAAGAAATCGGCACGGTGACAATTTTCCAGAACGACCTGCGCATCTCCACCAACGTGACCGATGAGGCAGGCCGCCGGGCCATCGGTACCCGCGTTTCCCGGGAAGTCTATGAGGCCGTCCTCGTCCAGGGCCAGCCCTGGATAGGCCGCGCGTTTGTCGTCAACCACTGGTACATCACGGCCTACGAGCCCATCAGGAATAGCGCCGGCGACATCATCGGCATGCTCTATGTCGGGATGCTCGAAAAACCCTACATCGACCTGCGGAACAACGTCATGCTCACCTTCACTGGGATCGCCGGCCTCTGCGTCGTCATTCTTCTCGTCATCCTCTCCGTCATCACCTCGAGCATCATCAACCCGCTGCAGAGAATGGTCCTGGCGACCCGGAAAATCGCCCAGGGCGACTTGAACCATAAAGTCGGGATCGACGTCAAGGACGAAATCGGCAAGCTCGCCCAGTCCTTTAACCAGATGACGGAAAACCTTAAAGCAGCCAACGAAAATTTGGTCCAGTGGGGAAAAACCCTGGAAAGAAGAGTCGAGGAAAGGACAAAAGAACTTCGGGAGATGCAGGATTATCTCATTCAGTCAGAGAAACTGGCTTCCCTGGGCAAGATGGCGGCAGGAGTGGCCCACGAGATCAACAACCCCCTGACCTCCATCCTCATAAACACTCACCTCATGTTAGAAAAGCTGGACAAAAAAGAGGACTTCTACGAAAACCTCAGCCTGATCGCCGAAGAGACCTCGCGTTGCACCCAGATCGTCAAGGGCCTGTTAGAGTTTGCCCGCCAGAGCCCGCCCCAGAAAGCATTCACTGACATTAACTCGCTCATCGAACGGACAACACAGTTGCTCGAAAACCAGGCCTCTTTCCAGAATATCCGGATCGTCAAAGACCTGGACCGCAGCCTGCCGCCGCTCAAACTTGACCGGAGCAAAATCCAGCAGGTCTTCTGGAACCTGATGCTCAACGCCTGTGAAGCCATGCCTAGAGGCGGGCAGCTCCTCATTTCAGATAAGCTCTCGGCTGACGGGAAGTATGTCGAAATCCGGTTTATCGACAACGGGGTCGGCATTCCCAAGGAACATCTCCATCGACTCTTTGACCCGTTCTTCACGACAAAGAGCTCGGGGGCCGGCCTCGGCCTGGCTGTGAGCTATGGCATCATCGAGCAGCACCAGGGAAAGATCGAGGTCAAGAGCGAGCCCGGCCAGGGAACTGTTTTCACCCTGATCTTTCCCGTGGAGGACAAAAGCGATCCTTCAGACAAAGGAGGAAACCCTCATGCTTGAAAGAACGAAGAGAAAAATCCTCGTCGTCGACGATGAAATCACGGTTTGCAAGAGCATCCGCCAGGCCATCCTCTCGGACGAGTACAGCGTGGACATGGCTCTGAGCGGCGAAGAAGCGCTCAAGAAAGACGAGGAAAAATCCTATGACCTCGTCATCACCGACTTGATGATGCCGGGCATCAGCGGCCTGGACCTCCTCAGGGAGATCAAGCAGTCCCGGCCCGGCGTCATCATCATCATGGTGACAGGCTATCCGACCATCAAGACAGCGGTCGAATCGGTCAAGATGGGCGCCTTCGACTACCTGCCCAAGCCGTTCACTCCGGCTGACCTCCGCGGGCTGGTGGGCCGGGCTTTCAAGAAAGCCGTGAGTGAAGAGAAGGCCGAAGGAGAGGTGCCAGAACCCCGAATCCCGGCTGGCTATTATTACATGCTCGGACACACCTGGCTCAACGTGGAAGGCGAGAACAAGGCAACCGTGGGCGTGCTCCACGATTTCTTGAAAACCGTCGGCATCATCACCCATCTTGAGCTTCCAAAATTAAACGAGGCCATCTCTCAGGGGGACGCCTGCGGCAAAATCACCGATCAGGATCAGTTCACCCACAGGATTTGGTCGCCCGCTTCAGGGCGGGTCATCGAAATCAACACCAGGCTGCTGGAGGATTTCACCCTGCTCCGCCGGTCTCCCTACAGCGACGGATTCCTGTTCAGGATTGAAACGACTCAGCTTGAAGAAGACTTGAAGGGACTTCTTCAGGCTAAATAGACCTTTAGATAAGGCGTGATGAACGGAAGGTCATCCACCCATTCTCCTCCCTCCTCCGAGGACATATCCTTTTTCTTAGACATTCTGTTCAGAGAATACAATCCCCGAAAGCTCGTCTTTCTCAACAGAAAGGGTGGCTGGCAAGAAAACCCCAAAAAGTTGCGCGACCGCGTCTCGCACGCCGTCCTTCATGAACTCTGGAGACATGGAGAAAAGACAGCGCTCGGCTTCATGGAGAATCTGGCAGAAAGCCTGGCCGGTGAACGATCCTGGGCCCTTACCCAAAAAATTTGGAACGCTCTCGGCCAGGAAGACGTCGAGGATGTCCGCGTTTCCCCTTTTCTTATCGTCTTTGAAGTCCTTCTCTGGATCGTCCGGTTTGAGGCCCTAAGGCTGAACGCAGAAGCGGTTGTCCCGGAATGGAACAGACGGGCCGCAGCTCAAAAGGCCGAATCCCAGCGAGAATTTCTTTGTCTGAAAGGCTTTCTCGAATCTGCCTTGACGGAAGAGGAAAAAAAGGAGTTCAGCCAGACTGTTGCCTTCCTAAAAAAGGCGTCCCCCCCGCTGGTTGAAGAGCTGTCCCGAGATTTCGCCGAAGAAGAAAAAATCACAATGACGATCGAGAGGCTTCTCGAGGAAGAAGCCTCGGCAGAGGAAAAGGAAGCTGCCAACTCTCTCATCATCGACATCCTCCAGCCGGCCATGGGAATCGCGACTCAGCTTGCGCCAGCCCTTTTTCTCCCCTGTCTCCGCCTTCTCGTCGACAGCCGGGTGGACGTTTCGAGCGGAATTCCCTACGCGGCATCAGTCGTCTTGAGCATCTTCGGCGACACGCGTTCAGCCGATATCCTCCTCGACGCCCTCGAACGCTATCCTGTTACCTGCACAAAAATACGGGAAAACATCATCTACACGCTCGGCAAATTGAAGGAAGGCCGGGCTGTGGCCGCCATCTCCCGAGTCTTGGAGGAGCCGGATGAAGCAAAGGAGACAACCGGAGGCAAAGACAAGCCCTGCCCTCTCCTTGAGCAAAAAGAAGAGGCCATCTGGGCCCTCGGCAAAATCGGCCTGCCTTCTGTGAAGGCTATCCCTTCTTTGGCCAAATACGCTGACCACTCATCGGCCAAGCTCAAAACATACCTTGCCTGGACGCTGGGGGAAATCGGCCGGGCTCAAAAAGAAAGCTCCGGCGGGCTCAGCGCAGACATCCTCATCGCTCTCCTGAAGCTCATCAAAGAGAAGTACAAGCAGGTCTTTGAAGAAGCGGTGAGCGGCCTCAAAAAGATCCGGATGCCCGAGTTCATCCATTCTCTCTATCTCTATCATGCGGGAGCGATCAGCATCTTGGCCCTCAAGCCGGCCCAGCAGGGGTTAAACGAGCTCTCAGAGACCGTCCATTATCTTCTTAAAGACAAAAAAAGAGTCGTCCTGGCCGTTAACGGCGACTCGGGAACAGGCAAAACGTATTTTTGCCAGGCTATTGCCGACGGGTTTGCCGGCGTCAGGCCCCAGGATATTCTCTACCTGATGCGGGACACCAAGCGCGGCCAGAAAGTCTTCAACCGCATGCTCGGCCTCGATTGGCTCAAGAAGCATATCGACCCGGCTTATTACCAGGATTATCCTCTCACTGAAGGCGAAGACAACCCCGAGGCGTTCTTTCGCCAGTTCCTCGAGGAATCGAGCGGCAAGCGTCTGATCATCCTCGACGGCTGCCGGGACCGGTATTATTTCCAGAGAGTCATCGATGCTTTCTACCAGCACGGAGAGCTGGACGTGGAAGTGAACTTCCGGGCCAATTTTTCCACCCGGCGCCTCAACCTGGAAGAGAGGGAATTCGCTCTGGAGAGCGTCAAGCTGCACCTGGGTTTCCTCGAAGAGCCGGCTCTTGAGGACACCTCTTTCTACCAGGAGGGCATGGTCGTCCTCTACGACCTGGATAATTCCGTCGGCTCCCGGCTCACGAGCCAGGAGACAAAAGAGATCTTTGACCAGAGGCGGATCGAGTCCTGGGGCGAGCTTATCAGAGTCGGCGACTTGGGCGGCGAAAAAACCCGGCTCGACTGCCGGAAGAAAAAACTTGACGTAGAAGAAGGCCATTTTAACGTCAGAGAAGAAAAATGGCCTGAAACCCGGACTTTGCCCTTCTCCTTTGAAGAAAAAATATTCCGGCCCTTGCTGAACGAAGACCTGAAGGCTGAACCCAACCTCCTCCTGACCATTCCCATGAGTGATCTATTGCCCGAACGACTTCGTTTTTATGCCCAGGACCAGGTTGCCGGCAGCGGAGGAAAAGGCGGCGTTTTTGTGCTCACTTTCCTTGATAACCGCATCTTCCAGACAACGCTCGAAGATAAAATTTCCGGGCTCAGCCTTCTCGGCCGCGATATTTTCCTCACGACCCCGGGACGCGGTTTTCTCTGCCTCTCTTTCGAGAGGAACGAAATTGTTGAGTTTCAGGAAAGCGGCTTGCTGCCGCTGCGAATCGCTACCTTCCCGCCCGATCGTCTCATCACGGCCCACGCAGATGGCCTGATCCGCCTCTGGGATTTCCTGGAGAAGAGGATTCTCGTCCTGGAATGCGATATCCAGCCGGTTCAGGCGCTGACCGTCGATCTCAGAGGATTGATCTATGCGGCTGCTGGACAGAGCCTGTGGCAGCTGGACCCGGACAGAAAAAAATTCAAGAGAAACGGCGAACATGAAGGACCGGTCAGGCTGATAAGGCCTTACTTTCAGAAACAAATTCTTGCGGTCGAGGACGGGGGCGACAAGCCTTCCGCGTCAAGCCTGAAAATTATCGACTTCCAAAGAAAAAACACCAGAATCATCCCTTCTTCCCTGGCTAACAGAATAAGCGGCCTCACCGTCTGTTCTGACGGAAAAATCATCGCGGGGCTCGACAGCCCTAAAGAAAAAGAGGGTGAGCAGGTTGGCACCTTGGCTATCTTTGCTCCCCAGGAAGAATTTTGTCTGGTCACGAGCCTGAGCGGCCACAGAAGCGAGACCTGTGATTGCCTGGCCATGGGTCCGAAAATCATCACCGCCGGCGTCGAGGCTGACGGCTCCGCGTCTGTCCGGGTGTGGGGAAGCAAGTTTTTCGTCCGGACAGAGCTCGGCAAGCTCCTCATCAAGCCACAATAAAACCCCGCCGAGCCGGGGCCGGGCGTTCCACAAAATTGATAGGAACTTCTTGTGCAGTGAAAGGGCTTGCGCTTTGGCATAATAGGCACGATAAGCCAACACCCGATGGGTGGCGTGGTTCGGGGGCCGACCTTACCAGAAACGCTGACCGTTGTCCCCTCCTATTTCTCTAAGAGGGTTTGGGAAGATAAATATAGCAAGAACAAATATTGAAAGCGTCTCTGGAGGCTTTAAAGCTGACGGAGACACTCTCAAGAATTTATTGAGGGAGGCAGGCAAGTGTCTCCGTAAAGGTCTCCGGGGGGAACCACGACAGGGCCCGTCAGGTGGTGCTATCGGCAATCTTGGGCATACGGGGCGACTTGTGACCGGACCGTGTTTTATACTATCATGCCCTCCGAGATGCTTTGATCTATGATGACCGCGGCTTTTTCTTGTAAAAACACGAACCTTATCCGAGGGAGGGTTTTCGATGCGTAAGTCGAAATATTTTTTCGCCGTCCTCGCCGCTCTGTTTCTCTTTTTGACGAGCCTGGCCCCCGCCTTCTCCCAGGCTCAAGCAAAAAAGATCACCTTTGAGCAGGCCTATTTGAACAAGGAGCCTCGCCTGCTCATAAGACTCCCGCGCGCGACCTGGCTCGATGACGAAAATTATCTCCTCCGGGAGACAGATGAAAGGGATAAAACCAGGCGCATATTCAAAGTGTCTGTCCGGACAGGGGAAAAAACTCTCTTCCTGGATTTTATCTCGCTCGAAAAACTCCTTCCCAAGGGCATCGTTTCAAGGGAACACGTGGCTGCCACGCCAGATTTTTCGACCCTTGTGTATTCCTATGAGAATGACCTCTACTGTTATGTTCGGCCTGCGGAGAAACTCAAACGCCTGACCGCAACGCCTGCCGAAGAGGAAAAGAACCCCCGCTTCTCGCCCGACGGAAAATACCTGGCTTACACCCGCTCGAACAACCTTTTTGCCTGCGAGCTTGAAACCGGGCTCGAGCACCAGCTCACGTCAGACGGGTCTGAGACGATTTCCAACGGCTGGGCCTCCTGGGTTTACTACGAAGAAATCCTGGGCCGGAGTTCTCGGTACGCGGCCTTCTGGTGGTCCCCGGACAGCCGCAAGATCGCCTTCCTTCGCTTCGATGACAGCCCGGTTCCGACTTTCCCCATTTTCCACGCTGGTGGCGTTCACGGCGAGCTCGAGATTCAGAGATACCCCAAGTCGGGCGATCCCAACCCGCAGGTAAAGCTGGGCGTGGCCAGCCTGCCTGACGGCAATATTGTCTGGGCCGATATCGACGACAGGGCGGACCATTACATCGCCTGGCCGTTCTGGCTTCCCGAAAGCTCCGGCCTGACCTTCCAGTGGATGAACCGCGGCCAGGACAACATCAAGATCTACGCCTTGGACCTCAAGACCGGCGGAAAAGAAGAAATCTTCGACGAAAAGCAGCCTTCCTGGGTCGAGTTTTTTGAGGACCTTTATTTTTTCAAGGACGGGAGCGGTTTTCTCGTGCGGAGCGATGCCGACGGGTGGCGGCATCTCTACCATTACGACTTCCGGGGAAAGCTCATCCGTCGCCTGACCGAGGGCTCCTGGCAGGTGGAGAGCATCAACCTTGTTGACGAAAAAAACAGGCAGGTTTATTTCACTGGCCGAAAGGAGAAAACAACGGAAACCCATCTTTTCAGGGTCGGGCTGGACGGCCAGGGGTTTGAGCAACTCACCCGGGAGCCCGGAAGCCATCGCAGCCAGGTCTCGCCGGGCGGCAGTTATTTCCTGGATTCTTTCTCGAGCGTTGATTCTCCCACCCGGCTGGACCTCTTCCGCTGCGACGGGACCAAGCTCAAAACCATCGAGCGGAGCGAAACGCCGGAAATGCGGGAATACACGCTGGCAAAAAAAGAGCTTTTCACCATCCCCACAGAAGACGGCTTGGAGCTTCCCGCTTACTGGATTCTTCCGCCGGGTTTTGACCCAGCCAAGAAATACCCCATGCTTTTTACGATCTACAGCGGGCCGGGATCGTCCACTGTCTTCAATTCCTATCCGCCTTTATCCTCTTTATTCCTGGCCCAGGAGGGGATCATCGTCATGAGCGTTGACCACCGCGGCTCGGGCCATTTCGGGAAAAAGGGAATGGCCCTGATGCACCGGAATCTGGGCAAGTGGGAAATGCACGACCTCATCGAAGCGGCTAAATGGGTTCGCGAGAAGCCTTTTGTGGACAGAGAACGGATCGGCATCACCGGAGGAAGCTACGGCGGCTACACGACCTGCTTGGCCCTGACCTACGGCGCCGATTATTTCACCCACGGGTTCGCCAGCGCTTCTGTCACAGACTGGAAGCTCTACGACTCGGTTTACACCGAGCGTTACATGGACAAGCCGGAGGAGAATGAAGATGGGTACAGGGTCGGGTCAGTCATGACCCATGCGGAAAAGCTCAAGGGCGTTCTTTCCCTCGAGCACGGGGCCACTGATGACAACGTCCACATGCAGAACACCATCCAGCTCATCGATGCCCTGATGGACCTTGACAAAATGTTTGAATTCATGCTCTACCCAGGGCAGCGCCACGGGTTCATCGGCAAGAAGAGGGAAAACTCAAACCGCCGGTCTGTTAATTTCTGGTTCAAACACCTCCTCAACCGTTGAGATGGAAGGAACAAAGGCTCAATTCATCGACCTCGCCACTTGTCCGGCCTGCGCCGGGCAGAGAATTCGTCGCTATAAAAAGGGAACGTACGCCGGCCGGCTGACACAGGACGAGATCAAGATCACGGACAGCCAGTACGGGAGGGTATGGGACCTCAGCCTGTGTCTGGACTGCGGCCATATCTTTGCCAACCCGTGTCCCTCTCCGGACTTTATCTTTTCTCTATACGGCGAGGTCTGCGATCCAGAGTACGAAGAAGAGGCGGCCGGGCGCTCCAGAAATTTTCTCCCGATTCTCGAGTCTCTTGAAAGGGTCATCCCGGAGCGGGGCGCTCTTTTCGATGTCGGCGCGGCCACGGGCATCCTGCTCGACCTCGCCCGCAGCCGCGGCTGGGAGCCGGACGGCATCGAGCCCAGCTCCTGGGCCGTCAAGACCGCAGCAGAGAAATACGGCTTGGCCTTGCGGCACGGCCCCTTTGAAACAGCCTGTCTCAAGGGGAACGCTTACGCGGCCGTGCTGATGGTTGATTTCATTGAACACACGCCTTTGCCTCACGAGGCGGTCGTCCGGGCGCAGCGAATTTTGCGGCCAGCCGGAATCCTTGTTTTAGTGACGCCGGACATCCGCAGCCCGGCCGCAAGAATCGCCGGCCGCAGGTGGTGGCATCTCCGCCCCGCTCACCTGGCCTTTTTCTCCCGCGCCTCTCTCCAGGCGCTGCTCAGCCGAGCAGGCTTCACGATCATCGAGGAGAGGCGGTATGCCTGGACCTTCAGCGCCCACTACCTGCTCTCCAGGAAGAGGTTAACCCGAGTTCTGCTTAAGAATTCCGCCATGTCTTCTTTTTTCAAGCGAATTCCGATAAAATTGGCGCTCGGCGACTCGTTTGAAATTTACGCCCGAAAGGACAGAAACGGGTGAAGGCTTATGTGCGGGCCCTGCGTCTCGAAAGATGGCCACGCAGCACCGCCATCCTTTTGGGGAGCGCCGGCCTCTTTTTCCTCCACCATGACTTCCTTGAGTTCTTCAGCCTCCCGACGATTTTCTCTCGCCTTCTTTTTGCTTTTTTCCTGACCTGGGGCATATCCACGGCCAACTACGTGATCAACGAAATCGTCGATGTCCCCTACGACGCTCACCATCCGGTCAAGCGACATCGGCCACTGGTCAAGGGTGAAATCAGCAAAACGTTCTTCATTTTGGTCGGCATCGCCCTTTCCTTGTCTTGCCTCGGACTGGCAGCAGCAGCTTTTTCCCGGCCCTTTTTTCTGGCGCTCCTTTCCCTTCTTGCGGCCGGGTTTGTTTACAACATAAAGCCCATCAGGACAAAAGACATCCCGTTTCTCGACGCCATCTCTGAATCAGCCAACAACCCCATCCGTTTCCTCATCGGCTGGTATGCGTTCTCTCCTCCCCAGCCCTTTCCGCCGCTAAGCTTGCTCATCTCGTGGTGGTCGTTCGGGGCTTTCCTGATGGAGGCCAAAAGGCTGTCTGAATTCAGGCTGCTCAAGGAAAACGCCGCCAACTACAGGGCTTCTCACAAGAAATACAGCCGGACGTCTCTCCTCGCCGGGATGGTGGCGAGCGCCGTCGTCTTCATGGCAAGCTACGTGTATTTCGCCCTCAGCCAGGGTCTTCCTTTCCTCCTCTATGCCTCGCCCCTCCTCCTTCTCTATCTCTACCTTTTTTTCCATAAAACTCTCCGTGAAAAGGAAATCATGGAAGAACCGGAAACTCTGCTCCTCCATCCCCTGATCGCGCTCTTCACTCTGGTGCTCCTCTTCCTCTTTGCCCTGGCCTTCTTTTTGTGATACAGTAGCAATCTGTTTAGGGTTTGACAGGCATGAATATTTTAGAAACGTTGCTCAAACTTCTCCTGGCCGTCGCTCTTGGCGGGATTATCGGCCTGGAAAGAGAGACAAGCCAGAAGCCCGCCGGGTTGAGGACTCATATCCTCATCTGCCTGAGCGCAACCATGATGATGGCTTTTTCCCAGTTCATGCTGGCAGGCAAAGGAGCGGCAACGAGCGACATGCTGCGCGTCGCGGCTGCCGTCATCATGGGCATGGGTTTTATCGGAGCCGGCACGATCATCCAGGCCCAGGGAAGCGTCCACGGGCTGACCACGGCCGCAACCCTTTGGGCTGTGACCGGGCTGGGGCTGGTCGTCGGAGCAGGCTACTATGCCATCGCCGTGGTGTTCTCGGTGCTTGTCCTGGCGACTCTCGTCCTCTTCCGCCGAGTCGAAGAAACCCGTCTCAAGAAAACTCTTTATCGGTATCACCTCAAGATTAAAGACAGCCCTGATTTTCTGATCAACCTGAGGAAACTGATCTTCCATTTAGGGCTCAAGATGGCCGAGCTGAACCTGAAAAAGGAAAGGAACATTTTGGCCATCGCCCTCTCCTTCGCTGCGTCTGAAGAAAAAGAGAGGGAGTTCCACCAGAGCCTCTACGACTTAGCCGATATCCTCGAAATCAAAATTGATTAGAAAGAAGCTCGTCCTGGCCACCTCAAACCAGGGAAAATTCAGAGAAATCAAAGATTATCTGGCTGACCTTCCCGTCGACATCATTTCTCTCGATGAGCTGAGCGCGGCCGAGGACGTCGAAGAAAAAGGTAAGACTTTTTCGGAGAATGCTCGCCTGAAAAGCCTGACATGGAGCCGGAAACTGGACGGCCTCATCCTGGCTGAGGACTCGGGCCTCGAGGTTGAGCATTTGGGCGGAAAGCCCGGCATCTTTTCAGCGCGCTTTTCTGCGCCCCGGCCAACCGACGAAAAAAACATCAGGAAGGTGCTGCGGCTGATGGCCGGCGTGCCCTGGAACAAGCGCCGGGCCCGGTTTGTCTCCTGCCTGGTCCTGGCTCAAAAAGGAAAAGTCTTAAAGGAAGCGCGGGGCGAGGTCAGAGGCTTTGTTGCTTTCAAGAAAAAGGGAAACCGGGGATTCGGCTACGACCCGATTTTCTACTATCCCCGCTGGCGGAAGAACTTCGGCGAACTCGACCCCCGGGAGAAAAACAAGGTCAGCCACCGCGGCCGCGCTCTCCGGAAAATGAAGGCTTTTCTCGTCGCCTTTCTGGGCGGGCCAACAAAGGCAAAAGGAAAGGAAGAAGGGGGCTGAGCCCCCTTCTTATTTGCCCGTGATTTCGGCGCCGACAGTGATCAGGTCTTTCAGCTGATTATACGTTTTTTCGCCGATTCCCCTGACCTTCATGATCTCCTCGATTTTCTTGAAATTCCCGTGCTCTTTCCTGTAGTCGATGATCCTCTGGGCGACCTGCGGCCCGATCCGCGGAAGCTTCTGAAGTTCACTAAGCGAGGCGGTGTTGATGTTGATTTTCTGTTCACCGCCCTTGGACCCAGCCTGCTGAGCGATGAGAGGGAGCAACGATAGGCCCACCGCCAGGGCAATGACCAGGGTTACGACCTTTAGGCTTTTCATGATAACCTCCTTTCTTCATCCCCTTATGCAAACCGGAGGCCAAACCTTGCTGTTTATATAACTAATTTATTTTCAATTAGATGGAATTAAGTCCAGATGGATGATGTCAATGACGGTTGACTTTTTCTTCCGCCGTGATCAACAGCCGTTGACGCCGGAGTGGTTTACTCGATTGGAGGAAGCGTCAGCCCTTCCGGCTCGAAAATAACCCGCCGCTCCCCTTCCTCCACCTGGCCAAGGTCTAAGAGTTCGTACCCCGCCTTCTTGCCCACGTCAATTGTTTTATCCACTTCTTTTTCAGGCACGAAGATATAGAACCCCACTCCCCAGTTGAACGTGGTCACGCAGTCGTTCAGGCTGACGCCGATTTCCCGCATGAACAGGAACAAGGGCGGGATCTCCTCCACCCATTTTCGGATCCTGTACGTGAAAGGTCTCTTGTCGTAGGCAATCTTTGAAATCCCTCCGCCCGTGCCCCCTAACAGAGAGTGAATCTCCACGCTGTTTTCCAGGAGTGCCTCAACCAGCTTCACATAGGAGCGCGTCGGGATGAGCGCCTCCTCCCCCAGCGTGTTTCCGTTCGGCAGTTGATGGAGGAACTTGTCCTTGAGCGTCAAAGCTCGCTTGATCACTAAGGAAATCCCGTTAGAATGGAGCCCGGACGATGTCGCCCCGATGATGTGATCTCCGGCGCGCAGGTTTTCCCCTGTGACCATTCTTTCGGCAGGGGCGATAATTCCTGTTACGCACCCCGAAAGGGACGGAGCGCTCTTCACGGGCGGCTCAGCCTTGATCAAATAGCGCAGCGCCGGAGACTCGCCGGCGGGAAGGGCCATGCCGCACATCTCGCAGGCCTTAAAAAAGCTCTCCGCCAGGTCACGGCTTCGCTTTTCATCCATGAACCACTCGCTGTCTCCGGCAGCCACCTCATCCGTATAAATCACGGGAAGGGCCCCCTGACAAATCACATCGTTGGCGGCCATTAAAGCTGTATCAATGCCAATGCCCTCGTAATACGTCTTTCCTGTCCCCGCATGTTGATACATCCATTCCGCGATCCAGTTCTTGTTGCCCAGGCCCTCCTGGGTTTTGCACCAGAGGTGAGATTTGGATCCGCGATAGCGGAAGACAACGCCGTGCAGACCCAGGCTTTCAGCCTCAATATAGACATCTCTCTTGTTCGGAAATTCGAGCGTCCTCTTTCCCGCCTGGACCATGGCCATCTTGAAGGGCTCGATCTTTGCGTAGTCGACCCCGGCCTTGGCGTACTCGGACTTCAGCTTTTCCTCCGACATGTCAGGCCTTTTTCTCGAGCTCTTCCAAGTCAGCTTTTGAGGGCCGGTTGGGAATGACCGCGATTGTTCTGCCTTTATACTCGAACACCTGTTTGTCGTCATCTGTAATCTCGGCAATCATCTCCGCTTTTACGCCCTTCGCTCGGATGGCCGCCAATACTTCATCAACGTCTTTCCCTCCCACCTGGACAGCCATCCTGCCCTGAGTCTCACAGATCATGACTTCTTCCGGCGTGAGGTCGTCAACCTTGACCGGGACTTTGGATAAATTGACGGAGGCTCCAAAGCCTCCATACCTTGCTGATTCACAGACCGCCGCGCCGATGCCGGCTGCGCCAAGGTCAGAGCACGCCTTGACCTTTCCCGTGCGAAACGCGGCCAGGGTTGCCTCCATGACTTGCCTTTCTTCCTCAAAAAGAGCGACGGCGGGCCTCATCTCTTTGACCAGGCCTGCCCTGTAGAGAGTGTCGTTGCCGTCATTTCCGGTTTCGCCGATGAGAATAACTTTGTCTCCGGCCGCCTTGGCGGGCTTCGTGAGCGGCCTGGCCGTGACCAACTTTCCAATCACTGAAACGACGACCGCCGGGACGATGTCAGAGAATGATGTGGAAAAGCCGCCGCCGATGATAAAGACATCCATGACTTTGCACATGTCTCTCAGGCCTTTGACCATCAAATTCACTCTTTCCCCGCTCGTCATTTCCACGCATTTTCCGCACGCGCATTTTCCGTCAAACCCGCAGACCCCGACGATGACTTTTTCATGCAAAGGCCGTGTCCCGATAAAATTCATGAGAAAAATTGGCCTTGCTCCCATGGCCAGAACGTCACGCATGGCCCCGCCCGCCCCGGTTGCGGCAGCGTCATAAGGCCTCGGTACGCAGGGAGAACAATGGCTTTCCATCTTGGCGACGAATAACCCGTCAGTGTCAGGAAATTTAACGACGGCCGCATCATCTCCCGGGCCGACGACCAGGGCGCCAGGAAAAATTCTGTTGACCTGGTCATTCAGGGCCTCAATAGCCTTAAAATCAATAGCCTTATCAATGTTATGATGGAGATGGACAAACAAGGCATGCATCAAAGCCCTTTCAATGGTGTTCATCCTCCAACCTCCTTAAAATTGACTCGTCATTCTCGAGTGAGTGTAAGATAGATAATTTCCAAAAAATTAGCAAATCTTTTTATTTCGTCCGCAGTATTAACATGAATTTTCGCTTACAAACGATTGATATAGGGCAGGATCATCAGGACCGCGGGTGGCTCTTGCGGTAGACGTCCATCAGCCGGCCGAGGTTGAGGTGGGTGTACTTCTGGGTCGTGGCCAGGCTTTCATGGCCGAGGAGCTCCTGGATGACCCGGAGGTCAGCCCCGCGGCTCAAGAGATGGGAGGCAAAAGAATGCCGGAGGGAATGGGGGCTGATCTTCCTCCTTACGGCCGCGAGCCGGATGTATTTGTCAACAATCCTCTCTACTGACCGGGCCGTCAGCCGTCTCCCCTGGTAGTTGACAAAGAGCGCCTTTTCTCCAGCCTCACCTTTTAGGAGCGCCAGCCTGGCCCCTAAATAGTCAGTCATCCTCTCTCCGGCGATCCGGCCGAACGGCACAAGGCGCTCCTTCTTGCCTTTTCCCCGGACGCGGATCAGCCGTTCCTTGAAATTCACGTCCTCCTGATTGATTCCCACGAGCTCGCTGACGCGGATGCCCGTGGCATAAAGAAGCTCAAGGATAGCCCTGTCGCGCAAACCGAGAGGTTTGTCTGAGCGGGGCGTTTCCAGAAAATCAGCCATTTCTTCTTCTGAGAGAAAAGAAGGGACGCGTTTGTCTTGTTTGGGCGTGGCCACGATTCTGGCCGGGTTCCCGGCCAGCCATCCCTTCTTCACGCAGAATTGAAAGAAAGACCGGACGGCGGCCAGCTTTCGTGCCAACGAAGATTTCTTGAGTTTTCTCTCGTGGAGCTCGGCCATGAACCCCCTGATATGGATGTTATCCACCCGGCTCAGGGCGAGCCGGTGTTCTTCAAGATAAGCGCCCAATTGCCCCAGGTCACGCCTGTAGCTGGAAATCGTATGGCTCGAAGCGTTTCGCTCATGGCGAAGATAGTCAAGGAACTGGCTAAGTTCTCGTTTCATCCTTTTCAGCTTCTTTGACCTCTTCCTTGAACCCACATTTCTCGTCCCAGCAATAGACAGTGGTCACGCCCTTCCGGGTTTTGCGGAGAACAACGGGCTTGCCGCAGCGAGGGCACGTCCTGGCAACGGGCTCGTCCCAGGTGGCAAAACGGCATTTGGGAAAACGGCTGCATCCATAAAAGATTTTGCCCCGATTGGTCGTCCTCCTCACGATCGTCCCGCCGCAGCCCAGGGGGCAGGCCATGCCGGTCTCCGTCTTTTCCTTCTTTTCTTTCTTGATGTACCGGCACTTCGGATAACTCGAACAGGCGACGAATTTCCCGAACTTTCCTCGCTTCTCTTGAAGCTGGGCGCCGCACTTGGGGCACAGCTCATCCAGGTTGATCGTCTCCTTTTTGGCGAGGCTCTCTTTGTGCCTGCACTCGGGAAAACCCGAGCAGGCTTTGAACCGGCCGAACCGGCCGTCCTTGATGAGCAGAGGCCGGCCGCAGCGAGGACACTTTTCGTCAACCGGGATCCCTTTGACGCTTTTTGTCTCCCCGGCTTTGGCCAGGTCCTGACTGAGAAGCTCGTGGTATCGGCGCAGGGAGGACAGCCAATCCTGATCGCCCTCGCTGATTTTGTCCAGCTCCTCCTCCATCCTGGCCGTGAACTTGACTTCCATCAAGTCGGCAAAATGGGCCACAAGAAAATCCGTGACGAACATTCCGAGGTCGGTCGGGATGAACTTGCCCTTCTCCTTAACCACATAGACACGGTCTTGCAGGGTGGCGATGATCGGCACATACGTGCTCGGACGGCCGATCCCCTTGGCTTCGAGCTCTCTTACCAGAGTTCCCTCGGTGTAACGCGGCGGAGGCTGGGTGAAATTCTGTTTTGTCTCAAGCTCCAGGAGCCGGAGAACTTCTCCTTTCTTGGCTTTCGGCAGCTTTTCTTCTTCCTCCTTCTTGGAGTTGGGGAAGAGAGCCAAGAAGCCATCAAACATGATGACCTCGCCCTTGGCCCTGAACTCCGACCGGCCGGCCCGGATCAAAAACTCTGTTTCCTCTACGTCGGCGGCGCTCATCTGCGAGGCCAGGAAACGGTTCCAGATGAGCGCGTAAAGGTCGAATTCCTCTTTCTTGAGATAGGGCTTGACAACGTGCGGCGGCAGGTCGGGCGAGGTCGGCCGGATGGCTTCATGAGCGTCCTGAGCCTTTCGCTTGTTTTTGAACAGGCGAGGCTTGGCGGGGACATAATCTCTCGAATAGGTGGCCTCAATGTACTTTCTGGCCCAGTTGATGGCGCTGTCCGAAACACGCACAGAATCTGTCCTCATGTAAGTGATCAACCCGACCAGCCCGCGCTCGCCGACCGGAAGGCCTTCGTAAAGCCTCTGGGCGACTGACATGGTCTTTTTCACCGGAAACTGGAGCAGGCGGAAGCTGTCCTGCTGCAGAGTGCTGGTGATATAGGGAGGGCCAGGGTGGCGTTTTTTTTGTGTGACCTTGATGTCCTCGAGGACAAAGGTTGAGGTCTTGAGCTCGGCCACGACCTCATTGGCCCTGGCTTCGTTGCTGATCTTAGCCTTCTTGCCGTCGATTCGGGCGAGGCTCGCTTTGAAAGCCGGCGGCACAGAAGCCTCAAGATGCGCGGCAACCGTCCAGTATTCTTCGGCCACAAAATTCCTTATCTCTTTTTCCCGCTCGCAGACGAGCCGCAGGGCGATCGACTGGACCCGGCCGGCGCTCAGCCCACGGCCGATTTTTTTCCACAGGAGCGGGCTGATAAGATACCCGACCAGCCGGTCGAGGATGCGCCGGGTTTGCTGGGCCTTGATTTTATTCTCGTCGAGGTGTCCCAGGTTCTGGAAAGCTTCTTCGACGGCCTTCTTGGTGATTTCATGGAGGAGGACGCGGCGAATGTTCGGGTTGTTCTTTTCGAGGAGAACGCTGAGGTGCCAGCAGATGGCCTCGCCCTCGCGGTCCGGGTCAGCGGCCAGGATCACAGAAGCGCAGTCAGCTGCCAGCTTTTCGAGGTCGGCGACGACCTTTTTCCGCTCGGGAATGAGAACATAACGGGGGGCAAAATCATGCTCGACATCCACGCCCAGGCTGCTCCTGGGAAGATCCCGGACGTGTCCCATCGAGGCTTTGACAAGGTAGCCGGAGCCGAGATAGCGGTTTATGGTCTGGGCTTTGGCCGGCGATTCGACGATCACGAGGGACTTGGACATTTAGAGGCTCCTCTGAAAATACTTTCCCGGGACTTGATGAACGAGTCCCTTGAGCTCCAAATAGAGCAGGATGGCAAGGATTTCGGATACCGAGGCGGCCGTCGCCTCGGCCAGCTCGTCGATATGAGTGACCTCATCTGTCTTGAGGCAATCGACAATCATTTTCTCCTGAGAGCTCAGTTCCGGCATTTTCTCTTTTTCCTCCGCCCGGCGGGCAAGAAACCTCTCCCGCAGGGGCAACGAGAATTCTTCTACCACATCTTCCCATGTTTCCACAAGCTTGGCCCCAGATTTGATGAGCCAGTGGCAGCCTCGGCTGAGGCCGGAAGTAACGTTCCCGGGGACGGCCATCACTTCGCGGCCCTGCTCGAGGGCAAGCCGGGCTGTGATGAGCGAGCCGCTCCGCCCGGCGGCCTCGACGACCACGACTGCAAGAGAAAGGCCACTGATGATGCGGTTACGGAGGGGAAAGTGAAAAGCAAAGGGAGGCATTCCCGGAGGGAACTCGGAGACGACGGCCCCGCGGCCGGCAATCTTCCAAAAAAGGGATTTGTTTTCCCTGGGATAGATGTTGTCGAGCCCCGATCCCAGGACAGCGACTGTCTTTCCCTCGGCGAGCGCTCCCCAGTGGGCGATCGAATCAATCCCCAAGGCCATCCCGCTCACGACGACAAGGCCGCGGCCGGCCAAATCCCTGGCGAGCCTTTCGGCTACAGCACGGCCGTATGGAGTCGGCCGGCGGGCGCCGACAACGGCGACAGCCGGTTCCTTCAAGATTTCCGGGTTTCCTGCGCCGTAGAGCACGTAAGGGGGGTCGAAAATTTCCCTTAAGGTTTCAGGGTAGTTCGGGTCATCCGGAGTGAGCAAGAAATATCCCTTTTTGGAGACCCAGTCGAGAACTCGGCCGGCCTGGTCAAAAATGGCTGGAGAATTGAGCGCTCTGGCTTTTTCTTCTTCCAGCCCGAGGGTCATGAGCTTTTCAGGAGAGGATTGGAAAATATCCTTGAGACTGGCAAAACGGCTGATGATTTTCTGGGCTGGCCCAAGGCTGTCGGAAAGGACAAGGTTCAAGGCCACGCGAAAAATGAGATTTTCTGTATTGCCCCTGAATAGTCTTTCCTGTAACTGCCTTTTCCCTCGTCTCATGACCCTGTTTCCTGCCCAGACGCCCGTCTCTATTCAAGACGACGACTTCCCCCCTTCTTTCTCAGCGCGTCCCGCGACAGAAAAGCTTTTTAAACTTATTATGCGGAATAATGATCAGGTCAAGCTTATCGATGTCCGAGCTCCGCATCCGAACTTTTTTTATGCATTAATCTTCCCTGCCCCTCTTAGGGAATTAAGAGGGGAACAACGGTCAGCGTCTCGGGTAAAGTCGGCCCCCAAACCGCGCCACCCATCGGGTGCGGGCGTGTTAATCTTGGTTCTATTGAGAGCCAAGCACTTTTGATTGATGCGCAATTCCTATCGGCAAATCTGGGATCGTGAGAGCGTCGATTTGAACGAAAAATAGGAGGGCGCATAGAGCAGGTTCGCCAGGAGGGCGAGGGTGGGCTTGCCGGCCGGCTGACACTTCGGGCATTTCATCATCTCACCCGCTTCCAAATTTCTTTATCAAATCGCGACAGCCGACGACGTTAACAACAAGAGAGCCGAATCTCCGGGTAAAAGGAGAGCTGACTGAGGGGCATACGAGGTAGTTCGCCCCCACGGGGTATAGCTCACGAAAGACGGCCAGCGGCTTCGGATCGAAACGGTCGACGTTAATCTTGCATTCGAGGGCATCGGCCTCCCGCCCGCGCCGGACGACGAAGTCGATCTCGCGGCCGGATTTGTCCCGCCAGAAATGGAGGCCTTCGCCCCAAGTCGCTGCCCGGAGAACGTCCAGGACAAGATGCTCCCAGAGCAGGCCCCGATCGTCTTCCCGGATGTCCGTCCAGCCATGGGCATAGGCGACGAATCCGGTGTCGAATCCGTAGACTTTCGGCCGGCGCACGATCTCCCTCCGGCCGCCCCCGTGGAAGGGAAGAAGAGGATAAAGCGCGCAGGCGACGCTCATCGCTTCAAGGTAAGCCTTGACCGTCGGCCGGCTGAGGTCGCATTCCCTTGAGATAGCGGTATAATCCGCCTGCCCCCCGCTCTGCCTGAGCATTAGCCGCAGAAGCTTCAGAAAGCCAGCCCGTTCGCGGACGGCGAAAAGCTCCTGGATGTCGCGAGCGAAGAAGCTGTCCATCCACTCTGACAGGAAATGATCGTCCCTTGCCGGGCTGAGCAAAAGCTCCGGGAGGCCTCCATGAAAGAGCCGGCGGTCCAGGTCGAGAATCCCGAAATCCTCCTCGCATTCTGTCCAGAGAACCGGAAAGAGCGTCAGCACAAGCTTCCGGCCGCTCAGAGAATCCCTAAACTTGCGCGTGGCGGCGAGCGTGGATGATCCGGTGGCCAAGATTCGGAGGCGGGGAAACGCATCGGCGGCGATTTTGAGCACCCGGCTCGGGTCGCTCAAGCGATGGACCTCGTCGAGGACGATGACGGCGTTTTGAGGCTGGGCCCGGAAGAACATCTCCGGGTCCTCCAGGCGGCGCTCGTCAGAAGGCAGGTCGCAGTCGAGGTAAACGGCATCAGGCAGCATCCGGGCCAGAGTAGTCTTGCCCACCCGGCGAACCCCGGCGAGCCAGGCGATCGGCCGCTTCTTCCAGACGGCCCGGATCCGGTTTAGCCAATAAGGTCGGTTTATCATAGAATCGTAATTATCATAAGGACGCCCATTTGTCAATTATAATTTCATTTCATTTCAGCATTCAGCGTGACGAGTTCCCGCGAGCCTGGCTTTTGCGTCTTCAACCTCGGGCAGCCCGGGGGCGGCGGCCTTCCAGAGGTCGAGGAAGCGCCGGTAATTCTCGGTAGCCTTCCCCATCTCCGCGTAGATCCATCCCTTGAGCTCCAGGTCGTATATTTTGTCAATCATATCCCGGTCGAGAGATTCAACATTTTCAACGGCTTTTAAAGCTTCCTCAGACTTTCCCGCCCTTATGCCGTGATAGGCTAGTAAGTAAAGGCAATCGGCGAGACCATAATCGCTGTCCAGCTCTTCCGCCAATTGGACGCCCAACGGGATCTGCTTCTTCGCCTCCTCGAATTGTCCTTGACCTCTATACAGCTTCTCAACCTGCTGTCTCGCGGTAAGATGCGTGTCGCGAGAAGCGCGACCCAGCCATCGGCGATGGCGGACTAATTTTTTCTTGACAAAGTCGTATTTTTTTCATTATAATTCGGAATGATTCCGAATAAAGCCCATGACGCCAGACGAAATTCGAACGCGAATTATCGAGGGAATGAAAGAAAGGAGGCTCAAGCGAACTTCCCAGAGGCTGGTGATTGTCGATATCCTTGCCGGTTCGCGGAGCCATCCGAGCGCCTTTGATATTTTTGCCGAGGCGCGCAAAAAAGAGCCGAAGATCAGCCTGTCGACTGTCTATTACACGCTTGACAGCCTGAAAAAGGCAGGCCTTATCAGAGAGCTTGAATTTGACGACCTCAATAACCGGTATGAGGGGGATATCTGCGAGCACCTGAACCTGGTCTGCCGGGCTTGCGGAAAAATTGAGGATTTTCCAGCGAGCTCCCCTGTCTCTCCACAAGAGGTTGAAGAAAAGACGGGTTTCATGGTCGAAGGAGTGCGCCTCGACTTCTACGGTCTCTGCAGGAAGTGCCAGGCGTGAAAGGGGCACTAAATTTTTTTTGAAATTCAAATAGGAATGATTCCTATTTAGAAAAATATTTTTTGGAGGTTTCTATGAGCGAAAGCAAAAAGGCGCTAACCAACAATTTCGGCGCGCCGGTGGACAATGACCTTAATTCTCTCACCGCCGGAAATCCAGGACCCGTCCTCATGCAGGACATCCATCTCCTGGAGAAATTGTCCCATTTTGATCGGGAGCGGATCCCCGAGCGCGTGGTCCACGCCAAAGGAGCCGGAGCTTACGGCTTTTTTGAAGTCACCGCGGACGTGACCAAATACACGCGGGCCAAATTCCTTTCCCAAGTCGGCAAGCGCACCGAGGTCTTTCTCCGCTTCTCGACGGTCGGAGGAGAGAAAGGGTCGGCCGACGCCGAGCGTGATCCTCGCGGGTTTGCCCTCAAGTTCTACACCGAGGAAGGAAACTACGACATGGTGGGAAACAACACGCCGGTATTCTTCATCCGCGACCCCCTGAAGTTCCCCGATTTCATCCACACCCAGAAGAGAAACCCGGCCACTAACCTCAAGGACCCGGACATGTTCTGGGATTTCCTGTCTTTGACGCCCGAGTCTGTCCACCAGGTCACCATCCTGTTCTCCGACCGCGGCACGCCGAGGACCTACCGCCACATGAACGGCTTCAGCAGCCACACGTTCAAATGGTATAACGAAAACGGCGAATACTTCTGGGTGAAGTACCACTTCAAAACCGAACAGGGGATCCAAAACTTCACCCGGCAGGAAGCGGAGATCATGAAGGGCAAAGACCCCGACCATGCGACCCGCGACCTCTTCGAGGCTATCCGGCGGAGAGAATTCCCCGCTTGGAGGCTGGAGATGCAGATCATGACCCCCGAGCAGGCGGAGAAATATCGCTTTGACCCGTTCGACCTGACCAAGGTCTGGCCGCACGCCGATTTTCCTCCCATCGTCATCGGCCGGCTGGTGCTCAACAGAAATCCAGAAAACTACTTCGCCGAAGTTGAGCAGGCCGCTTTCTCTCCGGCCAATTTCGTCCCCGGGATCGCCGCCTCGCCCGACAAAATGCTCCAGGGACGTCTCTTCAGCTATCACGACACCCACCGCCATCGACTGGGGCCCAATTATCACCTGATTCCCGTGAACGCCCCCAAGGCCGTCAAAGTCGATAACTACGAGCGCGACGGGTTCATGCGGACCGACGGCAATTTTGGCGGCGCGCCGAATTATTATCCCAACAGTTTCGGCGGTCCCGAGCCCACACCCGAGGTCGCCGACCCGCCGTTTGAGGTTTCAGGCCGGGCCGCTCGCCAGAAATACATCCACCCCAACGACGATTTTGTCCAGGCCGGAGCTCTCTATAAGAAAGTCATGACCGACACCGATCGAGAGCACCTCGTCGGCAACATCGTCGAGCACCTGGCCAAAGCGCAAAAGCGGATCCAGTACCGCCAGTGCGCCGTGTTTTGCAAGGCCGACCCGGATTACGGCCGGCGCGTTGCCGAGGGACTTAACCTCAGCGTTAAGGACGTCGTCCTCCTGGCCAATATGTCCCAGGAAGACCGGGCGCAAGCGACAAAACAGGGCAGTTATACGAAATAGTCGCCAGCCAGCTGGATCGTCTCAGGCGGCGCGCTTTTCAAGGTCGCAGCCGCAGCCGCGGCACTGATCAGAATGCCGTGCCGATTGGCTGACTTCATTCGAGTGTGAAAAACATCGACCGGCCGGCAGGATTTATTTTAGGCGAGATCCAGCCCGAGTGTCACGAGCAGAATTTCGGCGGGATGGCAAAGACGGGTAAGTCAGTCGAGGAGATGACCTTTTCGGTTGTGCTTCCCAGGAAAAACCGGCCCAGCCGTCCGACGCAGGTGGCCATAACGATGAGGTCGAAGCGACGCGTCTCGGCGTACTGGGCGATTCCCTGCGCAGCGTTGATGGCCTTAGTCATATCGCCCGAGATGTCGAGGCCCCTTCGCCTGCCGGCCAGCCTCTTTTTGAACTTCCTATCGACGACCTCGACCATCTCGTTCATCAGCCTGAATTCATAGCCAAAAAGCTCGAGGACGTAAAGGAGGGTGATCGAAGCGCCAAAAACCTTGGCCAGATTCCAGGCATAATTTCTCTCCACCTCTTTTTCTTCAGTGAAATCCGTGGGCACCAAGATTTTTTTCACCGCCAGAGTCCGCCGGTTTTTTTTCGTTACCAAGACGGGCACAGGAGAGTGTCTGAGAACATGATTGGCCACGCTGCCGATGATAAGCTTTTCCAGGGCGGACTGGCCTTTCTTGCCCATGACGATGAGGTCCGCCTTCTCTTTCTCGGCTGTCTGGACAATTTTTTTTGCCGCCGACCCGTGTGCCACGATGACCTTCTTGAAGGCGATCCCTTTTTTTCGGCCCAGCGACTGGATTTTATCGCGGGCCTGCGTGTTCATTTCTTTGCTCCGCCTCGTGAGCTCCTTCTGGATGACGAGAGAATTTTGGTACATCGCCGGCATAAAGTCGGGCGCCACGTGGAGAGCCGTTATCTTGGCGGAAAAAGCCCTAGAAAAAAATTCGGCGTAGCGGAGTGCCTCCTGGGCTTCGGGGGAAAAGTCTGTCGGCCAGAGAATATTTTTTATTAACCCTGCCATTTATTCGTCTCCTTTCTCCAAGAGATCCGGACGGCAAATCCCGGTCCGGCTCATTCACTATATTATGAACCTGAAAGGAAGACAACACCATGCAAGCCGTGTCCGCTTTTATTTAAAACGTAATTCAAGCTGAGGGTTTTTCTTCCGAAGCAATGCATAGATTGAAAAGGCCCTTCAATAGATTCCTTATAAATCATCCTCTATGCCGACAAGCATGATTTTGGGGCTTCTTAACAGATCTACAATAAAACCGGTTCTCGCTTTTTTCTTCGCCTGATAGTCCCTCCAGGAATAAATAAATGGATTTATTTCCCGCCTCAACTTTTGCTCAAGTTCCCTAATTTTCCTATTCAACTGCGACACATCAGGTTCTCCAATAATCATGACGTCGACGTCGCTTGTTTCTCTCTCACTTTTGGAGGCAAAAGAGCCGAAAATAAACGCCGCCTTAACGTTTGCCAAAGTAGACAACGCTGCTTTGAGGCTCGCTTCAACGCCAATTGTCTTGGAGACAATGCTCTTTAACTCCTCAAAGAGCGGGTGGTTTTGATTAAGAGAATAATAGAGGAGATTGCCGATTCTTTGGGTCTTTAACAAATCATCTCTTTGAAGTTTTAAGAGTTCTCTTCGGATGTTCCCAGCGGAATATCCTAACAGCCGTTCAAGTTCCCTGAGATAATACCTCCGGCCGGTGTTAGAAAAATAAAGCGCCAGCAGTTCCTGAAGGATCTTTGATCTGGCGAAGCAAAGGGATTCTATCACTTCGTACTCTGATTTGAATACAATCGTACTGAATTCAGAGTGCAATTGCAAGCTTTTCAGCCCACGGAGTGCTGATAATCAATTACGTCTTCTTCAACTTTTGGATAAAGTTTATCAATTTCGTTTTGAACAGCTATAGTATTTTCTAAAGCGGTCACAATTTTACAGTAATGCTTGATGTCTGGAAGGGATAGCTTTCTGCCCTTTCTATCCTTTAGCCACTTTGCGCAAACCTGATAACCGCCGATTTGATATTCCCAGACCTCAGGCCGTACGTCCTCGAAATATTGGTCATCATTAATATACGCGCGGCCTTTCTCGTATCTTACTTTCTCAACTTTGTTTTCATCCTTCCCTCGAAATCTCGCAACAGGATGTTCGAGTTCTCTGGATTTTAATAAATGCAGCTCGACAAGCTTATTCCCAAATTCAACCATCCGGCAAAAAAGCCTGTAACCTTTTGTGAATGGCACCCGCGGAAAATCTATCTTGAGGAATTCCGCATATTTTGTGCGGTATGTGTTTGAATAGAGAACCGCATAGATATAATAGAAAATCTCCTCTGGGGCTGGTTCTTTTCTATAACCTTCAGCAAGGGCTCGCAAAATCTTCAAGTCAATATTTGGCTTTCTTTTCTCTGGCTTTATTTTGTTACTGAACAAGCCCTCCTTATTCTCGTCAGAATATAGATAAAGCGGGAATAAATTAGAAATAGAAACGGCGGACGTTATAGAATGAGCATCTATTATTGATACCGTTATGAATATAGGCTGTATTCCTGACTTATCCATTTGTCTGGAGGTAATCAATCCCAAATTCTCCTGCATCATATGCTGCATGACTCTTTTTACTGTTCTCCAGACTACTGAATCATGATAAAAAATCCATTGAGAATCAAAGGGGCGGTATAGAACTGGCAAGGCATACTTATCCAAATCGGAATCAGGAATGGATTGAAGCATGTGCCAGGCCTTTCTAATATCCCAGCCCTTCTTTTTAATAATCTGAAAGAAAGCATGCAAATCTCCATCCGAAAGTCTGCTGTTTTTAAACCGGGCTATTCTCGCCAGGAGCTCGGCTTTATTTCCATGGATAACAAATTTGTCCCTGGCTGTTGTCATGCCTACGCCATAAAGGTTAAAAATTTCAGTAATTTTTAAATATTTTTCGTAGGCTTTGAGGAGCCTTTCTTCGCGGGGAATAAATAGATAGAATTCTGATTTCGGCGAAATCTTTTCCCACTTCGTTGTCTTTATATCTTTCTTTTCAAGCCAGCCATATTTTTTCTCTCTCAATCCCCAGACTTCTGAATGATGGACTGGACAGCCTTTCTTCGTTCCTTTTTTCTTGATAAAAAGGGCGATGGCAACTCCCTGCATGATATCGAACACATTTTCATCCTTCGAGCCGTCGGGGCATTTCTCTTTTTTCAGGCAGTTTCCGTGCAGATCCAAAACGTAGATCTCGTCAAAGCTTTTCATCAAGGACTGGCGCATTCCCCGGAAAGTCGGATTATCGAGATAGCTGTGGTTGGAAATAAATCCCAGAACGCCCTCGCCAGCCTGGTCTATTTTCCATTGGGCAAAACGGATGAATTTGACATAATCATCCTGAAGCCATTTGGGATTCTTCTCCCCAAGAGCCTTTCCGTCGACTTGATAATATCCGTCGTCTTTTGTGCCGTCGGAAAGCGTGTATCCTTTCTTCAACAAATCATCTATCCATGGCCCTCTGTTCGCCGAATGTCCTGAATAGGGAGGGTTTCCCATGATGACCAGGATTGGCGTTTCTTTTTTAACCCTTCCGGCAAGATGCGATTCTTCGGAAAGAGAAACCATGCCCGGAAGCTCGGATTGGGCCAGTTCTTCCATCTCCAGCGTGTTGGTCAGATAGAGCTTGAACCGGTCGTCTTTTTGAAGCTTGTATCCCAGTTCTTCGAGCAAAAAAGACATTTTCAGATGGCCAACGGCGTAAGGAGCCATCATCAACTCGAAGGCATAAAAATTCCTAAGAATATGATCTCTGATGAAATCGGCTTTTGCTCCCTCTCCATAGCTTGATACAAATTCTTTGACGGCCAATTTAGCTGCTTCGGCCAAAAACGTGAGCGTGCCGGCGGCCGGGTCCAGTACCGTGACAGTTTCGCTGGCCAATCCGTCCGGCCTGTTAAAATGCTTTTTCAGGATGTAATGAAGCGAGCGAACGATATAGGAAACAACCGGCTCAGGAGTATAATAGACGCCCCTTTTCTCGCGGGTCTGCGGATCATACTCAGCCAAAAAGGTTTCGTAGAAATGGACGATCGGGTCCTTGCCCTTGCCCTCATGAAAATAATCGTGAAGGATTTTGTTGACGTCCGTGACAGCTAAAACCTCGGAAATATCGTCAATAATCCACTCCATTTGAGCGGGAAGCGTTCCCAGAGAGATGAACTGGAAAACATCCCTTAAAATCCCGATGGTCTGAGGAATATTGTCATAGGCAAGTTTTCGGTTAAAGCCATTTGCCGAGCGGGTTCGGGCAGCAAAGAGTCCGTAGGTAATCGTTTGAGAATACAGGTCAGCAAAATCCTCCTGGGATAGCCCGCCGATGAGAAATTTGCGAAAGGCTTCATAAAATCCCGAGAGAAGTCCGGTCCCCTTGCGGGCTTCCTCTTGCAACTCTTGGGCAACGACTTCTTCCCGTAAAAACCTCGTCCTCTTGGCCAATTCGACGGCCAGCGTTTTTGCATCATAGACTTTGGGCAGAGAAAAAGAGATAAATCTTTCGAGAAGGTCAAAAAATTTAGCTTCATTCTCGGCCGGGGGAATCGTCTTAAGCCTATGGATAATGAAAGGTCTGGCTATTTGAACCGACTCTATAAGAGTGCCGTTTCGGTAGAGCCGAAATTCAAAGAAATTCGTCAATATGATGTTTGGGAAAGTATGGAGGTAGCGCTTTAGCTGGTTTGTATCTTCAACGCCGTCGAGATCTCTTGTGATGGGAGCTTTAGCTTCAATGTACCCAACAATATGTTGCTTTCCGTCCCAGACGCGGAAATCCGGGTTACCGGCTTCGGTCTTTTTAGGGAGGGTCGTCAATTTGATCTGGGTTTTACCCGTTGAATTTACATATTCTTCAAGAAGGTGTTCCAACGTCGAATAATAGCTTTCTTCCCGGTCATCTCCCCGGCTGGCAATCTCGAATATTTTTTTCAAATAGCTTTTAAGCATTAAGGCCCCACTGACATCGATAAGGAGTATAAACTGGGAGCTCCGAGGGCGTCAAGTTGTTGTATCTGACCGGGCATAGTTGCCGCATGGTACTTTCTTTGCTGACTGCCGGCCTGAAAAGAGAGTCCTCTCCAGCAGCAAAATAGGATTATCTTCCGAGGAGGATGGAGCTGCCGGTGAAGAACGTGCCGGCTACAGCGCCAGTCATGAGTCCCACCAGAGTGGCAGCAAGAAGGGCTCGGAAGGCCAATCGCGAAAGATCCTTGTACCGGCTCGGCGCCAGGGCGCCGATCCCGCCAACAAAAATGGCCAGGGAGGCCACATGGGCAAAGCCGCACAGGGCGTAGGAAGCGATCAGACCCGAGCGCGGGTGAACCAGCGCGCCCTGGGCCAGAAGCCGGGCCAGGTCCTGGTAAGAGGCGACCTCAGTGGCCACCACCCTCTCGCCGATAACCTTGGCGATGGAAAGAGCATCGGCCGGGGGAATGCCGATGACGAGGGCAAAAGGATAAAAAACGTAGCTGAGCAGCGCCCTGAACGACCATTCCTGCGTCCAGCCGAACCAGCTATTCAGATAGCCGCCGCACCAACCCAGGGCCAGGTCTAACAGGGCCAGAATGCCCAGGAAAGCCAGGAGCAGGGTGATGATTCCGCCCAGCAGCCGCAACCCGTTCCAGGAGCCGTTGATGATGGCCAGGATAAGGTTGTCTTCTTTTTCATACTGGGGCTTTACATCCAGGCCCAGAGTCCTGGGTGTCCCGGTCTCTGGCATCAGCAGCTTGGAAATAACCAAGGTCGCAGGCGCGGCCAGGAATGAGGCAGAGACGAGGTGGCCGGCGATGGTTGGAATCTGTTGCTGAAGGAAAAAAACGTAGACGGCCAGCACGGTCGAGGCGATGGTGGACATGCCGGCCGTGAGGATGGTCACGAGCTCAGAGCGCGTCATTTCGGCCAGGTGCGGCCTGATGACGAGCGAGGATTCGACGCCGACAAAAATCTCACTCGAGACGCACAGGGCTTCGGCACCGCTGACCCTCATCAACTTGGTGAAAACCCGGGCGAAGAGCCGGACGAAAAAAGGCATGACGCCCAGGTAGTAGAGGGCGCCGACGAGAGCGGCAAAAAAGATGATCGTGGACAGGCCCTGGAAGGCTAAGATGCTGCCCAAGGAAGTCTCGCCGGTCTCGCTCGTCGTCCCCGGAGGGATGGCTAACACCCCAAAAACGAAACGCGTCCCGGCTGAGGCGCTTTGGAGCATGGTGACGACGACTCTGTTCACCAAGAGGAAGAGCTTTGTCCCGACGGGGAGGACAAAAATGAAAAAAGCGAAAAGGAATTGAAGCCCGATTCCCCAAAAAATGACGCGCCAGTTGACGACTTTCCTTTCGGCCGAGAGGAGCCAGGCAAAAGCGGCCAGGATGAAGATGCCGGCAAAACTCACCGCGTTATAAGCGTCCATGTATCCTCCCTTCCTGCCGATATTTCAAGCGGCGTGAAAACGCTCTCCTTCCTTCTTTCCATCAGAGACTCCTCAAGAACATTAATCCAGGAGGCGCGCACCGGCCAGCAGCCGTTGAGCGTAGAGAGCAAGTGAGCCAACAAGAAAAGAATCAACGAACACAATAATCAAGGCGACCAGGATCGGACTTATGTCAACCCCTCCCAGCCTGCGGGGCGGGACAAGACGACGGAAAGGCCGGAGCGCGGGCTCGGTCAGCCGGTAAAGAACGAGGATGACCGGGTAAAGAGAGGGGACGTTGACCCAGGAGAGAACAGCCCTGATGATGACGACCCAAAGGTAAAGCATGAGGATGAGATGGAGAATCTTCGCCAGGGCAGCCAGAAAATTCCCTAAGAGGATCACCTCGCGGTCTCAGCGGAGGATGTCTTTGTATTTATTGAAGAGCTCCTTGAGCTGCTCTTTAGTGATGATGTAGCCGGTCAGGTAGAGGGAAAGCGTCGAGCGCATCGGGTCGTTGGATTTGATCAGGATGTACTCCCTGACCGTGCCCGTCCTGTCCTGAGTGGGAATCCTGACTTCAAGAGTCGTTTCCTTCCTGGCCGCGATTTTTAGAGGCGAGGGTGCCGGCTTTCCCCCCACAAAAAAGGAAGCGTTGCGGTGGTTGAACTCGACCCTGAGCTCAAGCTCGCCTTTGTTCATGATTTTCAGTGGGGCGCGCAACTCGTCCCCGGCCAAGACGAGGCCTCCATCGTAGTTATAGGGGTCAACCTCTATCTTCGGCGCCGGAGGGACCTCGATATCGGCTGAAACCTCAAGCTGGACGCGCGCCTGACCCGGGTCGTTTGAATCGACAAAAATGTACTTGCTGACCCTGTCTCCGTAACCCCGGGTGTCAAACTTGACCTCGATCTTTCCCTGTTTGCCCGGAGCCAGTTTCTCATCCGAGACGAGCGCTGCCGCGCAGCCGCAGGAAGTGGAGACTTTCTTGATGACGAGGGTTGAATCGCCCTCGTTGGTGAAAACAAACTCATGGGAGAGAATGTCGCCCTGTTTGGCCTTGCCGAAATCCCAGACGAGCTCCTTGAATTTTATCCGGGGCTCACCGGCCTGAAGAGATGAGCTCCCCAGGAAAAGAAGCAAGAAAAGGCCCGTTAAGACAACGGCTTGTGTTCCTGCTTGATGCCCTTTCATGTCTCCTCCTTGCTTTAAAAAATGTACACCTTTTTGTCGAGATTGGCAAGAGAAACAGGACCGCCTGAATTTCTCGATAGCAACACCCGCCGAGGGCCGTCCCCATAGATTTTTTGGAAATTGCCCCGAGTTTTGATATCATTAACACACATGAAATGAGAAACAAATTTCGCCAAAGAATGAGCAATTGGGTTGAAAAGATTATCCCCCTGGGCTTTTTAATCTTTTTAGGCACGGTGAGCCTTGGAGCAGAGACCATCAGACTCCGGGTCACGGCCGAGCAGGCCAACATCCGCGAAAAGCCCGACATCACCAGCGCCATCCTTCTCCAGGTCCAGGAAGGAAGCCTTCTCGAAGCAGAAAGGAAAGAGGGAGAATGGTATGCGGTGCGCGTCGAGCAGGAGGGCGGAGTGTTCGTCGCCGGCTATGTGCACGAAAGCTTGGTCTCTGTTTTGGAGCCGCCCAAACCCCAGGAAAAGGCCGTTCCCGTCCTGGAAAAGCCGGCCCCAGAAAAGCCGGTTCAGGAAAAACCGGAGAAAATAAAAAAGCCGCAAATCATCAGGCCGGCGCCGGCCGTTCCTCCGCCTCAACCTGAACCGAGGCGTGAGCATTTTTCCCTGTGTTTCTGGTGGGGAGCCAGGTACGCCCAGGTCGGCGACCTGAACGCCGGAGCTGATGGCCTGGCGTCATACTATGCGGCGACCCTCGGCGCAGCCGCTGCTGGCAGCGTCAAGGCTCTGCGCCTCGGGTACGTGGCCGGAGGAGAGCTCCGGCTCCCGCTTGGCTCAGGCTTCTATTTTGCTGCCGGCGCCGAGTATTACTCGAACGAGGCCTCGAGCACCGTCTCATTCGGCTCAGCAGCGACCCAAAAGTTCCTTACGACGCCGGGAGTCCAGGCCCTTCCGGTCAGCCTGTCCATCCTCTTTTTTCCTGTGCGCTTTCTCAACATGAGAGCGGGCCTGGAATACTCTTTTGTCCGGTGCTCGTATCTCTACCGCCTCGAAAAAAGCGATTTCTGGCAGAAATGGAAGGGCCAAGCTACTTCGGGAAACCTGGGCTATCATTTCGGGATCGGCATAGACTGGCGCATTTTCTCTCACGTGTCATTGGTGACCGATGCCCTCTACCGCCGCTCGACCATCAAGGGGTTTGAGGGTGATGGAATTTACCAGGAATCAGCGGGGGCTGAGGCTAACATTAAAGGCAAGCTCTATTTCTTTCAGCAGGCGACGACCGGCGATCAAAGCGTTCCGCTTGTTTTCCTCCGGGAGAAAGCTCCCACCGAACCCGGAGTCTCTGACGTCAGGGAGGCTGAACTCGACCTTACGGGCTTAAGCCTGCGCGCCGGCCTAAAAATCACCTTTTAAGATAGGGGGACGCCATACGTAATGCACTTAATTCCCCTGCACTTCTATGATAGCGAAACGTCAACCCCTTCGTGCATTTTTCTTCTCTCCTTCATAGCTGCTTCGGTTTCTAAATTCCCTGTGATCTTGAAACAAATTAAGGTGTCCTTAGTTTTTGACGCCATAATTTTGTGTATTATGTATGCTGTCACCAATTTTAGTTTTGGGCTTTCTTGAGAAGGGCGATGTGATGGCTGTGAATTCCCCTGAACAGGGGGAAGACCCTGACGATTTCAAACCCCGCTGCCTCGACCTCCTCCCGGAACTCGCGGCGGCTGATCATCCTGATGCGTGTCCGGCTCCTCTTTATCAACCGCCGGATTGCCCTCTGCAACCGGTGAAGAAGATTTGCTTGATAATAGGAGAGGATGACCCATCCGCCGGCAACCCGGTTGAACTCGCCCAAAACGCTCCGCCTCTCTTCCGGCCGGTGGAGATGGTGAAAGAGGCGCATGGATAAGACAAGGCCAAAAACGCCGGCCCTAAAGGGAAGGCCGCTAACGAAATTACATACTATTCCCATCGGAATAATAGAAATATCGCCGCGGCTCCGGGCTCGCTTCACCATGTGAAAAGAGAGGTCGGCGCTCGCCAGACGATACCCCCTCTCCACCAGAAAGGAGGAGAAGCGGCCATAGCCGCAAGGAGCGTCCAGGGCCAGGCGCGGCCAACGGGGAGCCGTGCGGCGGGCGGTCCACGCTGGCTGCACAGCAATGTCCGGCGCTCTCGATCCGACCGCCTCTTCGATATTTAAATCAACGTCTCCGGCCGGGCCGCCCACCCGCTCAACGCGCTTCATGATGGCACGGAGAATCCTGACTTCGCGGCGGTGGACGAGCCTCTGGTCAAGGCCGCGGTAGCGCCGGCGTTCATAATCCCGGACTTCACTCTCGTTAAACGGTGCGTTAACTGAAAAAAACATACTGAGGCCTTTCTTCAAACCAGACCGTTCCATCTGACCTGGGCTTTTTCTTCTCGCCATCCCGGCCGAGGATCGAGCCGATTTTTCGGCTAAACCTGTGTTCCGCCCGACCTCTCCTTGTCCAGCAGACGGCAAAGTCCTCTCCGTTTTTCTTGAAAAAAAAGACTTCAGCCGCGCTCGCTCCAGCCTTGCCGACAAACCGGCTTCCCTGAAGAAGCTCAACCATCGTCTTGAGGGCAAAAAAGCCGGGCCGCTTCCGCCAGGGCTCAGGCCGGCTATCGATGAGGCCGTAGCCAGGGGCGGCAAGCTGCCACCAGTAAATTCTCTCCACCAGGCCGCTGGCCAGGACGATGACAAAATACCGGACGAGGTAGTTCGCTTGCTCGTCTTCGGTCACGCTCGGTTTTCCCGGCGCCGGCGAATACTTTCCGGTTCCGCTGAGCGGCCAGTTCACCTCTGTTATCCAGCATTCTCTCCTCCTCGGAAGCGTGGCGTCCGTAACCGCCCGCCAGAGTGCGACTTTTCGGGCTGTTGTCCAGCCGAACTGGGCGTTCTCCGGGGCTCCTGTCCGGTCAACATAGAGGAGAGAGCTGATTTTATCAAAAGGAAGGACTCTGAGCGTCGGCGGGTAAAGATGGAACTCGAAGTCGATCACAGCCGGGCCGACGAGGCGCGCCCCGTGCTTCTTCGCCAAGGAAAAAGCGGGCCAGGCCAGGTCGATGTACTCCCGGTAGTCCCAGACACCCCACTTTGTCCTGTTCCAGGCATGCCCGACTTCAAAGTGGGAGCAGAGAGAAGAAAACCCGGAAAAGACCTCATCGAGGAAGGCGCTCCAGCCGCCCGGGTTGACGACGTCCTCCCGCCGCTGGAGGAGAGCAGCAGTGACGTCGAACCCTTCGCAGCAGAGATCTCTGACGAATTTCTCATGCCGCGAAAGGAACGGCCGTTCCCAGGAAGGAATCCGGACAAGTGTGCGGCTGATGCCCGCTTCCTTGAGAGCAGAGATAATTTCTTCTGTCTTTCCCTGCGCTGGGGAGCAAGCCAGACCGAAGGGTTGTGCCAAGTCAACAGGCCGGCAGTGCATCCGTCTTCTGCACTGTCGGTACAGGCGCAGAGCCTGCACAGCGACGCTGAGGTTCGAAGAAAACAGGCTGACGTAGCTTGCGGCGTGACGGAAATGGTGCAAGAACCTCTCCCGCCGAGAAGCCACGTTGTGCGGCTGGTCGGCAAACTCGTTCCAGGCAAACGGAAAAGTCATCTCACGCGATTCCCAGCTTCCTGGCGATTTTTCGCAAGCGCAGCTTCTTTTTCGCCTTCACGTAGCAGGCGAAGATTCGCTTGTTTAGTTTATACCAAAAGCGATGCCGTTTCCGAAGCGTTTTTCCGCGAAAATATTCCTGGAGAAAAAAATCCTGAAACTCAGCCGGCACGCCGAGACGGATGAGGTTTTTGACGCGCGCGCAGCCGCCCAGACGTTTGCGGAGGCGGATCCTGTTCGTGTCCAAAAAAGAAAAACAGAAATTTCCGACGTCGTCCTCCCCGACGAGGATGTTTCCGTCCGAAAGGTCGCGGTGAAGGATGCCGCGGTCGTGACAGAGGAAAAGATGGGCTGCCAGCGTCCTGAGGAGCGGCCGGAGCTCGGAAGGCGGCAGGCTGCGAAAAAGCTCCCGGATTTCAGCGGCTGCCTTGATTTCTTCGGTCAGAAAAAAACTTCGCCGAACAACCCCTCTTTCCCGGCTTTCGAGATAGGCCACGGGCAAGGCCGTTCCCAACGCTCTCTCCTTTAAGGCGATGGCTCCCCGCCAGGCCCTGGCTGCCTTGGACGGCAGGACAAGGCTCTTGAACCTGGTTATGCCGCGGGAGGAGAACTCTTTGACCACGATGTCCGCTTCTTTTCCGCCGGAGAGAGGAAGCCGCACGGCGCCGACGCGGTTTCTCGAATCGAGCAGGATCCTGAGCCCCGGCCGGCTCCATATTTTTTCGGGCGGCGAGATGGCCTCGAGGAAATCAGGGTCGTCATAAGCCGTCAGGATAGCGCCTTTGTACGGTCCGATAGAAAGTTTCTTAACGTCAGATCTCTGTCCCTGGCCAGTCTTTACTTTTTCTCTCATCCCTTAACCCAGATGTTCAGGCCAGGAAACGTCCGGCCAGGATCTCCCTGAGCCGGCTGCCCAGGCGTTGTGGTGTAAACCTCTGCCATGCCAGTTCATAGCCTCCACGAGCGATTTCGTCCCTATGAGCCACATCTTCGCGCAGCTCAAGGATAGCCCGGGCCAGCGATTCCGGGTCGCCTGCCGGGCAGAAGTAAATATCCTTCCCGTGAGTGAAAAATTCTCTGGCAGCCGGCGTCCGTCCAGTGATGACCGGTTTTCTGAGGGCCATCGCCTGGAATATCTTATGCGGCACGACGCGGGATGCTTTTTCGGTCCGGCCGAAAATCCCCAGGCAGATGTCGGCCTCTGAAGCAATCTTTTCCGCAAGCGCAACCTGGTTTATCCATCCCTCAAAGGAGATGTTGGTCAGGCCAAAGTCTGAGGCCATCTTCCTTGTGCGGGGATAGGTCTGGCCAGAGCCGATGAACGTGAAACGGACGGTCTTGTCTTTTTTCCAAACATGAAAAGCCGCTTCGGCAGCCGTCTCCACGCCGTGAAGCGGAAGAAAAGAACCGAAAAATAAAACCGTAAAGGGAGATTCGCGCTGGCAAGAAAGTTTGCGGCGCTGCGCCAGGCTCTGCGTGAAAACGCGGTCGTCAAACCCGACGGGCATGACCGCAACCTTCCAGGGGCTCACGCCGAATTCCCGGCAGTAATACTTTTTATGCGCCTCGGTGTCGGCCAGGACAAGGTCAGAGGATTTAAAGGCCAGCCGGTCGATCAGCCGGTTCCACCAGGCCGCGAGAGACCCCTCGGGCTTTCTCTGCCAGTCTAAGACCTTTGTCTCGTACCGAGAAGCCAAGGGATCAAAAACGATTCTCTTCGAAAACAGGCCGGCGATGGCCCGGGCCAGGAAGACATCTTTCTGGCAGAATTCGGGGATAAAAAGAAGCGAGGGCAGCGCAGCTCGTCTCCGGCCATGGCGCAGCCAGCGCAAAACCAAGAGCGGATAGCGAACCCAGAACTTGTGGCCCCGCCGGATGTGGGCTTCAAAGACAGGGACATCGTTAGCTTTCAGCCCGCGCCTGAGGATGGAGTTTCGGGGGTAATCTGAATCATACCCGCCGAAAAAACAGATGTCCATTTTTGTCTTCCCCAAAATAAACCAGACGCCCCTTTTTTGCAACTCAAGTTGACGTAGAAAGGGCAACTGGGGTAAGATAGGCCGGCAGAAAACCAAGGAGCAAACCATGGCAATCGACCCGCAACTCCTCGAAATTCTGGCTTGTCCCCTGTGCAAATCAGACGTGAAACTGACCGAGGACGATAAGGGCCTGAAATGCGTCAACTGTCACCGCGTCTACCCCATCCGAGACAACATCCCGGTCATGCTCATCGACGAGGCCACCATTGAGCCGGAAAGAAAGACCAAGGATTGAGCCTTCGACATTAAAGAGAATCCTTCTCATCCGGCTCCGCCGCATCGGCGACGTGGTCATGACGACGCCGGCAGTCGCGGCCCTTAAAAAGTCTCTCCCTCGTGCTTCCCTCACCTACATCGCCGAAGAGCCATACAGACGGCTGGTCGAAGGAAACCCGCGCTTGGGCCGCGTCATCAGCGTGCCTCCTGACCAGGGCTTCCTCGATTTTCTCGGGTTCATCCGGAAGCTCCGTCGCGAGAAGTATGACGCTCTCATCGATTTTCACGGCGGACCGAGGGCGTCGCGGATAGCCTTTCTCGCTCGAGCCCGGGTGAAGGCGGGATACAAACTAAAATACAAGAATTTCATCTATGACATCCGGCTTCCCCGAGGCCGCAAGGACGGCTATATCCACAGCGTCGAAAATCATCTCAACCTCGTCAAAGCCTTGGGCATTGCCGTCTCAGAGCTGTCGCCGCTTGAGCTTCCGTCGGCGCGGCCAGAAGAAAAAAAGAGAATTGACGCTTACTGGCGTGAAAATGACCTCGCGGGAAAGAAAGCCGTCGTCCTCCACATCGGCGCCGGCAACGCCTTCCGCGACTGGGGCGCTGACAACCTGGCCGCTCTATCCGACCTTTTAGCCGGAAGAAGCGGCGTCAAGGTCATTCTCGTCGGGTCGGCCGGCGACAAACCCAGGGAAAAGGAAATTCTGGGCACAATCCGGCGGCCTGTTTTGTCTCTTGTGGCCGAGCTCAACCTGATCGAACTCCGGGAGCTCCTCGGCCAGGCGGCGCTTTTCGTCGGCCCGGACAGCGGCCCGATGCACATCGCCGCGGCTGCAGGCACCCCGATCGTGGCCCTCTTCGGGCCCACTCTGCCTGAAAACTTCGGCCCCTGGCAGGCTGAGGCAACGCTCATTGCCAGGGACCTCGACTGCCGGCCCTGCCGGCAGAGACGCTGCATCACGGACGACTTCCGCTGCCTGAGGAGCATCCGGCCTGAAGAAGTCTACGACGCCTGTCTTGTCTATTTATGATTTTTACCGCTTTCGATATATTTCTCGCCGATGACCAACAGCATGAATCAATATTGTCTTTTCATTATGAATAACCTCATATATCACTCGGTAATCACCCACGCGAAGTTTATACAGCCCTATGAGATCCCCTCTCAATACTTCAGGCCGAATGTCATTCAGATTCTCGGCTAGCCAATTTATGCGCTCCACAATGCGACGGCCAACAGGTTTGTCTAAGCGCTAACTCACGAGAGGCCTCTTCTAAGATGCGGACGTGATACACGACAGCTATTCCAATCCAAGTCGCCGCACTACATCCTTAAAAGGTTCGCCGCGCTCGCCGGCCGCAACGGTCCGTTGCTGGCGCAATAGCCGATCACGCACCCGTTTTCTTAAAGACAATCCTTCATCAGGATCGCCGAGAAGTTCCACCAGTTTCTGTTCGATAGTGGCTTCGATCATTTGCCGGAGCTCATCTTTTGTTACTTGAACAACTTTGGTCGCCATATTACTCTCCTCTCTTTCATGCGTTTCAAAGAATTGCTTTTGAAAAATCGATTCTTTTATTTTTTTTTATTATACCATAAACTGCCTGGTGTAGCCTGAAAATCGAGCTCAGCAACTCCGATGTCGCAAAATCCATCAAGATTTCAGCTTCAAGACTATCGCAGAGTCCAAGATAAGCTTGGCCATTTACTGTGCTCGTTACCATCGCAGCTAACTTCTCACCAGAGATGGGTGCCCAGAAATTCGGGGTATTGACTCTGGCGTTTGTCGTGTGATAGATTTATTAAGAAACATCAGAAGGGGAGATTGTATAAAGTCACTCGGGATTCGTGGAAGGTCCAAAAGGAATCTACTTATAAAAAGATCAGAAACGCCATGGAACGTTGCGCCTGTTGCATTCTGCCTCTTACCTATCCGGGAATCACTTTTGACGAGCAGGGGATCTGTTCTTTCTGCAGGAATTTTAAAAAAACCGAGCTCGATAAAAGAAAAAAACGGGCCCTCATTCCATTAGTGGAAAAGGCAAGGCTGAACAGAGGGAAATATCAAGCCATAGTTCCGATAAGTGGAGGCAAGGATAGCTCTTATGTGCTTTATGTAATGCGACGCCTATATGGGTTAAAGGTACTGGCGATCAATTATAATAACGGATTCCGCAGCAAAGCAGCCGAGATAAATCTCGACACTCTAACAAATCAACTGGCTGTAGACTTTATATCTATTAAACCCAATTGGAATCTGATGAAAAAACTCTATGCTGCATTTGTAAGAATCACCGGGGAATTCTGCACCGTCTGTAACGCTATGGGATATCTCACAATCATATCTTTCATTCTCGGAGTACAGAAAGAAATCAGTGCTAGGCTTCTTGTAGTCGGTGGATGGTCTAAAGATCTTGAGGCAATGCCAGACGTGTACTCTTTCGACTTCCGGTATTTCTACGACATTGTCTCCGAAGCCGGACTGACAGAAGAGCTTCGGCGCTCTTCCCTGGTTAGCGAGGAGTGCCTCGACCTTTTGATAAGTATGCCCGACCCTCGACTGACGGATACAGATGCGGATTTCCCCATCGAATGGATCATGCTTCCTGAGTATATGTCTTGGGATATCAATCAGATATCAAGAATATTGAAAAAAGAAACGGGCTGGATTGTTCCATCAGAAGCAGAAAATGAAACGCACTTTGATTGCACCATGTACCCCGTGGCCAAGTATTTCGAGCGTCGGAAATATGGATTTAGCCAGAGCACTGTTTCGTTATTCACCGAGAGAACTGCTGGTGACATTGCGGGGCGGGAGCATTTTGAGGAGTTTGCGTTTCCCAGGACGGTGGATGTCCAACGGAGAATTGACTCGTCTCAGAAATGCTATCAATACAATTACTCTTTCAAGAATGGGTGCACTTCCTGAATACGGCATCTATCTGCCGGGTCGCGCCCCTTACAAAGATCGCATCATTACCGTAGTCTATGCAGGGGATGAGAGCAGGCCAATTGCCTTCTCTGCCATGATACACTGCCCAATTAGGATCGGAAATCGGGTCCATCATGTCCTTCACCTGGGATTGGTTATTATCTCCAGGTCTTCCCTGGGAAGGGATCTTCTTTTCCTTATTTATTTTTTTCCTGTCGCTCATTATTGGGCTACCAGGTGGTTCCTTGGATTCTGGGTCAGCTCCGTTTCCAAGGAACCAGCAATTATTGGGGCGGTGGCTGATTATTTCGGCAACATTTATCCGCACTACCTGGGGAAAACTCGCCCTACCAAGACAAAGATAGAGATAGCCAGAAAGTTTGTCTCCGAGCACGGTCACGAATTCGGAATTGGCCCGGAGGCAGCCTTCGACGAAAAAACGTTTATCATTAAGGCCAGTTGCCGAGGGGCAAGTGAAGTGCTTCGATGCAGTTTCAAGAAAGTAGCGAAGTATGCCGCTCACAGCTTCAATGAGTTCTGCAGAGAGTCACTCAATTATGAGCGCGGTGATGAACTTCTGCAGATAGGAAATTTGAATCTGTGCACTGCTCTTCAAGTTGGCCCACGCTGGCTTAGAGCCCTGCGGCATTATCGGGGGCACACGTGAGTGTCTTACCGCGATGCCCGATCAACATTCGGGCTTTCAGGCAGGAAGATAATCACTCTCTCATAGACCTCGCCAGGTCAATGGGTATTCCTGCCAGAGCAAGACTGGGAGTGGACCGCTCTCCCGACTTCTCTGCTGTCAATCGGATTCTGAGCAACGCGTGGGATATTCTCGTGGCAGAAGCGAACAGCGAGGTTATCGGATTCCTGGACATGCGTCATATGAAGTATCGAATCGGAGAGCAAGTAGTTCCTGTGAGCTATATCGGATTAGCAGGTATCCGAGAACGCTGGCGCGGGACAGCAGCTTTCTTGCGTTTGACAGGAGAGTCAGAAAAATTATGTCGGGCTTTAGGGTCAAAACTTGTCATTACCCTGGTCAACATCAGAAACTCCCGATTGAGTAGATTCTTGGAACTGAGACACGGAGCTTGCACACATGGGGAAAGAATCGTGGTTTCATGCATTTTGCTTGGGCCGCATTATAGATTGAATAAAGGGATAGACTACAGTTGCGCAACAGAGAAAGATCTGCCGGAAATCAGGAAGGCCACGAAGAGGAGTTTTCGGGATTGTTACGCTATGCGTGTAATATTTCGGCAAACCAGGGTTATCATTTCTTGTTGCTAGCCTTGGCGGAGAATGATCCTCTGTCAAAAGCTTGTCACTGGCTGTGGCGAATTACAAATGTCAATATTCCAGTCTTCATACCGCTAGACGACAAGATCAAGTCACTCGTGCACAAGGAGAGGGCAAGGCGCGTGCATATCGAGTACGCCTTGATATGATAGTGTTGGAGAAGATATTTTTGTTCTTAAAATTTTGCGGGGAACTCTTCAAGTATCTTATCTCTTGAAATCTCCGTCTCCATTAAGCTAAGCTAATTAACCAGAATTCAGATGAAACTCTTATCGTTTCCCTTAGCCGGATGCCTGCTCTTCTCGCTCGTTTCGATCACGCTGATGGAGAGCTTTCTCGCCCTGTCCTTCGTCTTCTGGGTCATCGTCCTCGTGCAGAAGAAAGAAAAGTTCGCTGTCCCGGGGTTTTTCTGGCCGCTTGTCGCCTACGCCGGGCTCTCGCTCGCCGCCTGTTCTTTCTCCGTCAACCCTGAGATGAGCCTCAAGGACGCCCGGGAGCTCCTGCTCTACCTGATCGTACCAATTGCCATGAGCGGCACCGCCGCAACAACCGGCCGCGCCAGGACAACACTGGCTCTTTTGGCCTCCGGCTATCTCAGCATCATCTATTCTCTCGGCTATTACGCTTTCAAAGCCCAGCCCGGCGAGCGGGTCCAGGGCTTTATGGGCCATTACATGACTCAGGCGGGGCTCCTTCTACTTTTTCTCTGCGCAGCCATGAGCTTTTTCGCTTTCCGGGAAGCTTTTGGGGACGGCGCTCCCGAAGGATTGTCGTCATTCTTTATGAGGGCCATCCGTGGTCCTGTGCGATGGCTCTGGGCGGCAGCCATCCCTCTGGCCGGGGCGTGCCTGGCCCTGACGTTAACCCGGAGCGCCTGGATCGGGTTAATCGTGGCTGCCGCTTTCATCCTTATTCTCTGGAAGCCCAAATCGCTCATCCTCCTTCCCCTGGCCGTGGCGCTTGTCTTTCTCCTCAGCCCTCAGCCGGTCAAACGAAGGGCCCTGAGCATCTTTAGCCTCGAAAGCTCTTCCAACCGGCAGAGGATCCAGTACATCAAAGCGGGAGTCCAGATCATCAGAGAACGGCCTGTCTTTGGGACTGGCCCGGATACTG
>JARYMI010000020.1 GCA_029907205.1 Clostridiales bacterium
ACTCGTAATCTAACAGAATAATCATTGGGTATGGAATTGAGGATTCCACATAATGTATGTGACTGCCCCTCTGAAATTGTCGTTCCCCAACAAGAATTTCCGAAGCAGGATTTATCAGGCAGAACGGCGGAGATACAGGTGCGCTCGTCAGTGTTTCTCGCGATAGCGCGGAAGACGAGTTTGGGGCCGGGGTCGGGGAGGCGGCCGGTCTTTTTCTCGGCGGCTTCGAGGCTGACCCAGCGTTCGATGGGACGGATGTCGATGAGGAATTGCTCGATGTGTTTGCCCTCATAGAGGGGCCAGAAGCCCTTTTCGGCCATGCGGCCGCGGATATCGGGCCAGGCCGCCGGGTCGTAGTACGGCGGGCGGTCCGTCGTCCCCGGCACGGCGCCCAGAATCTGGCGGGGGTTCCAGAGCTTACGGGTTTTCGGGTCGGTCCAGAGGTCCCGGTCGTTGGTCATATGAAATTCGGTGTAAAACCGGGCGTTCCATGTCCCGGGGCCCTGGTCCCCGAGGAGCGGCCTTGGGTTAATCGGATTTCCTTCCGCGTCGTAGCCGTACATCTTGAGCAAAATTTCGCGGTCCCGCGGGCTCCTGTATTCGAGAAAAGCCAAGGTTCCCGGGGAGAGACGCTCGAGCTCCGCTTTTCCGACGCTCACCATCCAGGGGATCGGGCTCGGAAAAGCGAAATCTTTTCCCGGCTCCCGCCAGAGAGCGGTCTCCTCGAGCTCTTCGAGGTCATGGCGCATGAAGGTCGCATCGAAAGCCGCGGCTTCCGGCCTTTTCTTTCTGAAGACAAGGGTGACGAATTTATAACTCGAATGGATGGGGAATATCTTTTTCCTGTTTTCAAATCCGTAGAACCTCTCGACTTGCGCTTCTTCAAGAAGGAGATGCCTCAACCCCGTGCAGCCCTCGTTGTTGTAGATGGCTGAAGGCACGACGAAACCGACCCGGCCGTCCTGAGCCACGAGCTTCCAGGCCTGCTCGATGAAAAACTTGAAAAGGTCGGGGTCGCCTCCGGTGCTCTTTCCATCGATAAGCCAATCCTGAAAGGAAAAATCGCCTCCTTTTTTAAGGTATAAAGCGGTTGTTTTTAGACGCTCTTCGTAGGCTTTGAAGCCAGTGGCTAAAGAAGGGTCGGCTGACTGAAGTTCGGCAATCCGACGGTCGAGCTCGCCTCCCTTGAAGGCTCGAATCAAGACGTCGTAACGGCCATAGAATTCCTTGCGGTCCGGCTTGATCTTTTCCCAGGGCGGGTTGCCGAGGACGACGTCGAAGCCGGGGCGTTCCTGGTCGAGGAAGACTTCGGGGAACTCGAGCTCCCAGTGGAAGAACCGCTCGCGGCTTCGGACTTCTTCGAAGGCGGGCCACCACTCCTGGCCAGCGACGTGGCGGCGAAGCTCCTCAGGGGAGCGGGCGAGGTCGCAGAGATAATCCCATTCGTCCCAGATTTGAGGCAGAAAGGCCGAGGCAGAACGCAGGTCAAACAAGAGTTTTATCATGGCGACAATTTCCTCCGCGCGGCGGCGAAGGTTTTCCTTGTATTCTTGCTCCTGGACGGATTCTGGTTCTCTGCCTTCGCGGCGGAGGTCTTCGGCGGTGGTTTCGTCGATAAGAGAACGGAGTTTCGCTGCTTCTAAGGCCGCCTCTTTGACGTACTTTTGAAATAGACCCAGCTGATGGCGGATTCCTGATGGCTGAACCGGAATTTCAGGTTGATATGGCAATTTTGACCATGTGATTTTTCTCTGTCCCCGCGCCGGTCTTCGCTCAAGTGAAGGAAGAGGTGGCACATCAACCCGTTCAAGCCACGTTCCAAGAAGAGAATTGCCGCAGCGGATATGATGCTCGAAATACGTCAAGGGCCTGTCTCCAGCAACGGACTCAATCCAGAGGGCGACGCGGGCGAGCTGAACGGCCGTCGGGTTAAGGTCGACTCCGAAGAGACATCTTTCGGCAATGCGGCGCTTACACCAGGCACGAGCCTCGGAATTGGCTGCCCGAGCTTCCTCGTCGGAGCCGCGCCAGTCTGTATCCCAGCCCTGACCGGTTGTGCTTCGAAAATCGCGCGGCGGACGGCCATTTCCCTCCTTAACATAAGCTCGATGGAGGGCCTGGCCGAGAAAGCGCATGGCCTCGACAAGAAAATGAGCGCTGCCGCAGGCGGGGTCGAGGACCCGGAGGCTTTCAATCGCGGCAGACGACTTATCTTTGATGAGAGGTCCCAAGGTGTGTCTAACGAGGTCGCGCACAAGAGCACGAGGCGTGTAGAATGAGCCCGAGCCTTTTTTGGCTGGACCGGGGACAAAATGGAACATCCCCGGCTCGAGCCTTCGAACGAGCCGGGCCGTGGAACCTTTGGCGACCGCCTCCTCTTGCTCCTCCTCTTCTTCTCCAACTCCTTCTCCCTCTTCCTTCTCTGGTTCTTTTCCATCGTCCCAATCGGAAACCTCTGTTGAGATGTCGGATTCAGATTCCTCAGTCGCCTCTTCGATTGTCATACTTTCGGGTGAGAATCCCGGATGGAATTTTTCGGCTGGTGTTCCAGCGACGAGGTCAAGGTTGCCACGCAGGGCAAGTTTCTTTTGCTCACAGAGACGGACTACATCCTCTGGCGAAAGGCAGAATGGGCGGCCCTGGACGCGGATTTCCAGCGTCGTTTCCCGAGTTACTCTCGGTTCGTATTCGAGCAAGCCCTCGTAGACTGCGCCTAAGTTTTCGATATCAAGTTCGCGGAAAGAGACGCGCTCTCGGCCAACACCGTGACGGGGAGTTGATGTGGCCAGGTCGAGCATGATCCTGGCGACCAGGCGGTCGGAGAGCGACGCCTCCTCGAGGATTTGGCCTTCGGGAGTATTGGAGCTAAAAAAGTCGCTTCCCCGAGGAGGAATATTTTCCCACTGGCTGATTCGAGGGAGGCCTTTATCGTAAATATGGAAAAGAGCCCGGAGACGACGCCAGAAGCAAGAACGATTTTCAGGCCAGGAGAATTCAGGGTTGCTGAGGATTTCCTCAAGAAGACCCTGGGCTGAGTAGCTTTCTCGATAGATGGGGTGGCTCTCGAGGCGAGGGTCGCGGGCTTCGGCATAGAGGATGAAGAGAATTCGGTAGAGACAGGTCAGCGCGGCGTCGCGGTAAAGCCGAAGCCGTCCATCATCGAGGTCGAGAGGAGAGGTAATCCGGCCTTGAGCTACGGAATCCTCGATGAGACCAGAAATAAGAGATTCGGCGGCCGTAAAAACGGCGGCTTTGAGGTCGTCGGAGACCTTTTCGGCATGAGCCCGGCTTTCCTTTTCGATTTCGTCAATGGGCATTTTTCCTTCGGAATCCTGAATAAAGGTCGATTGAGAAAAAAGCCGGAGAAAAGCAGCAAATGACTCGACATCTCCGTCCTCGCCTAAACCAGAAAGGTCCGCTTCAAGGTGGGCGTTTCGAGGACCTTCTCCAGGGGCTCGTATGAGGCGGATACGTTCGCCGGTTACGAGAAACCCGTAACGGAGGCGGGCCGTGGCGAGCGCCTTTTCGACCCTGTGCATCGGGTTCGAAGCGCCTCGCCCGGCGTCAAGGTCCTCATCCCACGAGCCGCAGTAAGCAAGAAGGATAGGCCGATTCTCGTGTTCTTCGGCCTCGGCAGAAACGAAGAGCTCATGAAGGCGGTCTTTGCCTCGACCGAGATGAAATCCCAGAACATCACGGAGCAAGGGCCGGATGAATTTTTCTCGGCATGAATCTGCATCAGGAGCGCGGCCTTCGCCGCGCTCGCGGATACGACGAAAGCGCAAGAAAGCAAAGTCTATCTCACGGTCAGTTATTCTTTTTTTTCGGCCCCTAAGTGTGACTTGGGCGAAAACACTTCCGAGGTAATAGTCGGAGAAGAAGCCCCGGAAGTTTCTGATGTATCTCAAGCTCATTGGCTTGCTCCAGAGGGCACGAGAAAGAGAGCGCCGAGGGGTTGAGGAGGTTCGGCGTCCTGAATCTTAGTGAAATTTTCAATTTCTTGCTGCCTTTTGATTCTAAAATCCTCAACCATGGATTTGCGCGCAGCGAAGCTGCGACCAGCCTGGTCATCTCTTTCAAAGATCAGCCGCTGCTGTCCAGTTTCTTCGATGAACTTGCGAGACCTTTTTTCCTCTTCGTCGATTTCACGAATCCTGTCGGCGACATCCAGCTCGAGGTCAGCGAGCATTCTTTCAGCCAATTCTTTCCTTTTCTGCCGCAAATCTTCGACGCGAGCGGTCAGCCAGCGTCCAGCCTCCTGCTTGGCCAGTTCTCGAAGGGAATCAAAGCAGGAAGCAAAGAGAGCCTCGATTCGCTTCGGATGAACATCTTCAGTGGAATTAGGCATCGAGAGATAGCGGAGATTATCGACTGGGTCGCCAAGGATTTTGCCATCTGTTCCGACGCGGACGGCGAGCATATGCTCTTCGAGCCCTCCTTCTTCATCCCTGATTGCGGCTTGAAACGTAAAGATAATGGAAGGAGGCTCGCTTGAGAAGACAGCCCTTGCGGCGAGGCGGCGAGGGGTCAGGCCACGGCTCGTTGAATAAACTTGGAGCAAGCTGCGACGGGCGTCTCTCGAGATAGCCTGGGCGAGTGGGTGGAGAGGGGTTATGTATTCGACCTCGTCTCTCCTGTAAAGCGTAGCGATGGAACGGCGAAAAGTGGCAGCGGGATACACAGGTCGAACATCCTCACCACGGAAAAGCAGGGGGACTTCGACGCGAAAAACGCCCTCACGGGTCGGATCCGGCCGCACCGCTGATGGACCAAGCTTGTTGAGGATGATTTCTTCGAGTTCTCTATCATCGGGGAGGAGCGGTTCTGCAGTGTGGAGGAGGCGGCGAACCCTTTCTTCTTCCCAATCTTGGCTCTGACTGAGAGTTAGAATGGGCCTCGCATTCTTAATGAACTCGTTGGTCCGGTCTTCAAAAAGGCGGATGAGCTCCTTTTTTTGAATCTCAATTTCCGGAGATTCAGGGTCGAGTTCGACAAGATCCTCTCTTATATCGCCCCTGCCTGAAAATACGCCCAGAATATCAGGGGTCGAAACGCGCTGGCGGGTCATTTCTTCTATTTTTTGGACAAGCCGGTCTAAAACATCGTCTTCAGGGCTGTCGGGATAGAAGAGATAGCGGATGATGGGGTCGCGTGTTTGTCCATAGCGGTCGACTCGGCCGTTTCGTTGCTCGAGCCGGTTCGGATTCCAGGGCAGCTCAAAATGGATGACGCGGCGGCATCGCCTCTGAAGGTTGAGGCCCTCGGAGGCGGCGTCGGTGGCCAAGAGAACGCGCCTTTCTGGGCTTTCGAAAATAGCTTCGCGAGCCAGGCGCTGCCTGCGTGTTAGCCCACCGTGAAAGAGAACATATCTGGCGGCAAGGTCAGGGTCATTATCGAAGCGAGATTGGATTGCGTCCAGAGTATCTCTGTATTCGGTAAATACTATGGCCTTCTCTTCTGGATATTCAGTGAAAACGCGTTTAAGCTCATGGACGAGGGCTTCGATTTTTGGGTCGGCTGGGGGAAGCTTGGCCAGTAAGCGCTTAATCCCTCTAATGGCAGTAATTTCAGCATTGCGCCGGCGTTCTTCTCTCGGGATGGCGCTTCTTATAACCTTGAGGGCGGTCCTTTCAGCTGAAGCTTCGGGGAGGGGGAGATCGGCCCGTAGGTCTCGCACTTCAGCAGGGGAAGGGGGCTCTTCCCTTAGCTCATCTTTGCGCAGGGCTTCGAGCCGATAGTCCAGGGTTTTGCTCAGGGCAGCACGGCTCGAGAGGGCACGCTTCTTAATAACCTGCATGGCGAAACCGATAAGCTCCGCGTCTTCGGTCTGCGCGGCTTGGCGGGCAGTTCGCGAGCAATAGGCGGCCACCCTTTTAAGAAGTTCCTTTTCTTCAACGGTTAGGCTGGTTACAGGGATTCCCGAAACACGGCGCTTTGGAAAGAATGGGGCCTCGCTTCCGTCGGGCAGACGGCGCACTATCTGCGATTTCATCCGCCGAATCCTGGCGGCTTCCATTCGGCGTTCGATGTCAGCGGCCGAGCCGTGGAATGTGGCTAAGGTGGGTTCAACGAGTTCGATGAGCGAGCGGAAAGAGTGGGAATAGCCGTTATGAGGAGTTGCGGTCAGAAGGAGTAGGCCCCGCGAACAATCGCGGAGGGCTAAGCCAAGCCTTGTGCGTTGGGTTCGGTAGGGATTTTCTGGAGTCCCAGCCTCGGCGAGAGCATGGGCTTCGTCAACGATGACGAGGTCCCAGCGCTTGCGAAGGCCGCGGTTCCGAACTGTCTCTTTTTTTAGAAAATCAAGCGACGTGATAAGGCGGGGGAGCGCATCCCAGGGGCTTATGCCTGCGGGAAGATTTGTCTGAACTGCGGCGAGCTCGGCGGCGTTCCCGATAATTGTGAATTCAAGCCCAAATTTATCAAGAAGCTCATCATGCCACTGGTCCATGAGTCCGGGAGGGGTTACAACGAGAATTCGCTTGGCTCTGCCGCGGGCCATGAGTTCGAGCAGCGCGAGCGCGGCTTCGATCGTTTTCCCCAATCCCACATCATCAGCAATCAGGAGTGACGGCCTCACTTTTGAGAGAATGCGAAGCGTAGGAGCGAGCTGATAGGCTTCGAGGGCGACGCGGCCATAGCGAACGCCGGTCAACAGAGTCGTCTCTCTGATTAGGGAAATCCCAAGGATGCGGTGAGCCATCGACCAAGCTGAGAAAGAATCAAGGCCCCGAGGGTCGAATTCTACGTCCCGACTGGGAAGGACGGCAATTTCTTCTGGAGGAGAGATTATGGTCAACTGGGGAGGCGTTATTTCGTCGATAGCTTGCAGCTTTAAGATTGCTTGGGTTCCATATGGTGCGTTAACTTCGCGGACGACCCAGGGCCGGTCGCGAACAAGGATGCGGTCGCCAGGCTTAATTCCTATCGACACGGATTGCCCTTATCTCTTCTTATCATATCCCAGTAGTTACCGAGATAAAATTGGAAGGAAAAACTTTTTGGGCAACGGGATTGCACCTCATTCAGGTGGTTCCTCTGAGGTTGTCTTTCGAGTTTCGTTCATGAACAAGACAAATCTACTACTATAAAATTAATAGCATAAGAATTGACATCGGGTCAATTTTTCGAACGAGAAAGTCCTCTGAAAGATTAAGATTCTTGAAAATTGAAAATCATAATTATTGGTTCAGTTCGTCGGGCGGGGCTGGGGGTTTGAGGATTTCAAGAAGGAGGCGGTTTTTCTCTGAGCGGGTCTCGCCGATGCTCGTCACGTAAATAGCCGGGTCGTCGACGACCGGACACTTGGTCTCGCAGATGCCGCAGCCGATGCAGAGGTCGAGGTCGATGATGGGCGCGAGCGGCGTCTGGACTGTTCCGTCGGGTAGCTTGACTTCTGTCTTGACCAGCTTGATAGCTTTGGGCGAGGTCGGGCAGTGTTCCTCGCATACAATGCAGGGAGAGCCCAGGACGTAAGGGATGCAGCGGTCTTTTTTTACCCAGGCCGTGCCGATAACCACCTTGATCTTTTCCTCGATCGAGAGCTCCTTGATGGCGCCTGTCGGGCAGACCTGAGTGCAGTGCGAGCAGTAGTACTCACAGTAGCCGATGCGGGGGACAAGGACCGGTGTCCAGATTCCCTCTGGGCCTGCTTCTCCAAGCGCCGGCTGAAGGGCATTTGTCGGGCAAACCTTCATGCATTCACCGCACTTGACGCACTTCTGGAGGAACTGAGGTTCGGGAAGCGCTCCGGGCGGCCGGATGAGCCTGTCTGCGGCGCGTTTTCGAGCCGGCGTAATTTTGAAGAAAGGCGCGGCAACCGCAGCCAGAGCCGACGTCAGGATGAGCTTCCGCCGCGAAAAATCAACAACTTCAAATTTCTCTGGACGGGTCGCTGCGGGGAACGAGACCGCATCCGTCGGACAGATAGCCGCGCATGTGTAGCAGTAGACACATTCGTGGCTTCGCCATTCCTCGTTGGGGTAAGGGTTGGCCTGGGTCTGGCAATGGAGCGTGCACAGGTGGCACTCGATGCATTTTTTCTCGTCGATCCTGACCTTGGCGATGTTCCAGCGGGCCAGAAGTCCGAGGAATGCGCCGAGCGGGCAGAGGTAACGGCACCAGAACCGCTCTCTTGTCATGTTGAGAAGCACGAGCCCGATAAAAAGGAGGCTGAGGAAAAACCCCTGCTGGAAAGTCTGGTTCAAGGCCAGAGTGCCGAGGAACTGGGCGAAGCGGTCGCCGACCGATGCCAGCCCCACGCCGTAGGAAAAGCCGGTGAAAACGGAAAAAACACTGGCCAACCAGGGCACGACCCCTGTGACGAACGAGCGATAGAGCAGGGAGAGAGGGTCGGCGATTCCGACGAGGTCCACCGTGAAAAGGCTGCCGACGAGGACAAAGACAAGAAGGTAGTATTTCCAGGCGAGGCGTCGCCCATCTCGCTTTTCTTTTTTGCCTTCTTTCTCCTGCCGCGGCCTAAGGAGCCGGGCTTTCTTAAAAACAAAAGAGAAAAATTGATGAACGGCGCCAAACGGGCAGATCCAACCGCAGACGTACCGGCCGGCCACGACCGTCACAAGCACGGTGATTCCGGCTAAAGCGAAGGCTGTGAAGAAGGTTCTCGAAGCCAGGGCCGTGGCCGCCGCCAGCAGGGGGTCGAAGTGGAAAAAGATTTCCACCCGGCCGATGGTATCCTCGCCAGTGAAACGCGTCCCGAAGAGAAGATAAACAAAAAGCCCAAAGAAAATTGTTTGGCTGAGGATGCGGAGAAGCTGAAGACCCCGGTATTTCTTAGACCGTTCTTTTTTCAACGCGGATTTTCTCCAGGTTGTTCTCCCCGAGCCCTCGCTTGCGGGCCATCTCAAGATAGGGAAGCTCCTGAGGGCTGATTCCGAAAAAAGTCGCTCCCAGGGAATCCACGGCCACAGAGTCTTTGCCGGCGACAACAGTCTTCTGAAGCTTTACGTCCGACAGCCTTCCTCCCTGCGGGCCGTTCCGGACAAGGATGCGGTAAGCGTCGAGGACAGTAAGCTCGGGCTTGAAGAAAGCGGCCAAATCGACCATGGCTTCGTCGATCCGTTGATGGAGTTGGTTGCGGCTGCCGCCGATGGAGCCCAGCCAGTTCTTCATGCCCATGGTCAGCCGCGAAAGGCTGTGGTGCTTTGCAATGGGGACGTTGATGAGCTTGTCCGCTTCGACAAAATCAGTGTACACTTCCCATTCCTTTAGCCATTGGCCGCCCAGGGCCATCTTCTTCAGGCGGAAGGGGTTGACATAGGGGGTTTTGGCGCCCGCTGCCTTGGCCGCCTCGGCAATCCCCGAGCGGGCGTAGCAGCGCTGAGCCTGGTTTATCGTGTGGTCCATGACCGTCACCTCTTTGGCGCCTGCGTCGAAGCAAAGTTCGACCAGAGTCTTGACGACCTCGGGGTTGGTGCAGGCAGCGAGCTCGGGCGTCCTGTCCCAGCCGATGTTGGGCTTGATCATGACCCTGTCGCCACGAGCGACGAACGTCTTCATCCCACCGAGCGAAGCGATAGCCTCGCGGGTGATGGCGGCGGGAGAGTCCCCATCAACCTGGGCCAGTGGGGGAGGGCTACCTTCTTGTGCCAGAAGGGAGGGCTTGAGGCCGAGAAGAAAGCTCCCCGCTGCGATGTCCTTCAAAAATTCACGCCGTTTCATCCCTGCTCATCCTTATCTTAATCATTATCCTGATCATCATTCTTTATTCTTTTCCGAGTGAACGCATGTATTCAAGGATACCTTCGTAAATTCCTTGGGCGACTTGCTTCCTGTACGCCGGGCTGCGCAGCCTCTCTTCTTCCCGGGGGTTGCTCAAGTGGGAAATTTCCACCAGCACCGAAGGCATTTCGCCGCCGATGAGAACCCAGAAAGGGCCGCCTTTGACGCCCAGGTCCTGGACAGGGCCGTACTTTTGGGAGAGACATTTTACCAGATTTTTCTGGATTTTTTCAGCCAGTTCGCGAGATTCGACGATCTTGCTGTTCCGGACGATCTTCATGATGGTGTCTTTCATTTCGCCGATCGTCTTGGTGGAAGTGGCGTTTTCCCGGGCGGCTATCTCGTTGACCTGAGGGTCGGGGCTGAAATTGAGGAAGAAAGTTTCTACCCCCTGGCGCTTCCGGTTGCGGTGAGCGTTGGCATGGATGGAGATGAACAAATCGGCGTTTTTTTGGTTGGCGATGACCGTCCGGTTCTCGAGCGGGATGTAAATGTCTGATTCCCTGGTCATGACGACGTCGAGTCCTTTTCCGGCAATCAGAAGGTTCTTGAGTTCGAGGCCGACATCAAGGACGATGTCCTTTTCCCGACTTCCCCGGCGGCTGATGCAGCCCGGGTCTTGCCCGCCGTGGCCAGGGTCGATGACGACTGTTTGAATCCCAAGCCCGAGCTGGCGAGCCATGCTGTAGCCTGAAGCCGTTGGTTGGGGAGGTTGCGGTGATTTGGCGGCCGGCGCAGCAGGCGCTGTCTCTCTGGGGAAGATATCGATGACGACGCGGAAGGGGTCGAAAAGCGGGAAGACCTGGTAGCGTTCCACCTTGCCGAAATCGAGCTCGGCCACGACCCGGACCGTGGTCGGGGTCTTCTGGGCGATTCTGATCTCCTTCAGGTAATCGCACTTTTCGTAAAACGTCTTGCCGTGGAGGATGGGGTTGAGGCGGGCCTGGTAGATGTCGACATAAATCCGGTCTGGCTCCTTGAGCTCGGCCGAGGAGAATTCCCTGAGGCTCCCGATGTCGACGACGATTCGGGTGTGTGTGGGGTGAGTGTAAGAACGGAGGTTGGTGATTTCCACAAGTTCAGGGCCCGCGAGGAGGAGAAAAGCGAAGGAGAAAGAGGCAATTGCCAGCGGAAGAATCAGTCTAACGCGAAACCGGGCCACAATAATTTCTTACTTATAATATAAGTTTAATAAAGAATGGTCAACCTTGGACCCGGGCTCAAGCGCCGAATTTCTTCAGCTTGCCCGCGTGGGCGAGCATGAGCGGCATCGCCTGGAGGGAAGGGAAACGGCCGAGGAAGCCCCGGCTGCAGGCTCTTTCGGAAAACCTGTCAGCGTCGTCGGGAAAGGCAGCCCTGGCCACGAGAACAAAAGGGTTGGGATGCCAGGAGTGAGACTTGAGAAGGCAGGGTGTGGAGTGGTCGGAGGTGACGACAAGAACATCAGGAGCCAGGGCTTCGAGGCGAGGGATGAAGGCGTCAACCTCTTCGATGGCTCTCGTTTTGGCTTGAGCGTTTCCGTCTTCGCCCGCCGCGTCGGTTTTTTTGTAGTGGACGTAGAAGAAATCGTGCTCTCCGTAGTGCGCCTCGAGCGCGGAAAAAAGATCGGCCGTCTCAGCCCCAACGTCCAGGACATCCATGCCCAAAAGCCGGGCCAGGCCTTTGTACATCGGGTAGTTGGCGCAGGCAGCGGGTTTGAGCTTGTAAAGCTCTGACATGCTCGGCAGCGAAGGGAACTTCGAAAAACCCCTGAGGAGGACCGTGTTGGCTGTCTCCCGGCCGCTCAGGATTTCGGTTACTTCATCGAGGAAGGCGTTGACGGCCTCTGCTGTCTTGGCGGCGCCGGCCGCAAGAGGCTGAGTATAAGCGCGGGGTTTTTGATCCTTTTGCGGGTCGGCGTCGGAAAGCGCATCTTCAAGCCCCGGGCCGCTGAACTTCACGACGAACCTGTGTTCCTTTCCTGGATAGAGAGTAATCGAAAGACCCGGCTTTGGCTTGAGAGCCTGGTTCACCTGGCGGCACAGCATCTCGTTCTCGCTCGTCGGTATCCGCCCGGCTCGCCGGTCCCAAACGAGGCCGTTTTTCAGGGTGGCGTAGTTTCCCCGGGCCACCAGGTCATCCTGGCCGACTTCAACACCGGAGCCCAAAGCTTCCAGGATGCCACGGCCTAACTGGTACCGGAGCGGGTCATAGCCGAAAAGAGCTAAATGAGAGGGACCGCTCCCTGGCGTAATTCCGGGGAGCACAGGATCGGTCAGGCCGCAGACGCCTTTCCTGGCCAGGCAGTCAAGGTTGGGAGTTTTGGCCTTTTCGAGGGGAGTTTTGCCGTCGACAGGAAGGTCACCAAGGCCGTCAATGACCAGGAGGACGATTTTTGAGGCCGTCGAAACGGTCAATTCTTTGGCTAAATCTTCCCACTCCATGACTTTTAACTATACCCGATTTCTTTCCCCGAGACAATAGAAAGGGGGACAGCATACGTAATTACCAAAATTTTTTCGTGAGATCACCTTGTATTTCTCTCTTCGCCTGCGCGTGCTGATTGGAAGAGGAAAAATTGGGTAAACGCGTAAACTGTCCCCAATTTTTAGTGCCTGGATAGGGCGGCGTAGATGGTCTGCTGGAGCTCGCTGACGAACTCGAGCTTCTCTGCTTTAGTGGGATAGGGCTTGGAAAAGACGAGCGGCTTGAGAAACTCGACTGTCACGCGTGGCCTCTGGTAGCCCTTCGCCCCTAACTTGCTCAAGAGCCGCCTCAGGAAGCGATAAAAGAGAATTCTGTCGATGACATATTTTATGTATGTCTTTTTGCCGACTTCCGGCCTTTCTTTCACGACGCAGGGGACAATCTTGACGGTTTTTCCGCGCCGCGCGAGCAGGCTGGCCAGCATCGCAACGATGGTCTGAGTTGTTAAGTCTTCTGCGGCCTCGTGGGTGCTCCCGCCGCTCGGAGCGATGGCCACCGGGATGTTTCGTTCGAGGCTGGAGATGCACTCTTCAAGCGCCTGCCTGTTGATCTGTCGCTTCGCAACCCTGTCTTCCTCCGCAAGAGCCTCGTGGAGGTAGACGGGGATGACATTGAACCGGCTCATCTGGGTGGTGAAATAACAGGTCAATAGGTCAATAAACTTTTCGAATAAAAACCGGCTGATGAGGTTGCGCCGGGCTTTCTGCTGGAAACCCGGACGGAAGAGCGAGTTGACGATGTCGCTCCGCGTTCTGGGCAAGAGGTCTGTCCCGAGCACGGTCATTTCAGCCAGGAACCTGATCGGGGGACGAGCCGGAGCAGCCAGGCCTAAAAAAAGAGGTTCAGCCCTCCGGGTCACGTGGTTGTAAACATAGAGCACTGCCTCGCCCACAGGGATATTTTCGAGCCCGATGGCCTTGGGCATAGGGCAAAGGGGAAACGACTTCAAAATGGCGACGAAATTATTATAGGAAAAGCTAAACATTGAATTCTGATGAAACAGCTTCCTCGCTTTCCGTTATTGATCCGAGCTTCCGGCCAAACATTCTCGCTTGGATTCTGGCCAGAATAATACGAAGGTTTTTTTTATGTGTCAAATGGGCAACGTGTCGATAACATAGAAATCGGATATTGTGTCCTCTAATGAGGTTTGTTAAAATCGAAAGATGAACAAGGTTCTCGTCCTTGATTTCGGCTCTCAGTACACCCAGCTCATCGCCCGAAAGGTCCGTGAGCTGGGCGTTTACTCGGAAATTTTTCCGTTTGACACGCCGCATTTCCGGATAAAAAAAGAAAATCCTGGAGCGATCATCCTTTCCGGCGGCCCGCAGAGCGTCTACGAAGACGGCGCGCCGCTTCCCGACCCGGCCGTCTTCAACCTGGGGATCCCTGTCCTGGGAATCTGCTACGGGCTCCAGCTTATGGCGCATCTTTTAGGCGGCAAAGTCGTTCCTTCGGCCAAGAGAGAGTACGGGTTTGCGGGCCTGAGAATTCTGGACCGAAGAGGGCTCTTCAAGAGAATCAAAGACCGCAGCCAGGTTTGGATGAGCCACGGCGACAGGGTCGAGAAGCTGCCGCCGGGTTTCATTTTGACGGCAAGAACAATGAACACGAAGGTTGCCGCCATCGAAGCGGGAGGGCCGAGGTTTTTTGGCGTCCAGTTCCACCCTGAAGTCATCCATACGCGCCAGGGACAGAAAATCCTGGCCAATTTTCTCTTTGACCAGGCAGGGCTGAAGCCTGGCTGGAGCATGAAATCGTTCGTGGCGAACAAGACAGCAGAGGTACGCCGGGTCGTTGGGAAAGAGAAGGTCATCTGCGGCCTGAGCGGCGGCGTCGATTCGCTGGTGACATCGCTCCTCGTTCAGCGCGCCGTCGGAAAGAGGCTGACCTGCGTGTTCGTGGATAATGGGCTGCTGCGGAAAGGACAGTACGAGGAATTGATGAACGAATTCCGGCGCAAGCTCTCGCTCCGTGTCGTTGGCGTTGAAGCCTCCGGTCTTTTCCTCGAGCGTCTCCGTGGAGTTGTCTCACCCGAACAGAAAAGGAAAACGATCGGCCGGACATTTATCGACATCTTCGAGGAAGAAGCACGCCGGATCGGCCGCGTGAAGTTTCTCGCCCAGGGTACTATCTATCCTGATGTCATCGAGAGCGCGCCGGTCAGGGGTCCCTCGGCGACAATCAAGTCGCATCACAACGTGGGCGGCCTGCCAAGAGGCTTGCGTTTCCAGCTCATCGAGCCGCTCAAAGAGCTGTTTAAGGATGAAGTCCGGGCCGTGGCTGAAGAGTTAGGCGTGGACCGGGAATTCATCGCCCAGCATCCATTCCCTGGCCCGGGCCTGGCTGTGAGGATTCTCGGAGAGGTGACGAGGCAGCGCGTCGCCGTGCTGCAGGAGGCGGACCGGATTCTCTTAGATGAAGTCCGGAGAGCCGGGCTTTACCATAGGCTCTGGCAGGTCTTCGCTGTGTTGCTGCCGGTCAGGTCGGTTGGCGTGATGGGAGACAAGCGGACCTATGAGCAGGTTGTGAGCCTCCGCCTCGTCCAGAGCGTGGACGGGATGACGGCCAACTGGTATGCCGCCGACCCTCAGTTCCTGGAGCGAGTTTCGACGAGGATCGTCAACGAAGTCGAGGGCGTCAACCGCGTCGTTTACGACATCACGACCAAGCCGCCGGCAACAATCGAGTGGGAATGACGATGGATCATTCTTTCATCCACCTTCACAATCACTCCGAGTTCAGCATCTTGGACGGCGCCATCAAGACCGCCGACTTAGTGGAGGCCGCGTACAGGAACAAGATGCCGGCTGTTGCCCTGACCGATCACGGCAGCATCTTTGGCGCAGTCACATTTTTCAAACAGGCTAAAGCGCGGGACATCAAGCCCATCCTTGGCTGCGAGGTCTACGTGGCGCCCAAGAGCAGGCATGACAAGAAGGACGAGGCGGGCGAGCCGCATCATTTCCACCTCCTTCTTCTGGTCAGAAACGAGAAAGGCTACAAGAACCTCTGTCTTCTTCTGAGCAAGGCCTACCTGGAGGGCTTCTATTACCGGCCGCGCGTTGACAAGGAGCTGCTGGCCGCCCACGCCGAAGGGCTTATCGCCCTCTCGGGTTGTTTGAAAGGCGAAGTTGCCTTTTTCCTCGAAAAAGAGATTGAGGAGGCGGCTGAACAGGCCGCCCTCGAGTACGCCTCGTTTTTCGGCCCTGACAATTTTTACATCGAAATCATGGATCACGGCCTTCCTCAGCAGAAGACGACGAACCCTCGCCTTATCGAGCTGGCGAAGAAGCTCAGGTTGCCGCTGGTCGCGACCAACGACATTCACTATCTCCGGAAAGAGGACGCGGAGAGCCATGATGTCCTCCTGTGCATCCAGACCAACAAGAAGCTCACCGATCAGGACCGTATCCGCTTCAGTTCACAGGAGTTCTACTTCAAGTCCGGCCAGGAAATGGAAGAGCTGTTTCGAGACATCCCTGAAGCCATCCAGAACACGACCCGTATCGCTGCCCAGTGCGATTTCTCCTTTCCGTCCGGGCAGTATTTTCTGCCCCGGTTTAAGGCGCCCGGCGATATTCCGCTGGATGAATACCTGGCCGCTGTGGCCGGAGACGGATTCCGGATGCGTATGGAAGAACTCAAGGAAAGGATTGAGAAAGAAGAGCCCGGGCATTCCCTGGAGGACTATGAGGACAGGCTGAAAAAGGAGCTCAGCCTGGTTAAACAGATGGGGTTTGAAGGGTATTTCTTGGTTGTCTGGGACCTCATCCGCACGGCCAAGTCACGAAACATCCCGGTGGGCCCGGGACGCGGCTCCGCGGCCGGAAGCTTTTTAGCCTACTGCCTCGGCATCACAGATATCGACCCGCTCGAGTACGGCCTGCTGTTTGAGCGTTTCCTCAACCCGGAGCGGATTAGCCTCCCCGACATCGACATCGATTTCTGCGGCCGGCGCCGGGATGAAGTCATCGACTATGTCAAAGTGAAATACGGCCGGGAGAACGTCTCCCAGATTATCACCTTCGGGACTATGGCCGCGCGCCAAGCTATCCGCGATGCCGGACGGGCCTTAGAGGTGCCGTTGCCGGAAGTGGACCGGATTGCCAAGATGATTCCACCCTTCGGCCCCGAAGCCACGATCGAAGGCGCCCTCAAGAACATTTCGCAGTTAAGGGAGCTGCGGGACAGGAACGCCAAGATTGCCCAGTTGCTGGCGGTCGCCCAGAAGCTTGAAGGCCAGGTCCGCCATCCCTCCATCCATGCGGCAGGGATCGTCATCACGCCCCGGCCTTTGGTTGAGTTCATGCCTCTCTACCAGTCCGCCAAGGGCGAAATTACCACTCAATTCCCGATGCAGGACATCGAGGCCATCGGGCTTCTCAAGATGGACCTGCTGGGCCTGCGCAACCTGACGGTCATCCAGGACACCGTCGAACTCTTGGCCAAGGACTTGGGCCAGAAAGTTAACATCAGGAAAATTCCCCTCGACGACGAGGCCACGTTTGGCGTTTTCCAGACGGGCAACACCGACGGCGTCTTCCAGTTCGAAAGCCCTGGGATGAAAGAGCTGCTCCGCAATTTCAAGCCTGAAAGCTTTCGCGACCTCATCGCCCTCAATGCCCTCTACCGGCCCGGCCCGCTGCGGAGCGGGATGACGGATGAGTTTGTCAAGAGAAAGAACCATCCCGAGCGGATCAGCTACGAATGTCCCGAGCTCGAGCCCATCCTCAACGAGACGCGGGGGATCATCGTTTACCAGGAACAGGTGATGAAGATCGCCACCGAGCTGGCCGGGTTCACCATGGCTGATGCGGACATCCTCCGCAAAGCCATGGGGAAAAAAGTTACGAGCATCATGAGAGCTCAGAAGAAATGGTTCATCCAGGGGGCCAAGAAAAGGGGGCTTAGCCAGTCCAAGGCGGAGAAAATCTTCGAGCAGATAAGGCATTTCGCCGAGTACGGGTTCAACAAATCCCACAGCGCTGCCTATGCCTATCTGGCCTACCAGACGGCTTATCTCAAGGCTCACTTTCCAGCTCATTTCATGGCCGCGCTCCTGACCTCCGAAGCGGAGCGCGGAGCGACATCCCAGGTCGTCAAGTACATCAATGAATGCCAGGAGATGGGGATCCGGGTCCTCCGGCCAGATATCAACGAGAGCGATTTCAATTTTACTGTGGTCGGCGGCGAAATTCGTTTTGGCCTTTCAGCTATCAAGAATGTCGGGGAAACGGCAGTCCGGGAGATTCTTCGGGAAAGGGCCGAGCGAGGCAAGTTCAAGACGCCGTTTGACGTCGTGGCCGGCACAGACCCGAGAGTCGTCAACAGGAAGGTGCTCGAGAGCCTGATCAAAGCCGGGGCCTTTGACTCCCTGGGCTGGCCGAGGTCCCGCTGTTTTCACCTCATCGACGCCATGATTGAGTACGGCCATACGGCCCAGAAGCTGACGTTGACTTCGCAGGCCCTCCTTTTCGGCGGCGGCCGGCTGGAGCCGCCCGACATCCCGCCCGAAGTCAGGGACATGAGAGAATGGGACGAGTCGCTTTTCCTGAGCTACGAGAAGGACGCGTTGGGGTTTTTCATCACCGGCCATCCCCTGGCCCAGTTCGAGAAAAGGCTTAAGAAACTCATCTCCCATCAACTGAGCCAGCTCGACGAGGAGAAGGATTTCAACGCTGAGATTCGCGTGGCCGGGATCATCAACACAGTCAAGTTTCTGAAGAACAAGAAGGACGAACGGTTTGCCATCTTCGCCCTTGAAGATTTGAGCGGCCGGATCGACGTCATGGCCTTCCCTGAAGTCTACAAAAAATATTTTGAGTTCCTGAGAGAAGGACAGCTCGTCTGGGTCAGGGGAAGGTTCATGGGGGAGGGAGAGAACCGTCGGGTTCACCTCGTCGAAATCATGTCGCTTGCCGACGCCCTGAACAAAAAGGCGAAGAGAGTCGTCTTGAGAATCTTTCTTCCCGGCTTGGAAGAGTCCGTGATCAAGGAGCTGAAGGATTATCTCGAGAGAAACCCCGGCGAGTGCCCGGTGTTCTTCGAACTGGAAACGCCTCACTCCTACCGGCTGGTGGCTCAGTCCATCGACATCAGGGGAGTTTTTCTGTCCGAAGAGCTGACCAGGAATGTGGAGAGGCTCTTGGGCGAGGATTCTGTCTCCATCGATTACTGAACCCTTCCAGGTTGATTGACATGGTGAAGAGAAAGGTGTTAATTAAAGGTGATGGCGCATAAAATCGTCCTGGTCGACCCGAGTCCCTCTGTCCAGAAAGTCGTCCGGATGGCCTTTGCCGCTCCTGATTTTGACGTCTACGCCTTCGAGGACGGAGTTGAAGCGGCAAGCCTGCTCGGCGAAATCGACCCGGACGCCGTGCTCCTCAGCCTGTCTCTGCCGCTCAAGGATGGCTACGATGTGGGGCGCGACCTCGCGGGCCGGGAAGATTTGAAAAAAATCGGGCTGGTCTTCCTCAAGAACGCCTTCGAGCCCGTGGACGCGGATAAAATCCGCGGCCTGGAATACGACGCCATCGTTCAAAAACCTTTTGATTCCAAGAGGCTGGCTCTCCTGGTCAGAGATGTCATCGACAAAAAAAGGGGTCCGCACAGTTTCCCGGAAGAATCGATGATCGAAGAGATCCCGCCGACTGCCTTGCTTCCGCCCTCGGAGGACCCGGACATGCCCCTCGCTTCACTTGACGAGGATGTCGAGGAAAAAATTAAGGCCGTCGTCCGCGAAGAGATTCTCGCCGTGGAGAGGGAGCTCGAGAAAAGGCTCCGGGCTTCCTTGCTGGCCGAACTTAAAGGGTGGCTGGATAAAGGCGGGAAACCGTCGCCTTGATTCTCCCATGAACATAGGGGCGGTCATCCACTGGTATGAAACCTGTGCTTCGACCAACGACGAAGCCAAGATTTTAGCCCGGCAAGGCGCCCGGGAGGGGACGGTGGTGATCGCCGACGAGCAGACAGGAGGCAAAGGGACAAAAGGCCGGGCCTGGTTCTCTCCCCGGAGTCGTGGCCTTTATGCCTCCGTCATCCTCCGTCCCCCCTCGGGCGATGTCTCTCTCCTGCCGCTTGTCGCCGGGATAGCTGCAGCCGAGGCTATCCGGCTGAGCGTCGGCCTCGAAGTCGAGCTGAAGTGGCCGAACGATGTCGTCTGGAGCGGAAAGAAAATCGGCGGCATCCTCTGCGAGAGCGAGTTCGTGGGAGATAAAACGCAGTTTGTCGTCCTGGGGATTGGATTGAATATCAACCAGAGCTGGAAGGATTTTCCGGCGGCAATCCGCAAGACGGCGGCGTCGCTGCGGATGATCCTGAAACGACGCGTGGACGGGGAAAGGATTGAGCAGAGCCTCTGCGAGAGGCTCGATTGGTGGTACAAGAAGTTCGTCTCGGGCGAGAAGGCGGAAATCCTCAGGGCCTTCGAGGCAAAATTGAGTTTTCCGATCGGAAAAGTAGTCATTGTCCGGACAGAAAAAGAAACCCTGACCGGCACGTTACGGGGGTTTTCGACGGGGGCGAGCATGATCCTGGAAAAGGACGGCGAGGAAATTCTTTTATCCCCGGCGGAAATCCTCGGCCTTGGTTATCATGCTTGAGGAGAGAGGACATGCTTTTAGCCGTTGACATCGGAAACACGACAATCGCGGTGGGCGTTTTTAAGGAGTCGGAGCTTCGCCATAACTGGAAAATCAGGACGGACAGGGAGAAGACGGCCGATGAGTACGGCATCGTCCTCTTAGAGCTCCTCCGGTCGTCCGGCCTCATGCCGGCGTCCATCGCCGACCTGATTATTTCGAGCGTCGTGCCTCCGTTGACGCCTGTTTTCCAGGCGCTCAGCCGGGACATGTTCGGGCTCAAAGCCCTGGTCGTGGGACCTGGGTTGAAGACCGGCATGCCCATCCTCTACGAGAACCCCCTCGAGGTGGGAGCCGACCGGGTGGTGGCTTCTGTGGCCGCCTTCGAGAAACACGGCGGGCCCTCGATCGTCGTCGACTTCGGCACAGCCACCACCTTTGACGTGATCACGGAAAAGGGCGAGTACTTGGGCGGGGCGATTGCGCCTGGAATCCAGATTTCAGCCGAAGCTCTCTACCTCAAGACAGCCAAGCTTCCCCGGATAGAAATCGCCAAGCCCAAAAAAGCCATCGGCCGGACGACGGTGACGAGCATGCAATCAGGCATCTATTTCGGTTACATCGGCCTGGTCACCAACATCATCGCTGAGCTCGAAAAAGAGTTGGGGCGGAAAGCCAAGGTCATCTCGACCGGCGGGTTCTCCACTCTCGTCGCCTCTGAGGTCAGGGCGATTGATTGCCACGAGCCCTACCTTGTCCTGGAGGGCTTGCGGATTATTTATGACAGGAACAGAGAGGAAAGAAAAAGCGGTTAGGGACGCGTTGCGAGACACGAGATGGGACGCCAGGAAGCCAAGAGCCGGTATTTCCAGGAGATCGCACGGTTTTTTTTCAGCCTCAGGGGGGCGCCGTTTGTCCTGTCTTCGAGAGACCAGATGACGCTCTCCTCTTGGGAGAGGCAGCGCGTTCCTTTAGGCATCGTTTTTGAAGGGATCAACCGGGCTTTCGAACGCTACAGAAAGCAGGGGAGGTCACGCAAAATGCCGGCTCTTTCTTTCTGCGACAGCGAAGTGAGGAGGGCTTTCGGAGAGTACCGCGAGCGGAGAGTCGGACGCCTCGGCAAGGTTGTCACGCGGGACGAGAAAAGGAAAAGGGCCCGCGCCGAAGTCGAGCGCTTTCTTCGTTTTCTTCCTCCCGAACTGAGTTCGGTCAAGGACATTTGCAACCGCGCATTGGGTCTCCTCTCGGGTAAAGCTGTGGCCGAAGAGGCGCTGGAAAAGCTCGAGGAGAAATTAGAGGACCTTCTTTTCCAGGCCGTCCCGGAAAGGGACAGGGCTGCGGTTCAAAAACTTGTCCAGGCCGAGTTCAAAGGGCGGCCACGGGAAGAGCTGGAAGAAATCTTAAGGCTCCGCCTCGTCAAGATGTGGCGTGGGAAGCACAAGATTCCTCACCTCAGCCTTTTCTACTACTGACGTCCATGGACGAGACGATTCTTTCCGTTTTGAAACAGGCAAAGCGAGGCCTTGCCTTTCATCAGATCGCTAGCCTAACGGGGGTGCGGGGCCGGGACAAAACAAGGCTTAGGGCCAGGCTCAAAGCCCTTCATGGCCGGGGCGTTTTGCTCAAGAAAAAGGACAGGTACGTCCTGCCGCCGGAAAAAAATATCGTCAAGGGCGAGTTTCTTGCGACGATGAAAGGATACGGTTTTGTCAGGCCGGAAGACCGCCAAAGAGAGGACATTTTTATCCCGGCCAGGCACTCTCACGGAGCGATGACCGGGGACCTCGTTGAAGTCGTTTTCCGGGAGCAGGGCAAGAAAGGAAAACCCGAGGGGAGGATCGTCCGAATCCTTGAAAAAGGCCGCCCTACGGTCCTCGGTATTTACTCAGAGCGTTTCGGCCAGCCTTTTCTCGTTCCGTTTGACGCAGCCTCGGCCGAGGAAATCCCGCTGAGCTCCAAGGGACAGTGGCGGCCAGAGTTAGGCATGGTCGTGGAAGCTCAAAGGGAGGGGCGCTTTCTCACTCGGGTTTTGGGATTCCCCGATGATCCCGGCGTGGACACCGAGGTCATCATCCGCCGGTTCAACCTGGCCGCGGGCTTCCCGTCCGAAGCTCTGGCCGAGGCAGAGAAAATTTCCGGCCGGGTTTCGGCTGAAGACAGACAGAAGAGAAAAGACTTCAGGCGTTGGCTGACCGTAACAATCGACGGCGAAAATGCCAAGGACTTTGATGATGCCGTTAGCATCAAGAAGCTTCCGTCGGGAGGTTACCTCTTGGGCGTGCACGTTGCCGATGTCTCTCATTATGTCCGGCTCGGTTCTGCGCTGGACAGCGAAGCCTTCCGGCGCGGGACGAGCGTCTATTTCCCCGACCTCACCCTGCCCATGCTCCCCGAAAAGCTTTCCAACGACATCTGCAGCCTGCGGCCGAGGAAGACGAGGCTCACGGTCTCCGTTTTGCTTGAGGTCGGCGAGGACGGCCGCGTGATCAGGGCAGAATTCCATCCATCCATGATCAGGACGGCCGAACGCCTGACCTACACCTCGGTGTTTAAAATATTTGAGGGCGACGAAGAGGAAAAGAGGCGCTACGACAGGCTTGTCTCCGACCTGCTGGTAATGAGAGAGCTGGCCGCTTGCCTGCGTTCCCGAAGGGAGGAAGAGGGAAGCCTCAACTTTGACCTTTTGGAGCCTGAGCTCATTTACAAAGAGGGGAAGCTTCAGCGAGTGGCCGCTTTTGAGGCGAACGAGGCCCACCACTTGATCGAGGAGTTCATGGTCGCTGCCAACGTGGCCGTGGCCCAGGCTCTCAACAGGCAGTCTCAGCCGGCCGTCTACAGAGTCCATCCGCCGCCCGGGCTCGCCGACCTGGAGGAACTCCGGGAAACGCTGGCTCATTTCGGGTTTCTTCTTCCCGAGCCTTCCGAGATAACATCGAAATCTCTCCAGCGCATCCTCGGCCAGGCGGAGGGAAAACCCGCCGAAAAATTCATCAATTTCCAGGTTCTCCGGGCTTTGCGTCTGGCCGTCTATTCGGCTGAGAATACCGGACATTACGGCCTGGCCAAAAAGGAATACACGCATTTCACGTCTCCGATCCGCCGCTATCCAGACCTCATTGTCCACCGGGCCTTAAAGACAATGCTTGAGGGCAGGAAAATGAATATCCCCGGTCTTCACTCGATCGCTTTGCATTCATCCGAGCAGGAGAGGAGGGCCGACGAAGCTGAGAAAGAGTTGACCGAGTGGCGCATCTTCCGTCTCCTCAAAAGGAAGCTTGGCGAAGAATTCCAGGGAACGATCGTCGACTTCAACAAAGCCGGGGTGGTCGTAGAGCTTGACGACTATTTTGTGGATGGCCTGATTCACTATGCCGACCTCGACGGAGATTACTACCGCCGCCGGTCTAAGCAGGTGCTGGCGGGAAAGCGCATGCGACGGACCTTCGAGCTCGGAGAAAGGGTAAGAGTCATCCTGGCGTCGGTCGATCCTGTCGGGCGGCGGATGAATTTCGTCCTCAGCCGTGAAGAAGACGGAGGCAGACGATGAAAACGCAGCACTTCGGAGCAGTGGTGACCCTTGAGGCAAAGCGGCAAGCGCCTCCAGCCAAAGCCGTTATCGTGTTCAAGGATCAGAAGAGTCAGGCGACACTCCGTGTCTATGACGCGCCGGCTGGCGCAGAGCCGGGCCAGATTTTTGTTCGGGCTTTGCTGCGGCGGCCCCTGTCTCTTAAATGGAGAGACGCCTTCGACGTCCTTGACCCGGTAAAGCTGGAGGTCGTCGGCCGGGGCACGGTGCTCAACCCTTTTCCGGCGCAGGAAACCCACGGTCATAAAGAAACAGATAAAGACTTCCTCCTGGCACTCTGCGGAGGCGAAAAAGCTTTGGTGGAGGCTCTTTGCCGGAAGAAGGCCGCGCGGGGCTTGCGGGAACGGGACATCCTTGAGTTTGCTCCGCTTGGCCCCAGCCGCCTTTTGCGTCTCAGCCAGAAACTCGAAGAACAGGGAAAGGTCAAAATCCTGGAGTTTTCGCCCCTTTTTCTTGTCTCCCGGGAGAGCTTTGATTTTCTTCTCGAAAAGATCATCCGCTATCTCGAGGAACATCACGAGAGGCATCCGGCCCAGAAAGGAGTTCACCTCGGCCGCCTCAAAAAAAGATTTGGACTCCCAGAAAAAGTTATGGCTCTGGCCGTGAAGACGCTGGAGCGGACCGGGAGAGCATGCCAGGCCGGACAAAGGCTCGCGCTTCCCTCGAGCGAAGTGGCTCTTTCCGCCGGAGAAGAGAAGATTCTCGGCCGGCTCGAAGAGATGTGTTTTCGAGGAGAATTCCAGTCTCTCTCGATAGATGACATCCGGGCCAGGTTCCGCCTTTCCTCGGAGCGGCTGGAAAAACTCTTGGGCCTTCTTATCGAGAGGCGAAAGGTTTTTCAGGGACCAGAAGGCCTGTACATCCACTCCCGTTGGCTGGATGAAATCATCAGCCGAGTGAAGTCCTTAGGGAAGAAGGAATTGACGGTGGCCGAGTTCAAGCAGATGACGGGGTTAAGCCGGAAATACGCTATTCCTCTTCTGGAGCTGTTGGATCAGATGGCCGTGACCAGGCGCAAAGGCCCCTCCCGCGAAATCCTGTAGCCGAGGGTTATTTCTTCTTGTCTTCTTTCTTCTTTTTATCCAGGGCTGATTTCAGCTTCTCGGCAAACAGCCCGAACGAGGCCTCCTTCGGGGCGACAGGCTTGAATTCTTCCTTTCTTTCCCTGGCGGCGAGCTCTTCTCTCTCAGCCCCTTCATCTTCCTTTTCCTTGATCGCCGAAAGCGCTTCCTGTTCGGATTCAGCCAGTTCAATTTTTTCCTCGATGACACGCCGTTCGCTCTTGCGCGGCCTGGGAGCCCCCTCGCCTTCGGGCTTGGCTTTTTTCTTCCGGACGGCCCTTTCTTTGGCTGGCGCAACGGCAACCCCGGCCCGCACTTTTTCAGGGATTCTGGCCGAAACAACCGGCACAACCGGAATCTCCTCCTCTTCCTCCTCCGCAGCCTCAACGGCCAGGCCCTCTTCCTCAGCCATCGCGATGACTTCGGGCATCTCCGGAATCTCGGCAGGGATTTCGGCCGCTGCTTCTTCAACGAGCGGCTTTGGCTCATGGTAGAAGAAGACCCCTTTCTTCTTTTCCGACGCTGAAAACTCGTGGGAGTTGAGGAGAGTCGTCTCGACGTCTTCCTGGCTGGTTTGTTTGAGGATATCAACCAGGTGGTAGGCCCGAAGAAAATGGAGGGAATATTCGTCCGTTTTCAGCCCGAAATTCTTGAAAGCCAAGAGAAGGAGTCCGCGGAGATCAAGGTCATCCCTTTGCTCAGTCAGGCTGAGAAGCCGGGAAAGGGTCTCCTTTTCCAGGAAAATGATTTTGTTCGGGAGAGCGAAAGAGAAAGCTTCGCTGCCCGTGTCAGTGAAAAGGTCCTTTGCCGGGTCGTAGGTCAACTGCGGCACGGCGAGCTTTTTCTTGGATTTCTTGAGCCAGAAATTGAACTGCAGTTCGTCTTTCCGCTCCAGGGTGAAGCTCGCCCCCTGAGGAATGTTGTTTGCGGCAAAGTAATCTCTTAGCCCCAGGAAGAAACAACCAGGCGGATAATAATAAACGGTATAGCTCTTGCCCTCTTCGGCATCGATGAAGGTGTACTCTCGGGCACGAGAGAGCTCTTTATTCAGGCTTTTCGGGACCTTCACGCCCCCCGAGAGAACTTCTCTCCAGGTAAGGTAAATCTTGAGGGGAAATTCGTGAAAGGTGCTGAGCTGAGGTTTTTCCGCCCCTTCGAGCTCCGGCAGTCTGGCCAGCGGGGTGGCCATGGGCAAACCGTCCAGGAGCGAGTTGAGGATAGACTTGAGATGCCATCTTCCCCAGCCGGCGGGTGAGACAAAGACGAATTCCTTCTTCCATTTCTTTTCTAAGGCATGGTTCAGAGAAAGGCAGGTGATATCGAAGAGATTATGCGAAGCTTCCAACCCGAAGAAAACGTTTGCCATTTCTTCGGTGGCAACCGATCGCCGAACTTCCTGCAGATGAGCTTCCGCCGCCTTTATTTTTTCTTCTGGGATGGCCACCTCGTTTCTGGCTAACTGCCAGAAATCATTCCAATTGAAAAACTTGTCCGACTTGGCAAGCTCCTGGCGCAGGTTTTTCTCCAGGGCTTTGATGTCCCTGTCGGTCATCGGCAACTCAGTCAAACGGGGGTCTTCGGCTTTCTCCATCTTTTCCGGGGCTTGAGCTTTTCCGGCCACGTTTGAGGGGAGAAGGACCTGAGTCCTGGTCTTTTTCATGTAGTCGATGTACTTGCGGAACAGGCCTCCGCCCGTGTAGTCGACCTCTAACATTTCACACTGAAAGTCCTTGTAGTAGGCTTTGTTGATGATTTTCAGGACGACAGCGCCCGAGAAATGCTCGACGGTCTTGCTGCTCACGGTCAGGGGTTCGTCGTATTCCTTGTAGATGAGGTCGCCCACCTCATACTTGCAGGCGGGGTCGTATTTGAGGACATCCTGGGCTCTCTGGCCAGCGGTCTTGTGGAAAGCCAGTTTTTCGGTCAATTCTTTGAGGGAATAAGGACGGAGAGTTTGTTCGAATTCCTTCTCCAGGAAGGCGAGATTGTCCGGCGTGACCTGCGTCAGGCTGTCTTCTTTAGCCATGTTTCTCTTTTTTTCCCATTAATAATACCATAATCGCCTTCTGGAGATGAAGCCTGTTTTCAGCCTGGTCGAAGACGACCGAACGCGGCGAGTCAATGACCTCGTCGGTGACCTCATCTCCCCGATGGGCGGGCAGGCAGTGCATGAAAAGGGCGTCTTCTTTAGCCAGGGCCATCAGGCTCGCGTTGACCTGGTAAGGAGCAAAAATTCGGGCCCTTGTTTCCTTCTCCGCCTCTTGGCCCATGGAAGCCCAGACATCTGTATAAACAGCATCGGCATTTTCGGCGGCCAGGCGCGGGTCATCTGTCAGAGTAACCGAAAAACCCGACTTCTGGCCGTCCTCCTTGGCCTGCTGGACGATCTCAGGCCTCGGTTCGTAACCCCGGGGAGTGGCCACGGCCATCTGGCAGCCGGCCTTGGCCGCCGCGAAGAGAAGGCTGTGGCAGACGTTGTTCCCGTCGCCCACCCAGGCCAGCTTGATCCCGCTCAACCCCCCCTTTTTTTCCTTGAGAGTAAAGAAATCGGCCATGGCCTGGCAGGGGTGAAGGAGGTCGGAGAGGCCGTTAATGACCGGGATCCGGACGCTTGCGGCCAGGTCGAGGATGTTCTGGTGAGCGAAAGTCCGGATCATGATGCCGTCCACCCACCGCTCTAAGTTCTTTCCGATGTCGTATAAAGTCTCTCTTGTCCCGACCTGGCTGTCCGCAGGGCTGAGATAAATGGCAGACCCGCCGAGCTCTAACATCCCGACCTCGAACGTCATCCGGGTGCGAAGCGACGGTTTCTGGAAAATCATCGCCAGGACGCGGTGCTTGAGCGCTTTATGAAACTTGTCCGGGTCTTTTTTGATTGCCGCGGCCAGGTCCATGATTTCATGGAATTCGTAGAGTGTCAGGTCGTGGATGGAGATAAAATCCTTTTTCATGATGTTCTCCTACGGCAGCGAAGCAACAATCCGCGTCCCCGAGCGTTTGATTAGAGCGGCTTTAAGGTGGCTGGCCGACGTGATCAGGACTTCCCGGCCGCCAGCCTCGATGTATTCAATAGCGGCTTCGATTTTCGGGCCCATCGAGCCTGCGGGGAACTGGCCCTGGTTGAGGTGCTCCCGGGCCTGAGCCACGGACATGACCTCGATCGGCCGTTGCTCGGGTGTCCCGAAATTGAGATAGACTTGTTCGATATTCGTCAGAATGATGAAGAGGTCGACCTTGACCTCACGGGCAATGAGGCTGGCCACGTAGTCCTTGTCGATCACGGCCTCAATGCCCTTGAAAAGGCCGCGGCCGTTAATGATGACCGGGATGCCTCCACCGCCAGCAGCGATGACCACCCGGCCGGCCCTGACGAGGTCGCGGATAACCCACTTGGAGACGACATCTATCGGCCGGGGCGAGGGAACGACTTTCCGGTAGCCGCGGCCAGCGTCCTCGATCATCGTCCACTTTTTTTCTCGGGCGAGCATCAGAGCCCTGTATTTGGAGTAAAAAGGGCCCACCGGCTTGGTGGGTTTCTGGAAAGCCGGGTCTTCTTTGTCAACAAGGACCTGGGTGACGACAGTGGCCACTTCCTTGTCCAAGGAGCGGCAGCGGAGCTCATTGATGATAGCCTTCTCCAGCATATAGCCCATGCTGCCTTCAGTCATGGCATCGCAGACGTCCAGGGAAAACGGCGGGACCTTTGTCACAGCCTCCTCCATCTGGATGAGAAGGTTGCCGACCTGGGGGCCGTTTCCGTGGACGATGATGAGTTCATAGCCCTTGCGCACGATGTGGACCATCAGCCTGGCGGCGTGATGGGCGTTACGCTGTTGCTCTTCCTGAAGCCCGCGCTGATTTTCGGGGAGAAGAGCGTTCCCGCCGAAAGCGATGAGGGCGATCTTCCGTTTCATCAGAAACCCTTGATGATGTCCTTGAGCGTGGGCGGGCCGATTTCCTCGAGCTCGTAGCGGACGCGGAGAATTTTCTTGTTGGGGCGGATGACGCGGCTGAGGTCGATAGGAGTGGCGCTGACGACCAAGTCGCATTCGGTCTTGTTGATTGTCCGGGCCAGCTCCCTTATCTGCTTTTCTCCGTAACCCATGGCCGGGAGGACGTTGTCCAAGTGGCTGTAATTCCTGAACGTCTCCTTGATGCTCCCCATCGCCCAGGGCCGGGGGTCGATGATGGCCGCAGCTCCGTATTGCCGGGCAGCGACGATGCCGGCGCCGAAGGTCATGCCGCCGTGGGTCAGCGTCGGGCCGTCCTCGATGACGAGCACACGTTTTCCCGCGATGGCCTGGCCTTCCTCGACTGTAATTATGGAATTGGCGCGGATGATGGTGGCCCCCGGATTATATGCCCTGACGTTTTTCATTATCACTTCAACCTGGCCGGGCGAGGCGGTGTCCATTTTGTTGATGACGATGACCCCGGCCCGGCGGAAGTTCGTCTCGCCAGGATGATAGAGAAGCTCGTGGCCGGCGCGGTGCGGGTCGACAACGACGATCTCCAAGTCAGGAACGTAGAAGGAGAAATCGTTATTTCCGCCATCCCAGAGGATGACGTCCGCTTCTTTTTCTGCCTGTTTCAGGATGGCCTGGTAGTCCACGCCGGCGTAGACGATGATGCCTTTGTCGATGTGGGGCTCGTATTCCTCCCGCTCTTCGATCGTGCAATCGTGCCTGTCCAGGTCCTCGTAGGAGGCGAAGCGCTGGACTTTCTGTTTGACCAAGTCGCCGTAAGGCATGGGATGGCGGACGACAGCAACCTTCCTGCCTTTGTCTTTGAGGAGCACGGCGATCTTGCGGCTTGTCTGGCTCTTTCCCGAGCCGGTGCGCACGGCGCAGACCGAGATGACGGGTTTGCGGCTCTTGAGCATCGTGTCGGCAGGGCCGAGAAGGCAGAAACTTGCGCCTGCTGCAAGGGCGAGAGAAGCCCGGTGCATAACATATTCATGGGAGACATCGCTGTAAGCGAAAACGACCTCTTTTACCCGGTGTTTCTGGATAAGAGAGAAGAGCTCTTCCTCGGCCTGAATGGGGATTCCTTTGGGATAGAGCTTTCCGGCGAGCGCAGCCGGATACTTGCGGCCTGCGATGTCCGGAATCTGGGTGGCGGTGAAGGCCACCACTCGGCAATCGGAGTTGTCGCGGAATAAGACGTTGAAGTTATGGAAGTCCCTTCCGGCAGCGCCCATGATGATAACTTTTTTCATGATTGCGACTTCTCCTCAAAAGGGCAAAAACACCCTTCTGAATGAATTGGGGACGGTCCTCAGAGAGCGCCGTCCCCATTCAGCATTCAGAAAGAAGAAGTAGTATAATACAGCGCTTCGGCCTAAATCAACCGCCCGACGGCCCGGCGATGTCTTTCTTCCATGATTTGTCTTTGCGGTCGTAACCTTTTTTCCCCTTCTTTGTTGTGTGGGGCTTGGTGGGCGGAGGTAGGGGGCGGCGGACCTGCTTCCAGGCCGGTTTTTGTCGCCTATCGATTTGATGCGGCATTATCTGCTGTTAGAGGGGAACAATCTCGGCCCCGACTTTTTCCGGATCTAGAAGCGCGACGGCGCATTTTCCCGTGAGCCAGCCGCCCGCCTCGCCCGGGTTGAGGACGAGCGTCTTCCCTTCTTTTTTCAGCTCCGGTTTGTGGGTATGCCCGAAGATGATGACATCGTGATTTCCCGAGGCGGCATATTTTCCCACTGAAAAGTGGTAATGGACAAGAAGAAATTTCCGGCCGGAATGGGCGAAGACAAAAGGAGCTTCCTTGATTTCTCCGAACCCTTCCAGAGCCTTTTCCAGCCCCATCTTCTCGCCGTCGCAGTTGCCGAACACAGCCTTGACAGGGCTGCCTAAAGCTTCGAGCTCTTTGGCGGCAAACGGTGCGATAATGTCGCCGGCGTGGACGACTAAGTCGCATCCTGCATCCTTAAACAGGGCCACCGCCCTCCGGATCATTGTCACGTTGTCATGGGAATCCGACATCACCCCGATCATGGCCTTTCTCCTTTTGCTAATTATAGCCGCTTTGCCGTCGGCCGGGAAGGGGATCGTCTGATGACCTGACTCTGCGAAATCAAACAGCAGGTGAGCCCGAGCCCCGTGGAAAGGCAAAGGGCCGCAAAAGAGCTGAAGGCAAGGGTCTTCGGGAACGGGACGAAAGATGTTCGAGACCGCCCGAAAAAGAGATGAAGGCGTCTCACTTTTCCCCCGATATCCAGGATTTTCTCTGTTTGCTTTCGCTCCACAAAGTCAGATATCTCATCGTCGGCGGTGAGGCCGTCATTTACTATGGCTTCGCCAGGCTAACCGGAGATGTCGATTTCTTTTTCGAGCCAACACCCAATAACGTTCAGCGGCTTTATCGAGCACTTCATGAGTTCTGGCAAGGATTTAAAATATTTGAGGGCCGCGGCCAAAAAAAGAACAAAATAATCAGCCCTAGACGGATAGATTTCCTTCCGGTGGCCGATTCGGACAACCAGGATGATGAGGCGGGCTTCGTCTTTCTTAAGGATCACCCGATAGGCTCCGATGCGAAGTCGATAAAGCGCCTCATATTGACACTCCAGGGCTTAATTCCTTAAAATACAAGCGTTCGGTTGATCCGAAGGCGCGTAGCTCAGTGGTAGAGTGCTTCCTTGACGCGGAAGAGGTCGAGGGTTCGATACCCTCCGCGCCTACCATCGACATGAGCTGAGTATTCAAGAGGAAAAAGAGAAGATTGTCACCCCCTCTCTCCCGCCTATTGAATACTTTTAAACTATAAGGCGCAAGCGATGAACGTTAAAATTGACGGGTCTGCTTTTTCAGTAGAGAAAGGGACCCGGCTCGAAGACCTCCTGGCGGGCCTCAGCCTGGACAGGACTCCTGTCCTTGCTCGAGTGGACGGCGAGGTCGCCGGCCTCGATTTCCGCCTCGACAAAGAGGCCACCGTTGAGCTTATCTGCGCTGACTCAGAAGAAGGCCTCGACATCCTCAGGCACAGCGCCGCCCACCTTCTGGCCCACGCCGTCGTCGAGCTTTTCCCCGGCACCCAATACGGCATCGGGCCGGCCGTCGAGAACGGGTTTTATTATGATTTCCTCCGCAAAACCCCTTTCAGCGTCCAGGACCTTGAGGCGATAGAAGTTAGGATGAAGGAGATCGCTGGCCAGAATCTTCCTATCGAGAAGGTGAGCCTTTCCAAGAGTGAGGCCATTAAAATCTTTAAGAAAGCCGGCCAGAGCCTCAAAGTCGAGCTCATCGAAGAGAAAGGAGGAGACGCGGTCACGTGCTACAGGCAGGGGAGCTTCATCGACTTTTGCCTCGGCCCCCACGTTCCATCGACCGGCTATGTCAAGAACTTCAAGCTTCTCTCTGTTTCCGGCGCTTACTGGAAGGGAGAAGAGAAAGGGCCGCAGCTCCAGCGAATTTACGGCACCGCCTTTTTCGAGAAAAAGCAGCTTAACGACCACTTGAACCTGCTCGAGGAAGCCCGGAAAAGGGACCACCGCCGGCTGGGTCAGGAGCTTGACCTTTTCAGCTTCAACGAAGACCTGGGCGCAGGCCTTGTCCTCTGGCATCCGAAAGGAGCGACAATCCGCCACATCATCGAGGAGTACTGGCGTGAGGAGCACCTGAAGGACGCCTATGAGTTCCTCTACACGCCCCACGTCGGCAAGTTAGACATCTGGCGCAAAAGCGGCCACACGGAGTTTTATGAAGCCATGTTCCCCTGCCTTCTTACCGAAGGGGTCGAGTACGAGCTCAAGCCGATGAACTGCCCCTTCCACATCATGGTCTACAACTCCCGGCAGCGGAGCTACCGCGACCTCCCCCTTCGCTGGGCCGAGCTTGGCACGGTCTACCGGTTCGAGAGAAGCGGCGTCCTCCACGGCCTCCTCCGTGTCCGCGGCTTTACGCAGGACGACGCTCACATCTTCTGCCGCGAGGACCAGCTTGAGGACGAAATCAAGGGAGTCATTTTTCTGACACTCCGGATCTTCAAGACGTTTGGCTTTCATGACTACGATGTTTTCCTCTCGACCCGGCCCGAGAAGTATGTCGGCCGGCCGGAAGACTGGGACAAGGCAACTCGCGCCTTAGAGAGGTCTCTCCAGGCCGCTGGCCTCAGCTACCGGGTTGACGTCGGCGAGGGCGTTTTCTACGGTCCCAAAATCGATATCAAGATCAAGGACGCCATCGGCCGGTCCTGGCAGTGCACGACGATCCAGTTAGATTTCAACCTGGCCGAGAGGTTCGACCTCAACTATGCCGGCGAGGACGGGAAGATGCACCGGCCATTCCTCATCCACCGGGCCCTGTTAGGGTCGTTAGAGAGGTTTTTCGGCATCCTCGTCGAACACTACAACGGCAATTTCCCGCTCTGGCTGGCGCCGGTCCAGTCCATCGTCCTGCCGATTTCAGAGAGGCATCACGATTACGCCGTCTCATTGGACAACAAACTCAAGGAGCATGGCCTGAGGTCCAAGACCGACCTCAGCCGCGAGAAGATTGGCTACAAAATCAGGGAAGCCGAGAGCCAGAAAATCCCGCTCATCCTTGTCGTCGGAGACAAAGAAGTGGCCAGCGGAAAAGCTTCTCTCCGAGTCCACACTCAAGGTGATAAGGGGGAGGTCGAGGTGGCTCAATTCCTTGAAAAAATCGTCCGTTTGAATAAAAATAAATCCCCAATGTTAGATTTTTAAAGGAGGCCAAGCATTATAAAGAGACACGCTTTCTATCCTGTCCAAAGGAAGGCAAGACCTCATCGGATTAACGAAATGATTCACGCGAAGGAAATAAGGGTCATCGACGAAGAAAAAAAACAGATTGGCATTCTGCCCGTTCCCGAGGCCCTGAACCTTGCCAAGCAGAAGGGACTGGACCTCGTCGAGATCGCCGCCGAGGCCAACCCGCCCGTCTGCCGGATCATGGATTATGGGAAATTCTTGTACGAAGAGCACAAAAAAGCCCAGGAAGCCAAGAAACATCAGAAGCAGGTGCAGCTTAAAGAGATCAAATTCAGGCCGAAGATCAGCATCCACGATTACACCTTCAAGATGCGCCACGTCCAGAGGTTCCTCGAGGAGGGGAACAAGGTCAAAATCACGATCATGATCAGGGGAAGAGAACGGTCGAGGCCGGAACTGGCCCAGCAGATTCTCAACCGGGTTTTAGAGGATGCCCGTGAGATTGGCCGTCAGGATGGAGAGACGAGGAAACAGGAATGGGCCATGTCCGCCCTGTTAGTTCCAGTCAAGTCAGGAGGAAAAGATGCCAAAGCTAAAGACACACAGGGGGGCCAAAAAGAGGTTCAAAGTAACAGCGACCAAGAAAATCGTCCATAGCAAAGCTTACAAGAGCCATCTTCTGGCCAAAAAGAAACCCAAGAGGAAAAGAACCTTGGGGAAAAAGGTGGTGGTGAGCCGGGCCGACCGGTCCACGATCAAGAAAATGTTGCCTTACGGATTCTAAGAGAAAGCGAGGAATGCCATGCCGAGAGTGAGAAGAGGACCTAAAAGAAAAGCCCGCCGGGCAAAAATCCTCAAGCTGGCCAAGGGCTACAGGGGAGCAAAGAGCCATAATTACCGGACGGCAAAAGAGGCGGTCGAGAAATCCCTTCTCTATGCCTACCGCGACAGACGAAACCGCAAAAGAGATTTCCGGCGCCTTTGGATCATCCGGATTAAAGCCGCTGCCCAGGAGAACGGCCTCTCCTACAGCCGCTTCATCTCCGGGTTGAAAAAGCTCCGCATCGAGCTCGACCGGAAAATCCTGGCCGACCTGGCTGTGAACTCACCCGCGACGTTCGCGACTCTTGTCCAAAAAGTCAAAGAGGCCGCGGCAGCTTGAGATGAAAAAATTTGAAGCGAAAATAGAGAAACTCAAAGAAAAGTTCGACGATGCCCTGGAGAAAGCCCGGGGTCAAAAAAAATCGCTCCAGGACCTTCGTCACGAGTTCCTCAGCCGGAAAAGAGGGCACATCACGCGCCTTTTTGAAGAGCTGAAGGAGCTTCCCGTCGAGGAAAGACCGGCCTTTGGAAAGCTTCTCAACGAATTTAAAAATTATGTCCTGGAGAAGCTGTCCAAGGATGTCAGCGTCAAACCGGCGCCGATACAATATGAAGCCGTTCCCAGGGAACCCACCGTTATCACCGCAGAGAGGGAGGATCTGACCCTCCCGGGAAGGAGCCTCTACTGGGGAGCGCCCCACCCAGTCATGCTCTTCGCCCAGGAGATCGAGGACATTTTTCTGGCCATGGGCTTTTCCGTCGCCGAGGGGCCGGAGATCGAGACGGATTACTACAACTTCGAAGCGCTCAACTTCCCGCCGCATCATCCGGCCCGGGATGACTGGGACACCCTCTACATCAGCGAAGACCTGCTCCTTCGGACTCACACATCGCCGATGCAGATTCGGGTGATGGAGAAAAACAAACCGCCCATCCGGATCATCATCCCCGGCCGTGTCTTCAGGCGGGAAGCCATAGACCCGACTCACCTGCCGATGTTCTACCAGGTGGAAGGGCTGTTAGTGGACGAAAGCGTGACATTCGCCCATCTCAAGGGAACGTTGGAGCATTTTCTCAGAGCCCTCCTTGGCGAGAAGATCGCCATCCGCTTCAGGCCGAGTTTTTTCCCGTTCACCGAGCCTTCAGCAGAAGTGGACATCGGCTGCACGGTCTGCCGCGGACAGGACCCTGGCTGCTCGGTCTGCGGCGGCACGGGCTGGAAAGAGCTCTTAGGCGCGGGCATGGTCGACCCCCAGGTTCTCAAGAACGTCAACATCGACCCGGAGAAATACTCGGGCTGGGCCTTCGGCCTGGGCATTGAACGCGCCGCCATGTTTTCCCACCGAATCTCGGACATGCGCACGTTTTACGAGAACGACCTCCGGTTCATCCGGCAGTTTAGCCTCAAATGAAAATAAGCGTCGCCTGGATAAAAGAGTACCTGGAGCCGGACATCTCCGCCCCGGAGATCATCGACGCCCTCAACCGGATTGGACTGATGGTCGAAAACCGCGAAGAGCGCGATGGCGACATTGTCCTCGATGTCGAGACGTACGCCAACCGGCCCGACACTCTCGGCCACTTGGGGATGGCGAGGGAAATAGCGGCCGCTCTGGGGGCCCGGCTCAAAGCGAAGGACTGGCCGCTCCTTGAAGTGCCTGTTGACACAGCCGAGGTCGTCGATGTCCAGGTTCAGGATGAAGCTCTCTGCCCGCGTTACTGCGGCCTTGTCGTCAAGGGAATCAAAGTCGGCCCCTCGCCCCTATGGCTTCGCCAGAAGATAGAGGCCGTGGGGCTCAACCCGGTCAACAACGTGGTTGACGTCACGAACTTCGTCCTTTTCGCCACCTCGCAGCCTATCCACGCTTTTGACCTCGAAAAGATCGCCGGAAGAAGGATCATCGTTCGCAGGGCCAGGAAAAGGGAGAGGCTCCTCTGCCTTGACGGAACAGAGCGTGAGCTTCAGCCCGAGATGTTAGTGATAGCCGACGAGGCCAAGCCGGTGGCTCTGGCTGGAGTCATCGGCGGACAGGAATCGGCCGTCACCGATGAAACCAAGGATGTCTTTATCGAGAGCGCTTGCTTTGACCCCGTTTCCGTTCGCGCAACACGCAAGGCTGCCGGGCTTCAGACCGACGCCTCCTACCGTTTCGAAAGAGGGGCGGACATCTCTTTTCCGCCGCAGGCAGCCCTCATGGCCGCCTCTTGTCTCGTCCAATTCGGCGGCAAAGCAACCAGAGGAATCATAGACGTTTACCCGGCGCCGCGAAAGAAGAAAGAAATGGTCCTTCGTCACCGCCGGGTCATTGACCTTCTTGGAGTTGACGTCAGCGAGAAATTCATCATCCAGACTCTTCAGGACCTGGAGTTTGAGGTGGACATCCAGCAGCCCGGCGTCTGGCGCGTTAAGGTCCCCACTTTCCGGGTGGACATCGACCGGGAGGCTGACCTCATCGAAGAGATCGCCCGTTTTTTCGGGTACGAGAATATCCCCTCCGTCCTCGCGCCGCTCAAGGTGGTCGAGCCCATAGCTGATAAGAAAAGGGAAAAGCTCGCCAGGCTGCGGCCCATCCTTTTCCATCATGGGTTTAACGAAGTGATCAATTTCAGCTTCTCCGACCCGGACAGGGAAAAGCACCTGGAGACGGGCCTTGAGCCGGTCGAACTCCGCAACCCCATCTCTTCGAAGGCTTCGCTCCTGCGGACGTCGCTTCTTGGAGGGCTCCTCGACACCCTTGCCTGGAACAGGAACCGCGGCCTTGAAGCGGTGCACATCTTTGAAGTCGGCAACATTTATTATCGAAGGGATCAGGAGGACGTCGAAAGCCTGGCCTTGGGACTTCTAAGCATGGATCCCCAGGCCGAGCCCGTCTGGGGGGTTGCAAAGGAAAAGGCGTGTTTCTTTTATATCAAAGCAGCCTGCGAGGCGCTGCTCACAAACCTCCGGTACGAGCCCTTTTCTTTTTCTCACGAAGACCATCCCCTGTTCGAGCCCGGCAATTGCTTGTCCTTAGCCTATAAAGAGGAGAGGGTTGGATTCCTCGGGCTGGTAAGGCGAACAATCCTCAAGGCCTTCGACGTGAAAGAAGAAGACGTCTACGCAGCAGAGCTCGACCTGGAGCGGTTGTTCAGCAAACAGCCCAAAGCTTTCGCGTTTACGCCCGTGGCCAAATTTCCGGCCGTTATTCGGGATATCTCTCTTCTTGTGCCGGGCGATGTCTCTTTCCAGGACCTGAAGAGAACGATCGAGAAAGCCTCTCTTTCCATCCTGGAGGAGTTCAAGCTTGTCGACCGGTACAAGGGAGAACCCATTCCCCGAGATAAGAGCAGCCTGTCGTTCCGCTTCGTTTTCCGGCACAGCCAGCGAACCCTGCTGGCCGAAGAGGTCGACAAGGCTGTAAAACAAATACTCAATCAGCTCCGGCGGACTCATCAGGTCCAGCTCCGGGAAGGAGGCAAAATTGACAACAGAACTCGAAAGAATTAAAATACTTGAAGGAAAAATCAGCCTGGTCATCGAGCACATCCATAAGTTGACGGCCGAGAACGATAAGCTTCGCCAGCAGGTCAAAGACCTCAAGGCGGGGATTAAGGAGTACGAAGAACAGGCCAGGAAATCGGCCAAGTTCGAGGAGGATTTGAAACGCTACGAAAGCGAGAGGGAAACCGTAAAAAGCAAGGTTGAGGCGATCATCGGCCAGATCGATAAGCTCGGGATATGATCGACAGGATCATCGAAGTCGAGATTTACGGACAGAAGTACCGTATCAGAGTCAAAGGAGAAGAGGATGAAAAATATATAAATCACCTGACTTCATACGTTGATCAGAAGATGCACGAAGTCGCAGTGAAGTCAAAATCCGCGGACATGCTTAAGATCGCGGTGCTCGCGGCCCTGAACATCGCCGACGAGTATTTCCTCTGTCAGAAAAACATGGATCAACTGAATGAAGTCATTGGTAAAATGGAGAGCGAAATCGGGAGTTTAGAGGCAGATCTCTCAAAAGAGGACAAAAACACCAATGAGTTTAATAAAGCTCCGTAGATTCACAGAAACCGTCTCGGGACTTGTCATAGATGGGCGGGGAGCGGTCGCTTCCCCGGCCAGCATTCCCCCAGACTCCCCTTCGATAGTCTGATGGCCTAATCCTCCCCCTTTTCCTCTCCGTTTCGACTCCTCGAAGGAGGTGATGAACATGAACATTGGCTTGGTTATCGGTATGGCATCCCTGGTCCTCTGGGCCGGGGTGGTTATTTTCTATTTCCTGAAAAAGAAAACGGGGGGGCGGGCTCTCTTCAAAGCCCATGAAGAGGCCAAGGAAATTCTCTCGGGAGCTAAAGCCGAAGCGGAAAAGGTCACTCAGAAAGCCGCCCTCGAAGTCAAGGAGAAATACCTCAATTTCGAGGCGGAATTCGAGAGGCAAACCAGGGACAAGCGAAGAAAAATCAGCGAGATGGAGAGGCGGCTGATCAACAAAGAGGAAAACCTGGACCGGAGGTTCCAGGCTCTTGAGCGGAAGGAAAGAGATTTTTCGAGCAAGGAGCGCCGTCTATTTCAGAGAGAGAAAGAGCTGGACATCCAGGAAGAAACGATCAACGCCTTGATCAAGAAGCAAACAGAAGAGCTTGAAAGAATCTCGGGGTTGTCTCAGGAAGAAGCCAAGAACCAGCTCATCAAGAAATTGGAGGAGGAGGCCAAGTTAGAAGCCGTCCAGGTCATGCGCAGGATTGAGGAGGAGACGCGGGAGAAGGGCCAGGCCATGGCCAGAGAGATCATCAGCCAGGCCATCCAGCGGTCAGCAGCCGAGCACGTCGTCGAGACGACCGTTTCGGTCGTTGACCTTCCCTCAGAAGACATGAAGGGCCGGATCATCGGCCGGGAAGGCCGGAATATCCGCGCCTTGGAGCTGGCCACAGGGGTCGATATCATCGTCGACGACACGCCCGAGGCGGTCATCCTCTCCAGCTTCGACCCGATCCGGCGCGAGATGGCCCGGCTGGCCATCCAGAAGCTCGTCATCGACGGACGGATTCATCCTGCCCGGATAGAGGAAATCGTCGAGACGGTCAAGACAGACCTGGAGCAAGAGATCAAACAAGAGGGGGAATCGGTTATCCTCGAGCTCCGCGTCCAGAACGTCCACCCCGAGCTCGTCAAACTCTTAGGCAAGCTGAAATACCGGACGAGTTACGGCCAGAACGTCCTCCAGCATTCAAAGGAAGTCGCGATGCTGGCTGCCCTCATGGCCAAGGAACTGGGAGTTGACCCTCAGGTGGCGATCCGGGCCGGGCTGTTTCACGACATCGGCAAGGCCGTGGACAAGGAAGTGGAAGGCACCCACACGGAGTTGAGCGTCGAGCTGGTCAAGAAATACGGCGAGTCTGATAAAGTGGCTCAGGCCATCGCCTCCCACCATCGCGACGTCGATTTTCCGTCGATCGAAGCCGTCCTCGTCCAGGCTGCGGACACGCTCTCAGCGGCCCGGCCGGGAGCGCGGCGCGAGCTGTTGGAAACGTACATCAAGCGGCTGGAGAAATTAGAGGAGATCGCACACTCCTTCGACGGCGTTTCCAAAGCTTTTGCCCTCCAGGCCGGCCGGGAGATCAGGATCATCGTTGAAAGCCAGCGTGTCTCCGACGACCGGGCGGCGGTCGTGGCCAAGGAGATCGCCCAGAAGATCAAGAATGAGCTGGACTATCCAGGTCAGATCAAGGTTACGGTCATCCGGGAGATGAGGGCCGTCGAATATGCCAGATAAACTGGGGTTTCTTTTCTTAGGGGATATCATCGGCCGTCCGGGCCGGGCGGTTCTTAAGAAATATCTGCCCCAGTTAGTGGAAAAATACGCGCCGGCCTTTATCGTGGCTAACGCCGAAAACGCGGCAGGAGGCGTCGGCATCACCGAAGAGATCGGCCGCGAGCTCCTCAGCCTCGCGGACGTCCTGACCTCTGGAAACCACGTCTGGGACAAAAAAGAGGCGCTGACATATTTAGAGAAAGAGCCGAGGCTGCTCCGGCCAGCCAACTACCCGCCGGGGAACCCCGGGAGGGGCTCTTACATTCTCGAAAGCAGGGATGGCTGGAAAGCCGCTGTGCTCAACCTCCAGGGGCGCGTCTTCATGGAGCCCATCGACTGCCCGTTCCGCGCCGCCGACGCGGAAGTGGAGAAACTCCGTGCCACAACTCCTGTTATCGTCGTTGATTTCCACGCCGAGGCGACCTCTGAAAAGCAGGCTTTGGGCTGGTACTTGGACGGCCGCGTCTCAGCCGTCATCGGAACTCACACCCATGTGCCCACAGCCGACGAGCGCGTCCTTCCCGGGGGCACGGCCTACATCAGCGACGTCGGCATGATCGGCGCTTCGCACTCTGTGATCGGCATCCGGACTGAGCATGCCCTGACCCGGTTTCTTACGGCGCGGCCTCAGCGCCTCGAGCCGGGGAAAGAAGGCCTGTTTTTCTCGGCGGGTTTCGTCGAAGTCGACCCGCGGACAGGCAAGGCTCTTTCGATCCGGCGAGAGGTCATCATCGAGGACAGAGGTGATTAACGAGAGCCTGGTGAAGCCCGACAAGATATACACTGTCTCCGAGGTCACCCGGCTTGTCAAGCTGGAGCTCGAGACGGCCTTCCCGCTCCTCTGGGTTGAGGGGGAGGTCTCCAATTTTCACCGCCATTCCTCGGGCCATCTCTATTTCACCCTGAAGGACGCTCATTCGCAGCTCCGCACGGTCATGTTCCGGGCCGAAGCCAGGCAGGTGGCCTTTGAGCTCAAAGACGGCCTGAGCGTCGTCTGCCGCGGCAGGCTGAATGTCTACGAACCCAGGGGAGAATACCAGCTCATTGTCGAGCTCGTCGAGCCCAAAGGAAAAGGCGCCCTGCAGTTGGCCTTCGAGCAGCTCAAAGAGAAACTCCGGGCAGAGGGCCTTTTCGACCCCCGGCACAAGAAAAAGCTGCCTCTTCTTCCGAAGAAGATAGGCATCGTCACCTCGCCGCGCGGGGCGGCCATCGTCGATATCCTGAGGACCCTGGAGCGGCGCTTCGCCCGGCTCCACATCATCATCTACCCGGCCAAAGTTCAGGGAGAGGGCGCAGCCGCGGAGATCGTCGAAGGGATCGATTACTTGGGAAGCCAGCCCGATATCGACGTCATCATCGTCGGCCGGGGCGGCGGTTCGATCGAGGACCTCTGGGCCTTTAACGAGGAGAACGTGGCGAGGGCGATCTTCCGCTGCCCCATCCCGGTCATCTCGGCCGTCGGCCACGAAGTGGACTTCACCATCGCCGATTTCGTGGCCGACATTCGTGCCTCCACGCCTTCGGCGGCAGCCGAAATCGTCATCGAAAAAGAGCAGGCCCTTGGTGAGCGCATCGAGAGCCTGGAGAAGAGTCTTTTCCAGCGGACGCTCTATTTCATCCAGGAAAAGAAACATCTCGTTCTGGACCTCAGCCGTCACCGGATTTTCCAGAATTTCAGGATCCGACTTCTCAACCTTGAGCAGCGGGTCGATGAACTCGAGGAGAGAGCCAGGGAGATTCTCCGCCGGAAAAAGACGACGCTGGCCGAAAGCCGGTCTTCTGCCGCTCTCTTCGAGGAAAAACTCACGAACACGGTCAAACGCCTGCTCCGGGACCTTGTGGCCCGGTGGGAGAAGCTCTCGGTGGAGTTGCACAACCTCAGCCCGCTCGATATACTAAAGAAAGGGTACACCCTCTGCTGGAAAGACGACCTCCAGCTCATCAGGAGGATTGAGGACGTCGACAGAACGAAGGACATAACCGTCTCTTTCTATAAAGGGGAATTCACATGCCGGGTAAAAAGCCTCGACCGCGACATCCTCTTAGAGTCGCGCCTGACAAAGGAGAAAAAATGACCGCTTTGAGCTTTGAAAAGGCTCTCGCCGACCTGGAACAGATTGTCGAAAAGCTGGAGAAAGGAGGGCTCTCGCTCAACGAGTCTTTAGCCCTTTTCGAAAAAGGCGTCAAGCTGGCCAAGTTCCTCAGGGAGGAGCTGGGCAAGGCCGAGAAGAAAGTCGAGATTCTCCTCAAGGACGAAAAGGGGGAAAAGAAAAAAGAACCCTTTGACCTCGACCAGGCCGAAGGTTTTTCGCCCGAGGAAGAAGAGGAAGAAGAAGAGGAAGGAGGCGAAGAGCCGCCGTTTTAAGCCTATGCGCGTGGAAGAAAGCTTAGCTGCCAAGAAACGACTCGTCGAGGGGGAACTCGACCGCGTCCTCTCCAAGGAGGATTCCCTGCTCTTTCGAGCGATGCGCTACGCTGTCTTTTCTGGAGGAAAGCGGTTCCGGCCGCTCCTCCTCCTCAGCTCCGGGGCCTGTTTCGGCGGCCGCCGCCGCGTCCTCCTTCCTTTTGCCTGCGCGCTCGAGCTCGTCCACAACTATTCCCTCATCCACGACGACCTTCCGGCCATGGACAACGACGATTTCCGGCGCGGCCGGCCCTCCTGCCATAAGGCTTTTGGCGAAAACATCGCTCTCTTAGCCGGTGACGGCCTGCTCACTTTAGCCTTCGAGCTCATGGCCGGGGCGAATGTCCCGCCTGAGCTCGTTCAGAGAAAACAGCAAGCGCTGCGGACAGTCAGCCGGGCAGCGGGCGTTTCCGGGATGATTGGCGGCCAGTTCTTAGACATCACGCTCAACCCGGAAAAATTGACCGGGGAGGTTCTGGAAGAGCTCGTCACCAAGAAGACGGGAGCGTTGATAGCGGCTTCGGTCGAGGTGGGCGCTGTGCTGGCCGGAGCCGGCCGCCGGGAGAGAAAAGCAATCGCTGACTTCGGGCGATACTTGGGGCTGGCCTTCCAGGTCCGCGATGACATCCTGGATTCTGGCAAAAAGGGGGCAAAAAAAGGCCCCCGGCGGCCCGATTACGCGGCTTTTTTAGGGGTGGACAAAGCGAAAAGGAGGCTGGAAGAGCTTGTCCACAAGGCCGTTGCTTCTCTGGACAAAGCCTCTTTGAGGGCAGAAGAGCTCCGGTATCTTGCCCTCTCTCTTGTCGCTCGGAAACCGGAGGAGTCCTATGGATAAAATGTTAGAGGGGATCAACTCCCCTGAGGACTTGAAAAAGATTCCGGCTGAAAACCTGCCTCAGCTCGCCGACGAGATTCGCTCGTTGATCGTCGATGTCGTCTCCAAAAACGGCGGCCACTTGGCCTCAAACCTGGGCGTGGTGGAGCTCACGATTGCCCTCCACTATGTCTTCAATTCTCCCCGGGATAAAATACTCTGGGACGTCGGCCATCAGTGTTACACCCACAAGATTCTGACTGGCCGGAGGAGGCTTTTCTCCGGGCTAAGGCAGCAGGGAGGGTTGCTCGGGTTTCCCGACAGACAGGAAAGCGAGCACGACGTCTACAACACGGGACATGCCTCGACAGCCCTATCGGCTGCCCTGGGCCTCGCCGTGGCACGAGACAAACGCGGAGAAGGCTTCCAGGTCATAGCGGTCGTCGGAGACGGCAGCCTGACCGGCGGGGTCGCCTGGGAGGCGCTCAACCAGATCGGCCACCTCCGTGAAAAAATCATCATCGTCCTCAACTACAACGAGATGTCCATCTCGCCGAACGTGGGAGCCCTGTCGAAATACCTCAGGTATCTCGTCTCCGGGCAGCACTACCTCCGCATCAAAGACCATGCAAAATCGTTCCTCAAGTCCATCCCGGCCGTGGGCTGGCCGATGATTAAAGCCGGCCGGGCGGTCGAGGACGCCGTCAAAAAAGCCTTCTTCCCCGGGCTGGTTTTCGAAGAGTTAGGGATCAGGTACATCGGCCCGGTCCAGGGCCACAGCCTGCCCTCCCTCATCGAGGTCTTTGAGGACGCGAGGGACTATGATGGGCCCGTTCTCATCCACTGCGTTACCCAGAAGGGCCGAGGCTACGCGCCGGCCCAGAATAATCCCGAACGGTTTCACGGCGCCTCGCCTTTCAACCGGGCGACGGGCGAGCCAGTGACAAACTCCACCGTCCCGACCTATTCAGAGGTCTTTGGCCAGGCCGTGGTCGAGTTAGCTAAACGCCACCCAGGGATAATCGCCATCACGGCCGCCATGCCAGAGGGAACGGGCCTCAACATCTTTGCCCGGGAATTTCCCGACCGGTTCTACGATGTCGGCATCGCCGAGCAGCACGCGGTCAACTTCGCCGCCGGGCTGGCGGCGAGCGGGTTCAGGCCGGTTGTGGCCATTTATTCCACTTTCCTCCAGCGGGCTTACGACCAGGTTTATCATGATGTCTGTTTAATGGACCTTCCGGTTATTTTTGCCTTGGACCGGGCCGGCATTGTCTCCGATGACGGGCCGACTCACCAGGGCCTCAATGACCTTGTCTATCTCCGCCACATGCCCCATCTCGTCGTCATGGCGCCCAAGGATGAAAGAGAGCTACGTCAGATGCTCAAATCGGCCCTTGGCTACGGCCATCCGGTTGCCATCCGCTACCCCAAGGGCAAGGCTGTGGGCGTCGGAGTGGATGAGAAAATCCAGGACATCCCTCTGGGCCGCAGCGAGCTGCTCAAAGAAGGGAAGGGGCTGCTCCTCCCCATCGGCAGCATGGTTTACCCGGCCTTGCGGGCAGCGGAAAAGTTAGAAAAGGAGGGGATAAGCCTGGCCGTCGTCAACGCCAGGTTCGCTAAGCCGCTCGATGAGGAGATGATCCTCCGTTTTGCCGAGGACGGCAACACGATCATCACGGTGGAAGAGGGCGTGGTCACGGCAGGGTTTGGCAGCGCGGTCAGGGAACTCCTTGACCGGGAAAAAAGGTTCGGCGTCCGCTTTAAGAGCATCGGCCTGCCGCTCGAGATTTACCCGCTGGGCACCTCCGACCAGATTAAAAAGCTCTACGGACTTGATGCGGACGGGCTGGCCGGGCAAATTCGCGCCTTTTATGAAGAATGAAAAGAGAGAGAGCGGACAGGCTGGTCGTGAGCCGCGGCCTGGCTGAAACTCGCGAGAAGGCGCAGGCTCTCATCATGGCCGGCCTGGTTTACGCCGGAGGCCGGCCGGTGGAGAAACCCGGCCAGTTGGTCGCCGCCGACGAGACTCTCTCCATCGAGAAAGGACTCCCCTATGTCAGCCGGGGAGGGTTGAAGTTAGAGGAGGCCCTGGACGCGTGGAAGATTTCCGTCTCAGAAAAAGTGGCGGCAGACCTCGGGAGTTCAACGGGCGGGTTTACTGATTGTCTTCTCAAGAGGGGGGCCAGCCGCGTTTATGCCGTGGATGTCTCCACGAGTCAGTTAGACTGGCGGCTGAGGCATGACCCTCGCGTCATTCCCGTCGAGAAAAACGCTCGCTACCTCAGCAGGGAAGATTTTTCCGAAAAGGTCGACTTGGCGACTGTCGACCTGTCTTTTATCTCGGTGCTCAAAGTGCTGCCGGCAGTGCGCGGGTTTCTGGGAGAAGGATTGGTCCTCTGCCTTCTTAAGCCCCAGTTTGAAGCGGGCAAACGCCAGGTGGGAAAAAAGGGCGTTATCAGCGACCCGGGCCGGCACGAGGCCGTGCTCGGCCGGGTTTTGGAAGAGGCGCAGAAGTTAGGGTTTGGAGTCGCCGGCCTGTTGAAATGCTCAACCCGGGGGCAGAAGGGAAACAGGGAATTTTTTGCCCTTTTCATTCCTGGAGGAAGTCCGCTTCCCCAGGAAAAAATCAGAGCGTTGGTCAGGGAGGTCGTCCATGAGCCGTAAGATTGAGCGGGCTGGAATTATCGTCAAGCCTCACGCTCCCAACATCGAAAAAATACTGTCTGAGCTTGTTGATTATTTAGAGAAAAAAAACATCCGCTGTTTGCTTGAGGATGCGGCGGCGCGGAAGATTCACCGGGAGGACGGCGTGCCTCGCGAAGAAGTGCCGTCCGGGTCGGACCTTGTCATCGTCCTCGGCGGTGACGGCACGCTCCTCAGCATTGCGCATCTGGCCGCTCTCGAGAATGTGCCCGTGTTAGGCGTTAACCTGGGCAGGCTTGGTTTCCTGACCGAAGTCCCGACCGCTGAGATGTACATGACCCTTGAGTCGCTTTTAGCCGGGGACGACCGAATCATCAGCCCAAGGGAGATGTTAGAAGCCGAATGCCGGGAAAAGAAATACTATTGCCTGAACGATGTCGTCATCAACAAGGGCGCTCTGGCCCGGATGATCCAGATCGGTCTCTGGATCGACGGCAAGGAGATCGCCGCGCTCAAAGCGGACGGGTTCATCATCTCAACGCCGACCGGATCGACGGCCTATTCGTTGTCGGCGGGCGGGCCGATCCTCCAGCCTTATATTCCGGCCCTCGTCCTTTCCCCTATTTGTCCGCACACGCTTTCTTTCCGGCCGATGGTCATCTCTTTAGACTCGACGGTCAGGATCCAGCTCCTGACGGCTGGCGAAGAGGTTTACCTGACCCTGGACGGCCAGAGGGGAGTCCTCTTGGGCCGGAACGATGTCGTCGAGGTCCGGCGGGCAGGCTGCGAGCTTCGTCTTGTTTCCTCTCCCCTGCGCAATTTCTTCGACCTTCTCAAGGAAAAACTCGGCTGGGGCGCCTTTCCCTGATTTCCCGGTTTGACATTTTTCGACCCCGCCATTATCATTGATTTTTCCCGGTGTGCCCTAAAATGAACGTGGCCATTGTCACTCCCGAAGCCCTGCCCTTCGCCAAATCGGGCGAGCTGGCTGATTTTTCTGCCGCCCTGCCCAAGTATCTCGCTTCGCTCGGCCTCAACGTCACGCTCATCATGCCCAAGTACAGGACGCCGGAGATCGAATCCCTGCCGACCCAAACAGTCCTTCCCGAGCTTTCAGTCCCGCTCGGCGGAGAGAGGGTCAAGGCTGGCGTTTCCAAAGCCGAACACGGCTACTTCGACATTTATTTTATCGATAACCCCAAGTATTTCCTGAGGGAAAGAATCTACGGACCATCCACCGGAGAGTACCTGGATAACGACGAGCGGTTCATATTTTTCAGCCGGGCCGTCCTCGAATTCCTCCTGAAATCGAAGCTCCGCTTGGACATCATCCATTGCCACAACTGGCCCTCCGCCCTGGTCCCCGTTTTTCTGAAGACTCACTACAGAAATGAGCGCGCCTTCAGCCGGGTGGCCACGGTCTTCACCCTCCACAACGTTGCCTTCCAGGGTGATTTTCCGCCCGAAAGCCTTGTGTTGACCGAGCTCAACTGGAATTATTTCAACCCCCGCGAGCTTTCCTTGAACGGCCGGTTTAACTTCCTCAAAGCCGGGGTTGTCTATGCCGATGTCGTCAACACGGTTAGCTCTGCCTATAAAAAAGAGATCCTGGCCAAGAAACACAGCCGCGGCTTGAGCGAGATTCTGCAGAGCCGCCGAGGCACTTTTTTTAGTGTCCGGAGCGGCATCGACTATGAGGCCTGGAACCCGGAAAAAGACCCCTATCTCGCGGCTAACTACGGCCCCGCCGACATATCGGGGAAGAACGCCTGCAAGCTGGCCCTGATCAAAGAACTGGGGCTCCGCTTGCCTGAGACGTCGCCCATTATCGCTTATATCTCTCATCTCTCAAGATTCAAGGGAACGGACATCCTGCTCGAGGCTCTGGACGAGATCGGCGCCATGGAAGCCGCGCTCGTCGTCTGCGGCGAGGGAGAGGAAAGATACGAGCTGGCCCTCGGTGAGGCGGCAAGGCGTCATCGCGGGAGGATTGCGGCGCCGCTTGAGATCAGGCCGGCTTTGGTCCACAAGGTCGTGGCCGGCGCTGACATCCTGCTCATCCCCTCGCTCCACGAGCCGTGCGGGCTGAACCAATTTTGCGGCTTTCGGTACGGCACAATTCCCGTTGTCCGGGCCACGGGCGGCCTCAAGGAGACGGTCAAGCCCTATTCGCCCGCAACAGGGAAGGGGAACGGGTTCGTCTTCCAAGAGTATTCGGCTGCTGCTCTTTTGGCTGCTTTGAGGGAGGCTACCGATTGCTACCGCAACGCTCCTGATGCCTGGCGCAGGCTCAGGGAAGAAGGGCTGCGCGAGAATTACTCGCTCGAGGTCACGGCCAGGGGATACGTCAGGCTCTACCAGAAGGCTTTACGCTCAAAACGTGGAGGTTGAATTGGCTGCGGATGTTTTCACTGTCTCGGACGCCACCTTTGAGGAAGAGGTGCTCAAGGCCAATGTGCCTGTGTTAGTCGATTTCTGGGCGGAATGGTGCATGCCCTGCCGGATGATCGCTCCGGCCGTTGAAAACATCGCTCAGACTTATGGCGATAAACTGAAGGTGGCCAAAATGAACGTCGATGAAAACATGAAGACCCCGGCCAAATACGGCATCAGGGGGATTCCGACGCTCCTTCTTTTCAAAAACGGCGAACTCAAAGAGACGCTGGTCGGCGCCCATCCGCGCGAAACAATCGTCGAACTTGTCGCCAAGCACATATGAACCCGGCTCCGGATTACGACGTCGTCATCATCGGTGCCGGGCCGGCCGGCCTGGCTGCCGGTCTCTACGCGGGACGCGCCCGCCTGGCCACGGTCATCCTGGAGAAGGGCCTGCCCGGAGGCCAGATTCTCCTCACGGACTGGGTGGAGAATTTCCCCGGCTTTCCCGAGGGCATCGCCCCCCTCGAGCTGATGGAGAATTTCAAAAAACAGGCGCTCAAGTTCGGGGCGGATATCGAGACGGACGAAGCTCAGGCCATCCGCAAAGACGGCGGCCGCTGGGTCGTCGCCGGCCGGAGCAGGGAGTACAGGGCCAGAGCCGTGATCATCGCCACGGGAGCGGCCTACCGGAAGCTTGGCCTGGCTGGCGAGGAGAGGCTCACGGGGAGGGGCGTTTCCTACTGTGCCACCTGCGACGGAGCGTTTTTCCGTGACCAGGAGATCGCCGTTGTCGGAGGCGGCGATAACGCCCTGAACGAAGCGATATTCCTGACGAAGTTCTGTCGCAAGCTCTACCTCATCCACCGCCGCGACCGCTTCAGGGCCACAAAGATCCTCCAGGAACGGGTTCTTTCAAACGCGAAGATCGAGGTCCTCTGGAACTCGGTTGTCGAGGCCATAGAGGGGGAGAGCCATCTCGAGCGCATCATCGTTAGGAACGTCAAGGAGAATAGGGCTTATCCTCTCCGGCTTGACGGGCTCTTCGTCTCCATCGGGATGGACCCGCAAACGGGGTTTGTCAAGGGGCTGGTGGAGATCAACGAATGGGGGGAGATCAAGGTCGATCAGAAAATGGGGACATCGCAGCCGGGAATATTCGCCGCGGGCGACGTGGCTGATGCATGCCCAAAGCAGGTGGCCACGGCGGTGGGCACGGGAGTTGCCGCCGCCTTGGCCGTCAACGACTACCTTTTAAATTGGGGACGCCATACGTGATCACCTAAATTATTGCCATCCATTTTTTCATCGTCACGGACAGAAATTAGGTAAAGAAATTAAGTGCATTACGTATGGCGTCCCCCTATTTGAGGGATTTAGCTTTTGTTCTTGATGAGCTTCTCGAGTTCCTCGACTCGGGCTTTGAGCCTTTTCATGTCCTTGACGAAATCATGGAGTTGCGGCATGAGGGCCCAGATCTTCGCCGCCTCCCTGATATCAAGATGCGGCGTTCCGGCGACGATCGCCCCCGCCGGAATATCTTTGTGAATCCCCGATTGGGCGGCGATCGTCGCATTATCCCCGACATTGACATGGTCGGCCACTCCCGCCTGGCCTCCCATGACGACGTTCTTGCCGACCCGGCTGCTCCCCGCAATCCCGACCTGTCCGGTCAGGATGGCGTTCTCGCCGATCTCGACGTTATGGGCGACCTGGACGAGGTTGTCGATCTTGACGCCGCGCCGGATAAGCGTCTCGCCGAGCGCCGCCCTGTCCACGGCCGTGTTGGCTCCGATCTCCACGTCATCCTCGATGACGACCGTCCCTTTCTGGGGGATTTTCCTGTAGCTTCCGTTCTCCATTTTGATATAGCCGAACCCGTCCGACCCGATGACCGCGCCGTTGTGGATGATGACGCGGTTTCCAACTCGCACCCCCTCGCGGATGGAGACGTGGCTGTGGATGACCGCTCCCTCGCCGATCTTTACCCGCGGATAAATGATCACCAGCGGAAAAATGATCGTCCCCTCTCCGATCTCCGCGTCATCGCCGACAACGCTCAGCGCGCCGACCGCCACGTCCTTCCCGAGTTTCGCCGTCGGCGCAACCTGGGCCGAAGGATGGACTCCGGGCTCCAGCCTGTAGGGCTTAAAAAAAATCTCCACCGCCCTGACGAACGCCAGTTGAGGATTCTCCGCTATCAGCACAGGTATCCGGCGGAACGACTCCCCAGGCGGGATGATGGCAGCCGATGCCCTCGTCTCCTCTAACTTCTTCCTGAGCTTTGCCTGTCCTAAAAAAACGATATCCCCTTCACCTGCCATTTCCAGGCTCGAAACGTCCCTGATCCGGACTTCTCCGTCGCCTTCGAAAGGACAGCCGAGCATCTCCGCAAGCTGCCTGACCGTGAGCGTCAATCGTTCGCCTTCTTGTTTGCGTTCCCCTTTGCCCATTATTCCCTGTATCTCCTGATTCTATCCCTTCAGACCTCCCCTCAGCCGCCCCCTCCGCCTGCCCTGCCATGTCTTCTCTCGTTGAGCACCGCTGCCAGCTCGGCGCTCCAGAGCAGGATGACGAGCGAGAAGGAGATCCAGAGGAGGAAAAAGATGATCGAGGTCAATGTCCCCTGGAGGAGCTTGGACAGAACGATGCCGATGGCCGAAAAGTTGGCCACGTAAAAAGCGAAAATCCGCTTGAAGGCTTCCCAGAGCACGGCTCCGATCGCCGCAGCCAGCGCCGCCGGGGCCGTGTGAACTTTCACTTCGGGGATGAACTTGTAAAAAATGAAAAAGACTAAAAACGTCAGGGCCAGCGGCAGCATGTACTGGATGAGGAAGTTGTTGACGATCCCCATGATCTTCGGGTTGATGTGGGTGGCCACGAAGTTGCTCTCCTGGAGAGTCCTGTGGAGGGCCGTCCAGATGGCCGTGATCGATATCGAAATGAGCAGGACGATGCCCATCGTGAACATGATCGTGTACTCGATCAGGCGGTTGTAAACGAACGAGCGCTGGTAGTTCGCCCGGAAGATGATGTTGATCGAATAGATGAGGTTGGAAAAAAGAAAGCTTGCCGAAACGAGCGACCCGATAAGCCCGAACCAACCGAGGTTGCTGAGGTTGTCGGACACAGCCCTGAGCTTCTCAAAATAGGACGGATCAAGGTGGGCGAAGAATTCGTCCGAGAAGAGGTTAAGGCTCCGCAGAGCCAGCTCCGAGCTCCCCACGATCTTGGTGGTGACGTAGACGAAAAGGGCGACGACCGGCACCGAGCACAGAAACGCAAAGTAAGAGATGACGATCGCCGCGTTCCAGCACCTGTCGTTGTTAAACCTCTTGAACGTGTCGCGGAGAATCGTAAAGACGGCGAAACTCATTTGACCGCTCTATCGCCAACGCGAAAAAACATCGGCTCGGCCGTCGCCACCGGACTGTGTTGTCCTCTTAGCCGGCTTCTCAGCTTATCCCTCAGCCTGGCTCTCAACCCGCCTCTTTCGGCCGGCCGCTTGCCGCCCGCCGCCGTTTTCAAGCGTAGTTTCCCCACTGGATCAGGACAATGATGATGGTGATGAGCAGCGCGTAGATGACCAGCGTTTCGATGAGGACGAGGCCGAAGATGAGCAGGAAACGGATGTGAGGAGCGGCTCCCGGGTTCCTTGAGATTCCCTCGCAGGCGCTCGAAATGGCCTTGGCCTGACAGAAAGCGCCTGCGGCCGCAGCCAGCGTGATGATAGCTCCGCCGACGATAATCGCGAGCTTGTAGAGGGATGCCTTGACCGGGTTTATAGCGGCTTCAGCCGCCTCCTGGGCGAGGAGCGGGCTCGACGCCACCAGGACAAAAATCAGCAGGGTGCCCAACGCCTTGAGGTACTTCATCGTCTTTTCTCCTTTCTTTTTTTTCTTTTTAGGAATGCTCTTCCTCATGGGCCACGGCGCCCGCGATGTAAATGCAAGCTAACAGGACAAAGACAAAGGCCTGGATCGTGGCCGTGAAGATGGCGATGGCCATGAACGGCAGAGGAAGAATAAAAGGCACGATCGAAGCGATGACGACAATGAGCAGCTCCTCGGCGAAGATGTTGCCGAAAAGCCGCAACGACAGAGACACCGGCCTCGAAAAATGGCTGATGATCTCGATCGGAAGCAGCAGAGGCGCCAGGGCCGGGATCGGGCCGGTGAAATGTTTGAGGTATTTCAAGATTCCCTGGGACTTCATCCCTTGCCAGTGGTAATAGACAAACACGGCCAGAGCGCAGCCGGCCGTGACGTTCAGCTTTGAGGTCGGCGACATAAACCCGGGCACGAGCCCCAACATGTTGGCGCTGAAAACGAAAATCCCGACCGTGCCTATCATCGGAAGGTAGCGCTTCCCCTGCTCGCCGATGACGTCGGTGAGGATGCCCTCGAACATCTGGACGATGAGCTCGAGGACACTCTGCCGCCTCGATGGGATGATGGATAGCCGGCGCGAGGCCAGGCCGAAAACGACGATGAGAAAGGCGGCCACAAGAATGCACATGACGATGTAGTCGGGGATGGGGCTTTCCGGATGCTTGGGCTCGATTCCTAAAAGGCCGAGAAAGGCGACAACCGGCCGGCCGAAGATTTTGTTGAAGAGCTCGACGATATAAAGGCTGTGTTCTAACTCTTCCATGACTTTATCTGTGAGAGCGCCCTCACGGCCTCAACAAAGAAAACGAGGATGACCGTCGAAAAACCAGCGACGAAAGCCAGGACCATCCTCGGAAATAGAAGAATTATAATCAAAAAGACGCCCAGAAGCAAGGCGAGCCGGAGAAGGTAGAAAACGAGGCCGGACCGGATAGCCTTCTTGCGGTCCTGGCTGAGAAAGCGGTTGAGGGCGCTCTTGAGCCAGAGAAAGGTGGCCGAAGAGAAGGCTCCTCCGGCAAGGATGAAAAGGCCGGTCAGCGGGGAGAAGAAAACGAGGGAGCCGACGGCGATGGCGAGCGAGAGGGCGAGGATTTCGACCGGGATGCGGCGGAGGATTCGCTCCTCGATGAAGGTTTGCGTATTTTGGCGCTGGGCATCGGCGGACATGTTGTCAGCGCCTTGGCGTGGCGAGGAATCAGTCATCCTGATCGTTCTCCGTGTCTTTTTCTATCCCCAATTTCCTTAGCCCCCGGATCAGGCTGATAAACCCCGAGACAACGCCTAACAGGGTGAAGATCGCCAGCAGCCACGGCCAGGTGCCGAGCGCCTTGTCGAGGACGTACCCTATAGCCAGCCCGACAGCGATCGAAGAGGGGAGCATCAACCCAAGCGAGCTCAGCTCAGCCAGCCGGCGGTAATTGAACCCTCGCCGCAGCGGCTTTTTTTCTTCGGCCATTATTTTTCGCGGGTATTTCCGCCCTTATTTTTGCCGCATTGCCTTGAAAAGTCAAACCATACAAATATTGTAATAAATTAGTACTAATTTCTTACATGATTTGTTATAAAATAGCAGGAAATTGATGCGTGCGCTATCAGAGCGTAATGGGCTTCTCTCTTCTTTCCCTCCCTTTTTATCTTCTCCCCCGGCTTGAGGAAATGCTGGATCAGCTTGTTAAAACAGTGATCACGGAGGCGAAATAAAAACTTAAAGGCAGCCTGGGGGTGATGAATTTTCAGACGGCATCAGACGTCCCCCAGCCATTTTACCCACTTAAGCTCTTCTTTGACGTTGCTGAAGAGAGTTTTGTCCGCCGTGATGAAGATGGCCGACTCTTCCTCGGCCAGAGCCAGGTAACTGGCATCATAAGCAGAGCGGCTAAAAGCCTGACTGAATTTCAACACCCGAGGATAAAAAAGAGAAAGATCTTTCAATTTGATTCCCAGGGCCATAAAACCCTCGATTGCCTCAAGGATTCTTTTCTCCTCGATCCTTCCTCTTTTCTGGGCGATCATCAGCCTGTTCACGACCTCATAGGGCAATAGAGAGGGAGCCAGGAAGTCAAGGTCGTCGGACACATATTTATCCAGCAAATCAAGGGCTTTTGGGCCTAATTCTTCGTCGGCCAGATACCACTTCATGGCTACGCTTGCGTCGATCACCACCCGGTTCACGGTCTTTTCTCCAGTTGTTTTTTCGACTCTCGGAAGACGCCTTCGGCCCGGACTTCTGCTTTGACGAAGGCTCCCCGCGCTTCCATGATCTTCCTGTACCCTTCTCTTTTTTTTGAGCGTTTGTACTCCTCGTAAGAGACGATCGCGGCAACGGGCTTGCCCCGCCTTGTGACGATAATGTCTCTCTTTTTTTCGTTCGCCTCCTGGATCAGCCGGCTGAAACTTCTTTTCCCTTCGGCGATGCTCGCAGTTGTGCTTTTCATGTGTCCTCCCTTATGGTTATTTTCTATGACTAATTATATAGCCATTTTCTAAGATTTGTCAAGCTTCCCTCCCTTTTTGTCTTCTGCCCAGGCTAAAAGAAATGCTTAAGCAGCTTGTCAGCCGATTCAAATAGAGAAAGTATTGCCTTAACCAAAGATATAAAATACAATATTGTCAAACAAAGGTCCCTAAAGAAGGAATGATAACCGATAATGGCAGCCAAAAGAATTCAATTAGCAAGGATATTTAGAAAAAATAGAATAGTTCTGGCTTATCTCTTTGGCTCTCAAAAGGACGCCGGACTGAAATACCTGCAGGGGAAAAAACCAATCATCGAAGAAACATCGGACCTGGATATTGGTATCCTGCTGAAAACACCGCCTGTTGACATGTATAAATTTTATGGAAATCTATACTATGATTTATCAAATATTTTCGACCCATTTAATATTGACATCGTCTTTTTGCATGAGGCAGACTTCCTTCTTAAGTTTGAAATCATAAAAGGGCACCGCATCTATGCGTCGGATGAAGATTTTGCCAGCGAATATGAAGAGGACGTCATGAGATTTGCATCCGACCTTGCCTTTAAAAGGAAAATGGCCGAAGAAGATTTCCTGGAGGCTCTGAAGAATGGTTATTTCGAAATTGAACTTAAATAAGCTCCAAAAGAACCTCAATCTGATAGGCGAATTTCTCGAAAAACTGAGAAAGCTTTCGAAAATATCAAGAGAGGACTTTCTCGCTGATGAGAGAAATCCAGCGGCGACAGAAAGTTTCTTAAGAAGATGTATTGAGGCCGTTTTTGATATTGGAAGACATGTCTTATCAAAGAGCTTTGCCTTCAGAAGTCTCGAATATAAAGAAATTGCCAAAGAACTTGGAGAGAAGGGAATTGTAACAAAAAAATACTCTGAGACGCTCATAAAAATGGCGGGATACAGAAACAGGCTGGTCCACTTCTATGAAGAAATCACGGATAACGAGCTCTTTGATATTCTTCAACATGATCTGGGTGATGTAGAAAAATTCCTGAATGAGATGGAGATTTTCCTGAGAAAATACAAAAAGCAATTCCCTTGACCTCCTTTTTATCTTCTCCCCCGGCTTGAAGAAATGCTGGACCAGCTAATAAGCTGATTCCAGTATATGCATAAATCTGCTTGACTTTATGCATCAATTAAATTAAACTTATGCATAAATAGCGAAGATTTATAATGCTAAAAGAAAGGAGACTCTGATGAGAACAACCTTAGATATCGATGCGGAACTACTTGAAAGAATGGTAAAAGCTACGGGTGCATCTTCTAAGAAAAAAGCCATCGAGATAGCCATCAAAGAATTCCTTCGCGCCAGACGTCGAGAAGAGCTGAGCGAGCTCATCGGCAATTACGAAGAATTCGACCTTACAGTTGAGGAGTTAGAAAGGATGCGCCATGAATCCTGAAAAGATTCTCGTCGATACATCTGCCTGGATTGTCAGCTTTAAAAAGACGGGCGATCCTCGGTTAAAAGAGTTCTTAAAGAGTTCAATTCTCTCTGGCATCGCTGTTACAGCTCCACTCATTATTTTAGAACTCCTTCAGGGTTGCCGGACAATAAAAGAAAAGGATGCCCTGAAAATCAAATTAGAGAGCCTTGATATCTTATCCATTACCCAATCTGTCTGGGAACGGGGTTATGAAATGGGGTTTGCGCTTAGAAGGAAGGGCTTAACGATACCGACAACAGATTTAATTATCGCCGCCTTAGCCGTTGAAAACAACAGCACGCTTCTTCATCACGATGAACATTATGAAATGATTGCTCAACACTATCCGGCTCTCCGCACAAGGCGCTTTAGCATAATCGACAATGGCAACCGACAAGATTAGTTATACAAAATATCGAGAGAAAAATAGAGGTTATATTAAGATCTAAAGCAGGAGTTAACGACTCGGAGTCTCCCGTTGGCGAGTTCGTTTTTGACCA
>JARYMI010000021.1 GCA_029907205.1 Clostridiales bacterium
AGGGGTCATACCCCCTTGGAACCCCCGACGATCGGCTCCCCGCGGCAAGCCGCGGGGCATGTTCGCCGCTCGTCAAACAGGCGGCTTGACACAGCTGGAGTCAGCTCTTAGAATGGGCTGCATTCTGTCAAGGAACAGCCCTTGGAAGCTGAATCGATGCAAGGCAAGAAAAGGCTCCGGGTTTTCGCCGTCGCCTCTTTTCTCAACGACCTGGGCTCGGACATCATCTATCCTATCTGGCCGCTCTTCGTGACCCAGGTTCTCAAGGCCAACATGGCTGCCCTGGGATTCCTCGATGGACTGGGCGACGCCCTGGTTTCTCTCTCCCAGGCTGCTTCCGGGTATGTCTCGGACCGGATCAGGAGGCGAAAGGTCTTTATCTGGACGGGCTATCTTTGCGGTTCGCTTTCGAGGCTCGGTTACGCCCTCTCGGCTGTCTGGCAGCATCTTATCCCCTTCCGGATTCTCGACCGGGTGGGGAAAATCAGGAGCGCGCCGCGGGACGCCATGGTGGCTGACATGACCACTGCCAGTGACCGCGGCCGGAGTTTTGGGCTTCTCCGGGCCATGGACAACCTCGGCGCCGTCTGCGGAATTGTCATCTGCATCGCTTTTATAAACCTTTTGGGCTACAGGCTGCTCTTTGCCCTCGCCGCACTCCCTTCCCTTCTCAGCGCGCTCTTGATTTTTGCCCTCATCAAAGAGAAAAGAGCCGACAGCGTGAAGTTATACAAAGGCCTTTCCCTGAAAGACCTGGGCAACGATTTCCGGGTGTACCTCCTGCTTAGCGCTATCTTTGCCCTGGGTGCCTTCAGCTATTCCTTTCTTTTAATATACGCCAAAATTCATGGGTTCAAGGTTGTCTTCGTCCCGGTCCTCTACCTGATCTTCACGGCGACAGCCTCGCTTTTTTCTTTTCCCTTCGGAAGGCTCTCGGACAGGATCGGTGGCAAGGCCGTGCTCTACTTGGCCTTTTCCTTCTGGGCGGCCGTATGCGCCGGGATGATTGCTTCTCCCGGCCGCCCGCTCATCATCCTGATCTTCGTCCTATACGGTTTGCACAAGGCCGCCCTGGAGCCCGTCCAGAAGACGCTCGTCTGCGAGCTTTCGCCCCTCCCGTTTCGAGCGAGTTGTCTTGGAGGCTTCCAGATGATCATCGGGCTCTGCTCTCTCCCGGCCTCGCTTGTGGCCGGCTTGCTCTGGGATAAAATTGGGGTAGAGGCCCCGTTTGTTTTTTCTCTTGTCCTTACTGGCCTCGCAGCGGGGCTACTCCTTTTTGTGCAAAAAAAATCATCTCCGTAAACCTACGGAACCTGCCTGAGCATCCCTTCTCCAGCTGCCGTTGATATCTCTTCGAGCGTTGGGCTATACTCTCTCACGACGTTGACCAACCATGATCGATGTCAAGGAACACTTCTACGATGATGACCCCTCTCGGGGACATCCCGATGTCCGCACCCGGCTCAAAGATGCCTTTTATTTTTTTCTTGGAAACGGGCTGATCCAGGCTGCGGTTCAAGTCTCCCCTTCGGGCGAAGGAACACCCCTCGGGCTCTTGATCATGGATCCCGAGCGATTGGCCAAGAAAAGGGAAGCTCTGACCATTTTTTGCCTCTCGGTCTCAGCTCCCAGCAGTCATTTCCAAATCAGGCCGTGTGGACGGCAGCATCTGGCAGTACAACCGGGAGTGGGTTCGGGACCAATCCATGTTGGCCGTTGGGCTTACCTTATCCGGACAGCACAAAACGGCGCGGGTCGTTCTCCAGCGCCTTCTTTCAGAGTTTATCACAGAGGAAGGTCAGCCGATCGATTCGAGCGAAGTTCGCGACGACGATGAAGTGGAATTGGACCAAAACGGAGCGCTCCTTAATGCGTTGAAACATCATGTCCTCTGGACAGGGGACGTTGGTTTGATTAAAGACAATTGGGAAAAGATAAGAGCCGCCGCCGGATTTCCTCTCCGTCATATCTTCCGGCATCTTCCTTCCGGGCTTTTGGCCAACACAAGGGAGTACTGGGAGAGACACAGAGCCTTCGGCATTCAAAAAGGGATGGAGCTCGCCCATCAGCTTTTTGTCTCAACGGGACTGGCCGATGCCGCCTTGCTTTCGCGCCTGATTGGCAGGGAAAAGGAAGGGCTTTATTGGGAAGCCGAAGCCCGCAGATTGAAACAGGCATTCCTCGGGGATCAACGTTACGGCCTGGTTGACGAAGGCCGGTTCATCAAAAGAAGGTCTGTTGATGGTTCCGTACAGAAATCCATTGAAGCCGTGGCTGAAGCGCGGCTTCCCGAGGGAGTTCCTTTAGCCAAAAAGGGAGAGCATCTGCTCAATCCTGACACATCCGCTGTCCTACCGATCGCCCTCGAGTTCGTTCCGGCCGATTCCCCTCTGGCCAGAAACACGCTGGCCGAGGTCGAGCTTCTCTGGAATCAGGCCTGGAAGGGCGGCGGGTATGGGCGTTACCATGTCAGTTCAGAGCCCGATTCTCCAGGGCCCTGGCCTTTCCCCTCGCTGTTTGTGGCCAGGGCATATGCGGAGATGTCGGAGGGAGAAAAGGTATGGCGAGTCCTGGACTGGCTGAACGCGCTCCCGGGTGCTCTATCCGGATCTTGGTTCGAATTCTACGGTGAACGGATAGCGCCTCCCTTCCCGCAAGTGGGGGTAATTCCCTGGACCTGGGCAGAGATGATCATCCTCCTCGTCCATCATGTCATCGGGATCCGGCCTCAGGTTGACCATCTCCTCATCCGTCCCAGAATCTTGCCGGGAATTAAGCACATCAAGGCCTCATTTCCGCTTAGAGCCGTCAGGCTTGTTCTCGAAATAGAATCAGGGTCTCGCCAGAAGTCTTTCCATGTCCGTTCTAACACCAAGGTCCTCCGAGTGTCAAAAACGGAGGCGGCCCTGGCTTATTCGGGAAGAGACACGCACTTAAGTATTTCGACTCCCTGACGCTCTTGATTAGCGCTATTTCCCTTTCAGAGAATTTGCCCGGGGTCATTCACGAAATGAAGGTCGCGGATTCTTGACAAGAATTGACGGGCAGCTTATATTGGGACAGAAAATCAGGCTTTTCGGAAAGCCAAGAGGAGATTTCCGTGACAGCAAAAACTGTGTCGCTTAAAGATGGAAAGAAGATCCTGATCAGGCCCCTGACACTCCGCGACCTCGACAAGCTGATGGAATTCTACCGCGCACTCCCGTCTGAGGACAGAAGATATCTTCGAGTCGATGTCACCAACCGAGAGGTTGTCTCTCAGAGGATACGACTCGCCGAGAAAGGAAATGTCTACCGCCTTGTCGCCTTGGACAAGGATAAGATTGTGGCCGACGGCGGCCTTGAACTCAGCGGAGAAGAATGGCACAAACATCAAGGAGAGCTTCGCGTCATCGTGGCCAGGCCTTACAGGCGGCGCGGCCTGGGCACGGTCATCATGCGGGAGCTCTATTTTCTGGCTGCAGAGAAAAATATCGAAAGGCTTGTGGCCATGATGATGAGACCTCAAAAGGCGGCACAGACGATATGTCGCAGGCTCGGCTTCAGGGAAGAAGCTCTACTCCCCGATTACGTAAAGGACCTGTCAGGCAAAACCCAGGACCTCATCATCATGTTCTGTGACCTCAAGGACATGTGGAAAGAGCTCGACCATCTCTACAGCGATTCTGACTGGCAACGCTGCCGTTAAACAAAACCCGGCCAAGGCAGGCTTTTTGAAGAAGACAAAGCTTCTTATCTTTGCCCTCATCTTTTTGATAAGAGCGGGCTGGCCCGAGGAACGGCCGAAAATTGGCCTGGTGCTGAGCGGCGGCGGAGCCAAAGGACTTGCCCACATCCCGGTCCTCAAACAACTCGATGAGCTTAGTATTCCTATCGATTATATAGCCGGGACGAGCGCGGGCGGTATTATCGGAGCGCTCTATGCCTTGGGCTACAGCGGCGCTGAGCTTGAACGGATCGCCGCGGCGATCAACTGGGAAGACATCTTCGTCGACCGCCCGCCTCGGTCCATGCTGCCTTTTTTCGAAAGAGAAGCGGACGGCCGCTATCAGCTTGAATTCTTCTTTAAAAGAGGAGTCCCTTCGGCGCCCCGGGGCCTTGTCTACGGGCAAAAGTTTTCGCTCTTTTTTTCCCAGCTAACTTTCCCGCTCGCCGGTGAAATCGATTTCAACCTGCTGCCTGTCCCCTTCCGCTGCGTCACTGTCGATTTGATCACGGGCAAAGAGGTCGTGCTTGGAAAAGGCTCGTTGGCCAAGGCCATGCGGGCTACCATGGCCGTTCCGACCATCTTCACGCCAGTCGAATGGGAAGGCCGGCTTCTTGTGGATGGCGGCCTCCTCAATAACCTGCCCGTCGATGTCGTCAAGAATATGGGGGCGGATATCGTCATCGCCGTCGACCTCGGCAGTCCTCTCAGCGGGAGGGATGAGCTCGGCTCGGCTGATAAAATCTTGTCCCAGGCACTCCGCATCGCCGAGATCGAACAGAAAAAGAAGAACGCAGAGCTCGCGGATATCCTCATCGTGCCGGATATGAAGGGTTTGAGCAGCGGCGATTTTTTCTTCCCGGATAAACTGGCAAAAATCAAGGAAAAGGGCAAGGAAGCGGCTTCGAAAAGCCTTCCGGCGCTCGCTGCCCTGAAGAAAGAATATGGGCTGGAGCGCTCACAAGAGGCTGGAAAAAAATCTTCCCAATCTGATCAGAGTAAGAAATTCATCCTCGATAGGATAACTGTTTCTGGCAACGACAAGCTTCCGGCTTCAGTCATCTCCAGCGCCTTCAGCCTGAAACGAGGCGATCCTGTGGACGGCCCGGCCATCAGCCGCCAGGTCCTGAAGCTTTATGCTTTGGGCTATTTTGAAAACATTGAGTCATCGGTCTTCACGGCTGACAAGGATAGGATTGAGCTGCGCTTACAGGTTAAGGAATTCCCGCGCGCTAAACTCAGGATAGGCATAGCCTATAACAATTTCCGCAAACTCGTCACGACGTCAGGCCTTTGCTTGAACAACCTTCCTCTTCCGGGCATGCGGCTGGAAAGCGAGCTCGACCTGGTCGGGCTGACCAGGTTTCGGTCTAAAATTGTTTACCAGTCGTTGACGATGAATTTTCCGCTCTGCCCATACCTGGAGCTAAACTACCGCAGCATTCCAACGCGGCTCTATGACGGCGAGGGAAGCCTGATCACAACTTACGATAACAAATCCTGGACAACTGGCGTCGGTGTGAGTCTGCTCCTGAAAAAGGGCATCATCCTCGAAACAGCCTACGAAATCGAGAACACGGATATGGGCCCACTCAGAGCTCTGCCTTTATTAGAAAGCCTATCCGGCAGGAGAGATCACCTTCAGCGACTGAAGCTGAGCGCGACGATCGACACTCTCGACGCCGTCTGGACCCCGAAAAAAGGCCTCCTTTTCAAAATGAATTATGAAAAAAGCAACGACTTCCTCGGCACCGATATTCCCTATGATTTATTCGAGGCATCAGCGGATGTTTACGGCACCTTCTTAAAAGATCATACCCTCCGCTTCTATGGCTACATAGGAACATCGTCAGCCGGGACGCCCTTCTATAAATATCTCAATCAAGGACACCCGGATAGATTCGTCGGGATGGACTACGACCAGCTCATCGGCAATCAAATGAAAATCATTCGCGCTGAATACCGATACAGGCTGACCGGGCTTATCCATCTAAAAGCAGCGGCAAATGTGGCCCTCGACTTCGAACAACGCTGGCCCCTGACGACCTTCGACCCGGACCCTCTATGGGGTCTCGGCGCCGGCATCCACATCTCAACTCCAGCCGGATCTGTGGAACTGGTTTACAGCGTGGGAAGCAAGAGTTTTTTCCAGCCTAAATCAGCCCAAGGTGTGGCGTATCTTGTCCTGGGCGCAAAATTTTAGCCCAACCCACACTACTTCTTTATTCTTCGGAAGCATTTCGATGTGTGTTCTCTAGGAAGGGTGCAGGAGGCTGCCCTGAAGCCCCCGTAGCGGAGGGGGGACCCGTCGGTTTCTCCGACGGGGGGAACCGACGGGACTGGTTCCCCGGGGGCCAAAGGGCAGATTCCTGCACCCGATTGAATCATATAAGGGGATGCCGCCCTATTCTTCTTCGGGCTTGATCCGTCCATCTTTGATCGCTTCGGCGATGATTTTCTGCTGGATTTGAGCAGGGACTTCTTCGTAATGGGAAAACTCCATCAGGAACGATCCCCGGCCGCCGGTGATCGACGTGAGCGTCGGCTCAAAATCAAGCATCTCGGCCATCGGCACAAGGGCCTTGATGATCCGCAGGTTAGCCTTCTGTTCCATGCCCTGCAGCTTTCCTCGTCTTCCGTTGAGGTTGCCCATGATATCGCCCATGTAAGCCTCTGGCGTGTAGACTTCGACAGTCATGATCGGCTCGAGGAGCGTCGGCCGGGCCTCTTTCATTCCCTTCTTGAAGGCCATGGAAGCGGCGATCTTGAAAGCGATGTCGGACGAGTCAACTTCATGGTAGCTACCGTCATAGAGGGTGACCTTGAAATCTATGGTTGGGTAGCCAGCCAGTATCCCTTTCTTGCGGGCTTCCTGGATGCCCTTTTCGATCGAGGGGATGAAGTTCTTGGGAATAGCGCCGCCAAAGATTTTATCCTCAAACTCAAAGTCGCTGCCCCTCGCCAGAGGCTCCATCTTGATCTTGACATCCCCGTACTGTCCGCGGCCGCCCGTCTGGCGCTTGTACTTGCCCTGAACATCGGACCGGCCCCTGATCGTCTCTTTGTAGGCGATCTTGGGGGGTTTGAGCAGAACGTCGACATTGTATCTTTTCTTCAGCCGGTCGGTGATAATTTCCACATGAAGCTGGCCGTTCCCCGAGATAAGCAACTGCCCCGTCTCGGCGTCCCGTTCAATCCTGACCGTCGGGTCTTCATCAGTGATCCGGTGGGTTGCCTGGGAGATCCTGTCCTCGTCGGCCCTGGTTTTGGGCTCGATGGCAAAGGAAATGGAAGGCTCGGGGAACATGATTCGGGGGAACTCTATCTCTGAGCCCTTAGCGCAAAGAGTGTCGCCCGTGGAAGTCGCCTTGAGCTTGGCTGTGGCCACGATATCGCCGGCCTTGACCTGGCCGGCTGGTATTTGCTCTTTGCCCTGGAGGAAGAAAAGGCCACTAAGCTTCTCATCAGTATCCTGGCTTGTGTTGGTGACAACAGCATCTGGGTTGATTCTGCCTGAGAAGACGCGGAGCAGGGAGATCCGGCCAGTGTACGGGTCTGAAATGGTTTTAAAAACGAGCGCGGCAAACGGCTCCTCCGTGAGAGGCTTAACCACCCCTTCCGTCTCCCTAATCTTAGCTTTAGTTTCTCCCCTGTCCACCGGTGAAGACAGGAGGTCAATCACGGCCTCGGCCAGGGGCTGGGTCCCGATATTTTCCAGGGCTGAACAGACACAAACCGGATAGAGCTGAAGGTTGAGAACAGCCTTTCGCAGCCCCCGCTGAACGTCTTCGGCTGAGAGCTCTCCCTTCTCCAGGTATTTCTCCATCAGCTTTTCATCATTCTCGGCGATCATCTCGACCAGTTCTTCTCTTTTTTTCGCTGCTTCCTCCTGGAGGGCCGGCGGGATTTCGGTCTCTTTGAACCGGCCGCTCTCATCTTTTTCGAAAAGATAAGCTTTCATCCGGAGCAAGTCGACAACGCCACTAAAATTCTTCTCTTCACCCAAAGGGATTTGAAGCGGCACAGCTTGCCTGCCGAAAAACTGACGGATGGAATCCAAAGCCCTCTTGAAATTGGCGTTCTCCCGGTCCATTTTGTTTACAACAATCAGGCGGGGAAGAGAGAATTCCTCGAGCATTTCCCAGACTTTTTCTGTCCCGACTTCCACTCCGGCCACACCGCAAACGACGACCAAAGCGCCATCGACGGCCCTGAGGGTAGCCCGAGTATCCCAGAGAAAATTGCTGTAGCCGGGCGTATCGAGGCAATGGATTTTGTGCTCCTTAACTTCGAAAAAACAGGCGGCTGAATTGATGGAAATCTTCCTCTCTATTTCCTCGGGTTCATAGTCCGTGACGGTGTTGCCCTTCTCGACTTTGGTCAGCCGGGAGGTTGACCCGAAATTGAACAGCCAGGCGGCGGCCAGGGACGTCTTGCCTGAGGAACCGTGGCCGATAAGCGCGACGTTCCGGATTCTATCGGGTGCATAATCTTTCATCGTTGAGCCTCCTCCGGATGGGTTGAATCGTTCAGGCTAGCTCTTAAGAATCCATGCGTCGCGAATTTAAGAGCAGAAGATATCATACAACAAAGCCCTCGCCGGCTCAAGAGAAAACGAGGACGGTCCTCAGGGATGAGCGTCCCCACTTCCATGGATAATCTCCTGGAATTCGGGCGGAAGGGGGGCGTAGAATTCGCAGAGGATCCTTGTCACCGGATGCGCAAAGACAATCCTCCAGGCATGGAGGTAAAGCCGGGGAAACTTCCGGGTCTTGTCCTGTCCGCCGTAGCGAGGATCGCCCACGATGGGATGGCCGGCGGCCGCGAAATGGACACGGATTTGATGGGTTCTGCCGGTTACTGGCTTTATCTCGAGCAAAGTGAAATCATCGAGGATTTTCTTGACTGAATAAAGAGTTAGGGCCTCGCGGGGTTTCTTCGTCCTGATGGAAATGCGCTGCCGGTGTCTGGGATGGCGGCCCAAGGCCCAGTCGATTTTGCCTTCAGCCACCTGAATTTGTCCCCACACCAGGCCAAGGTAGATTTTCTCTACTTCTCTGGCCTTGAACTGCCGTTTGAGCTCGGTGTAAGCCTTCTCGCTCCGGGCTAAAACCATAACGCCTGAAGTTTCCTTGTCCAGCCTGTGAACGATTCCCGGCCTCTCCGGGTGGCCGACTTTCTTTATCTCCGGGTAATGGAAAAGAAGGGCGTTGACCAGAGTTCCTTTCTCAATTCCTGCCCCAGGATGGACGGTCAACCCGGCGGGTTTGTTGATGACGATGATGTGCTCGTCGCTGTGGAGCACGTCAAGGGGAATATCCTCCGGGCAAAGGAAGCCTGGTGCTTCCCTGGGAATCTCCACCTCGATAACATCGCCTGCTCTTAGCTTCTGGCCGGGCTTCGAGGCCTTCTTATTGACAAGGACTTTTTTTTCGGCAATGAACTTCTGCGCTTGAGCCCGAGTCAGGTCTCTGACATGCGCGGCCAAAAAAACGTCCAGCCTCTGGCCGAACCCGAAGGAGCGGCTGATGTAAAACTTCCTTTCAAGCACTTTTTTTGTTTTTCAAAAGGCTGAACAGGATGAACCCAGTGATAATGCCCAGGATACAGAAAAGCTGCGGGAGCGTCAGGCTGAGATAGGGCGATGACCCCTTTATTAGGAAAGCCTTCTCAGGATGATCGCCCCGGAAAAATTCAGTGAAATACCGGATTAGGGAATAATTGATGATGTACTGAGAAAAAACCTGTCCATCAAACTTTTTTCTCCGTAAGATGAGGAAAAGAACAAAAAAGTTTAAATAATTCAGGCCCGCCTCGTAGAGTTGGACAGCATGGAGCGTCTCGTTGAGCGGAATGCCGGTGAGGGCATGGGCATACTGGCTGGTGAAGCGGACGCCGACTCCGCTCTCACAGACCCGGCCGTAGCAACAGCCGGCCAGAAAGCAGCCAATGCGGCCGAACCCGTGGCCAAGCGCCAAGGAGGGACCGGCGATGTCGGCCACCTTCCAGGTGGGAATCCGCTTCCGCCTGAAGTACCACAGGGCGAAGACAAGGCCAAAGACAAGCCCCCCTTGAAAAACTCCTCCGGAACGGGCCAGACTCAAGAGTTCACCCGGGGAGCGTGTGTAGTATGAGAAATTCCCGAGAAAAAGAACAAGCTTGGCGCCGAAAAGCGAGATGAGGATGGTGTAGAAACCGGCATCGACAATTCCCGCCGCGTCGAGGCCCTGCGCTTTCGACTGACGATACAGAAACCACAGGCCGAGCGCCACGCCGACGGCCATCATCAGGCCGTAGGAGTGAATCGTGACCGGCCCTAAGCGGATGAGGACGGGGAGCATGCGGGTTTCCTTTTGACAAAGAAAAAGAGGAGCAAGATTGCGCCAATAGTGATGCAGGAATCGGCCGCGTTAAAAAAAGGCCAGTGCCATTTCCCGACATAAAAATCCAAAAAATCAATCACATAACCCCGGAAGACCCGGTCAATCAGGTTGCCCAGCGCTCCGGCCAGGATAAGAGTGAGAGAGGTTTTCACGCCCCGCTCGGCAGCCGGCGTGATGATAAAATAATAGATCACCATTCCAAGCGCAAGCAAGGAGGCCAGCGTCAGAGCCACGTAAACATGCGGGTTCCCCACCTGAGAAAAAGCGCCGAAGATGGCACCCCGGTTGTGGATATGCGTGATGTTGAAAAAACCAGGAATAATGGCCACGGTAGAGTAAAGACTGACCCGGCGGAGGACCATCCACTTGCTGACCTGGTCGACAACGACGAGCAGCGCAATCAGAGCTAAATAAAACCGGGTCTTTCTCATCCTTTCAAGGCCCTCACGACATCTTCACACCGCCGGCAGAACGTCGGATAATCACGGCTCGTTCCCACGTACGGAGAATAATTCCAGCACCTCAGGCATTTCTCTCCTGGAGCTCGCGTTACCCGGATTTTGATCTCGGTCGACGAGACGGGCTCGAGGACGACCGATGAGACGATAAACAGAGTGGCCAATTCTGGCTCGTATTTCTCGATGAAGCTCTTCTCCGAAGCCGGAACCGTAAGACGCACTTCTGCCTCCAGTGAGTTTCCGATGAGCTTCGTTTCCCGCGCCTTCTCCAGCTTCTTGAGTACGGCTTCACGGAGGTCGAGCAGTCGCTGGAAGTCCTGGCCTTTTTTCGGCTCCAGCCACTTCTCCTCAAAAGAGGGGAAAGTCTCGAGATGGACAGACTCTTCCCGCCCAGCAAACGACGGCAGGTTCTCCCAGGCCTCCTCTGCCGTGAAAGGCAGGATTGGCGCCATAAGAACAAGGGTATCCCTAAGAATCCGGAAAATAGCTGTCTGGCCGGATTTTCGTAGCAGGGAACTCTTGGCCGAGCAGTAGAGCCTGTCTTTGATGATATCTAAGTAGAAAGCGCTGAGCTCGATCGTGAAGAAATTGAATACCGAGTGAAAAACGAGATGGTAGGCATAATCGTCATAGGCCTTGAGAACGCGCCTCCCGAGCTCCGCGGCTTTCTCCAGGGCCCAACGGTCTAAGAGGAGCATGTCTTCCTTGCTGACAGACTCGGCGTCGGGCGAAAAATCGTAGATATTCCCGAGGAGAAACCGCCAGGTGTTCCTGATCTTGCGGTAAGCATCGACTAGCCGCTGGAGGATCTCATGGCCAAGCCTGGCGTCTTCTTTGTAATCCAGCATGGCCACCCAGAGCCGCAACACTTCCGCGCCGTTCTTTGAGATGATCTCTTCGGGTTCGATGAAGTTACCGAGCGATTTCGACATGGCCCTTCCCTGCTCGTCAAGGACAAACCCGTGGGTGATGCACGTTTTATAAGGAGAAGAACCCTTAGCGCCGACGCCGATAAGGAGGGAGCTGTTAAACCAACCCCGGTACTGGTCATGCCCCTCGATGTAGACGTCCGCAGGCCAGGGCAGGTCAGCCCTCTTGCCGAGCACAGCGTGACTCGCTCCAGACTCGAACCAGACGTCTAAGATGTTGCTTTCTTTTTCGAATTTCTGCGAACCGCAGCGCGGGCACTTCGTCTGAGCCGGAAGAAGCTCTTCAGCACTCTTCGTGAACCAGGAACTTGAGCCTTCCTTGGCGAAGATATCGGCGATGAGAAGAGTAATCTCATCCGAGGCCAGGATGTGTCCGCAGGAAGAGCAATAGAAGGCCGGGATGGGAACTCCCCAGAGCCGCTGGCGGGAAATGCACCAGTCCGGCCTGGCGTTCATCATGTTGGCGATTCTCTCCGCGCCCCAGGGCGGAATCCAGCGAACCTTCTTGATTTCGTCGAGGGCCTTTTCCCTCAGGCCGGCCTGGTCGAGGGAGATGAACCACTGGGCGGTGGCCCTGAAGATGACCGGATTCTTGCAGCGCCAGCAATGGGGGTAAGAATGACTGATCACACTCTCCTTGAGAAGAGTCCCTTCCTTTTTCATGTCTTCGGTGATCAGGCGATTGGCCTCAAAGACATGTTTCCCGCCGTAGCGCTCGACCTGGGGAATAAACTTTCCTTCGCTATCGACGGGCGTATAAATCTCGAGATTATAGGCGAGCCCCGTGAGGTAATCCTCATGGCCGTGGCCGGGCGCGGTATGGACGCAGCCAGTTCCGTCTTCCAGAGTGACGTATTCTGCCAGCACCAACAGCGACTCTCGGTTGATCCAGGGATGCCGGGCTTTCAGCCCTTCCATCTCTTTTCCCGGGAAGGAGGCCAGGATTTTTGTCTGCTTGAGGCCAAGCTCTTCAATCAAGATGGGAAGAAGCCTTTTGGCCGCGATATAGACTTCAGATCTCACTTCAACGGCAACATATTCATGCTCTGGGTGGAAGGCGATGGCCAGGTTGGCCGGCAGAGTCCAGGGCGTGGTTGTCCAGGTCAGGACGAAAACGTTCTTCCCGGCAAGCGCTGGGTGCTTGGCAGAGAGGTCAGAAAGGAGAGGAAATTTTACATAGATCGAGGGCGAGCTGCGGTCCCTGTACTCGATTTCCGCTTCGGCCAGGGCTGTCTGACAATGAGGGCACCAGTGCACTGGACGTAGCCCCTTGTACACGTTGCCCGAGGCAAAAAACGAAGCCAGATGCCTCAGGACGTCTGCTTCATACTCAGGATCCATGGTGAGGTACGGATTTTCCCACTCGCCGAAAACGCCCAGCCGCTTGAATTCCTGGCGCTGGATATCGATGAATTTCAAGGCGTATTTCTTGCATTCCTCGCGAAAGTCGATGATGGAGATCTCTTTTTTCCTATCGCCTAAAAGCTGGTCGACTTTGATCTCGATGGGCAGGCCGTGGCAGTCCCATCCAGGAAGATAGGGAGAAAGATAGCCCTGCATTGTCTTCGTTTTGACGATGAAGTCCTTCAGGATTTTGTTGAGGGCCGTTCCCAGGTGGATTCTTCCGTTGGCATAAGGCGGGCCGTCGTGGAGGGCGAACAAAGGCGCCTGAGCCCTCTTCTTCAAGATTTTAGCGTAGAGGCCCATCTCCTCCCATTTTTTCAGGAGTTCCGGCTCTTTCTGTGGAAGCCTCGCCTTCATGGAGAAAGCTGTCTGGGGAAGGTTCAGCGTGCTCTTGACATCGAGCTCATCGGCCATCGCCATCTCCACAAACTCAATTTTATCTTGAGATTATAGACCATCCAAGATAGCGATACAATACCTCTTCTCTTTCTGGAGGCACGCCCGTCGGTCCCGTTCGATTATAGAGATACTTCCAAGGGCTCCCTTCGAGTTGACTTTTAATTCCCAAAATAAGATAAAGAAGGAAGGAAAATTCCTCAGTTGAACGAGCCATGAGCCACAGGGCGCCGCCAAGCAAATCGAAGTTTTAGCGGCCCAAGAGATCGAAGCAAAGGAAATGAGTTCTCCCCTCAATATGAAGAGGCGCTTACTCTTCAGACTCTGCGTTCTCGTCATGCTCGTTGCTTATCTCAATTTAATCGCCGGGACCATTGTGCCTGAAGCCTTGAATTCAGGCGAGAGCAAAGCCGAGGGAGGGAAAAAATATCCTGGAATATTACAGAGTATCTACCGCGAGGTCAAAGAAATCGGCGCTTATCCCGGGGAAGCCTTCGTCAGGGGAGAATTCTTTGTCGGCACAGACGATGATGACACAAATAAGGACGTCCATGTCTCTATTCTCATCCAGAAGCACGACAACAGGGAAAAAATGAAAATTCAAGTGACGTACATGGAGCCAGCGCATCAAGACCCCCGCGTGAAGTATGCCGGGATCTCGAAAGCACTTGTTTGTCTTATTGACGAAAAGAACATCGAGCTCGAGTCCTCTGATTTCAAGGAGAAAGAAATCGACAACCTGGCCGCTGAGATTTTGCGAGCCGTCCGGAACAAAAAGAACTTGCTCAGTCTTTGCGGAAGTGGGCGCCGAGGCTGACCGGGTTGGCTAAGGCGGCGTGGGTGATCATCAGAGCCACCTGAATCCCGTGCTTCAGCGCCACTACTTTTGGGTCCATTTTTGCTTCTTTGTAGAATTTCTCGATCCGGTGCTTTAAGTACTCCATGTCCGCTTTGGCTCTTTCCAGCCTTTTTTTGGTGCGGATGATTCCCGCATAATTCCACATTGTCGATCGTATAGTCAGCCAGTCCTGGTTGATGAGGGCCGGGTCGATTTCCTCTTCCTTCTCCGGATAATACCACGGATGGATCTCTGAGGGCTGGTAGGGAGGGGTCGGGTCGAAATGAGCGGCGATGTCCTGGGCAGCCCTCGTCCCCCAGACCAGTCCCTCAAGCAGAGATGTTGAGGCCAGCCGGTTGGCTCCGTGGACTCCAGTGCAGGAGACTTCACCCACCGCGTAAAGCCCGCGGAGCGAACTTTTTCCCCAAGTATCGACCAGCACGCCGCCGCAGCAATAGTGGGCAGCCGGGACGACGGGAATCGGCTCTTTGGTTATGTCAATCCCATAATCGAGACAGGTTTTGTGAATATGAGGAAACCGCTTTTTGATGTCCATCTTTGCATAGCTCGCCAGGTCGAGAAGGACATAACTGGAGTTGCTATTGACCATCTCTTCGTAGATCGCCCGGGTTACCTCGTCGCGGGGCGCCAGGTCTTTCCTTTCGCTATATTTCTCCATGAACGTCTGGCCTTCCTTGGTCTTAAGACGCGCCCCTTCACCCCTCACGGTCTCCGAAATCAGGAAGCCGTCAGCATCCCGGTGGAAGAGCGATGTGGGATGAAACTGGATATACTCCATGTTGACAATCCGAGCACCTGCCCGGTGAGCCATGGCGTAACCGGCGCCGATGGCTTGTCGCGGGTTTGAGGTATAAAGATAGACGGCTCCGCAGCCACCCGTCGCCAGAATCGTGTAAGGAGCAAAGAATGTTTTGACTCGACCCGTCTTGTTATCGAGCACGTAGGCGCCGATGCATTGGGGTTCCCGGTAATAGGCCATGAAATTTTTCGAATGGTGGGGAACAGTGAGCAAGTCGACCGCCGTGTGGTCGGTAAAGACAACGACATTGGTGTATTTTCTCAGCGTTTCGATAAATGTCTCGGCGATTGTCCTGCCCGTTGTGTCTCTGACGTGAAGGATGCGTCGTCGCGAATGGCCGGCTTCCTGGGCATAATCCAGCATTTCCGGGCTGCTCCGCGAAAAAGGGATCCTGAGCTCCTGGACGAGGATGCGCTCAATCAGCTCTCTTCCCTGGCTGGCCAAAACCTCCACTGCCTCGGGGTTATTAATGCCATCGCCGGTTTTGATGATGTCTTCCTTCAAGAGCTCCGGACAGTCATCTTTTCCCTGGGAGACGATTCCTCCCTGGGCATAGAACGTGTTGGATTCTTCGGCCGCAGGAGCCTTTGTGATGATGTTGACACGAAATCCTCTCTTGGCCGCTTCGAGCGCCGCGCTGGCACCACTGATTCCGCAGCCGATAATCAGGATGTCCGACCGAAAAACGGCCTCGTTATTCATTCTGGTTGTCCTCAAATTCCATACTGATATCTACCGAGGAGAACGAGTGGGTCAAGCCGCCGACAGAAATATAGTCAACACCAAGACCCGCGATCCCGCGCGCCTTCCGGAGGCTGACCTTGCCAGAAACCTCGACCGGCACTCTTCCTTTCACCCAGTCAAGGACCTGTTTCATCCCGCTCATGGACATGTTGTCTAACATGATCATCGAAGCGCCGGCTTCGACGGCTTCCTTTGCCTCCGCAAAATTCGTCACCTCCACCTCGATTTTAACCCCGGGCTTCGCTTTCTCTTTGGCCCTTCTGACGGCCTGGGTGATGCTCCCGGCCAGCCTGAGGTGGTTATCTTTAATTAAAACCATATCGGAGAGACTGAAACGGTGGTTGACGCCGCCGCCCATTCTGACAGCATATTTCTCGAGAAGGCGGAGTGTTGGCGTTGTCTTTCTTGTGTCCAGTATTTTTGTCCGCGTGCCAGCTACTGCGTCGACGTAATGCCTCGTTTTCGTGGCGATGCCCGAAAGCCGCTGCAGAAAATTGAGGGCGGTCCTCTCGCCTTTAAGAAGGGAGATAGAGTTTCCTTCCAGCCTTGCTAAGATGTCGCCAGGCTGAAAATCTTGGCCGTCCTCGAAAACCTTCTGAAACTTAATCGTTTGGTCGATTTTTTCGAAAACGCGGCCGGCCACGTCGACTCCTGCTAAAACTCCTGCTTCCTTGGCCACGATGACGGCCCTGGACACAGAATCAGGCGGTACCACGCTTTCAGAAGTTATGTCGCCTTCCGGCATATCCTCCCGGAGCGCGGACTCGATGAGCGGATCGATTTCTTCGATTTTCATCTGAACTGATTATAAGTTTAGGCCGACCGCCAGTCAACTTGGAGGGGGAAACGAGCCGGCTGACAACCCCAACCTGAGCCTCTTTCTTGTTGACTCAAGCTCGACGTTCATTAAAATAGAACCTGGACATGACACGAAGACCAAACCGCAAGGCCAGGAATTTCAACGGCTACGTCCAGGTTTATACAGGAAACGGAAAAGGCAAGACCACAGCCGCCCTCGGGCTGGCTCTTAGGGCTGCCGGCCATGGGTTTTGCGTTTATATAGGGCAATTCCTTAAGGGTCATCCGTACGGTGAACTGCGCTCGGCCCGTAAGCTCGCGCCTTTCATCACCATCGAGCAGTTCGGACGGAAGGGGTTTATCCACGTGACGGAGAATCCCGAGGATGAGGATATCGACAGAGCCAGGCGAGGCCTCCGGAAATGCCTGAAGGCCATGCTTTCGCGGAGATTTCGGATCATTGTGTTAGATGAGATCAACGTTGCCCTCCATTTCCGGCTCCTCACTGAGAAAGATATCCACGATTTCCTGGATCAAAAGCCGCCTGATGTGGAAGTTGTCCTCACGGGCCGGTACGCCTCCCCTTCCCTTATCAAGCGTGCCGACCTCGTGACAGAGATGAAGGAGAAAAAACATTATTATTCGCGAGGCGTCCGGGCGCGGCCGGGCATTGAAAAATAACGCCGGAAATCCCTGATTCAAACTCATGGAAAGAGAAAAATTCGAAAAACTCGTGGAAGAGGCGCTCGCTGGCCTTCCCCGACGGTTCAAGAAGCTCCTCCACAACCTGGCGGTTATCATCGAGGACAGGCCGCCGCGAGAAATGTCTTCTCGACGAACCTCCTCGAGCAGCCTGTTAGGCCTCTATCACGGCGTCCCTTTCAAACACAGGGGCTCTTATTACGGCAACGTCCCTCCCGACGTCATCGTCATCTACCAGAAACCGATCGAGATGATCTCGTCCTCAGATGACGAAATCCGGGAGCGAGTGAGGGACGTCGTGCTCCACGAAATCGGCCACTATTTCGGCCTGAGCGAGGAGGAGCTGCGCAAGATCGAGGACTGACTTCGATTAATAGAGGAGATAGACATGGCCAAGCGATTGAGTGGAGTTTTCGCCGCCCTGACCACGCCATTCGCCGGTGAGAAAGTGGCCCTAGATAAACTCGGGGAAAATCTCCTCAAGTATAATCAGACCGGACTGGCCGGCTATGTCGTCTTGGGCTCAACCGGAGAAGCGGTTTTCCTAAGCGATAAAGAAGGAGAAGAGCTTGTTATCGAGGCAAGGAAGAAAGCACCTCCCTCCAAGAAGATTATCGTCGGAACATCCAGAGAGTCCACGCGCGCGACCATCGAATTCACAAACAGGATCGCGGGGCTGGGCGCAGACGCTGCCCTGATCAAACCTCCTTACTATTATAAGTCCATGATGACCCATGAGGTCCTCAAGCGTTATTACTTCAGTATCGCGGACAGGGTCGGCATCCCTGTCTTGATCTATAATTTTCCTCAGAACACAGGTATCCCCATCAGCCCGCCTCTTCTTGTCGAGCTTTCCGGTCATCCGAATATCGCCGGCATCAAGGACAGCTCGGGCAACCTCTCCAACCTGGCCGAATCTCTCCCTTTGCTGCCTGAAAAATTCAGCTTTTTCATGGGCCATGGAAGCATCCTTCTGGCCGGGCTGGTGATGGGCGCATGCGGCGGTATTTTAGCCATGGCCGCAGCTATCCCGGACTTGTGCGTGAAGCTTTATTCGCTCTTTGTCGAAGGAAAAAACGCAGAAGCCAAAAAACTCCAGCTCGACCTCGTCCCTCTAAACAAACTGCTAACCCAGACCCTGGGAATCCCGGCGATCAAGCACGCTCTCGATTTGCGCGGATTCTACGGCGGACCGCCCAGGCCTCCCTTGCTTCCCTTAGAAGAAAAAGAAAAACAAGATGTAAGAGACGAACTCGAGCGGCTCGGGCTGCTTTCTTGCTGACAGCAGGAAAATGACCGTGCAACCTGCTTCGACCGACCTTCCCCTGCGTTATCCAGACAGTTTGCTCAGGCAAGGCTGACCGGGCACAAGAGGCCTGCCTGCTACCGTTGCTCCCTTCCGGTCCTGGCGGGGTTTACAGGAGGCTCTTTGCCCGGGGCCCCAACCCTCATCGCCACTTACCCGGACACAGGCCAGAAAAAGACCGGCCTCAGCCAGGTCTTCGACCCCACTGGAGCGGGTTGTGGGTTACAGGGCACCGCTAGCTCCCCGTCTAGCACGGTCACTATTATTATATTCGTGCGGCGAAGTTTTGAAAATGAATTTAAAATCAGAACCTAAAAGCCAAGCCGGCACGCAAGATGAGCCCGTCCCAGAACCCAACTTCGGCTTTGGCCATCAGGCCGGGAACAATTTCTCCCTTGACTCCGAGGGCCAGGTGAAAAAGAGGGAACAAATCGAGCTCGATATCTCCTTCCTCACGAAGGTCGTCAAAGGTCTTGGTCTCCCCGCCCTCGACTGAGCGCCGCTCAGTTCCCCGCTTATAAATCCCTGCGTATTGATACTTTGCCTCACCCGAAAGCGCACCGACCCCCAGGCCAAACACGAAATAAGGAGTCACCCGCCAGGACGGAGCAAAGTCCCAGCGAAAACTCAGGTTGGTCGTTAACGGGCTTGTCTCTACGTAGGCTTCTGTATCGACTGTGGCTTCGCTGCCGTCAGCGTATCGTTGGGTCACCTGACCTTGAACCGGCACCTTGATATGGGTTTTTTCAAGCGATAGCCCGATGCTAAACGACCCCAGGCGGCCCAAAGGATAAAAGCGGATACCAAGCCCATAATTTGACCCTTCAGAGTCCAGCGAAAGGCTCGTCTCATAGGAAGAACGCGCCAGGGCTCCGTAGCTTTTGCTGAGCTCGTCGCTCAGGTTATCCCGGACTTCGTTGGCAACTTTTTTCGTCAAGGAAGATTCAAAAAGGCTCTTGGCAGGGTCTATGCTCCAGCCAGAAAAATGGACGTCGACTTCCCAGTAGCCGCCTTTTCTTTCTTCATAAACAGGAACCTTTGGAGCCAGAGCTTTTTCTGGCGAAGGCTCTTCTCTCTTTTCTTTCTGGGCCGGCTCCGGTACGGGCGGCGCAGCCGGCTGCTCTGGAGTTACCTTCACTTCCATCCCCTTTTTGACCTCGTAGAAAAGGTCAACGAATGTCTGAGGATAGAAGAGAGTGGATATTTCCTTCTGCGGTTCTATTTCCAGGACTTTCCTTATGGATGTTTTGGCGTTCTCAATGTCGTTATTGAAAAAACGGCAGAGAGAAAGTCCCATCCAAGCGCGGGAGCGGAACATCCTTTTTTCTGTCAGGCTGATGACGCGGAGATAGCCTTCGATAGCTTTCGGATAGTCGCCCTTGGAATAGAAGTCATCAGCTTGGGCAAGGAGAGTCTCAACCTGCTCTTCTTTTTCCCCCGGAGTCTGAGCGACCGCCATAACGGCTGTAAAAAGCAGAGTGAAAACGAAAAGGATATGGAAAATGAACAGTTCCTTCTTCATCGTGCGTCCTCCATTCGTCGATTCTTCCTTAAACGATGCCCATCTTAGTGGTATCATCGCTATTTGTCAAATAATGTCCTGGAGAATTGAGTCGGAGATGAGTCGGATAAACGGCGGCCTTCCCCCCTGAGATGAGACCCAACGCTGGAATCCAGAGCATTGACAGATAGCGGCCAGGCGGCTATTATAATTGAAGGAGAATAAAGACATGTTTTTCTGGGATCATACATTCGTTCTTCTCATTCCTCCGCTCCTCCTTGCCCTGTACGCCCAGGCCAAGGTCAAGGGCACCTATGCCAAGTTCAGCCGCATTTTTGCTTCCTCGCGTGTGTCGGGAGCGAGAATGGCCCAGGAGATTCTGAGCCTGGGCCGAGCCAACGAGGTCAAGATAGAAAAAACGGCTGGCCAGCTCAGCGACCATTACGACCCGCGAAAAAAAGCGCTCCGGCTCTCCGAGGGTGTTTACGCGAGCGACTCTATCGCCGCCCTGGGAATCGCAGCCCACGAGGCGGGACATGCCCTCCAGCATCACGCCGGCTATGCTCCCTTGCATCTTCGGAATGCCATTTATCCCATAGCGAGTTTCGGCTCAACGCTGGCCTTCCCCATCTTTCTCGTGGGTTTTTTCTTCAGCTCAAAAGGCCCCAGCATCCTGATGGATATCGGCATCTTCCTTTTCGCCGGCGCAGTCCTTTTCAGCGTCCTGACTCTGCCCGTCGAGTTTAACGCTTCCCGCCGCGCCGTGACACTCCTCGAAGAGAGAGGCTATCTCAAAGGCAAGGAGCTCGACGGGGCGCGGCAGGTTCTCTCTGCGGCAGCCCTTACATATGTAGCGGCAACAGCCATGGCCGCCATGCAGCTCCTGCGCATGTTCCTCCTGCGCCAATCTCGAGATTAATCACCGATTTCCGCTTCAAAATTAGCTTCATAAACCATCCCACCTTATCCCTCTTTGTCCTTGACAGCCTTGGCCGAGAGTGATAGATAAGAAAATCTGATTTTTCCAAAGGAGGTGTGCATGTCCCCCCAACCAAAAAAAATGCTTTCCGCTCTCGGAGCGGCCCTGTTCTTTTTATGTCAAGCGGTAGCCCTAGCCCAGACTTCTCCCGAGCAATTCTTAGGGTTCAAGGTCGGCTCCGACCGCCAGTTAGCTGATTACAACCAGCTTCAAGCGTACTTCCAGAAGCTCGACCAGGAATCCCCCAAGCTCCAGGTTTTTACCGTGGGGACCTCGACCTTAAAAAAACCCATGTTTCTGGCTGTCATCACATCTGAACAAAACATGGCCAAGCTGGATGCCTACAGGGAAATCGTCCGCAAGCTGAGAGACCCGCGGACGACATCCCCGGAAGAAGCGCGCAAGTTGGCCAGGGAAGGAAAAGTGATCCTCCTCATCACATGCAACATCCATGCCACAGAAATTGCCTCTTCCCAGATGGCCATGGAGTTCGCCTACAAACTCGTCACTGGCGAAACTCCTTTTGACGCCGAGCGAGTCCTCCAGGACGTCATCGTCCTCCTCATGCCCACCATCAACCCTGACGGCCAGCAGATGGTGGTCGACTGGTATAAAAAGCACGTGGGCACGAAATACGAAGGCGGCCCGATGCCGTGGCTTTACCATCATTATGCCGGACACGATAACAACCGCGACTGGTTCATGTTCAACTTAGCTGAGACCAAGGCGGTAACCAAAGTCCTTTACCACGACTGGCTCCCTCAGATCCACATCGATGAGCACCAGATGGGCTCCACGGGAGCGCGCCTTTTTGTCCCGCCTTTTATGGACCCGCCCATTCCCAATGTCCAGCCGCTTCTCTGGCGGGGAGTCAACCTTTGCGGAGCCAACATGTCCTACGACCTCCAGAAGAACGGGTTCAAGGGCGTCGTCCACGGCCGCTCCTACACCGGCTGGTGGATCGGGGCCTGCGACGACACCTCCTGGCTCCACAACGTTATCGGCATCCTCAGCGAAATGGCCTCGGTCCGGGTTGCTTCCCCTATTTACATCGAGCCGAACGAGATTCCTCAGTCCTACTATGAAAAGAGCATGGAGTTCATCGACCCATGGCCCGGCGGATGGTGGCGGCTGCGCGACCTTGTCGATTACGAGCTGACGCTCACCTTCAGCCTGGTCAAGACTGCCTACCTTCACAAAGAGGATTTCCTCTTCAATTTTTACCAGATGTACAAAAACTCGGTAGAAAAAAGGGAGAAAAACGAGCCTTATGCCTTTGTCATCCCCGCAGCGCAACATGACTATCCCACGGCCCTGCGGATGATCGACATTCTCATGTTCGGCGGTGTTGAAGTCCATCAGGCTAAGGACAAGTTTGTTGCTGGAGGAAAGGTTTATCCGGCCGGCTCTTTCGTGGTCAAACTGGCCCAGCCCTATAAATCTTATGCCTGGGCCTTGCTCGAAAGGCAGAAGTATCCTGACCTGCACCAATATCCGGGTGGCCCGCCCATTCCACCATACGATAACGCCGGCTGGACCCTGCCGCTCCAAATGGGCGTTGCTTGTGACCAGGTGGATGACCCATTCGAAGCCAACCTGGAAATAATTGATAAAGTCCCCTCTGCCGGCGTCGCGCAGCCTGACCCTGCGGCCGCTTACTACGTCCTCGATTGCCGCGTCAACGCCTCCTACAGCGCCGTGTTCTCGCTGCTTCAGCAGAAAGCAGAAGTCTTCCGCTCTAAAGAAACAATCAGAGGTGATGGGTTTGAGGCAGCCGCAGGAAGCTTTATCGTCAAGAACAGCCCGGAAGTGAAGAAAATCCTACCCAGCCTAGTCGAGAAATGGCCGCTGCGTGTTTATGGCCTCACCGATGTCTCCTTGATCCCCAAGGCTTATCTCAAGAACCCGCGCATCGGCCTCTATCAATCCTGGCGGAGCAACATGGACGAGGGCTGGACCCGCTATGTCTTCGACGACCTCGGTGTCCCTTACAAGACCATTCACAATGACGCTTTCAAGGCCGCCAAAGGCAAGAAAATCAACCTGCACGCTGATTTTGACGTCATTGTCTTTGCGGATGAAAGTCCAGATATCATAAAGACTGGAAAGCCCAGCCCCACCTCAGAACGCGCTCGCTTTTTCACAGCCAACTATCCTCCTGAATATGAAGGCGGCATCGAAAAAGAGGGCGTAGAAGCGTTGAAGGCGTTCGTCGAGGCGGGCGGAATCTTAGTGACGATGAACCAGGCCAGCGAGCTGGCCATCAATGACCTTCAGGTTCCGGCGCGCAACGCTCTGGAGAGAGTGGAAAGGACCAAGTTTTTTTGTCCGACCTCTCTTCTGAGCATCGAGGTGGAAAACACCACGCCCATCGGCTACGGCATGCCCGAGAAGGCGGCAGTGATGTTTTCCGACAGCTTAGCCCTGAGCACAAGAGTGCCGCTTCCCGAATGGGACAGGAAAGTCGTGGCCAGCTTCCCTAAAGCCAATGTCCTTTTGAGTGGCTGGCTTCTCGGCGAGGACATGATCGCTCGCAAAGCGGCTGTCGTCGACACCACCTACAAAAAGGGCCACATTATCCTCATCGGCATTGTTTGTCAGCACCGGGCGCAGTCCCACGGGACGTACAAGTTCCTGCTTAACGCGCTTCTCTATCCCCAGGAGGACTTGAAATAAGCGTCTGCTCATTCAGGCTAATCCAGAATTTATCAGATAAAAGAAAGAGAGCCCATCAGGGCTTGACATAAATTCTTTTTTTTAATAGCATAAGGGCAACATCCGCAGAAAGGAGAGTTATCATGAGTGTATGCTTTTGTCGTTTCCTTTTAGCTGCCGCCATCGTGGTGATGGCCCTTTTCTTTTTGCCCGCTGCGTGGGCAAAATGGATCATCGTTGTTGCCGGCGCGCTGCTGGCCATCATGAGCCTTTTCTATAACACGTGCTGTTGCAGACGTATGAAGAAGACCGAACAGAAATAGGCTTCTCCACTTCTCCTATTACCCGCTTTATCGCGCCAGAGGATCCTTGAGATTGGCGCGGAACTGCAACTAGTCCTTGAGCGGGGCGAGCTCTAATAAAAACGAGCAGGATAAAAGAGCCAGCGAGAGGATTCGAACCTCCGACCCGCTGATTACGAATCAGCTGCTCTACCGGCTGAGCTACGCTGGCCCAAAAAAGTTGAGGTTTAACGCAAATCAAAAATAATGGATTTGGCCCGACCTGTCAATACAGGGTACGGAGAAGCAACCTGCGCCGGATGGCGTAATAGGGAATAAGAATAAAGAGCACAGCCAAAAGCATAATCAAGTAGAAATGGTTGACCCCCGAGGCGAGCCGATGGGAGAGAAGGACAAGGCTAGTCTGGAGATGGATGAAGATCAGGTTGCAAAAGATCACAATTAAAGAAACGGTCTCTTTTTTTAAATCAATCAGGCGCTCCTGGACTTCCAGGTCGCGGCCGGCCGCTTCGACACTCAGGCGATGTGCCTCCGGCCGGAGGAAATAGGCCTTAGCCAGGGCCCTAATAGCGAGAAGGACAACGGTCTGGGCAAGAGGATAGACAAAAAAGAACACGGACTTATCAACTCTGAACACATCCTTGACCCATAGGCTCGTCCACGAGGCCATGTCCTGCGGCAGGCGGCGATAAGCGTAAATAGACATCCCCCAGGTTATAGCAAGGAGAAGCCAGCCCGCAGACGCGAGCAGCCGCAGCGTCCCTGGCCTCCGGCACGGCGCCAGCGGCTTTTGGGTTTGATTCACAGCTTCATTATACCCAATTTTCCTCACCGAATCACTGTCCCCGTTTCAGCTTGACTTCCCTGAGCCATTTCCAGAGAAGAAAGACGGCCGGGTAGACAAGAAGCTCCATGATGAAGGAAGTGAAGATTCCTCTTTTTCCTTCTTTCCTCGAAAGCAAGGTCTAAGTAAAGGAGCATGATGACTCCCGTTTCCGCGTCCACGCCTAACAAGGCGATAATTCCCGCCCATATGCCGATGCTCATATTGTAGCCTAAAAGATAAAGCAACCAGACAGCCCCGACGAGGGAAAAAGGCACAGCCAGGCGGCCGTTCTCGTACCGGTTCATCCCGGGGCCAAGTTTAACCTCGATGTCGGCGACCAGGGAAAGAGGGATTTGAGCCCCGGACGGCGTGGGGATATAAATCCTGCCCTGCTTGAACCATGAAATTGGGATAAAATTCTTTGAGGATTTTCTGGGGGAAAGTTGATCAGGCTGTTGATGTCGATCCTTGTCACCTTGGCCATTTGGCTCATCGTCAGGAGCATTTCTTCGGCGCTTGAAATTTCGACTTAGGCCTTGAAAATGTTGGCCTGAATTCTCTGGCCGACAGAATACCGGGCTTCGGCGATCCGGAGAGCGTCATCTAAAAGTGACTTCTCCCTCAGGATGAGCTCGGCCGACCTGTCATAAAAAAAGAGCCCTGAGTGTTTCTTCCTGGCCAAAAACTGGAGAAGCCAAGAAAACGGCCAGACATAAAAAAGAAATTTTCTTCATTTTTTGCTCCTCACCGTAGCCGCGAATCAATTCGCCCGAACGAAGCTACGATAATAGCTTATTATTTTTATAGAATCTATAGGAATTGTCAGATTTATGCGCCTGATGTCGCTCCTCCAAGAACGTCACGACTCAAAAGCTGATTCTCTATTTTCTGTGGATTTGGCATAATTTATAGTTGATGCATCGTTTCCTGGCCAAGGAGTCAAACAAATGACCGAAGAAAAAAGAAACAATCTGGCCGCAATCGTCTTTAGCGGCGATATAATGATTCCTCTTTAAGGAGGAGGGAATGAAAAAAATTAAAATAAAAAACATTGTTGTCCGCCGGCTTCGCCCTGACGCTGACCTGCTCGAAGAGCTCAACACGTTAGCCCAAAAGGAAAATATCTCGCTCGGGCTTATCTCGGGCATCGGCGCTTTGAAGAGCGCGGCGTTGGGCATTTTCCTCGCTGAGGAAAACCGTTATGAGACCAGGGAATTTGCAGGTGAACTTGAGATTTGCCACCTCTCGGGCAACATTTCCCTCAAAGACAAAAAGCCCTTTGTCCACGCCCATATCATGATTTCTGACCGGCACGGCAGGGCTTGGGGAGGCCACCTCCTTCCCGGCTGCCCCATCTTCGTCGCCGAAGTGGTTATTTTAGCCTTGGAAGGGTCCAAGAAAGAGCGCCTTCCCCAACCCGAGCTCTCCGGTCTTAGCCTCTGGCCCCTTGAAGACGACGGCTGACTAAGTTGCTTTGACAAGACATCTTTTATAAAATTAGCACGGAAGTTGCAAGGAGATTTCTCATGCCAGGTTTCATACGGGCCGGATTCTCAAGCTTTAAGAAAAAGCGCCGCCTTCCCTCTTCTGACAGAACCTCCATTCAGTCTCAGGTTGACAGCCTGATCAAACAGTTGGCCGCAACCGAAGCCCGTTTCTTCAACATCATCGGCCAAACGGCCGATTCCATCATCATCGTCGATAAGAAGGGGCTTGTCATTTTCGCCAACCCGGCGGCGGCTCGGCTCTTCGGCCGCCCGGAGAAGGACTTCCTAGGAAAACCTTTCGGCTATCCGCTTGACCGCGGCAAAGCCGAGGAAATCGAAGTCAGCCAGGCCGATGGACAAACAAGGACAGGAGAGATGCAAGTTGTTGACATCATCTGGCAGGATCAACCCGCTTTCCTGGTGACAATTCGTGATATCACCGAACGCAAGCAGGCCGAGAAGCTCAAGCTCGAGGTGGAAAAGCATATCCGCCTGGATAAGCTCAAGGACGATTTCATCAACACGGTCTCCCACGAGCTGCGAACGCCTCTTTCCATCACCAAAGAAGCGGTCAGCCTGATCCTGGAAAAGGTCCCGGGAGACATCAACAGCCAGCAGACAGAGATCCTGGAAATCGCCAGGACCAACATCGAGAGGCTGGCCAGGATCATCAACAGCCTCCTCGACGTGTCCAAGATGGAAGCCGGCAAGGCCGATCTCAAGAAAGGGGAGATCGACCTTGCCGCTATGATCAGGATGATCGCCCAAGCCTTTGAACCCAAGGCAAGGGATAAAGGCCTGGAACTGAGAGTTGCCCTTCCCGAAACGGGAATCCGTGTTTACGCCGATGAAGACAAGCTCAACCAGATCTTCACGAACTTGGTCGACAACGCCGTCAAGTTCACGCGCCAGGGATACATAGAAATTGCCGCGGAAGAGAAAGAAAAAGAGTTCATCTGCTTCGTCCGGGATTCCGGCATCGGGATCGAACCTCTCGATCTTCCCAAGATTTTTGATAAGTTCACCCAATTCGGCCGGAAAGACGGTCCGGGGGAGAAAGGGACAGGCCTTGGCCTGTCCATCGTCAAGGGGCTGGTCGAGCTGCACAGGGGCCGAATCTGGGCTGAAAGCGAACCCGGCCGAGGGACCACCGTGACCTTCAGCCTTCCAAAACTGAGTTTCGAGGAACGACTAAATGAATACGTCTCCACGATGATCCAGGAGGCTGCGGGGAGGAAGGGCTACTTTTCTGTGCTCATTTTCTCCCTGGCCAACCTGGAGGAATTCAGCCAGGAATCTCGGGAAAAAACCGAACGTGCAGTGGCGGAGATAGAAGACCTCCTCAGGAATTCTCTTCGCCGGAGCGGGGACTCGGTCCTGTACGACAAAGGGAGTTTCTACCTGATTCTTCCCGACACCAAGAAAAAGGACGCTCCCTTTGTTCTGGAGAGGATGAGAGAAAACGTCGGGCAATACATCGCCGCCAACGAGTTCCTCAAGGAGAGGACCCGCCTCGAGACGAGGGTTCTCTCCTACCCCGAGGAGGCCGTGGAACTGGGAAAATGGGTTAGCGATTGACGGGACGCAAGAATGGCGAAGATTCTAGTCATCGAAGATGAGCCCGATCAGAATAAACTGATCAAGCTGCGACTGGAGGCCCGAGGATATAGGGTTATGTCCGTGGGCAAGGCCAAAGAGGGCATTGAGCTGGCCAAGAAGGAAAGGCCCCAGCTCATCCTCATGGACATGATTTTGCCTGACATGCACGGCCTCGATGCCACGATCAAGCTCAAACAGAACACAGAGACCCGGAATATTCCCATCATCGCTCTCTCGGCTGTGGGGTCGCCCGATTTCATTAAAGCCTGCTCACAGGAAGGGATTGCCGCTTATATCAAAAAGCCTTATGACCCTAGAGAGCTTTTCAGGACGATCGAGAAATTCGTCGCCGTCGAGGAGCCGGAAGAAAAAGCCAAACCCAGGGCTGAGTCGGCCCGGAACTTCGAGGAAGAAATTCATCGGATAGAAAAAGAGTTCAGGGCGAGACATTTTCCTGGGCCGAAGGAAAAGAAGCCCAAAGCGCCCGACAAAGACAGGAAAAAAATAGACGACCTGATTAAAACGACGCTTTCCGATTTCAAGATGCCGTCGAAGAAGACCACTCAAGCCATAGAGGAAAAAGTGAAACGGCCGGTCGCCAAGGCGGCCGGACCCAAGGTCATTTTAATCATGGACGACGATGTGGCCTTCGGCCGGGCGATGACAGCGACTCTTGCCAGCCGCGGCTATGAGGTAACCGTTGCTCTCGACGGAATAAGCGGCTTGCAACACGCCTTCCAGAAAAAGCCGGATTTAATCCTTCTGAACCTCGTCCTGCCGCCAGCCGGTGGCGGTGAAAACGTCCTGGCCAACCTGAGAAAAGCCCCGGAAACTCAGTTCATTCCCGTCTTTCTCATGTCCAGCCTTTTCTCACCAAAAAAGATGGAAGAAAAGGCCAAAGAGCTTGGCGCTCAGGGTTTCATTGCCAAACCGATCGAGCCGGAAGACCTCACCTACATCATCGAATCGATCATCGGAGAATGAGATGTCAGCCGCGTTTTCTTCTTTTTCTCGTGCGACTAAATTAGAGGACAGGGAAAGAGCGTGCGGCGATGATCATGAATCAATTGCATAGCTGCATGGCTTGAGATAGAATGGCCGGGCAGAGGAATCGGACATGGCCAAGAAACGTATTCTGATCATCGACGACGAATTCGACTTTGTCAAAATGCTCACGACCAGGCTCCAGATCGCGGGCTATGAAGTCCTTGCCGCGGAAGACGGTCCCAAGGGAGTGCAAACAGCCCGGCGCGAGAAGCCCGACCTTATCATCCTAGACATCATGATGCCGGGGATGAACGGACACGCGGTCTGCGACATGCTCAAGAAATCAACTCTAACATGGGCCATCCCCGTTATTTATTTGACGGCCAGGACTAGCCAGGCGGATGAACTTTTGGGGTTGGAAAAGGGCGCCAAATACTACCTCACCAAGCCTTATAACCCCGACGTCCTTCTTGAAATGGTCAAAAGCGCCCTCATGGAACAGGAAGAAGCTGGCCAGGCAAAGGGAAATATTCTGGTTATAGACAAAGACCTCAATTTCGTCAACGAAATTGAACCAAAGCTGAAACAGGCAGGCTACAATGTCTCTTTCTCTTCCACCGCAAAAGAAGGCCTAAAAGCGGCGTTTGCAGACCAGCCTGATGTCATCCTCATGGACTTCCTCACCTCACGCGATGACGGCCATGACAGCATCCGCAGGTTGAGCGCGGATGAATCACTCAAGCATATTCCTCTTTTTATTTTAGCTCCCAAGACATTCATCCAAAAAATGAACCAGACCACTCCCCATCTGGAAAAGTTCATCGCCAAGCCCGTTAACTATGCCGGACTGCTGGAAACGCTGGCCAGAGCATTGGAGCAGAAGAAAGCCTGAAGCTGCTTGAAAACAAGAGACAGAATCTACGTTTCGCCCAGGACAGCCAGAGCTTTGTCTATATCAGACACGTCGAGGATGACAGAAGTCGTGTCTCCTTTTCGGCTCAATGTCCCGTAGCAGTATTCAATATTGATCCCCTTGTTGCCCAGTTTTGACGTCACTTCAGCAAGAGCGCCGGGCCTGTTTTCCAAATCAACTTTGAGCACGTCGCGCAGTTCTGTCGTGTAGTTCAGCCGGTTCAGGACTTTCATCGCCTTGCTGACATTCTTCACGTAGAGCTTGGCCGTGTCCTGAAAAACGCCGATGGCCTCGATGTTGATGTCATTCTCCGCAAGATGACCGCAGAGCTCGCCCAGCCTGGACGGCCGGTTTTCCAAAACGACAAAAATTTCTGTGATCCTTCCCATGATCCCCCCTACACTCTAAATTTGGACCTGTAGATTTTTATATACTGAGACCGGAAAAAGGCTTCAGCATCCCGAGGCTCGTGGAAAGAAAGCTGTTGCCTTTTCCAGGAGAGTTCACCGCGGAAATCCTCAAGCGACTGATAGCCGTGCTCATCCATCCAAGCCTGGAGACCGTCGAGCAACCCGGGAAGCGCCGCTAATCCCTGTGTCAAGAAAAGCGAGGCCACCTGAACAGCCGAAGCGCCGGCCAGGATCAACTTGATGATGTCGTCTGCCCGGCGCACGCCGCCGGAGGAAGCGATATCGCATCCCACCCGGCCTGCGCACAAAGCGACCCAACGCAGCGTCTGGTGGAGGTCGCCCTTGCCGATGATCGTCCGCGTCTCAAGGTTTGAGATATTGATATCGGGTTGAAGAAACCAGTTGAAATAGACGACAGCCTGACACCCGGCTTCGGCCAGCTTCTTGCTCAAATGGGGCAGAGCGGTGAGGCCAGAGGATAGCTTGACCGAAACAGGAATAGAAACGGATTTCCTGACCTCCTCCATGATCTCGATGTGGGAGTTCTCATACTCAGAACCCGGAGTTTGAGGGTCGAAAGGAAGAAAATAGATGTTGAGCTCCAGTCCATCGGCGCCGGCTTCCTCGAAATGGCGAGCAAACCTTGGCCAGAGGTGAGGAGATCGGCAGTTAACGGAAGCGATGATGGGCACGTTCACTTCCTTCTTCGCTTCTTCGATCATCCGAGCCGTATTCTGAGTGGCGTACTCTAACAGTCCTCCCCTCTCTAAATAATCTATGGCTTCAGGCGAGACAAAGCGACCTCTTTCTTCAGGCGAAACTTCGCCCGCAAACTGCTCCTCAAAAAATGATTTGAGAACAACGGCTCCTGCGCCGGCCTCGGCAGCGTGGACAATGCCCTCAACGCTGCCGGTCAGCTCGCAGCTTCCCACGATGATGGGGTTGGCGAGTTCGAGTCCCATGAAGGATGTCGTCAAATCAGCCATCGTCTTCTTCTCCCCTTCCATCAATCGTAAACATAAAATAGCGCAAAGCCCGTCCTCTGTCCAGCGCCGTCCTCAAGATTTCTTGACCCAGGCCGGAAGCGACGGGGGCTCGGAAACGAGGATGCCTGGAATGCCCAAACGGGAGAGAGCGTCGCTGAGCTCTCCGGCCGAGGTCACTAAGTAAACGCGGACCCTGGCCATTCCCGCTCTAAACTCCTCGACAAGTTCCTCAAAATAAGAAACCTGTGCTTCGGTCGGGACAGCATTCACTCCATCGATAACGCCAAAGAGCGAACTCAACCTCTCCGCAAGCCGCGATCCTTCACTCCAAAACGCCCTCCCTTCTGGACGGGCAAGGGTTTCCAGGATGGACTGGATTTGCTCTTTGTGGGCCCTGAGGATTTTGCGGGCTCCCTCAACCTCTCTCGCAGGCTTTGTCTGGAGCGTCTTTTCGCGCTCTTCGAGCTGGGCCAGGGTGGAATCAAGAGCTCTGAGTCCATCATTGAGCGCAGATGTCATCTCAATGAGCTTTAAGCTGTAATCATGCTGGAGGCGAAGAGATTCCGGAGAGAGGGACAGCGCAGGATCAAGTTTAACCTCAACGGGTTTTTCTTTGGTTTTCTCGCCGATGGTCAGACGCACGCTGTAAATACCCGGCAAAACCTGGGGTCCGCGCGGCCCGCGCGTGAAAAAGTCCTCTTCGACCTCCCTCTCCCGGCGCTGCCGAGGAGGTTCGCTTCTCAGGTCCCAGGCGACCCGGTTGATCCCCGCTTCAAGGGGGAACTTGGCGATCGTCCTGATGACTTTTCTCTCGCTATCAAGAATCTCCAGCCTGACTGCTGTATCCTTGGCCGGCTTATCCATCAGATAATAGGTGATCAGGGCGCCGTAAGGGGGGTTTGGTCCTTGGAAGACTTTATCTCCAATCCCGTAGCGGGTTGGCTTCATGGCAAAACGGAAGGCGGGCCGGACATCGAACAGGTAGGCGTCTTCGGCCGCAATGGCCGTGAGGGATTGCTGGACCGGCGTCGCATCATCAAGAATCCAGATACCCCGGCCATGGGTGCCCAGGATGAGGTCGTTCTCCCGCGGATGGACGAGGATATCATGGACGGCCACGGTAGGGAGGTTTTTCAAGTGCAGCTTGACCCAATCTTTGCCCGCCGAGTAAGAAGCATAAAAACCCAGTTCTGTGCCCGCGTAAATAAGGTTCGGATTCTTCGGGTCCTCCCGGACAACCCAGACATATGCCTTGTCCGGAAGGTTGCCGCTGATCTCAGTCCATGTCTTTCCAAAATCGCTGGTTTTAAAGATATAAGGCCTGAAATCATCAAACATATGCCTGTCGAAAGCGCAATAGGCCTTTTCCGGAGACTGGCGAGATGGCTCGATGTGCGAAACGGGGGAGAATGCCGGAACTCCGGGGATGTTCTTCGTCACATCCTGCCAGGTTTTCCCTCCGTCTGGGCTGATGTGAACGCGCCCGTCGTCCGTGCCAGCCCAGAGAAGATCTTTCTGAGCTGGGGACTCGGCCAGGCTGATGATCGTGCAGTGGTATTCGGCGGTGGTGTTCTCCGTCCAAGCCGGCCCCCCTGCGGTCTTTTGCTTTTCCGGGTCGTTGGTGGTCAGGTCAGGACTGATTATTTCCCAGGTCGTTCCGAAATCGCGAGATTTGAAGACCACGTTGCCGCCGAAATAGATAATCCGGGGGTCGTGGGGCGAGGCGATGATCGGCGCGTTCCAGTTGAAACGGTATTTGAGCTGCGAAACCGGGCCTCCGTCCCCGCGCCTGGCCTGGGGGCTCACCGACTGCTGTTCTCTCGTCTTCATGTCCGTCCTGAGGAGATTGCCTCCCTGGCTCTCGCTCAGAAAGACATCCGGGTCATCCGGATGGACGACGGTATGAAAGCCGTCCCCGAAGCTGATCATCCGCCAGTCATCGTTCAAAATTCCGAACGTTTCCCGGCTTCGGCTTGGGGCGTACCAGGTGCCGTTATCCTGGAGGCCTCCGCCGACATAATAGCAAGGCTGCCGGTCGTCAGCGTAAATTTGGTAGAACTGAGCAGCGGAGATTGTGTTGACATAATCCCAGGTTATTCCCCTGTCGTAGGAGACAGCGATGCCGCCGTCCTGGCCCTGCCACATCCGGCCAGGGTTTTCCGGGTCAATCCAGAGGGCGTGGTAGTCAACATGCGTGGACCGGGAGATCTGCTGGAAAGTTTTGCCGCCGTCTATGGAAACAAAAAGCCTCGAGGAAACGGCGTAGATACGGTTCTCGTCAGCCGGGTCGATCCGCAGATCCGTGTAGTAGAACCCTCGGGAGACGATCTCGACGTTACTGGAGACGAGGCGGAACGTCTGGCCCCGGTCGTCCGACCGGTAAAGCGTGCCTTCTTTGGATTCGGTCATGGCATAGACGACCCGCGGGTTTGTCCGGGAGACCTTGACCGAGATTCGGCCGACGAGCTTGGGCAACCCCTCGGTCAACTTAGCCCAGGTCTTGCCGCCGTCGAGGGAACGCCAGATCCCTCCTTCCCCGCTGCCGCTGCGGAAGGTCCAGGGCTTGCGCTCGAAATGCCAGAGAGCGGCATAAAGGATATTGGGATTCTGCCAATCGATATCCATGTCAGCAACGCCGTGGCGGTCATCGGTGTAAAGGACTTTCGCCCAGGTCTTGCCGCCGTCCTCGGACATGAAAACCCCCCTCTCTTTGCTTGGGCCGAATGCATGGCCCAGCGCACCGACATAGACAACCTGCGGGTTGCGCGGGTTGATGACGATTCGGGAAATACGCTCGGTGTCGGCCAGGCCAAGATAGGTCCAGGTCGCCCCGCCGTCAGTGGACTTATAGACGCCGTTGCCGAAAGAAACGCTGTTTCGGGTGTTAGATTCGCCTGTCCCTACATAAATGACATCAGGGTTTCCCGGCTCGAGAGCGATATCGCCGATTGAGGCGATGGGCTGGTCGTCAAAGATGGGCTTCCACGTGACGCCGGCGTCCTCGGTCTTCCAGACTCCGCCAGAGGCCGTGCCGACGAACACGACATTCGGGTTCCCAGGCACTCCTTCGATGTCCGCCACGCGGCCGACCATGATGGCAGGCCCGATGTTCCGCCAGGAGAGATTCTTGAAGATGGCGGCATCGATTGTGGCCTTTTTTGCTTTCTCCAGCGGCCTCTTTGCCTGCGGCGAGGCGGCTAAGGAAAACAACCCGAAGACAAGACACACACCCGTTGCCACTAGTTTTTTTTGAAACGAGCGCATCAGAACCTCCTCTTTAATGAGAGTCACCTTTTTTAGGAATCAAAGATTTTTCCCGGGTTCAGGATGAGGTGGGGGTCAAAGAGCTTCTTGATTTCTTTCATTAGCCTGATCTGGACATCATCCAAGACCAGAGAGAGAAACGGCTTCTTGACAAGCCCGATGCCGTGCTCACCTGAGATGACCCCTCCTCTGGCCCGGCAATCAGCGTAAAGTTCATCCCGGACGAGGTCAACTTTGGCCCGCCATTCCTCATCTGGAACAGGAATCATTTTCCCTTCGGCGCAGCGAGCCTTCATGATATGGGTATGGACATTTCCGTCTGCAGCGTGACCGAAGGTGGGAAGCCAGATGGCTCGCTTCTTGGATATTTCACGGACCCTCCGAACGTGCCCGGCGATCTCAGCCCGGGGAATGCAGATATCCAGGATCTCGACCGTTTGAGACTTGATGGCTTCATAAATCTTGCTCCGGATCTCTAACACCTCATCTTGCTTTTTTGGCGTGTCGGCAATGAAGACATCAATGCCTCCTTTCCCCAGGCAGACTTCAGCCACCGCCTCAGACAGCAGGTCCATCTCCTCCTCGCTCGAGGCATCGAGGATGACCAGAAGATACGTCTCCCCGGCCCTTGAGGGCCATCTCTTGCGGAGGAATTCCTCGGTGATGCGGATGACCTCTGCTTCGATAAACTCAACAGCCAGCGGCGTTATCTTGCGGCCGAGCAACAAGGGAACCGTCTCAATGGCCGCTCCGATGTCGGCGAAGGGAATAACGAGCGACCTCGTCACCGGCAGTGCCGGGAGGAGCTGGATAACTGCCCGCGTGATGACTCCGAGCGTTCCCTCTGACCCGATCAAAAGCTGGAGAAGGCTGTAGCCTGTGCTTGTTTTCATCAGCTTTCCGCCCAGGCGGATGATTTCGCCTTGAGGAAGGACAACCTCAAGCCCGCGGACATAATTCCTGATGACGCCGTATTTCACGGCCCGGCTTCCTCCGGCGTTGGTGGCGATGAGCCCGCCGATCTGGGCGCTCTCATCTCCAGGGTGGGGCGGGAAGGACAACCCGGCTTCCTCCACAGCGCGGTTGAACTCTCCCAGGGTCACGCCCGGCTCGACCACGGCCATCTGATTATCTCTGTCAAGCTCGATTATTCTGTTCATCCTCTCAAGGGAAAGGACGATGCCTCCGTAGACAGGCACGCAGCCGCCGCAAAGGCCGGTCGCCCCTCCCCGCGGCGTGACCGGGATTCTCTCGTGGCTTGCCAGCTCAAGGACCGCCGCGACTTCCTCAGCCCTTCCTGGCTTGACAACGACCTCGGGTGGATGGGCGATGTCGCGGGAGGAAGACTCGTCGTGGCTGTAGTCGGTGATCTTCTCCTGGTCTGAGATGACGTTTTCTTGGCCGGCAATCTCTCCCAGCTTCTTGAGAATATGATGGTCGATTTTCCTGTACATCACCAGAAAAGGTTCATTTAGCAATTATATGAGGAATTCCCGCCTCTTTGAGCATCGCGTTCAGAGCTGGAATATCCGTCTCCAGCACGGAATTGAATTTTGCCACTTCCGCGTCGGCTGCGGCAGCCAGCTCTTTAAACAGCTCACGACTCTGATCAGTTGGCCGGCCGTCGGCGCTGGCCACGACGCTGGCCAAAGCGGCAAGCTTGTTATCCAGCTTGATAGGATAGTTAAGGGGATCCTGGTTGCTCTTGGACCTGGACTGGATGAGGATACCCTCGATCTCCGTGAGCCTGGCAATGATTTTTTTCCCTTCTTCGATGATGTTTCCGCTTTTGTCCAGGCCCTTGATCTCGCCAGCCAGGCTCTCGATTTTCTGCCTGACCCGGCGAAGCTGGATGATGGCGCGGTTGACTTGACTGATTTTGTCGCGGACCTGGATAAGAAAGTTAAACTGATCCTCAAGTTCCTCCAGGGATACTTCAAGCCGCGGGTCTTTTTTCCACTCCCAGGTCTGGGAGAGCGATTCTCCATCGACAGTGAGTTTGACTTCGTAGATGCCCGGAACCGCGACAGGTCCGGCTGTCAGGCCTCCCCAGAGAACAGCTCCTGGCACTCGCTCGGCATCAGGATAGCGCATGTTCCAGACAAAGCGGTTCATTCCGGTTTCTTTGGGCGGAGGCTGCGACGCTCCGCGGCCGGGCATCCGGATTGAGGCATCTCCGGGTTCAGCCTCAGGCCTGGCCTCGCTCGAGAACTTGCGGATGAGATTTCCCTCTGAATCCAGAAACTCGAGAGTCAACTCTCCTTTTGGCTTCTCTCTTAGGTGATAGTAAATCACGCTTCCACTGGCCGGATTTTTTCCCAAGCCGGGGATGTCGGCTCTTGTCCCCCTCAGCCTGTAGGCGTCGCGGGGCTTGAAAAGGTGAAATTTCGACGCGGCTACTTTTTCATCTAACTGGTGGAGAGGCGTCAGGTCGTCCAGGATCCAGAAGGACCGGCCGTGGGTGGCTGCGACGAGGTCGTCATCCTTGACCACCAGGTCATGGATGGGGACAACGGGCAAGTTGAGCTGCAGCGACTGCCAGTTAGCTCCGTCGTTGAACGAAACAAAGACCCCTGTCTCTGTGCCGGCGTAAAGAAGACCACGTCGCTTGGGGTCTTCTCGGACGACCCGGACAAACGTGTTTCGCGGAAGTCCGGAACCGATGAGTTTCCAGGTTCTTCCGTAATCTGACGTCTTATAGATATAAGGTTTGAAATCGTCAAGCTCGTGGCGGTCAACGGCAAGATAGGCAATTCCTGCATCGAAGGACGAAGGCTCGATCATGCTTATCAGGCTCCAGGGAGGGAGCTCGCGCGGCGTGATGTTCTCCCAGGTTTTTCCTCCGTTCTTGGTGAGGTGGACGAGTCCGTCATCTGTCCCAACCCAGAGAATGTTGGGGTCATGGAAGGATTCGCCCAGGGCAAAAATAGTGCAGTAGTATTCGACGCTCGTGTTATCCTGAGTGATGGGGCCGCCGGAGGATTGCTGTTTGCTTTTGTCGTTGGTCGTCAGGTCGGAGCTTATGATTTCCCAGCTTTGTCCCTCGTTAGTGGTTTTAAAAAGCACCTGGGCGGCATGATAGAGGACATTGGGATTAAAGCGGGAAACAAGGATGGGGGCTGTCCACTGGAAGCGGTACTTGAGCTCGGCCGCTCCCCAGCCCATGGGGTTATCCGGCCAGGCCGTGATCACACGCTCCTGACCGGTCCTGGCATCCCAGCGGGTGATCAGGCCTCCGTAACTTCCCGCATAGACGATATCGGCATTGCCGGGCCGAGGAACGACAAACCCGCTCTCTCCGCCGCCAACCGGATGCCAGTCTGGTCTGTCGATGCCGAAGCCGTCTGTGCGGCTGGCGATGCGAACCGTTGAGTTATCCTGCTGGGCGCCGTAAACCCAGTAGGGAAACCGGTCGTCCACAGCCACGTGGTAGAATTGGGCTGTCGGCTGATTATCCTGCTCGGTCCAGGAAACTCCGCCGTCAAACGAGACGTTTGCTCCTCCGTCATTGGAGTTAATCATCCGCTTCGGGTCATCAGGGTCGATCCAGAGGTCATGATTGTCTCCGTGAGGAACGCGGATGGTCGAGTATGTTCGGCCGCCGTCAACCGAACGGTAAAACCCGGTGTTCAGGACATAGACCGTGTTTGGGTCGACCGGGTCGGCGTAAATGCGGCTATAATACCAGGCCCGCTGCCTGAGCCGGCGGTCGTCGTTAAATTTCTGCCAGGTCTCGCCGCCGTCATCAGAGCGGAACACGCCGCCATCTTCTGCCTCGACAATGGCCCAGACGCGACTGGGCTGCGCCGGGGAGACACAGACGCCTATTTTCCCCAGGACACCCTGGGGAAGACCCTGGCGGCGCGAGATTTCCACCCAGGTCTCGCCGCCATCGGTGGATTTAAAAATGCCGCTTCCTGGACCGCCGCTCGATAGGCTCCAGGGCGTGCGATGGGCTTCCCAGAGAGCTGCGTAAATAATTCGCGGGTTCGACGGGTCGAGGATCAGGTCGATAGCTCCTGTTTTATTGTCGCGGCAGAGGATTTTCTGCCAGGTTTTGCCGCCGTCCGAAGAACGGAATACACCGCGTTCCTCATTGGAACCGTAAACATGACCCAAGGCAGCCACGTAAACGAGGTCGGGGTTGCGCGGATGGATGCGAACCCGCGAGATCTGGCTCGTTGCTTCAAGCCCGACGTGCTTCCATGTTTTGCCGCCGTCGGTGGACTTGTACATCCCATCTCCATGCGAGACGTTGCCGCGGATAGGCGCTTCACCCATGCCGACATAAACGACATTGGGATCCCACTCCGAAACGGCGATAGCCCCGACCGAGCCGGTCCGGAAAAACCCGTCGGAAACGCATCTCCAGCTCAAGCCGGCGTCCTCGGTTTTCCAGACCCCGCCGCCGGTCGCTCCGAAATAATAAACGAGAGGCTGATCCGGAATTCCAGCTACAGCCGTCACTCGGCCGCCGCGGTAGGGGCCGATGCATCTCCATTCCATGGCTTTGTAAAGGGAGGGGTCAAACGCGGAAAGCCGCTGCTCAACGCGCTGGACAGGTGCCCCCAAACTCAGGTTGCTGATTATCCCGGCAAACACAGACAAGGCGAAAAACCATTTCATGACGGCTTTGAAATAGCTCATTGGCGGGACTCCTTTTTCCCGGAAGCCTTTTTCTATTTTGATGGATAAGGTTTTATAAACCAATCACAGCTTCATGTCAAACTCAGAGTGCGGCTCTATAACGATTAGTATGGTAGATATGGGTCAATTGATGAGATGGCAGGCTGGAAGTGTATCCTCAAATCTCAGATCCCCTATGGGGAAAAAGGATATGACCCCCATTTTTCGTACCTCCTTTAAGGCTCATTTCTGCTAGCATCTCAGAGGATTAAACCCTTTTCGTTGAGATATTTCATCGGCGCCTTGTCCCCCAGCGCCGAATGCTTGCGAACGCAATTATAATACCAGAGTCTCTTGTCGACAACCTTTCTCAATGAATCGATATCCGGCTGTTCCCAGAGAGGCACAACTTCTTTAACGTCTGCTTTGCTCTCCTCCAGGCCTCTAAAGCCAGTTCTGTATTGGCAAAAGGTCCTAGGGCATGCCCCAAAACCAGTGCGCCCTGGCTTCCCCTCTCTGATAATGGCCATAGGCGACGAGATCAAGGTCAACCTTCCCATCCGGGCCCGTCACCCGGCCAACTACGTCCACTTGCTCGACCCGCGGCACTCGGGATGGGAGACGGTCAGCCTGACATCTGGATACTGGAGGGACCTTGGGTTCATGCGCTACGAAGAGGTCAGGGACAGCGGCATGAACTTCTTCATGGAGCGCCCGCCCCAGGGCGAGTACACGCTCAAGCCACCGCATGAGGCGCGCCATGGCGGGGACTCCAAGGCCGCTCCGGCCACTCTGCAATCGCTCTACGCCCCGGAGTTCGCCGCCTGCCCCTCCGGACGCCGAGTGACCATCGAGTAGTTGACCGGCCGCTCCCCGGATGGTATCCTGCCACGTCGGGTGGGGCTTTATTTTCGCCCTGTCCCGGCTATGCTATGAAGAGACACCTCTTAGTCATTGCGGGGACGGCCTGCCTTAGCCTCGGCATCATTGGCATTTTCGTCCCGCTTCTGCCAACGACGCCCTTCCTTCTTCTGGCCGCAGCGTGCTTCGCCAGCGGCTCCCGGCGCCTCCATGACTGGCTCATGAGCCGGCCAAGGCTAGGTGTCCACATCCGGCGATATCGCGAAGGCCGGGGCATCTCGCTCGGCGCGAAGCTCTCCACCGTCGGACTGCTGTGGGCGACGATCGGCGTCGCGGTCGCCGCGGCCGTGCAAAGGCCGGCGTTGCGGATCGCCCTGTTGCTCATCGCCGCCGGCGTCACGATCCACGTGATGACCCGCCCGACGTTCAGGGGCTAGACGCCGTCGCGTCGAGCGAGCCCGGGCCGTTTCACGGCGCTTCTGGGATCTCTATCTTGCGCGGATCGTTCACGAGCCAACTCTTTGGGAGAGTTGAATCTCCGGCCGTCAGTGCGGCTGATCCAAGATGTCAGCTTGGCGGAGCTGACGTGAGAAAAAGAGCAGGATTTGCGGCCGGCCGCGAAATTCCTCCAGAAAACCGGTGGCAATGAGCAGCCGGCCGGTCAGAGTTTCGGGCAAAGAAAAATTCGCCTGATAATCGCGGGGAATCAACGCTTCGAATGAGCCATCTGCGGACTCAAGATAAAGAAACGACCTTGATTTTCTCGCCTTAGAACAGAGAAAACGGACTGAAATGAGCTTCCCCAAATATGAGCCGGCCGAAGAGGAAGGAATCTCTTCTGGCTTTCCCTCTATCCAGAGACCTCTCCCCTGTTCGCGCGCTTCTTTTTGAGCTTCCCGGAATCGTTCCTGGTAATCTCCCCGGAAAGGAAAGGCAAAAAAGGCCGCGGCGAAGCCTTGCCGGATGATGAATTCATTGTAGAGCACGCCCCCGTCAAGCCAGACATAGGCGAGGATTCTGCCGTGTCTATCGACGGGAGTCTGGTCATAGGACAGTTTGATTTTCTTTTGATAAAGGTGGAAAAAAGAGAACCTTTTGGCCAATTGAGCATTAAGATGGACTTTTTCCCTCGAGTCATCGAGCTCAGGCGCATCTACCCCGATGAGCCGGACTCGGCTCTCAGAGCCGTTAACGAACTTGACCTTGATCGTATCGCCGTCATACACCGTGAGAACAGTGCCGGAGCCTGGGAACGATTCTGTTAGGATAGAAATGCTGTTATCAGGATAGCCTGCCGTGGAGGCGAGAATAAGAAAGGTGGCAAGGAGGGCAGCCCTTTGGATATCCTTAGGCGTCTCTCTTCTGTTTCTCATTCTCATAACGGAACCGCATGTACAGACTTATAAAAAGCCTGATAAATAATGTCGCCTAAATGAAAGTGGCACTCTCTCTCATAAAAGGCAAAGCCGCTAAATAAGCGAGAAAAATTTAGGTAATTACGTAAGACGTCCCCCTAATTCCCTAATTCCTTCACAGCTTGGATGATGTGGCGGGCGCTGATGCCGTAGAGGTCCATGAGTTCGGCCGGCTTGCCCGAGCGAGGAAGGTCCCGGATACAGAGATGGATAAGCCTGCCTTGACCCGCCAGGGCAGAAGCGACTGCATCGCCCAGTCCGCCGCCCGGAAAGTGGTCCTCAACGACAACAGCACGGCCTCCCGTTTCTTCGACCTCTCTCCGGATCGTCTCCCGGTCGAGCGGCTGGACGGAGTAAGCGTCGATCACCCTGATGCTGAGACCTTCTTTCCTCAGCTCTTCCCAGGCTTTGAGGGCTTCGAAGACCGTGATGCCGGCGGCGATCACTGTAGCGACGTCCCCTTGCTCCCTTTTTAATACTTTAGACCCGCCTATGTCGAAGGTCTCTTCTCGTCCGTAGAGGGGCGGAGTCGCCGGCCGCGTCGTCCGGATATAGGAGAGTCCTTTGTGCCGGGCCATCGCCTCAACGCATCCTTCCGTCGAGGTGGCATCGCAGGGATAGAAGACGACGCAGCCGGGAATGGGCCTGAAGATGGCCATGTCTTCAAGCCCCATCTGCGAAGGCCCATCCTCGCCGATGCTCACTCCGGCGTGAGAACCGCAGAACTTCAGGTTGGCGAAGGAATAGGCCGCCATCCGGATCTGGTCGTGGGCCCGGCTGAGGAAGGCAGAAAAAGTGGCGATAAACGCGATAAATCCCTTGGCCGCCAGGCCCATGCCCATTCCGACCATGTTCTGCTCGGCGATATAGCACTGGAAAGACCTCTCGGGTAAGGCTTCAAAAAATTTCTCGGCGTAAGTGGAGTTTTTGACGTCACCGTCGAGAGCCACAACCCACTCGTTCACGCGGCCCAGCTTCTCTAGAGCGATTCCGTAGGCCAGGCGGGTCGCTGTCGCACTGCTGTAAACTGTCCTCTTCCAGTCAACTCCTTTTCTGAATCGCGGTTGCATGGCCTGGCCTGGCCGCCGGACGTATTTTTTTGAATCAACCTCGGGCATCGGTCCGATTTCTTCCAGGGCCCTCTCAAGCTCCTCTTCCTTTAGAGGCTTGCCGTGCCAGCCGTTCCTGTCCTCAAGGAAAGAGACGCCCTTGCCCTTGATTGTCTTTGCAAGCAAGACAACAGGGCTCCTCGCCTTCTTCGCTTTCTTGAGGGCTGCCAGGATCGCGGGGATATCATGGCCGTTAATCTTGTGGACCTCCCAGCCGAAGGCCTTGAACTTCCGCTCGTAGGCCGCCACGTCATGGCCATGCATCGTGGCGTCGGACTGGCCGAGCCTGTTGATGTCGACGACGGCGATAAGATTCCTGAGCTGGAGATTGACGGCGGCATTGGCTGCTTCCCAGACGGCGCCCTCGGCGCATTCGCCGTCCCCCATCATGACAAACGTCCGGCCGGGCGATCCGGCCAGTTTCTGGGCTAAGGCAATACCAGCGCCCACGGAAAGGCCCTGCCCAAGAGAGCCGGTGGCCGCTTTAACCCACTTCATCCTCGGCGTGGGGTGGCCTTCGAGCTCGGAACTGATTTGGCGCAAATCGATGAGCGACCCGATCGGGATGATCCCCGCCTCAGCATAGGCTGCCCAGAGAATGGGAGCGGCATGCCCCTTGGACAGGACGAATTCATCATTCGCCCAGTGGGCATGATTTTTGACATCATACTTCATCTCACTGAAGAAGAGGCAGGCCGCGAGTTCTGCCATGGACAGACAGGTTGTGGGATGGCCCGAGCCGGCCCGCGTCGTCATCTTGAGGGAATGAATGCGCAGCCGTGTGGCAATTTTTCTCAAGTCTTCAACTTTGGTCATTGATTCATTCCTCCCAGCCCAGAATTCCGATACGCTCTCGGGATGTTCATCATCGGGAGCCGTGAACGTTGCACAAACACTCTCTAATGAAGGCGGTAATTATAATATCTCAGCCCCTTCAGGACAAGAATTTTCTTGATTCCCATCGGTCGAGGTTAGAAGCGGCCACGAAATTCACCTCGGGAATCACCGCCGGCGGTTATTGACTCGGGCGCTCAAGCAGGGGATGATGGCGAGCGATACTAAAGTGGCTGACATCTATTCTCAGGCCGGCGAGATACTGGATGCTCTCCGTGAGATCGAGCTGATCGTGGCCGAGCTCTACCGGCAGTTCTCTCGCTCGTTTCGCGAGGACCGCGTCTTCTGGGAGAGCCTTTCCAAAGACGAAGAAAACCACGCGGCCATCGTCACGGAGCTCAAAAACACGCTGTTCAAGAACGGGTCTCCGTTCGAGATCGGAAAGATTAACGTCTTTGTCCTGAACACATACCGCCAGGGCCTGACCAGCCAGATCGAACGGCTGCGAAAAGGCCAGTTAGCCAGACGGAGCGCCTTTTTTATTGCCAGAGACTTTGAAAAAACCCTGGTTGATCACAGGTTTTACGACGCCATCAGGAGCGACAACAGAGAATACAAGGCCCTTCAAAGCAGAATTCAGAGGGAAACCGAGATCCATCTCCAGAAGCTGGAGAACTACATCAAAACTCTTTTTCTCTGAAGCCCTGCCTGAAGCTCCTCACTCGCCGATTTTGGCGAGAAGTCCTCTCTTCTTTACCGTTTTCATCACCAGGCAGAAAAATAGAAAAGCCACTCCGATATAAGCGGTGTCCAGGGCGAAAGACTGAATTAATTCATGATGGGGAAAGCTTCCCGTGTGGATGATCCCCCTCATCCCTTCAAAAACATAGGAGGCAGGGATAAAGCGGGCGATCGCCTGGAGTGCTGGGGGCAGGACGGAAACAGGATAGAAAACCGCCGAGACGGGCTGGAAGAGGAGGGCCAGACCCCAGGCCAGGACTTCGGCCTGCTGGCCGAAGCGAAGGATGAGAGAGATGGTGATGATCCCGATCGCCCAGCCTAAGATGACCAGGCTGAGGATGAAAGGAAGCAGGGATATCCCTAATAAGAAGATGTTGAAGGAATAGAGAAGCCAGGCAAGGAGAGACATGATCGTGCCGGCGATGATGATCTTGACGCTTGAGACCAGCATCAGCGAGACGACATACTCGAGGGGCTTGAGCGGGCTGGCAAAAATGTTGAGGAAGTTGCGGGCCCAGATGTCTTCAAGGAAAGAAACCGAAATGCCCTGCTGGGAACGGAAAAGGATATCCCAGAGAATCAACGCGCCTAAGAGAAAGGCGACAAAATTGGGCAGGTTTTCCCGGTAGCGGACAAGATAAAGGCTGATGAACCCCCAGAGGAGGAGGTCGAGAAACGGCCAGTAGAAGATCTCCATCAGCCGCGGCAAGCTGCGGCGGTAAAGATAAATATGCCGCATGAAAAGAGCTATGATGCGATGGAGACTCATGCTTTCTCTCCCCTGGCCAGCTGGAGAAAAACCTCTTCCAGGTTCTGCCGGCGAAAGCTCTGAACCACGTCAGCCGGCTTCCCAGAGGCGATGATCCGTCCTTTGTGCAGAAAAATGATCCGGTCAGAGATTTCCTCCATTTCCTTCATGTTATGGGAAGTGTAGATGATGGAGATTCCCCGCTCTTTTTTTATCCGGCGCAGGAGCGTCCTTGTCTTGTCCGCGATATCCGGGTCCAGGCTGGCTGTGGGCTCGTCGAGAAAGAGCACCTTTGGCGAGTTGATCAAAGCCTTGGCCAAGTTGAGCCGGGTGATCAGGCCGGATGACAGGTGCCTGACTTCCTTGTTCCTGATGCCCTCCATCTCGAATATCCTGAGCAACTCGCTTATTTTTTCTTCCTTGCGCCGGACATCGTAAAGCCAGGCAAAAACCTCCAGACTTTCTTTGACGGTCAGTGAATAGGGCATGGAAACGTAGGTTGATGAGAAATTGGCTTGCTGGAGGATCTCCGACCTGTGCTTTTCCAGGTCAAGCCCAAAAACCTTGATCGAGCCAGAAGTGGGCGTGGTCAGGCCGAGGAGCATGTGGATGATGGTCGTCTTCCCCGCGCCGTTGGGTCCCAGGAAGCCGAGGATTTCTCCCGGCTCGAGCCGGAAAGAAACCTCATCAACGGCCTTGAGCGTCTTAAAGAACTTTGTTAAGCGTGTGACTTCGACAATTGGGTCGGCCATGGGGACTAAGATAGCCGAAGTCCTGGCCAAAGGCAACAGACGCCAGCTTCGTGCAAAGGCCTCTCCTGATATGATTCCATTCGCGGCTCGGTGGGAATTGCAATGCGCCGGCCAAAGATGTATAAAAGGAGGAAGATGATCGGAAAGTCCACCCCCGAGGATATGCTTCCGCCTGAAGCTAACAAGGGTCTCGGCTTCGTTGAAGGCTGGCTATCCATCGGTATTAACACGTCCCTCTTCTTTCTCAAGCTCTGGGCAGGGATGCGCATCGCCTCTGTGGCAATGGTGGCCGATGCCTGGCACACCCTCTCGGATTCTCTCACTTCGGCCGTGGTCCTCTTAGGATTCTGGCTCTCGACAAAGCCGGCTGACGACAGACATCACTTTGGTCATGGCCGGGCCGAGGCCGTCGCTTCTCTCGTCATCGGCACGCTGCTGGCTGTCGTCGGGTTCAGCTTTCTTAAGGATTCCGTCAGCCGCCTGGCCCGCCACCAGGCTGTCGCTTTCGAGCTCCTGGGTATCGTTGTCTTCTTCGCGTCGGCGGTCATCAAAGAAGCTCTGGCCCGGTTTTCACTCTGGGCCGGGAAAAAAATTCATTCCCGTGTTCTCATCGCGGATGCCTGGCACCATCGCAGCGACGCTGTCGCATCAGCTCTCGTCGCCGCCGGAGCGCTTTTCGGCAAGAGGGTGTGGTGGCTGGACGGCGCCATGGGCGTTGGCGTGTCTCTTCTTATCCTCTACGCCACGTACAGCATCATGAGAAGCGCTGTCAGCTATCTTCTGGGCGAGTCGCCCGGGAAAGCCCTGGAAATAAAAATCCATGAGACCATCCGCGGCTCCGATAGCCGGCTTGACAGCGTTCATCACGTCCACGTCCACGATTATGGGGAGCACAGGGAGGTCACCGCTCACATCAAGCTGCCAGGCGGAATGAGCCTCGACGACGCTCACGCCATCGCTTCCAAAGCGGAAAAAACTCTCAAAGAGCAGCTCAACCTGGAGACGACGATCCATGTCGAGCCCGCCGAGGCCCAGCCTCCGGATGAGGAGGAAGACAAGAAAAAATGAGCCTTCTGACCACAGGCTTTGAATGCCAATCAACCGAAGAAATTTCATGACCTTCAACAAACAGTCCTCAGCGAAAATAACAAAACCTCTCGTCGATATCCTGATTTTCCTCTTTTCCTATTTCGCGGCATTTTTCATCATGTTCGAGGGAATTCCTGATTCCGCTCATCTCAAACGCGCGTTGCTCCTTGCGCTTTTCGTTATCCTCGCCAGAATTGCCTGTTTCCATGCGTTTTCGATTTATCTGGCGGCCTGGAAATTCTTTTCTGTCATTGATGCCGTTGCCGTGTTTAGAGCGGTCCTTCCCGTGACCGCCGCGCTGCTTTTGGGAAGATTTCTTCTTCCTGCGAAGTGGCCTCTGTTCAAACTCCCCCTGAGCATCATCTCTCTGGAATTTTTCCTTACCCTCACAGGAACTCTCGGCGTGCGGATGATAGATAGACTTGCCTATGAACGCGCAGAGGGGAGGATCCAAAAAAGAAAGAACATCCTGTTGATTGGAGCCGGCGAGGCGGGAAACAATGTCGCAAAAGAATTGAGTCGAAGACACTGTTCGGAAGCAAGAGTTTTGGGGTTCGTCGATGACGATCCAAAAGTGTTCAATAGCGTGATCCGTGGAATAAGAGTCCTGGGAAACACAGCCCAAATTCCAGAAATTATCAAGAAATTCAATATCGATGAGGCCATCATCACGACCCCTGGCCTCGCATCAGAAGATGTGCAGCGAATAATCAAAATCTGCACAGGAACGAAAATAAAATTGAAAACGATCCATCGCTCGTTTGCCCTTGTGTTTGATGACACGGGCATTCCAGATGTCCCCCAGACAGATTCGGAAGCTATGGTGAGAGAACAATTGCGGGCGTTTAAGGACCTAACGGAGCGAGACTATGACGCCGCAGCCGAAACAAAATATCCAGTCGATCATTTGTACGAAGCCACTAAGCCTTTCAGCGACCCGCAAGGTTTGAGCGGCGACCTGCTAATGGCGGCGGGCACGATGATAAAGCTGCTCCGCCTCGCGGCCGGCGCGTCGGTGCTCGACCTGGGCTGTGGATGCGGGTGGACCTCGATTCTTCTGGCGCGCTGTGGGTTCCGGGTCACAGGCCTGGATTTGAACTCGTCGTCACTCGAAATAGCCCGGCGCAATGCTCAAGCGATCGGCATTCCGGTGACGTTCATTAACGCAGACATGCAGAGTTTTACGACAGATCGGTTCTTCGATGCCCTCGTTGTTTTTGATTCAATGCATCACTGCTTGAGAGAACGCTCAGTTCTCTTAAGAGCCGAGGCCGCGCTCCGTCCAGGAGGAAAGATCATTTTGTGCGAACAAGCTCATTCTGACGAGACTCGGGCTGGCATTCTGACACACAAAGCCGCCATCCAGGCCATGCAAAAACACGGCACGCTTGAAAAGGGACTTGGAACAAGGTATCTGGTTCGCCTTCTGTTCGATTGCGGGTTTGAGAGGGTCACGGTATTCTCGACGCCGTATCACTACCGCACATGGCTCATGGCACGCAAACCTCGGGCTGGAAAAGAAGCAGTCCGCAGCGTTCATTACACGTCGGACTTTGAAAGAGCTCTGTGGTTCTATGAGTCAGACGGACTGTCAGGATGACCAGGCGCGGGGGAAGAAGAGCTTTTCGAAAAGGCCGATGGCATAGCGGTCGGTCATGCCGGCGATAAAATCAGCCACTTTCCTTGCACGCGAATCGCCCGCGGGATAAGGCTTTATGTAAGGCTCGGGTTTCTCCAGCACATAGGCATAGAGGTCGGTCAGGAGTTTCTTGGCTTTATCAATTTCTTTCCTGGCAGGAGAGCTCAAGTAGACTTTTTCATACAAGAAGTCCCTGAGCTCCACGACCGCATCCATCATGCCGGGGGTCATGGCGATTTTTGAAAGATTTTCTTCCAGGCTTGTTTTGACGACATCTTCGACCATCCGGTCAATCCGGCTGGCGTGCCATTTCCCCAAGGCTTTGATGAGATGGGTGGGGATGTCCTTCTCGGCAATGACCTCGGCCCTGATGGCATCATCGATATCGTGGTTGACGTAGGCGATAACGTCAGATATCCTGACGACCTGGCCTTCGAGAGTCGCCGGCATGTCCTCCCCGCTTTCGTCAAGGATTTCGCCTCTCCCCTTAGAATGCTTGAGGATGCCATCCCGGACTTCGAAGGTTAGGTTTAATCCCTTGCCTTCGTACTCGAGTCTTTCGACGACACGCAGGCTCTGTTCATAATGAGTGAAACCGCCGGGAAGAAGTTGATTCAGAGTCTCTTCGCCGGCGTGGCCAAAAGGCGTGTGCCCGAGGTCATGCCCCAGAGCGATCGCTTCTGTGAGGTCTTCGTTAAGACGGAGCGACTTGGCGATTGTCCGGGCTATCTGGGAGACTTCAAGCGTGTGGGTCAGACGCGTCCGGTAGTGATCTCCGAAGGGCGCCAAAAAAACCTGGGTTTTGTGTTTGAGCCGGCGAAAGGACTTAGAATGAATGATCCTGTCTCTGTCCCTCTGGAAAGCTGTCCTCAAAGGATGTAAGGCCTCGGGCCGCACTCGCCCCCGGGAAGCTGAGCTCAGGCAGGCTTGAGGAGCAAGAGTTTGTTGTTCGACCTCTTCGATTCTTTCGCGAATGGTCATGAGGAAGATTGCTCAGCCATCGGCCAGGGCTCATTCTTCTGGGCTTGTTCGATGAGGAGACGAGGCACGGGAAAATTGATTTCCCGGCGGTGGGAAAGCTCCATTTTTTCCGTTACCATCCTCAAAGACTCGCCGATGCCTATCCTGTTCATCAGGGCAAACGGGCCCTCCGGCCACTCGAAGGCAAGCTGACAGAGCGTATCGACATCCTGGCGCCTGATGATCCCGGCTTCCACAACCTCGGCAGCGGTCATGAAAGCAACAGCCCACAGTCTTCGTTTGAGATAGTCGAGGGTTATCACATCCGTGGGTCTTCCCTCCTCCCGGGACGAGGCGGCAAACCCAGAAGAGGCATCCTTCTCGGAAGTCAAGAATTTTGGCGGTGAAAAAAAGTTATCGTAAACGCGGTGAAAGGGATGGTCTGATTGCGAGGAGTCGGCAAAAGAAGCGAGGCAGGCTGCAGCCAGCCTGGGCCCAACAGCCTTCAGCATCGAACCAAACCCACCCGGAATGGAAAAAGCCTGCCGGCTGGCTTCTTCGACCCCGGCGCCGCTGAACCCTTCCTCGATCAGCCGCGCCGCTTCGAGGAGCACCCCGATTAATATGACGTTGGCCGCACCTCCCTTTCGGTAGCGGACGAGCGGGATGACTCTCTTGCGGGCCGCCTCCATGTAATGAGCCGCTGCCGCCAGGCTCTCCTTTGACGACAACCTCAGCGCCGCAAGCTCTGCCGCTTTGATCTTATGGGCTGGGAAAAAGAAATGCATCCAGACAACCCGTTCCGGCCGCCGCGCGGCCAACGCCAGGACATCAGCGTCCAGGCAGGAGGTGCCAGTGGCCAGCACGACGGCCGGTGGGCATATTTCATCCAGTTTCCCCAGCAGTTCTTTTTTCAGCTCCAGGTCCTCGGAAACCGACTCAATGACGAGCCGCAGGCTCTTCCCCTGGCATCCCTGCTCAAGGTCTTGCCCGAAGCGAATCCGGCTCTTGATCTCGTTAGCCTGGCGCTCCGTGAAAATCCCCTTAGTCCGAGCGTCTTCAAGTTCCTGCCCGATCAAAGCCAGAGACCGACGGAGGCTGGGTTCACTTCTTCCGACGAGTCCGACGCTGAGCCCGTTTTGTGCATAGGCTTGAGCGATGGCAGATCCCATGAGTCCCGTACCAACAACCAGGACCTCAACATTGCTCCAATCAGTTTGGTGCTCCATTTCTTTCCTTCTTGCTCTCTGCGTCTCTCGCGTCAGGCCATTATAACACAAGCAAAGCACTTCTTGAATTTTTCAGAGGTTTTAAGTAATGTCTAAGCCATCGGGGACGGCCCTCAAGAAAGACCGCACCCGGGATAGACATGAGCGGCCTGATCGAAGCCAACGTCAAAGCTCTCCTCAAAGAGCTTCCCACCCATGTCGTCCTCGTCGCCGCCGCCAAATCCCGCGCTCCCGAGGAGATACTAGAAGCTGTCCGGGGTGGGGTGAAAATCATCGGCGAGAACTATGTCCAGGAGGCCCTGGCGGCGTTCCAGGTCGTCGGAAGACAGGCAGAATGGCATTTTATCGGCCATCTCCAGAGAAACAAGGTCAAGAAGGCAGTCGAATTTTTCGACCTAATCGAGACCGTTGACTCGCTCGATATCGGGCAGGAGATTTCGAAGCGGAGTGCTGCGCGGGGGAAGGTCACGCCCATTCTGGTCGAGATCAACAGCGGCCGTGAGCCTCAAAAATTTGGCGTCATGCCCGAAGAGGCCAAAGATCTCGTCAAGCAACTCGGCTGCCTGCCCAGCATCAACGTGCAGGGTCTGATGACCATGGGCCCCGAATTCGGAGACCCTGAAGAAGCCCGGCCCTATTTCCGGGTGACAAGGGAAATCTTCGAAGAGGTCAAAGCCACGGGTTTTCCGGGTGTTGAGATGAAGTGGCTGTCCATGGGGATGTCCCATTCCTACAGGGTGGCCATCGAGGAAGGAGCTAACATGGTCCGCATCGGAACAAAAATTTTTGGCCCGCGATCATAAAGGAGGGACAAGAGCATGAGAATTAGCGGAATCGACGTTTATTATTTCGATATCCCTCTCGAACAACCGTTCAAGATCGCCATCGGCACGGTTCACGAAGCAAACAACGTCCTGGTTCGAGTTCAGACCGATGAAGGCATCACCGGCCTTGGGGAGTCATGCCCGTTTGCTCCTATCACAGGAGAGACTCAAGAAACCAACATTGCCGTGGCGAGGAACCTGAGGGACATGCTTATCGGCAAGGACCCTCTGGCCATCGAACCATTTTTAGGCCTGACTGGGGGTTTGCTCCATTCTAATCCAAGCATCGTGGCTGCTTTCGACATGGCCCTCTATGATATCTTGGGGAAAGTTGCTTCCCTTCCCCTCTTCAGGCTTCTGGGCGGAGAGCCGCGGTCGCTTGAGACCGACATCACGGCTGGCCTGGATACTCCTGAAAAAATGGCAGCCAGGGCGAAAGAATTTATCGCCCAAGGCTACAGGAAGATAAAAATCAAGGTGGGTCAGGACCCTGAACTTGACATCGCCAGGCTCGAGGCCATCCGCGAAGCTATCGGCGGAACCCCTGCCATCAGCATTGACGCCAACCAAGGATGGACGGTGCCGCAGGCCCTGGCCGCCCTCAAGGGAATGGAGAAATTCAGGATTCTGTTCGTCGAACAACCTGTCGTTTCCTGGGATACGGACGGTCTGAGGGCTGTTCGCCAAAATTCTCCCATTCCCGTGATGGCGGATGAAGCTCTTTTCTCCCCGCAAGATGCTATCAAGCTCATCAAGGCTGACGCCTGCGATTACTTCAACATCAAGCTGATGAAGGCCGGCGGCATCGCCAATTCTCTGAAAATAGGCCACATCGCCGAAAGCGCCAACATCCGGGCGATGGTGGGCTGCATGTTAGAGACGCGCCTGGCCCTGACTGCAGCGGCTCACCTCATGGCAGCCCGGAAGAACATCATCTTCGCCGACCTTGACGGGAATGCCTCCCACACCGTCGACCCGGTCGTCGGAGGGATGGAGGTCAAGGGAGGCGCCATCACGCTCCCAGAATCGCCCGGATTGGGAGTAGACATCGACCCGGCTTTCTTAAAAAAATTGCGCCGGGTATGAGGCTATAAAAAAAAGAAAAACACAATGCCTGGCCGGAGCAAGAGCAGAACAAAAGGAGCGATGGGAAGCCCGCCGGGGCCAGAAACCGTCATCGACAGAAAACGGTATCTTTATTTCGGAGGGACGGGTTACTTCGGGCTCCATAGCCATCCTGCGGTTGTTCAATCTGGCATCAGAGCTTTTCAGAAGTACGGCACCCACAGCGCGACGTCCCGGTCTGGTTTCGGGAACAACCCTGTGCTTCTTGACCTGGAGCGTAAGCTGCGGGAGTTTTTCGGCCAAGAGGAAGCCGTGACTTTCGCCTCTGGCTACCTGAGCTGCCTGGTTTTGGCTCAAGCTTTAGCTGGCCGGTATGAGGTCGTCTTCGTGGATGAGGCGGCGCATTTCTGCATCCGCGACGCTGCCGCCGCGACGGCCAAGCCTGTTTTCGCCTTCAAGCATCGCGACCCGGAAGACCTGCTAAGGATGATAAGAAAAAAGCTAAAGCCAGGCGAGCGGCCACTCCTCCTCAGTGACGGAATCTTCCCCACCTTCGGAAGGATAGCTCCCCTTCCTGATTATGTTCGCGTCTTGGAACTCTACGACGGGCTCATCGGCTTAGATGATGCGCATGGTGTTGGTGTGCTCGGCGCCAACGGACGCGGCACGTATGAATATCATGGGTTGAGGTCAGCAAATTGTTATTTCGCAGGAACCCTCAGCAAAGCCTTCGGCGGACACGGCGGTTTTATCGTCGGTCAAAGAGAATTGATCAGAAGTGCCAAGTTCAAGACCGGGACTTTTATCGGCTCGACACCCATCCCCACGCCGCTTGCTGCCGCCACGGCCAAAGGTGTCGAAGTCCTCCGGCAGCATCCAGAGATGAGGACCAAGCTTCGCCAGAACGTGGCCCTGGCCAAGGCAGGGCTAAAAGCCCTGGGAATACCAATAGAAGACACACCTGTTCCTATTATTGCCTGGAGCATTGGCTCAGAAAAAAGGATGGTCAGGGTTCAGCATGAGCTGATGAAACGCGGAATTGCTATCGCTTATTTAAAATATGCTGGAGCTCCGACCGCAGGCGTGCTGAGAGTGACCATTTTTTCCACCCACACGGCCGCCCAAATCCATCGGCTCGTCGAAGAGCTCGCTAAGATCCTCTAACCGCCTCGGCAGAACAAGGCTAAATTTCTTCGTCAACGGAGCTGCCGGGCTCGTCCTCCCCTTTCTCGGATTCCTCCATGGCCTCATCAATCGACTGGTCGAAATCTTCCCCGATATCCTCCCCCATTTCTTTGCCCATTTTTTTCATCCAGCGGGCCAGACTCCTGGGGTCTTTCTCGTCCAGGCCGGCGAGCTTCGAAGGATCGGCAAGGCTTTCGAGCCTGCTTTCCTCGGACCGTGAAACGGCCACGCGGGAGACAAGTTTGTCCATGTTCCCGCTGCCACACTTCTTGCATTTCGGGTCAAACGAGGACGTCACAGAGAGAGTCAGGAACGTCGATTTTCTCCCGCAGTCCCGGCAACGGAATTCGTAGATAGGCATTCCGCTCCTCCTACTATATGAGAATGTCCTCCTGCCAACCCAGCTTGATGAGGTCAATTCTGTTGGGGTCGCTAACGCCGAGATGATGCCTGGTGTCTGCCAGGACAATGTGATGAGCCGACGGCTGCAGGGGTCTCTCCTCGCGAAAGTGCTGGCGCCGCTTAGCCTGAAGGATGCGCATCCCCGTGGCATCCACAGCCACCGGATCCTGGCTGAGGAGAATCCCGCTGTAAGGCCAGACATACTGCTCGCTGTAATGGTGAGGCCCGATCCCGTGAAAGAGCGGAGTCAGCAGGAGCAGGATGTTCAGCTTGACTTTATCTTTAATCAGAGGCAGGCTCCAGATCTTAGCCAGGTCGGCGCAGGAATCCCCGTGGTAAGCGGCCGGGTTGGGGACGAACATGATGACGTTCTTGATGCAACCACCCATTCCCGACCAGTGATGGGTCCGCGCTGGCCGGGCGTTAATGAGGACGGTAGCGTTCTTAAAAATGGGATTCCTCAGAACTCCCCTGTCATCGATGCCAATTTTCTCTTCCGGGACGCCAACATCCAGGATGCGACGCTTGAGGGCTTTCTCGACAGCCTCACCTGTAGGAATGTAGTGCCAGACGTTTGACTTGATGCCGACAGTATCCGTGGGTTGAACAATCCTCCGCCATGCGTCAACCGGGCTCTTGACATCAAAGAGAGCCATGACCGCATCATCAAGCATTTTCTGGATAACGTGCGGGGTGTGCCTTCCTGCCGAATCAAGCGCTTCTTTATCTCGAACAAGGACGACGCGGGCCTTCGAGGAAGAGACCGGCCGGGCCTCTCCCTTCAAACTGGTTGTCATGGCGCCGACAAAAGGCGTAACCGCCGCGACCCTCAGGAAATCCCGGCGCGTGATGAGCTTTTCAGCCATGGCAATTCCTCCTCATTAGAGTTCGTCAATTTTCTGTTCCACCTCTTTCAGGATGCGAGACGCCTGGTCCTCAGAGGCAGCGTGGAAAACAAGGATAATATAGCTTTTTTTGGGTTTGATGGCCGTCCAGGTTTCGTCCTCTGTCCTGACGAACCCCGGCTTGATGGCGTCTGGCATGTAGGACCGGATGAAGCTCTTTTGAGCCTGTGCTGTTTTTTCGGCTGAAGGATAGCGAACAATCAAGAGATGAGCGCGGCCTTCTTCCTGGCCAGACGGCACCAGGACCGCTTCTGTATCCTGGTCGAGATGAAGAATGTTCTCAGAAGCCACAAAAAAATGATAGTTCAGGATAAGGTGGTTGTGGAAATACCGCGCTCCATTCTGAGGGAACGCCGAAGGGATAAGGTCGAGGATGTCCGGCTTTTTTCCTTCTTCCACGATGGCTGAGGCGATCTTCCGGCCGAGGCGGAACACGGCGTCCCTCGTTTCCTCCGTTTCTCGCTCAGCATATACGGAGACAAAATAGCGGCCTTTCCAGAAGGAAAGCAAACCGCCCATGTACGTTGCCGCCTGGCCGATGTCCAGCCTCTCCCCGTCAAGGTCGTGGGTGAAGACGCCAAAAGCGTCCGCTGCGCATCCCATGTCGAAGAAATCGACAACAACATCTGCCTTCCCTTCCCTTTCAAACCGGCGCACGAAGAGCGTCCGGAAATTGTACGCCCGGTAAACTTCACCAGCGCCGTCGATGTAGTCAAAGATGGTTTCGGGGTCGTATGTTTCGTCGCGGCCGGAAGCCCGCCAGCCCTCAACTTCCTCGGGCAAAAATCGCCCCAGCTCGCCTGATTTATCCTGGGTTTTCAACATCGAAAAATCTGCGCCCTTCCCAAAGGTGAGGAAGCTGATAAGGAGCAAGCCAATACATCTCTCGTGCATTCTTTTTTATTTTATCAAAACTCCCGGAATCCGTCGACTCCATTCCCCGCCCCCTGATTTGCCGATAGAAAATGATATTGAAACGAAAAGCCTCCTGGTATAAGGTTATTTTTGATAAAAAATTAAATCACCCGTTGGGTGAGACCTTAACCAGGAGGGTATGTTTATGATACAG
>JARYMI010000022.1 GCA_029907205.1 Clostridiales bacterium
TTAGATCCGCCACCAATACGAGAATTTGATGAAATAGTAGCGGCCGATTCCCCTGAAAACGCCGTTTTCGGCTTTCTCCTGGTGGTCGTCTATTCCGATATAAAAAACGGTCCCTGGTCTGTATTCGTAAGAAAGGAGAAAGCTAAGATAAATCTCGTGATAATAATCGTTGTAGTCGGTTATGAGCCTTAGCGAGAGAGGGCGGGAGATCTGGTAGTTGAGGCGCTGGGAAATGATGTTGATTTTGTAAACATTCTCGCCGCCTTTTTCTCTGCGAAATGTGTTGTTTTCCCAATTGTAGGACACCTTCAGGTTCGAAAGCGGCTTGAAGTTCAAGGCTGCCTCAAAACTCCTTTTATAGCCGAGATAGGGATTCTCGTCATAATAGATGCCGTCTCCGAAGTTCAACCGGACATCTCCGCTGAGCCAGAAAAAAGGCTCGGACCCGAGGCCGAGCCTGTATTGTTTTTGATAAAAATCAACGTCGTTGTATCTTTCCAGCCCGGAGGTGAAGCTGGCCCAACAATGGGTCTGTCGCCAGCCATTCAAAAAAAATGAGACCACGTATTCATCGTCGGTCAAGGTGTTGCTGAAGTCGTAAATCCTCCTGTACTCTACTGAAGGCCGGATGGAGACAATCCATTCGTTCTGGGGTAGAAAAACATAGCTCGCCCGGGTGTTAAAAAAACGGATGTCTTGCCGCCGGAAAAAGCCCAGGGCCGCCTCGAAATCTGGGGGAATGCTCAGATACTCGGCCGAAAGCTGGACATGGCGCGAATTGTGGTTGAAGTTAAGCATGTAGGCCGGGACAAGGTTCGTCTTCTGGGTCACTGTTTTGGTGACCGAGCCGAGCGCCTGAAAAGAGAAGCGGTTATAATCAAGGAATTTAAAATGTCCGTCCACGCCGGCAACCCGGTTATAAGTAGCCGAAAGAGGGCTGCCTGGAGTCTCCACTTCTTTATCCGTGGCGATAATCCCGATATAAGATTCGGAAAACAAATCCCTCTTCAGGCGGAAGACGTTGACCAGAGCCCGATAGGTGGGCTCTTCAGATTCATCTTCCTCATCATCTTCCTCCTCCTCATCATACAATTCAAGCGCGGGTGAAGCTCGGTCTAAAGAACTGAGAAAACCGATGGTGGTCCCTCTCATTTTGCCGGTCAGCTTGATTCCCCACTGGGGATCGACGACGTTCCTCGTGTAGACGAGTTCGAAGGGCGAGTCGAAATAATCTTTACCTTCCAGGAAGAAGGGTCTTTTTTCGGGGTAATAGAGGGCATAGCGCTGGTTGACATCGATCTGCGGCATGTCGGCTTCGACCTGGCTGAAATCTGGGTTGTAGGTGGAATCAAAGGTCACGTCAGAAGTGATCCCCCACTTAAAGTTCAGGCCTCCTTGGGGGTCGAACTTATGCCCGGATTCCTGAAGCCCGGTGAAGACCGGCATGATCTCGACATTTTTCCCCTTCTGGATGACGCCCTTTATCTCCAGGGTCCCGGCCTGGACCAGGAAGCCGTTGACGCTCCTCGAATGCGGCGGCCAGTAAATTTCCTCGCTCTTGCGCCGGATAGTTCTCATGATCTTGAGTCCCCATTTCTGGGAAGGAGAATTGGGGAAACGAAGGCTCTTAAAAGGAATAGCGATCTCGATGGCGTAGCCATCCCCATCCATGCGTGCATCGGCGATAAAAAAGGTGTCCCAGCTCCGGTCAAACCTCTCGAACCAGCCTCCGCCGCCGCCTCTTCCGCGCCGGCCTGTTCCTTCGCTGAAAACGCCGTCTGTCTGGACACCGCAGGGGTTGACCTGGAAGACAAAGGCTCTTTTCCTGTCGTTAAACGTATCGAGGTACACAGTGACCTCGTCATCTCCCGACGACCGATCCCGCTGCGTCAGACAAGCCCTGATGGCCTTGGGATTAGAATCAAAACAGCGCAGGGCGATGTAAAGATTCTCCTTGTCATAGCCGACATAAGCTCTCGTTTTTTCCGAGGGCGCAGCTCCTTCCTGAGGCTCGAACTGAGTGAAATCCTCGATGACCGCACCGTTCTCCCAGAGAGGATTCTCCAGGACGCCGTCGATCTTGGGCGGCGTGTGGAATTCAGGGATGCTCAGGTGATAGAGAGTTTCGTTTCCCTTTGATTTTGCCGATGACAAAGAAAAATTCAACGAGAGCAGGCAAAGGATCAGGAATAGAATTCGGCTGCTCTTCATTTTAAAACAAGGCGTGTTATTATAAGCGAAAATAAATTTGATGAGAAGCGCCCGTGACTGACATCATCTGAACCTTTCATTCACTCCTCATGAGTTGATCGACCGTGATGTTCCTGTTCTTGAGGATGGTGCCCATGGCTTTTTCCAGGTTGGCCAGGGAAAGTGTGTAATCGACGACGGCCTTGAGCTCGGCAATCTGGGCGTTGCTCAAATCTCTCTGGTACTGCAAGACAAAATAATTCGTCGTCAACCCAACTTTGAGCTTTTCTTCTTCAGCCTGGAGTTTTTTCTCGGCCAGCTCCCTGGCAGCCCGATATGAGTGGACAATTTTATAGTTTGTTTGGACCGCCCTGACAGCGTTCCTTATCTCTAAGAAAACGGCCTGCTCCTGGTTTTTCAACCGGAGCATGGCCTGCTCCACGTTAAGCTTGGCCTGTGCATACTGAGCTCTGGAGAAAACGGAAGTCAACGGCACGTCCAGAGTCAGGCTGACCGACCAGTTATTGTACTTGAAGCCCAGGGCATCCTGGAGGGCTCCGCTTGCACCTCCTGGAATGATGTCAATAATGTTGCCGCTGATGGCGTCAGAGTAGATAATCCGGTCACCCGAGATTCCCGGGCTCCAATAAGAGGCTGACAAGCTGAGGCTGGGCAGGAGTTGATTTTTAGCGTAGCTGAGGTTGAGGTTCTGGTTGCGGAGCTCAACCTTGAGAGACTTAAGCTCAGGACGGTTCTCCATGGCCGTGAGGAGAGCCTCATCCAGGCTTATCTCTTTTTCTTCGAACCGTGGCCTGTCTGCAGGCTTAATCGGGAGGGCCAGCTTGATCTCAGCCTCAGGCAGGTTGATAATCGTGCGAAGCCGGTCTTCGCTGTTTCTGACCTGGACTTCCGCTGAAAGGATATCCGCTTCTCGTGAGGCCACTTCAGTCTGGGCAGCCAATATATCAATCGGCGCCATCGTTCCCACCTCCACGGCTCTCTGGTTCTTGGCCAGGAGATCCCGGGCCAACTGGAGAGACTGCTGCCTCACCTTGAGGTTTTCCTGGCTGTAGACGAGATTCCAGTAGGCTTCTTCGACTGAATAGACGGTGTTGGCCAGCGTTGCTTCCAGGTCGTTCTCGGAAATCTCCAGGTTGTTCTGATTGATGATGACGTCCCGCAAGGTCATTTTGAACCCGAAATCCTTCAGGAGGGGCTGCCGGAAGTCGAAACGCAGGGTGCTCCCGAAGCGGGGGTTGACCGTCTGGAACTTGGAGTTTGTGAAGTTCCTGTACCCGGTCAGCGAAGCGGTTATCGTCCCCCCCGTCGGGATAAGCTGAGAAACCTGGAGGTCATAATTGCTGTATTCTGTCGTTGTCGTCTCGGCAGCTTCAAGCCAGGAGTAAGAGGCGCTCTCATTGTTTCTTTTGCCAAACCCGAACCCCAGCGTGGGCAGGAATTTCTCCTTGGCCCTGGAGAGGGAGAGCGCAGCCAGTTCGGGGTTGAGAACCTGGATGGCCACACCGTAGTTGTTCTTGAGCGTCCTGATGACGGCGTCATCAAGAGTCAATGTGAGTGCTGCTTCCTTCTCCTGGGCCCAGCCACCGGATGTCGCCAGCATGATCAAAATCGCTAAAAGTGCTTTTATCCTCTTCATCATGGCAAAACCTCCCTGATTTAAGCAAAATCGATTTATTCGTAGCGCAAAGCTTCGATGGGGTCGAGCCGCGAAGCCTTGCGGGCGGGATAAAACCCGAAAAAGATGCCCACCGAGGCTGAAAAAAGAAAAGCCAGAGCGATCGCGTTCGGAGAAACGGCTGTCTTGAACTGGGAAAATACCGGAACGTGGACCAAAAGCTTGGAGAGCCCGACGCCGAAAAAGATGCCGACGAGCCCTCCCATCACGCTCAAGACAACGGCTTCCGTCAAAAACTGAAGCAGGATATCTTTTTCTCGGGCTCCAACAGCCATGCGGATGCCGATCTCTCGGATTCTCTCGGTCACTGAGACCAACATGATGTTCATGATTCCGATGCCTCCGACAAGAAGAGAGATCGAGGCGATGCTGCCGAGGAGGATGGTCATAATCTTTGTGGCCTCGGCTGCGCCTTCGGCGACTTCCGCCATGTTTCTCACCTGAAAATCATCCTCGGCCCCTGGAGCAATCTTGTGCCTGACCCGGAGAAGCTCCTGGATCTGGCGCTGAGCCTCCTGGGTCTTTTCCATGGACACAGCCTGGATATCGATCGAGCCAAGGTAATCGCGGCCCATCAGCCTTTTCATGGCCGTCGTGTAGGGAACGGAGATCATGTCATCGCGGTTGAACCAGCCGCCGGACTCGCCCTTGGACTTGAGAACACCAAGAACCCGGAAGGGGATTTTGTTTACCCGTATGACCTTGCCGACAGCGTCTTCGTCCTCGAAGAGGTTCTTCTTGACTTCGCTCCCCAGGACGCAAACCTTGGCCCCCGACCTGATGTGGCCCTCTTCAAAATAGGTTCCTGCTTCCACCTCCCAATTCCGGATCTCTGGATACCGGGACCCTGTTCCCTGGATGGAGGTGTTCCAGTTCTTATTCCCGTAAACGACCTGTGCTCTCGTGTTCACGGAAGGCGATGTGTACTTCACTGCATCGCATTGTTGTTCGATGGCCTCAGCGTCCTCGGGCTTGAGCGTGTTGAAACCGCCGAACCCGGTATGGACGCCTCGAGCGCTCCGGCTTCCTGGAGAGACAAAAAGGAGGTTGGTGCCCATCGAGTCGAACCGGTCCTGCACCCCGCGCTTGGCGCCTTCGCCGATACTGACCATGGAGATGACCGCCCCCACGCCGATGATGATTCCCAAGGCGGTCAAGAAGGACCGCATCTTGTTCCTTCCGAGCGCCCTGAGTGCGACTTTGCCTGTCCTCATTATATTCATGGCTGGACCTCCCTTCCGGCGTAATCTTCCTTCCCTTCGCGGCCCCGCTCCTCCCTGAGCACTTTCCCGTCCCTGATGTGGAGCCGTTTCCTGGCATAGCAAGCGATGTCTGGCTCGTGGGTGACCATGACGAGAGTGATCTTTTTTTCTTCGTTGAGCTTCTTGAAGATCTGCATGATTTCCTGGCTCGTCTTCGTGTCCAGATTTCCGGTCGGCTCGTCAGCTAAGATCAGAGAGGGGCTGTTCAGCAGCGCTCTGGCGATGGCGATTCTCTGCTGCTCTCCGCCGGAAAGCTGGTTTGTCTTGTGGTGGGCTCTCTCCCTCAGCCCGACCAGGTCAAGGGCCTGGAAAGCCAACTCAGTCCTCTGTCTGGTATGGACATCAGAGGAGTAGAGAAGGGGAAGCTCGACATTTTCCAGAGCCGTCGTTCTTGCCAGCAGGTTGAATGTCTGGAAAACAAAACCGATTTTTCTATTCCGGACGCGGGCCAGCTTGTTCTTGTCAAAGGTGGACACCTCTTCGCCCTCGAGAAAATACTTGCCCGCCGTCGGCCTGTCCAGGCAACCGATGATGTTCATCAGGGTAGACTTGCCTGAACCTGAAGGGCCCATGATGGCCAGGAATTCCCCCGGTTCAACTTTATAGGAAATGCCCTGGAGAGCATGGACTTCGGTTTCGCCGACTCGGTAAACTTTGGTCACGTTGTCAAGCTGGATTAAGGGGGTGGACATCGTCTTCCTCTTTGTTTGTTCCTTAGGGTGATTTACCTCGGCCGAGGCCCCATAAACATCATCCTCTGGGGATTTCTTGACGAGGTGCTGCTCGAAGTCGATGTCGACGACCCGCCCGTTTCATAACCGACAATAACAAGCTGGCCCTCTTTCAAATCTCCCCGGACTACTTCTGTGTACGTGTTGTCGGTGACGCCGGGCCGGATGAAGACGGGGCTGAGTTTCTCCTTCTCTTCGAGGAGCCAGACCATGGATGGCCTTCTGGCTCCTGTTCCGCCCGCTCCCTGGGAAAAACCTCCTCCCTGGCCGAAAGCCATCATCCGCTGGCCACTGCCCAGCCCGGAAGGCGCTGCTTGCTGTTGGCCCGCTTCGCCAGCAGGCCCTCCTCCTTCGGCCTGGCGTTTGGCCATCATCTTTTGCCTTGTTTCTTCCATGATCCTTTTCATCTCCTCGGCCGTCAGGTCCGGCGTGAACCTCAAAGCCGAGTTGGGGACGCGGAGGACGCCCTTAGCCTCGCCTGCAATGATGGAGACAGTGGCCGTCATGCCGGGCCGGAGTTTCATTCCGGGGTTGTTTACGTCAACGATGGTCGTGTAGGTCACGACGTTTTGCGTCACAGTGGCGGAATAGCGGACTTGCTTGACGACTCCGTTGAACGTATCATTTGGAAACGCGTCAACAGTAAAACGAACTTTCTGGCCCTCGTTCACCCTCCCGATGTCCGCCTCGTCAACGCTGCACTCGACTTGCATCTTGCTCAAGTCGTTGGCGATCTCAAAGAGCTTAGGAGCCTGGAAGCTGGCCTGGACCGTCTGCCCGATGTTGATGTTCCGGGAAATAACGATGCCTTCGATGGGCGAGCGGATGATCGCATAACCAAGGTCCACCTGAGCCGACTCAAGCTGCGACTTGGCCTGTTCCACTCTGGCCTCGGCCGACTGGAGGTCGGTCTTAGCGCTGAGATAGGAGGCTTCAGCCTCCTCTTTCTCCTCGTAGGAAATCAGATTCTTCTCAAAAAGGCTGAGAGCTCGTTCATACTTTTTCTCCAGGGTGACCAGAGTGACCTTGGATTTTTCGAGCGAAGCCACAGCGCTCAGATAATTGGCCCGGTTCTGGTCGACCTTCGTTTGAAGGATGGACTTGTCGAGCTCCGCGATAACCTGCCCTTTCTGGACCTGTGAATTGAAATCGACATAAAGCTTGTCGATTTTCCCCGAAACCTGGCTTCCGACCTCAACCACCGTCACAGGATTAAGTGTCCCGGTCGTTATCACCAGTGCCTCGATATCACCTTTGCTGAGGACCTCCGTCTTGTACTTCACCACGCTGTCCCCGCTTTTCCTGAGAATCGTCCATCCCAGGACCGCTCCTGCTGCAACGACCAGGACAACAGCAGTGATGGCAATTTTCTTCTTTTTCATCTGTTATCTCCTTTTGGGGATTCTCCCGGGCTTTTCCTCCTCCCGTCCTCCCTTCTTCTGTCATACTCCCTTTTCCTCTCTCGAAGATAGTTCTGGATCATTTCCTCGAACTTCTTTCTCTGTTCCTCTGTCAACACGCTGTCAAGCTCGCTTTTGAGCTCCGCCCTAATTTTCGTCAAACGGCTGTGCATGTCAGAGCGCAACTCCTTCAAGCTGATGTCATTTCTCTCAAAGATTTTTTTAATCTTTTCCTGCTGCTCTTCTGAAAGCCCGAGCTCCTGGGCCATCTGTTCGAGAGAGGGGAAGTGAACCGGTTCTCTCTGAGGTCGAGCGATCTTGGCACGCCCTTTTTTATCGAAAAAATATCTTTCGCTCCAGACACCGCCGAGCAGCCCGGCGATGAAGGCAACAAGAATAGACAGGATTAGCCAGAACTTATATTTTCCCATCATGGCCTGTATCTCCTTGCCGGATCCCTCATCTCGGAGGCCGCGAAGATCAACATCATGTTTCGGTCCTCCGGCTTTTTCTGTTCGAGAATGGTGGCGGCCTCAGCAAGAGGGTTTTCATCATGAAGGAGAAGGATTTCGGGCTGGCTCAGCTCCAGGGCTTCCTGAGGCCGGAAAAGAAGAGCCCCGGCGCCGAAAAGGATAGCCACGGCCAAGGAGACAGCCATGGCTCTGGCCGTCCACCTCTGCCAGAAGAGCGTCGGAACCGATTTTTCTTTTTCCTTTAGTTTCGCCATCAACCGATCTTCGAAGTAGGGCAGGGGCTCCGGCGTCTCGACGTGAAGGAGGCTAAAGATTTGCCGATACTCTTTCTCCTTTTCCCGACAGAGAGAGCAGCTTTGGAGATGGCTATCTAGGGCCGCCCTGTCCTTCTCCCCGAGCCTCCCGTCAAAAGAAAGAAGGAGAAATTTTTCTGCCCGTTTACAATTCATTTCTTCCTCCTTTCCCCTCGATATTCTCGGTCAATCGTTCCCGCAACATCTTGCGGGCCCGGAAAAGGCGCGAGTCCACCGTCCCCAGGGAAATGCTGAGGACGCGGGCAATTTCTTCATAGGATAGGCCCTGGATGTCTCTGAGCGTCAGGATCACTAAGAATTTCTGAGGCAGGCGCCGCAACGCTCCCCAGACAAGCGTCCGCCGCTCCGCTTCTTCCTGTTCCTCCTCATAGCTCCGGCCTTCTGTGGCGACTTCTTTCTCTGGGACATTTTGCAGAGGAACATCTTGCCGCCGTCGCTGGGTTTTCCTCAAATAGTCTTTAATATGATTAACGGCGACCCTGAACAGCCAGGTCCCGAACTCCGAGCGGAACTTGAACTTAGGAAGGACGTAATAGGCCTTGATGAGGATCTCCTGGGCCAAGTCGTCCGCCGTTGCCCTGTCCCGGGTCAAGCCGTAAGCCAGGCTGAACACTTTAGTTTTATACCTCTCGACCAATTGTCCGAAGGCTTCTCCGTTTCCTTGCTGAGCAAGCCGGATGAGCTCTTTCTCTTCCATTCGCGAACACGTCCGCAGGACCTCCGTCCAACCTTTAGACGAAGGCCGTCAGAAAATCTTCCCTCTTGTTTTAAACCCCCTCTCTTCGGTTAAGTTTCAACCCGGCTAAAAAAAAACCGTTCCGGGGGCTTTTTTTAAAGACCGCTATTTCTTCTTTGCGGCCCACTCCATGGTCCCCATCTGGCCCATTTCGGCCGTGCCGCTCATCGTGTCGCCCTCTACTTTCCCCTTATAGGTGACTGTGAATTCTCCCTGGGGAGTGCTGCGGGTGACCGCCCATTCGATCTCGTTCCCTTTGACCGTGCCTTCACCGGTGACTTCACCGCCCCTGAACCCCTGCATGGTCACGGTGATTTTCTCGCCCTCCTGGATGAACTTTATGATCGACGTTCTTTCCCCTCGCGGCGTCTTCATGGTGAAATCCCATTCTCCGCTCACGTCGGTTGCCTGAGCCTGGACAAAAAGGGCAAGAGAGGCAAGGGCCAAGAGACCAGAAGCCAACCAACACACTTTTTTCATGTTTTTCTCTCCTCCATTAATGAGTTATATTATACATTTTTTCCTACATTAGACAACAAACGACCGCCTTTCTATTGCATCTCTGTGTGTGGAATTCATCTCTCATTTCGTGATGTCGTCGATTCTGAATAGCTCCCTGTCATGTCTCGGGTAGTCAGCCTTTGCGCCGTGCCACTCTTGCTCGACAATCGCAAAAATTACAGACGAGGTCGGCTTTTTCCGGCCCCGGACCTTCTGTAATCCTGGATTGTATCAATGTCGTTCAGGACGGCCGGGGTTGAGACTCTGACCTCGAGGAGGTCTTCCGGATGTTGCTGGAGCAGTTGACGCAGCCCGATGCGTGGGTCGAGCTGCCCTATTTCCTGACGGTATTTGAGGTCAATGAGCAGGGGATGTCCCCTTTTATTTCGGTAGACAGGAACGACCAACCCCTTTTTTTTCCGGCAATAAGCGCTGATCAGGCTGTCGATGACTCGAGCCGAAAGGCCAGGCTGGTCAGCCAGGACAATGACCGCCGCCCGCGACGGACGGGGGAGTGCGGAAATTCCCCGCTGGACGGAAGAGAGCATCCCTTCCCGGAAGCGTGGATTGACGGCAACATGAACATCGTAGGCCTTGACGATTCGCCCGATCCTCCGCCAATGGGAACCCAGGACAACCAGAGTCTTGTCAACCCGGGAGTCAAGCGCCTTTTCGATGACGGTTTCGATCATTGTCTTCTCGCCGCAGGGAAGGAGAAGCTTTGGTTCCCCTATCCTTTTCGATTCTCCAGCTCCAAGGACGACCGCCCAGATCATCGGCGCCTTATCCCCTGGACTCTCCCCGAGCTCGACTTCTCACGAGAACCAGCTCAGCGGCTATACTCAAAGCAATCTCTTCCACGGTTTTTGACCCGATCCGCAGCCCCACTGGCGCACGGACGCGGTCAAACTCAGCCGCCGTGGCCCAGCCTTCCCCTAGGAACTTTTCCCGCATCAAAGCCACCTTGCGAACGCTCCCGATCATCCCGATGTAGGCGGCCGGGGACCGGACGCACGCATTCAGGGCTTCGGCATCATGACGGTGGCCCCGCGTCACGATGACGATATAGGTGTCGGCTGAGACGGGAAAATCCCGGACGGCCTTCCCGATATCGCCGACGATGAGGGCGTCTGCCTCCGGGATTCTCTCGCGGCTGGCAAACTCAGGCCTGTCATCGATGACCGTGACCTCGAAATCCAAGAACTTGCCGAGATGAGTCAATGCCTGTCCGACATGCCCAGCGCCGGCAATGACCAGCCGAGCGAGGGGATAAACTGGCTGGAGAAAAAGAAGGTTGAGTTGGTTCTCCTTGCCCTTTTTCGCCGTTCTCCTGGCGACCCTGGGGTTTCCTTCACGGAGGATTTCTTCGAGCCCGGGCGCACCAGGAAAAGGTTCTAATTCGGGCCGGTCTTTCTGATTCGCCGTTGGATCAAGCCAGAGTCGCCGGATGGCCGCCTCCCCGCCTGGAGAGACATCAACCCGCGTGGCCAGGATGCCAGCGCGGCGCAGCCGAAGAGATTCTTTTAAATCGACAAAAGCCTGAAGGCTCCGCGAGGGAAAGGCGTCGATGAGGACAGCGACGGAACCGCCGCAGGATGCTTCCTCCTCTGATGAGCCATCTCCCTGGAGCATGAATTTATAGAAGAGGGATTTCTTTTTCTGGAGAGCGGAGGATGCCCTCTTTTGAGCGTCGGCTTCCATAATCCCGCCGCCCAGCGTCCCGAGAACGAGTCCCTCCTCGGAAAAAACTGCCGAGGCTCCCGCAACCTGGGGGGTTGACCCTCTGGTTTCGATGATCGTCGCAAGGGCCAGCGGCTGATCCTGCTTCATCCTCGGGATCAGATCCTGATAGATGTTCTTTCTGCTGTCCACGAGAAATCTTTCACTGCTCGGACTGCAGATATTCTCCTACCACAGATGAACAAAAATTTAAAGCAATGTTTTTCCGCGCTTTTTTGTCTAATAAAGTGGAGTTCAATCGACAAAATAGAAATGGAGGACACAGGTATGCATACCTTAAAATCTCATTCGACGGACAGGGATGTTGTCGTGAGAATTTTGAATGGAGCAAAGGGAGTTGGCCAGGTCGTCATTCGCAACACCAAAGAAAGAATAACGCTGGAAGGCATCCCCTATCATAAATATCAGATCATCAAGCCCGCCGGATATGAAAAGGAAGAAGTGTTCCATCGCCCTGAAAGAGGCTACGAGGCGTTGCTCAGCGTGGTCTTCACGGCTCTGGCCGAAGCCTCAAGAAAAAAATGAATTCTGGCAGAGACAAAACTGTCGAGAGGGCGACAGTTTTGTCGGCCTCTCGTCAATTCTGAAAATTTTAACCCGCTGAAAATAAAGAAAATAAGCGTTGGCACGGGACTTGCATAGGAAAGAGCCTCGAATAAAAATGAAAGGAGGCTCGACATGAGCGCAAAAAAAACATTAACTCTCGCGGCCTTGGCCCTCATCCTGGGCGCAGGTTTTGCATTAGCGCAGGAGCAGGCAAAAGCCGCCGAGACAAACAGGATTCAGGCCAAGACCAAAGCCGAACTCAAGACGCGGACGATGTTCATGGACCAGAACGGAGACGGGATCAACGACCTTTACCGCGACCATGATGACGACGGCATCCCGAACTGTCAGGACCCTGATTGGAAACGGCCGAAAGATGGCTCCGGCTACAAGAGCAGGCTAGGGCAAGCTGGTTCAGAGAGCCGCGTGGGAAACCGCAGGGATTTTCAAGCCGGCCAGGGCTGGTCCAACGCTTCGTTCCGCAATAGCCAGAAAGGGCTTGGCGGAGGCATCTGTGACGGCACCGGCCCCAAAGGCAAAAACAAGCGCGGGGGGCGGAGCTAAGCAACTATGGGGATGGTCCTCTTGAGGACCGTCCCCAAAAAGGCCAACAAGACGATGCGAAAAACCATACTGGCTGCGGTTGCAGCGCTCATTTTCGGCACTTTGGCCCGGGCTGACTCGTTGAATCTTTCCTTGTTCCAGAGCTCGACAGACAACCTCTTCCAGACAGCTTTCGCCGAGAAGGATCAAATTTCCAGTCTTTCTTTCTCTTTCGAAAAGAGCTTCCAGCCGTTTTCTTTCTTCTCTGAAGGGAGCTACTCCTATCTTTATGAAAATACCAACGTGAGTTATTATGCCCAGGACGTTGGGCTAGATTACGTCCATTCTCTTAACGAAAAAACTGCTCTCTACCTGGCTCTTAAGGCCGTTGGGACGCTTTACCGCGCTGACTTCGCTGACTTCAATTTCTTCTCCGTTGGCGCCGCGGCCGCGACCAAGACCTATTTCACCCAGACCTCGATCATGAAACTTAGCTACACTTTCGATTACAGAAACTACAACAATTATATTTTCGATTTCACCGGCCACCTGGCTACCTTCTCGATCGACAAATTTTTCGAGACGCGGACAACGCTGAAGACCGAACTCACCTGGGGGTACAAATATTTTCTCCACCCCTTTGCGGCGGCCGGCAGTCTACCAGAAGATGGGGTTTTTCGCCAACACGGCGGTCACGGCATGGGTCCCGCCTATTATTCCGGGTCAAGGACTGTCGCCAAACAGGCTTCCACGGGTGAGAACCAGGGACAGGGCCTCCAGATATTTTCCCTGACCGGCCTCATCGCCCAGGGCATAGGAGATAGGATAGGGCTAAGGATCTCGGGAACCAGGCAGTGGACTCTCTCGGGGAAAAACCCTTTTGCCTCGATCGAAGAATTCTACCTTGTGGAAAATCCTACGTACGATGTGTTTGCCTGGAACGGCACGGCCGTGTCTGCCCAGCTGACGATCGAAGCCCCCTGGAATACCCAACTGAAAATAGGCTATACTAAATCCTCTAAAGAATTCCCGGGGATCGAGGCCATGAACATGGAAGGCGTTTCGCTGGCCGTGACAAGGCAGGACACAAGAAACCAGTGGGAAGCTCGCCTGGAGAAAAATTTCCCCTCATTTTCTTTCTATTTTTCTTATTCCTATGTGGACAACGCTTCCAACGACCCTCTTTTTGATTGGAAGGGGAATTTCCTCTCGGCGGGCATCGGCTGGAATCTCGCCTGGGGGACATTAAGATGATTGTCGCAAGAACGCTCCTGGCCTGTCTTGCCTTCGTGACTGGACTGGCCGCTTCATTTGGCCAGCAGCCGGACCATTTCTACAACATCGACACAGAGCGGCGTGTCGAAGGCACGATCAAACAGCTCATTTTTGAGTCCCGGTACGAAACAAGCGCTCCTTTTCTCATTCTTCTTGTCGAAGAGAACCGGACGGGCAACGTCTACAAAGTGGAGATCAGCCCGGCCTGGTTTTTCAACCATGACCTGCATAAAGGGGAGAAGGTGAAGATCACCGGATCTTTGTATACGAAGGACGACACCCTGTTCATCATAGCCCGCCAGCTCCAGGTCGGGGGCGAAACATTCACGCTCCGGGACAGCCGCGGCTTCCCAAGCTGGCGGGGGGGTCAGATGAAGGGGAAGGTAAGGCGCCAAGGCCGGGGAATGTGAAGAGGAAAGATTTTTTCCTTTTTTTCCTTATCCCCTTTGCTGGAATCTTCATCATCTTTTTTGTTTTTTCATCAATCAACAGGGCTTTCATCCAGCGGACGGTCGAAGGCCTGATACAGGAGCAGCTCCAGGCCACGGCCGAAATCCTCAGGGTTAACATCAGCCATTTCCTCGAGGAAGGAATTGCCCCGGAAATGATCATCAAGCGCTATGCTGATGAAGAAAACATTTACTACATGGCCCTCCTCGACCGGGATAACCGCATCATCAGCTGGAGCTCGAGATACGAGGGCTATCTTCCTTTTTCCGCCCGGGATGCCAGCCAAAAAGAACCCTGGATTATCTCTTCGCCGGCCGGGAAAATTTTCAACCTTCTCACGCCGGTCCCTTTGGACAATGAGGCCCCCTATGTTCTCTATCTCGGCTACTCCCTTGGCAGCCTGGAGAAGATGGCCGCGCGTTCCAAGCGCAATTTTCTTTTTGCTTTCGCGTTTTTGGCGAGCGTGGGCATCGTCTTCTTCATCGGCATCTTCGGCCTTCAGAGGAAGTACCTGGAGAAAAAGAAGGAAGCGGAAGAGGAAAAAAAAGAAAAAGAAAGGTTCAAGGAGATCTCAGCCCTTACATCGGCCGTCGCTCACGAAATCAAGAACCCTCTCAACAGCCTGGCTCTGCTCTGCGAGCTTTTGCACAAAAAAGGTCCGGCAGAGGTAAAGGAAGACGCTGCCCTGGGAAAGGAAGAAGTGCACAGGATTTCCCGTGTCATCGACCAGTTTTCTGACGCCCTCAGGCCGCTCCGGCTGAAGAAAGAGAAGGTCTACCTCCGTGACCTCATCGAGTCCGCCCGTCGGGCCATTCAGCTCGACCCCGAGAAAAGCGTTGTTTTATTGCGCTACAAAGAAGACAGGCCCGTCGTTCTCGAGGCGGACAAGGACCTCCTCGCTCGTGCCTTTTTTAACCTACTCCGCAACGCCTTCGAGGCCACCGAAAGCGGTAGTGTTTCTGTTACGGCAGAAAGGCGCCGGAAAAAGGTTACCATCAGGGTTGAGGACACGGGGAGGGGAATAGCGCCTGAAAATATCGGCCGCCTCTTTGACCCTTTCTTCACAACCAAGGAAACGGGGCTTGGGATCGGCCTCTACCTGGCGAGAAAGATCGTAGAAGCCCATGAGGGTAAAATTGAGGTGGAAAGCAAGCTTGGTCAGGGGACGGTGTTCATCATCCAGCTCCCGGGAGGTCCGTATGAGTAAAGCCCTTATTCTCGTTGTCGAGGACGACCCCCTTCAGAGGCGCCTCATCAAACAGAACCTCGAGCGGGAGGACTACACGGTCTACGAAACCTCGTCGGGCAAGGGGGCCCGCGAACTCGTCGGCCTGTATCCTTTTGATATCGCTGTCGTTGACTTCAAGCTTGACGATGAAACGGGAATCGATGTCATCCGCGACTTGCTGGCCCAGAGTCCTCTTCTGACCCCGATCATCGTCACGGCTTTTGCCAACGTTGAGAACGCCGTCGAGGCGATGCGCCGCGGCGCCTACGACTACATCGTCAAGCCGATTGATTTCGATAAATTCCTGATTGTCATCGAGCGGGCCTTAGAGAGGCAGAAGCTGCGCCAGGAAGTCTCGGCCCTGCGCTCCTCGCTCGAGGAAAAATTCAGCTCAAGAAATTTTGTCTTTGCCTCGTCCAAAATGGAGGAGGTGGCCCGACTTATTTCCAAAGCGTCCCGGAGCGACGCGACCGTCCTCATCACCGGCGAGACCGGAACGGGCAAGGATCTCTTGGCCCGGACCATCCATTATTCCTCGCGGAGAAAGGAAGGGCCGTTCCTGGCCGTGAACTTGCCCTCGCTTCCAGAAACGCTCGTCGAAAGCGAGCTTTTCGGGGCGGAGAAGGGCGCCTTCACTGGAGCCTTCGAGAGAAAAACCGGCAAGTTCGAGGCCGCCTCGGGCGGGACTCTTTTTCTCGATGAGGTCGGAGACCTGCCTTTGCCGCTCCAGGTCAAACTTCTCCGCTTCCTCCAAGACAGGGAGTTCGTCCGTCTCGGCTCAACAAGGCCGCTCCGGTCCGATGTCCGGATCATCGCCGCTACTAACCGCGACCTGGAGAAACTGATGAAGGAGGAAAAATTCCGGCCTGACCTGTATTACCGGTTGAATGTCATCCGGATCGACGTGCCCTCGCTGCGGCAAAGAAAAGAGGACATCCCGCCGCTTGTTGATTTTTTCATCCAGAAGTACGCCAGCCGGGAAGGGAAAAAAATCGAAGGCATCTCTAAGGAAGCCATGGCCGCGCTCATGAGCTATCCGTTCCACGGAAACATACGCGAGCTCGAAAACACAATCGAGAGGGCGGTCATTTTCAGCGAGGGAGACACCCTTTCTCTGGCCGATCTGCCCGTTTTCCTTAAAGAAAAAAGAGAAGAAGACCTGGCAACGGAGGGCTCGTCCCTGACGGAAAAGGTCCGGCGACTGGAGACGCGGGAAATCAAGACAGCCCTTCTTGAGGCCAACGGCGTGAAAAGCAAGGCGGCCAGGGCCTTGGGAATCAGCGAGAGGATGCTGCGGTACAAAATGAAGTCTTATGGCATCACTTGAATCTGGTAAACGGGTAAACTGTCCTCAATTTACCAGCTCCGCAGGATGGTGTAATCGTAAACTTTCTGCCGGTCCGACTTCCGGTAAAAATCGACGCAGGTCAGGCTGAGGACAAAATCGAGCTTCTCGACCGGCTCGCTGGCGAAGAGATTCGGAAGGTAAAGGGCAAGAAAGAACAAGTCAATACTTATCAACTCACGCAAAAATCCCATATTCCGATAAAAATAGTAAATTTATATTTCTTTCGGAACCTTTTTGGGGCTTCGGGCGTATATACCTGTGAGAACGAAAATGAACAAAATTGAAAAACTCGAGCAGGAGGTTAGCATGAGCTTCAAAACAAAAATCGCAATTTTCCTGTTGGCTTCGTTCCTTTCCTTGGCCGGTTTCAACCTGATTGCCTCTTCTTCAGCGCTAGACATCATGAAGATCGGAAAGAAGGCGGGCTATGAGATTATTTCCAATGTCCTGGCCAAGGCCGAGGCCGCTCATTATCGCGTTCCCGTGAGCTGAATCTCAAAGGAAAAGATTAATGGCGGTCTATCGAACGCTCAGGGAATGCTGGGAAAGAATGAGAGAGAGGTTTTATCTTCTTTCCCCCCTTTTTCTCCCGACCAAAACCACAACCCAACAGGCCACAGCTTTTTCTCTACCAACAAGCCCGATGCCTTCGTTGGTCTTGGCCTTTATCCCGAGTCGCTCACTCGGAAGCCTGAGAAGAGGACAAAGGACAGCCTTCATTTTATCGACAAACGGCGCCAGGCGAGGCGCTTGAGCGACGATGACGGCGTCGACGTTGAGAACTTCCAGCTTCTTCCTTCGCAGCCGTCCCGCCACACGCTTCAAAAGCTCTGTGCTCCGGATATCTTTATAGTCCGGGCCTGTGTCCGGAAAAAGCCGGCCAATGTCCACATCCCCGCTTGCACCCAGAAGGGCGTCGATGAGGGCATGGATCAGGCAGTCGCCGTCCGAATGCCCGACGAGCCCCGCCGGATGAGGGATTTCGACTCCTCCTAAATAGAGCTTCCTCCCCTTTTTGAATCGGTGAATGTCATACCCAAAACCAACATTAGGATTCAAGACAGGCCTCCGCCATCTTCAGGTCGAGCGGCGTTGTGACCTTGATATTCCGGGGGTCACCCGCAACCACCGCCACCATCTCTCCGGTCCTCTCCAGAAGAGCGGCTTCATCCGTCCCCGAATAGCCTTCCTCTCGGGCCCTCTCAAGAGCCGTTCTCAGGACCGGGTATAAAAAACCCTGCGGCGTCTGAACTCGATAAAGCCGTTCCCTGTCCAGAGTCCGAACAACCCGAGTTCCGTCAACTTCCTTGACTGTTTCCTCCACGGGGACTGCCGGAATGGCCGCTCCTTTTCTTTGCGTTTCTTCGATAACCCGGGTGATAAGAGCGCAGCTCACGAAGGGTCGAACTCCGTCATGAACGAGGACAATATGCGCCCGCTCCGGATCCAGAGCTTCCACTCCGCAGAAGACGGAATCCTGCCTTCTCGGCCCGCCGGCGACAACAGCAATGACCTTCCGGCTGCGGCCCAGGTAAGCGGCTTTTTCTCTGTCATCGGGAAGGACAAGGACGATCTCGTCCACATCCGGATGACTCTCGAACTTTTCCAGGCTCCAGTCGAGCAGGGGTTTGCCGCGAAGAAGAGCAAACTGTTTGGCCGACCCGAAGCGTTTCCCCTTTCCGGCGGCCACGATGATGGCTGAAACTCTTCTCATCGGGAGTCTTCGTTGTAGCGTCCGAAAATCATTTTCCCCACGGTCGTCTGGAGAACAGACGTTACCGTGACATCGATGTTCTGGCCGATCATCCGCCGGGAATTGTCGACCACGACCATGGTCCCGTCGTCCAAGTAACCGACACCCTGGTCTTTCTCCTTTCCCTCCTTGAGGATAAACACGCGCATGGTCTCGCCGGGAAGCACAACAGGCCTTAGGGCGTTGGCAAGCTCGTTGATGTTGAGGACAGCTATGCCGTGCAGCCTGGCCACTTTGTTGAGGTTGACATCGTTGGTGACAAGCTTCCCGTCCAGCTGTTTGGCCAGCTCGATGAGCTTGGAGTCAACTTCGCGGATGTCGGGGAAATCCATCTCTGAGATGATAGCCGAAATCTGGGACGATTTCTGGAGATGATTCAGAACGTCGAGCCCCCGCCGTCCCCTCTGGCGCTTCAGCCCGTCCGGGGAATCAGCCACCAACTGGAGCTCCTTGAGGATGAATTGGGGAATGACGAGAGTGCCCTCGATAAAGCCGGTGTCGCAGAGGTCGGTGATGCGGCCGTCGATGATGACGCTCGTATCCAAAATTTTATAACTCCGGCCGGCGCTCTTTTCTTTAAAAAGCCTGAAGAGGTACGCCGGGTCAAGCCACTCCGACTTCTGCGTCCCGACCAGGAACCCGATGTAGGGCATGATGATCAAGAAAAAAACCTGGATGAAGAGCGACGTCCTCGAGTCCGCCGTGATGTTCTTGTAGATGATCCCCAACACCCAGCCCAGGAAGACGCCTGCAAACGTCCCGATGGTCGACCCCCAAATGACCTTGAACTGAGTCCGGCGGATGCGTGTTTCCAGGTACATGATGATCGCAGCTAAAGCAAAAGCGATCCCGGCGCTTGCCGGCCGGGGCAGGTTGAAGAAAGGCAAAAAATACCCGGCCGCCGTGATCGCGGCGATGATCAGGAGCCTAAAAATGATAATTCCCATGGTATGAGTCCTCATGCAAAATATAATCTAAAAAATAAATTGGACCGATTCCTTGACATTCTGAACGCCCAGCAGCCGGACCCCGGGCAAATTTTCTTTTTCTAAGAGGGTCAGGCCCCCTTTAGGAAGAAGGACTGTCTTGAAGCCGAGTGAAAGAGCTTCTTTTATTCGTGATAGAGGGCTACCCACTGACCGGATCTCGCCGCTCAGGCCGACTTCCCCAAAGACGACCATATCGCGGGGCAGGGGTTTGTTCTTGAGGCAGGAAACGACGGCTAGGACCACTCCCAAGTCTGCGGCCGGCTCTTCAATGGTCAGCCCGCCGGCTACGTTCAGATAGATATCCTCGCCGCCGAAGCTGTACCCCAGCTTTCTCTCGATTATGGCTAATAGCATGGCCGTGCGGAAGTGGTCAAGCCCGATCGTCATCCGCCGCGGGTTTCCTACAAATAGCGTAGGCGAGACCAGGGCCTGGATTTCCGCCAGAAGCGGACGGGTGCCCTTGATTGTGGAAACTACAACACTCCCGGATTCGTCGGCCGGCCTTTCCTTGAGGAAGAAAGCCGAAGGGTTAGGGATAGCCTGAAGTCCGCCGCTCGCCATCTCGAAGATGGCCAGCTCCGAGACCGGGCCAAACCTGTTCTTGAGCGCCCTCAGCACCCGGTGGCTGTGGTCTCTCTCGCCCTCGAACAGGAGGACGACGTCGACCATGTGCTCGAGCGACTTGGGGCCGGCCAATGACCCCTCCTTGGTGATGTGGCCGATGAGAAAAGAGGAAACCTGATTTTTCTTGGAGTAGCGGAAAATCTCGCTGGCCACTTCTCTCACCTGGCTGATCGTCCCGGGACTCGAGCTCAGCTTGGCCGAAAAAACGGTCTGGACAGAGTCCAGGACAAGAACCCTCGGCTGGAGCTTCTCCGCTTGAACGAGGATGCGCTCCATGTTCGTTTCGGCCAGGAGATAGAGCTCGCCGTCCTTCACACCAAGCCGGTCGCCCCGGAGCTTTATCTGCTCGAGAGATTCCTCGCCAGAAATGTAGAGCACTCTCTCCCCCTGGTCGGCAAAGTCGCGGCAGACCTGGAGGAGAAGCGTTGACTTGCCGATCCCGGGCTCCCCGCCGATCAACACCAGAGAGCCGAGAACAACGCCGCCTCCCAAGACTTTGTTGAACTCCTCAACGGGAATCTTAAGCCGCGGCTTTTTTATTTCCTGGATATCGCGGTAAAGAAGAGCCTCGGACGGCGGAAAGGAAAACTCAGCCGGTGCGACTTCTTCCACTTCTTCAACAAGGCTATTCCATTCGCCGCAGCTTGGGCAGCGGCCCAGCCATTTGGGAGAGCGGAAGCCGCAGGTCTGGCAAATGAAGACCGTCTTCGCTTTGTCTTTCATCGCGTTCCAAGCCCCAGCCCGAAATAGATTTCTCTTCTCGCCCGCCAGCCAAAATCATCCCAGCCGGCAACGAGATAAAAATACCTGAGCAGAAAATACTGGGTGGCGAAACGGAGCCGGGGCCCGCCGTGGCGGGCGAAATCAAACCCCTCCAGGCTGAAGATGAGCCGGTCCCCCAGAGCCAGGACATCGACTCCTGCTCCAAAGGCGGATTCAAAAATCCCAACCCGCGAAGCCACAGAGCCCCAGCGCAATCCTCCCTGGGCCGAGTACGTGAACGTGTTCTGAAGCGGGTCTTCGACAACCTGGCCAGAGACAAAATACCGAGGAGTCAAGTAAAGATTCAGGCTGAGGGTGCTTTTTACCTTCCGGGTTTCGCTCAGGTAATCAAACCTTGAGTTCCCCGCGGCCCTCATCCGGGTCAGCGGCTCGACGGTTTTTCTGACTGAATCGAGGGTTGCCCCAGCTTCATCATAAAGGCGCGGGTCATTAATCAGTTTTCCCAGAGTCCCCTCGCCTCTGTTTATTTTATCCAAGGACTCGGAAACCTGGCGGAGGGATTCCTCCAGCCGGGCCAGCAACTCCTTGATCTTCTCCAGGTTGAGCTTAACTGTCTCCCGGTTTTCCTGGGCGATGTTCTTGAGGAGCGAAACAGTCTCCTCGACGCTTTGCGAGACCTCCTTGATTCTCTGCTCGAATTCCTTAGCGGCCTGGGAAGCATGGCGAATGCCGGTCTCCAAATTGTCCCTGTTCTGACTCATGAACCCGTCCAAATCGCGGGAAAAAGCATCCAGATTCCGGAGGACATTCTGCAGGCTGGCCCGCGATTCCTCTCCTGTCATTTCCCGGATCGACCGGCCCACCTCTTTGATATCGTCAGCCACGCCGAGGAGCAAGGTGCCGACCTGGTCGAGGCTCGCTGACGGAGCCGAATCGATCATCTCTCCGGCCTGGAAGGCTGAAGTCTCTTCACCGGGCATAATCTCGATGTATCGTTCTCCGATCAACCCGAGTGAGGCCAGCGTTGCCCTGGACCCTTTAGGAACTTTATACTCGGGGGAGATACTCATCTCAACCTGGGCGCGCCTTCCGACAAGCCGGATATCCTTGACATAGCCGATTTTTACGCCAGCCATCCTGACGGCCGCTCTGGTCTCCAGCCCGGAAGCGGAGTCAAACGCCGTGAAAAGCTCGTAGCCGGGTTTCCTGAACAAAACCGACAGGTCGCCGACAATGAAAATAAAGATGGCCAGGATGAGAACGGCCCCTCCGAGGAAAAACCCGATTTTCGCTTCTCGTCGCATCGGCCTCGCCTCTCTTAATACGTCTTGATTGGGCCCTCCGCCTTCCCGTGGATGAATTGCTGGACAACGGGATTCTGGCTGCGTTTGATTTCATCCGGAGTCCCTTCTTCGATGATCCGGCCGTCGAAGAGCATGGCTATCCTGTCCGCAACCTTGTAGGAGCTGGCCATGTCGTGCGTGATCACGACGGAGGTGACGCCCATTTCGGCCTTTAGCTTGTTGATGAGGTCGTTGATGGCGTCGGCCCGGATAGGATCAATCCCTGTCGAGGGCTCGTCGTAAAGCATGATCTCGGGCCTGTAAGCAATGGCTCTGGCCAGGCCGACTCTCTTCTTCATCCCCCCGCTCAACTGATGAGGCATGAGGTTTTCAACGCCGGAGAGGCCAACCCGGGCCAAGCTCTCGGCCACAAGCTCGTCCATCTCGGCGGGTGAGTAGCAAGTGTGCCGTTCCAGCCCAAAACGCACATTCTCCGCTACTGTCATCGAATCAAACAGGGCCGATCCCTGGAAAAGGAGCCCAAACTTCTTCGTTATCCTTTGCAAGGCTTCATCATTGAGCCGAGTAATGTCCTCGTCGTCGATAGCGATTCTTCCGGCGTCTGGCTTAAGCAGGCCGATCATCAGCTTGAGAAGGACGCTCTTGCCAGAGCCGCTCTGGCCGATGACGACCATCGTTTCTCCCTTGGAGACAGTCAAGTTCACTCCCCGGAGGACCTTGTTCGGCCCGAAGGCTTTATGAAGATCGATAACCCGGATCATTTTTCTATAAAGTGGCCGGCAGGGCTTTGCTCAGGAAGAAATTCAGGATCAGGATGGAAATACTGGCAAGGACGACGGTGCGCGTCGTGGCCCGGCCGACTCCTTCCGCGCCTCCTTCTGCTTTTAGCCCCTGCCAGCAGCCGATCGTCGCGATGACCAGCCCGAAAACCGACGCTTTTATCAGCCCGCTGGCGACATCCCACAGCTCGAGGTAACGGAGAGTATTCTGGAGATAAATGATCCTGTTCACTCCCATGAGGACAACGTTATAAAAGTAGCCGCAGAAAATCCCGATGATATCACCGTAAAGAGTAAGGCAAGGGAGCATGAAAAAAGCAGCCAGGACCCGGGGCACGACAAGATAACGGATGGGATTGGCGCCAAGGCTGAAAAGCGCGTCGATCTGCTCGGTGATCTTCATCGTCCCGATCTCCGCCGCCATCGACGAGCCCACGCGGCCCGAAACCATCAGCCCGACCAAGATGGGGATCAATTCTTTGGACAGCCCGAGAGAGATGATCGGCCCGCCGTAGGCCTCTGAGCCCGGGCCGATGTAGCGGTGGAAGCCCACATACGTTTGAAGCCCGAAAACCAGCCCCCCGAAGGCCGCCGTGAGCGAGATGACGGGGAGCGACCTGACGCCGATCTCCTCGAGCTCGCGGAGGAAAATCCGGTGCTCCCGCGGCTTTTTGAAAAGATTCTGCAGGGTTTTAAAAAAGAGAAGCCCAACCTCGCCTAACTGCTCTAAGAAAGACAGAAGGAAGGACCCCTTGACCAAGCCAGCCATGCTAGGTCTCGAAGGGTTGAAAATCAACATCCGCGTTGGCGAACCTGGCGTACTTGTTAAAGAAGGCAAGCTTGATGGTATCCGTCGGGCCATTCCTCTGTTTGGCCACGTTGACTTCAGCGATCCCTCTGACCGTTTCGTCGCCGGGATGATACATCTCGGGCCGGTAGATGAAGATCACGACGTCCGCATCCTGCTCGATAGCCCCCGACTCGCGCAGGTCAGAAAGCTGAGGCCGCGGTTCTCGCCGGCCCCTTTCTGGAGCGCGGCTGAGCTGCGAGATCCCGACAACGGGAATCTGGATCTCCTTAGCCAGTTCTTTGAGGGAGCGCGAAATGAAGGCCATTTCCTGGTTTCTGTTCTCGAACCTCCCGCCCGGACGCATGAGCTGGATGTAATCAATGAACAGCACATCCAAGTTGTTTTCCATTTTCAGGCGTCTCGCTTTGGCTTTCATCTCCATCACGGTGAGGCCCGGCGTCTCATCGAGAAAAATGCGGGCTTGGGACAGCGCTTCCGCGCTCAGCTTGAGTTTCTCGAATTCCCGCTCGCTGATAAACCCTGTCCTGACTCGCTTGATATCAAGCTGGCTGTCGGCGCAGAGCATTCGGATGATGATTTGCTCTTTAGCCATTTCCATGGAAAAAAACCCGACGGCGAGATCGGTCTTCATCCCGACATACTGGGAGATGTTCAGGCACAAGGCCGTCTTGCCCATCGAGGGTCTGGCGGCGACGACGATGAACTCGGACTTGTGAAAGCCAGAGGTGAGGTTGTCCAGGTCGCGGAAGCCCGAAGGCACGCCGGTGACAGCCTCCCGCCTTTTGGCCAGGTTGGCGATCATGCGGAGCGTCGGTTCAGTCAGCTGGTTGACCGCGACAAACCCCGGTTTGACCCGCTGCTCGGCCACTTCGATAATGGCTGCCTGGGCCTCGTTGAGCAGGACATCCGCGTCTTCCTTCTGCTCATAACTCGAGGAGATAATCTTGGCCGAGGAAAGGATGAGCCGGCGCAGGAGAGATTTCTCCTTGATGATTCGGGCGTGGTATTCGACGTTCAAGCTTCGGGGAACTCCGTCCATCAAAGAAGAAAGGTAAGAGGCCCCCCCGACTTCATCCAGCACGCCGGCGCGGCCGAGCTCTTCGCTCAAAGAGAGGAGGTCAACCGGAAGCCCCTTGTCCACCAGGACGATGATTTTCTCCAAGATCTTGCGGTTGGCCTCTTTGTAAAAATCCTCGGGCGAAATGACCGACAGCACAGTGTTCAGGTTCTCGTTGTTGACCAGAATTCCGCCGAGAACCGTTTTCTCCGCTTCCTGGCTGTGCGGCGGCGTTTTCTTCAAAAACATGAGGTCGAGTTCCATGATCAACCTTTTGTTATTTTATTTCTTTTCGTTCCTCTTCTTTCTGTCTGCTCTCGCTGGCTTCTTCCTGCCCTTCTTCTTTCCGGACCTCGATTTTCAATTCCGCCTTGTCATCCTGGAAAACCTTGACCGGGATGGTGTAGTTTCCCAGCCTCTTGATCGGGTCTTCGAGAATGATCTTCTTTTTTTCGATATCAAACCCCATCTGATCAAGGGCCTCTTTGACGTCGCCGGCGCTGACCGAGCCGAAGATCATGTCTTTCTCTCCCGCCTTGCGGTAAAACGTCAGCCTTAGCTCGTTGAGCTTGCGGACGAGCTCCTCATAGGGTAGACGTTCTTTCTCGATTTTCTTTTTCAATGCCTGTTGTTCAATCTCAACCGATTTCACGTTTGAAGAGGTCACTTCCATAGCGAGCCTCCTCGGGATGAGGTAATTCCTGCCGTAGCCAGGCGAGACATTTACAATATCTCCCTTTCGGCCCAAATTTTCAACATCTTGTTTCAGGATAACTCTCATGGCTCCTCCCCGAATCGCCCGGCAATGGCCTTAATCTTCGACATGCGGGAGCAAGGCCATCAGCCTCGCGCGCTTGATGGCCGTGGCGAGCTTGCGCTGGTGATACGCGCACGTTCCGGTGATGCGGCGCGGCGAAATCTTCCCTCTTTCGGGAATATACCTTCTCAGGATGTCCACGTTCTTATAATCGATTTCCTTAACGTCCCGTTGGCAGAATCGGCAAAACTTTCGTTTTGGCGGGAAAAACTTCCTGAAGCCTGCTTTTTCTGTCCGCTCTTCTCTGCTCATCTTACTTCACCTCTTCATCCGATTCCCGGGAGGAGAGCTCCTCTCCGGCGCCAGGGGCATCCTTCTCTCTGTGCCTCGGCTCTTTCTTCTTTTTCCGGCGCACCTCTTCCTTGGCTTCTTTTTTTAACGTCAAGTAGCGCAACACCGAGTCCGTCTGTTTAAACCGCCTCTCCAGCTCGCTTGGAATATCGGCCTTCCCTTCGTACTGGAAAAAGACATAGAAGCCATCGCTGAACTTTTTAATGGGATACGCCAGCCTCCTCTTCCCCCACCTGTCCTGCCTGATGAGCTGTCCGTCTCTTTGAGCAATAATGTCCGCCATCTGGAGGATCAATTGCTCTGTTTCTTCCTCGGCTAAGTTGGGGGCGAGGATGAACCCCGTTTCGTAGATCCTCATCGATACCTCCTTATGGATCTTAAAGCTCCTTCTTCTAAAGAAGGAACAAGGAGCGTCCGCGCTTAACGGTTATTTTTCTATTCCAGGTTGTCTTCCGTCTGCCTGTCCTTCTTGTTAAACCTGTTCATGGCCTCGTCAATCCGGCCTTCAAGGATCATAGCCAGCGCTCTCCCGGCCTTATCCAAGCCCCTTTCCAAAAGGGGGATTTCCTCTTCGCCAAAGGGCGCGAGGACAAAGCGAGTGGCCTCTTCCCGCCCGGCCAGAGGGCCTATCCCTACGCGAATGCGAGGTAAAGACTCGGTCCCAAGCTCCTCGATGACCGACCTCAGGCCGTGATGGCCCCCGCCGCTGCCTTCCCGGCGCACCCGGATCTGGCCCAACGGGATATCGAGGTCGTCGTAGACGATGATGATATCCCGGGGGGCAAGCTGATATCCCTGCGCAATTTCCCTGACAGCTAACCCGCTCTGGTTCATGTATGTCTGGGGCTGAGCCAAGATGAGCTTATCCTCGTTCATTTTTATCTCTGCGATCCTGGCCATGTATTTCCTTTTTTTGACCTTGACTCCCCTGCGCTCAGCCATCCTCCTGACAAAGATGAACCCGACGTTGTGCCGGGTCCGGGCATACCGCCTCCCTGGATTTCCCAGCCCGATAACAGCCCACAACGATCACTCCTCTTCCTTTTGTTCTTCGGCTCTTTCTTTTTTGATGACTTCTGGTTCTTTCGGCTCAGCCACGACCTCAGCCTCTTCGGCAGGCTTAGCCGCGACTTCTTCAGCATGGGGCACGCTGATGAGGACGATGACCGCCGCCGGGTCGCTGATGAATTTTACGCCCTCGGGCGGCCTGATATCCGCGATTTTTAGGAACTGGTGGAGGTGGAGCTGGCTGATGTCAACCTTGATTTGTTCAGGGATATCCCGGGGGAGGCACTCGATCTCCACCTCTCGTGTCATAAAATCCACGAACCCTCCTTCTGTTTTGACGCCAATGGGCTCCCCTTGAAGAAGGAAGGGGACCTCCACGCGGATGGCTTTATCCATGGAAATCTGGATGAGGTCGACGTGGAGGATCTCATCCGTGCTGGAATCCGTCTGCAGCTCCTTGATCATCGCATCCTGAGTCTTGGAATCGAAGGCGACCTTGAAAATTGTGTTTTCGCCGGACTCCGACTTAAGGATCATGAAGACATCTTTTTTGCCCAGGATAAGGGGAACGCCAACCCTCCCCTCTCCATAGAGGATTGCGGGAACGAGGCCCTGTTTTCTCAGCCTCCGGGAGGCGTTCTTGCCGAACGCTTCTCTTTTCTCTGCTTTGATGGTTAAGCCCATGTCATCCTCCTCAGACAAACAGCAAACTCACCGAGCTCCCTTCGTTAATCCGACGAATAGCCTCGCCGAACAGCTCTGCGACCGAAAGAAGGACGATCTTCTCGCTGGCCAGATCCTTCTTATGAAGAGGGATGGTGTTGGTGACGATCAGTTTTTCAAGCGGCGAGCTTTCGATCTTCGCGATGGCTGTGCCCGAAAGCACGGGATGAGTGCACGCGGCAAAAACTCGGCCAGCCCCTTCTTTCTTCAAGGCTTCGGCGCTCAAAACCAAGGTCCCGCCCGTATCTACCATGTCATCGAAGATGACGACGTCCCGGCCCTTGACTTCACCGATGACGTGGAGGACTTGAGCCGCGTTAGGGGACGGCCTTCGTTTGTCGATGATGGCCAGGCTGGCGGCCATCCTTCGGGCAAAGACCCGCGCTCGGCCCACGCCCCCGGCATCCGGAGAGACAATGGTCAGCTTATCCAGCTTCAGCCCGGCGATATATCTCGCCAGGACAGGGGCTGCCATCAAGTTATCCACCGGGATCGAGAAAAAGCCCTGAATCTGGGGCGAATGGAGGTCCATGGTCAAGACGCGATCGGCCCCGGACTTCTCTATGAGGTCTGCCACGAGCCTGGCTGAGATCGGAACCCGCGGCCGGTCTTTCCAGTCCTGCCGGGCATAACAATAGTAAGGGATGACGGCTGTAATCCGCTCGGCAGAGGCACGCTTAAAGGCATCCAGCATCAAGAAAAGCTCCATCATGTGAAAATTCGCGTCAAAGGATCCGGACTGGATGATAAAGACATCCTCGCCCCTGACATTCTCATCGATATAGATATGAATCTCGCCGTCACTGAACCGGCTCAAAACGCAATTGCCCAAATCAATCTTTAAATAAGCGGCGATCTCCTTGGCCAAAGCCAAGTTGGATGACCCAGCGAAAACTTTCATCGGCCTTTCTCTCTCTCGTTCATTTCGTTCAGCCAAAAACTGGGGTGGGAGGATTCGAACCTCCGGATAACGGATCCAAAGTCCGTTGCCTTACCGCTTGGCTACACCCCAGCCGTCGCTCTTTTCCAATAACGCTCCCGGGATAAAGTTTCTACCAGAAGCGCCTCGGTCCGGCTTCTCAGTCCAGCCAGAGCTTTTTCCGCCTTCTCCCTGTCTCTAAACAGCCCGAAAACGGCCGAGCCCGATCCGCTCATCAGTGAAAGAACGGCTTCGCTCTCGAAGAAAAAATCTTTATATTCTTTTAATCGAGGATACAGGCTGAAGACCGTCTCTTCTAATCTATTCTCTAACTTCTCTAATAGCCCGATCTCTCCTTCTGTTAAAAACTGGCTAATTTTACTGTCTTTATCTGGTGAAGTCAAGCGCAGGCGGGCATAAACCTCAGTTGTAGAAACGTGGTGATCGGGCAGGACAAGGACGCAGTGCAGGCAGGGCAGGTCGGGGAGAGCCCTGATCAAATCCCCGCGTCCCTGGCCAAAGCAAAGCCCGCCCTCAAGAAAGAAGGGCACGTCAGCCCCCAGCTTGGCGCCAGCATCAATGAGCTCGCGCTGGCTCAACCCGAGGTCCCATAGTTTGTTCAGAGCATAAAGAGTCATGGCGGCGTTGCTGCTCCCGCCGCCCAACCCTCTTCCAGCCGGAATGGCCTTGGCCACTCTGATTGAGACTCCCCGGCGGACTGAATACGTCCGCTTCAACAGCTGAGCCGCCTGGTAAACGAGGTTCCGGTCATCCCAGAGAATAGAGTTGGTGTCTCCGCTCAGGCTGATCTCGCTCGTTTCCTGAAGCTCGAATTCCAGGACATCAGAAAAATCAATCGTCTGGAAAAGAGTCCTGATTTCATGATATCCGTCCGGTCGTCTGCCGACGACCTCAAGGCCCAGGTTGATCTTGGCCAGAGACCTAATTTTCATCCTTCAACCATTTCTCCATTTCCGCCCAAGTCGTGGGCCTATACGCCTCATCCCATAGGAAAGCACGCTCAAACACAGCGTCTTTCAAAGGCTGGTTGAAGTTGAGGCGGATGATCCTCAGGCTCCCCTTTTCTCCGCCGCGGGAAAGGGCCAGGAGTTGAGGCAGCGCGCTCTTGCCGAAAAACTGCTTGACGTCAAACCGAAGAGAGTCTCGCTCGCCCCGGACTGTCCTGCCCTGGCCGTCCTGCTCGAGCTCCCATCCGCTCATCGCGTCCGCATTTCCACTCAGAATATCCGTTATCTCCTTCGGGCTAAGCTCAAACCCCAAGAGTTTTGCCAGCGCCTCATCCCGCCCGGCTCGCCAATAGGCTTTCTTAGACGGCAGGACTAAAAAGGCTTCCTCGTTATCCATGAGGAGGATTGAAATCGTCCGGCCGAGAGGGTCAAGGGCTTCGATCCTCCCCCGGTCCGGCAGGACAAAGATAAAAGAAAGCCGGGATTTGGCCGTCTCGCCTCCGCGGGTCAACCTCAAAGAGGCGTACCCTTCGATTGAAATCACCTCCGGAGGGAGGGGGGAGAAACGAGGGGGGCCCGGATGACAGGAGGTCGCGCAAAAGACAGCAACCCCTATTCCTATCAGGACAACGGCCGAGAGGATTATTCGCCCAGGGACCCTTTTCTCTTGATAAACAACCATTGAGCTCCTCGTCAACCTGACTGGGCGGAAAAGTCGTCCGGCGTTCTAATCGAGACGGAACCCGTAGTCTTCCGTCTTCTTGCCTGGCTTATGCGGCTCGCCCGTTTTTGTTCTCCTTTCTCTTCCCGTCCCCTCGACAAGGCGGAAGCCATAGTCTTGAGTCTCCGGCACGGCTTTCTTTTTTCGTTTTCTTAAAAGAGGGTACAAGGGCGACCGCAGCCGCTTCCCGAAGCAGGACAGCTTTGGATTAAAGATCATCAGGAGAATAAAGAGAGCCAGAATGATGAGGACTCCGTAAGTTCCGATTCTCATTTTCTGTCCCTGCGCACGTCGATTTTATTATTATAGTCCCTTGGTTCTTGCAGAGTCAATGAAACAAGTTACTCCTTAAGAACGGAACTGGGCGGGAAAAAACACACGCCTTTGCGAAGAGAAAAAAGGCCGAGATTTAGGCTCTTTCTTCGATATCTTCTTGGAAATTGGGAATCTTCGCTTTTTCCTTTGACCTCCCGAGATGAAGGCCCAGGAAAAAAGCCGAAGTTACAGCTAAGGTAACCAACATAGCCTTAAAAAAATCTTTCATATTCAAACCCTCAACGACCTTTTTCATTTTCGCTTAATGGGATGAAAAAGTCAACGCCTCCGCGATTGATTTTTCTGCGCGGGCCGCGTATATTTTTGTTCGAGGGAAACAATGAACAGATTCGTGATTTGGCTCACCGCCGCCTTTTTTCTCTTCGCTTCGTTTGCCGAAGGCCAGGGCCTGAGGAAAGCCGTCTGGGCAGGCGCTTTCTATGACGAGGACCCGGATGTTCTCTCCGCCCAGATAGACGATTTCCTGAAAAACGTCCGCGCCCTCCCCCCCCTTGCGGGTGAACCGCAAGCGCTCGTTTGTCCTCACGCCGGCTACATCTACTCGGGACAGACAGCCGCTTACGCCTACCGCCTTGTCCAGGAGAAATCCTACGAGACTGTCGTCGTCATCGGGCCTTCTCACCGCCACGGGTTTGACGGTTGCTCCATTTACGCAAAGGGGGGGTTCGAAACGCCCTTAGGCGTGGTTGAGGTTGATAGCGATCTGGCGGAGCGGATTGCAAAGAAATCGGGGTTCTCTTACATCGCCGCCGCGCATAAAGAAGAGCACTCGATCGAAGTCCAGGTTCCGTTCATCCAGAAAGTCCTCCCGGGAGCAAAAATTGTCCCCATTGTCATGGGTTATCCCACAAGAAAAACAATTTCTTCCCTCGCAGAGGGCTTGGCCGAAGTTGTCGAGGCGAAAAAGACGCTGATCATTGCCTCGACGGACTTATCGCATGACCTGTCCAAGGAAGAAGCCAAAGCAACTGATTCGCAGACAATCTCCCTCATCCAGAAGCTCGAGACCGCCACCCTGATCAATAAGCTCTCCCGGGGTGAGAATTTCATGTGCGGTGGAGGCCCGGTCGTCTCGACCCTGTTGGCGTTGAAAAAAAGGGGGAAGCCCAGTGTCGAGGTCCTCCATTATTCAGACTCTTCCCGCTTCGGCGGTCGCATCGTCGGCTACCTGGCCGCAGCTGTCATCCTAAAAGACAACCAGGCGCCGGAATTCTCCCTTTCCCGGGAAGAAAAAAAAGAGCTCCTCCGCCTCGCCCGCCAAGCGATTAAGGAGTTCGTGGAAAAAAACAGAATCCTGGAATACACAACAGACAACCCGAATTTGGTCATCGATAGGGGCGCCTTCGTGACCCTGAAAAACAAGGGGGAGCTTCGCGGTTGCATCGGCTTCATCGAACCCGTCCTGCCTCTCAGCGAAACGGTCATCCGTGCCGCCATCTATGCGGCGACTCAAGACACGAGGTTCAACCCGGTCACGGAAGAGGAACTCAAAGACCTGGAGGTCGAGATCTCAGTCCTGGCGCCGCTTCAAAAAATTGAAGACCCCCGCTCTGTCGAGGTTGGCAAACACGGGCTGGTCATCTCCATGGGGAACAAAAAGGGCCTCCTCTTGCCTCAGGTTGCCGTGGAGAACAGATGGGGGGCGGAGACTTTTCTTAGACAAGCCTGCCTCAAGGCCGGGCTCTCGTCGGATGCTTGGAAAAAGGGCGCTGAAATCTTTGTCTTCGAAGCCATCGTCTTCGAGTAACCCCTGTTCACCGCCGCTGGTTTTGAAAAAACTCTTCCCTCTGGTATAATAATTTATCCTCATCCCATTAAGGAGCGATTTCTCGATGCCTATTTATGAATACATCTGCTCTCGATGCGGCAGCCATCTCGAGGCTGTGCAGAAGGTGAGTGACCCCCCTCTCCAAGAATGCCAGGTCTGCGGCGGAATTCTTAAGAAAATAATTTCGCCGCCAGCAATCCAATTCAAAGGAAACGGTTGGTACATCACTGATTACGCCCGCAAACCAAGTTCTTCAAAAGAAGAAAAAAGCAAGGATGAGACAAAGAGCAGCGAGTCCCCCGCCGCCAAAAGCGAAGCTGAAGCAAAAAAACCATCCGCAGCGAAAGACTAATCTTTTTCGAGCCCAAGCCTCGAACCTTTTTGACAAGCCCGCCCTCCCAAGACTAAAATGTAAAAGATGAAGATTATCATCCGCGTTCCGAACTGGATCGGGGACGCCGTCCTTGCGTTGCCGGCGATCGAAAGCATCCGAGACAATTTCCCCCAGGCAAACATCTCGATCGCGGCGAAGAACTGGGTCAAAGACCTGTTCGCTTCGAGCGGCTTGGCCGAAGAGGTTATCTCTCTTCCGGACACCAATGATGTTAAAGCCCTGTGGGCAATGGCCCAGGACCTGAAAGCTCGTTCGTTTGACCTTGGCCTTCTGCTCACCAACTCGTTTGGCTCGGCTTTCCTCTTCTATCTCGCCAGGATACCCAAGCGGTGGGGATACGGAACCGACGGCCGGAGCGTTCTTTTGACAAGGAGTGTGGCCTTAAAAGAAAGCGATGCTCCGCGTCATCAACTGTTCCTTTACCTTGACCTTCTCCGGGGCCTAGGCCTTAAGACTGTTTCCCCGGAGCTCAAGCTCTGTGTCTCCCCCAGCAAGAGCGAGGCGGCCCGGGCCCGGCTCATCTCCATGGGCCTCGATTTGAGCAAGCCTTTGGTTATCATCTGCCCTGGAGCGAGCTACGGCCCTTCGAAGCGCTGGCCGCCGTCGCATTTTGCGCGGCTGGCTTCTCTTCTTCAGGAAAGAAGAGAGGTTGAGATCCTCGTCATCGGGTCGGCCGAGGACTCGGAGGTCGCCGCAACCGTCGCTTCGGCAATGGAGAAAAAGCCGGCGCTGCTGGCGGGGGAAACGACGCTGGACGACCTCGCGGGGCTTATAAGCCACGCGTCTCTTTTTGTCAGCAACGACACCGGCCCGATGCACATGGCCAATGCTCTCGGCGTGCCTGTCGTGGCAATCTTTGGCCCTACAGATCCTGCCGTGACAGGGCCTTTCAAGAAACCCTCTGTTTGCCTCAAGAAAGACGTCCCTTGCTGGCCTTGTTCCTACAGGAAATGTCCGTATGACCACCGCTGCCTGATGTCAATCCGCCCGGAAGAGGTTTTCCGAGTGAGCCAAGAACTGTGGTCATGAAAAAGAACGCTGTTTTCCTCGACCGCGACGGGACGATCAACGTTGACGCCGGCTATCCCTCAGATTACGGCCAGGTCGAGGTCTATCCCCGGAGCTACGAAGCGGTCAGGAGGCTCAACAGCGCCGGCCTGCCCGTGATCGTTCTGACAAACCAGTCGGGGATTGGCCGGGGCCTGCTCACTGAAGAAAACCTCAGGACCATCCATGAGAAAATGAAGGCTTCCTTCCAGCAGGAAAAAGCCAGGCTCGATGCTTTCTATTATTGTCCGCATTATGAACTCTCTGCCATTCCGCGCTACCGGCTTAACTGCGACTGCCGGAAACCGAACCCCGGCCTGGCCCTCAAGGCGGCCGCCGATTTCGGTCTTGACCTCGCTCGATCCTACATGGTCGGAGACAAGGTGGAAGATATCGTCCTCGGCCTGAACATCAAAGCCTCTCCGGTTCTTGTCCTCACCGGCTACGGCGAGGAGAGCCTCAAAAAGCTCGCAGAAATCGGAGTCAAGCCAGCCCATGTCGCCGTGGACATCCTCGACGCGGCTGTTTGGATTCTCGCGCGAGAAAAGAAAGCGGCTAAACCCGTCCCGTAGGCTTCTCGGAGTCAGGGAAGATGATTCGTTTTGACGACATCCTCGAAAAGGTCGCTCCTTCTTATTCCGAAAAAGACATCAATTTCCTAAAAAAAGCCTACGTTTTCGCAGCCAGGGCCCACAAGGGCCAGACCCGCCGCTCCGGCGAACCGTACTTGAGCCACCCCTTAGAAGTGGCCGACATGCTGGCCGACATGAAACTGGACAAGACGACCTTGGTGGCCGCCGTGCTCCATGATGTCCTCGAGGACACGGACATCACTCCTGCCGAGCTTCGAGAAAATTTTGGCCAAGAGGTGGCTGACCTGGTTGAGGGCGTGACCAAAATCAGTCGCGTCCAAGAGACATCGCCGGAGGTTCGCCAAGCTGAAACCATCCGCAAGATTATTCTGGCAATGATCGATGACTTGCGGGTCATTTTCATCAAACTGGCCGACCGCATTCACAACCTCAAGACTCTTAAATTTCTGGACGAGGACAAACAACGGCAGATCGCCAAAGAGACTCTGGAGATCTATGCGCCCATTGCCAACCGCTTGGGGATGGGGCGGATTAAGGCCGAGCTCGAAGACTTGTCGTTTCGCTACGTCAACCCCGAAGCGTACTTTCAGATTGCCGCCCTGGTCGACCCCCAGCGGCAACGGGCAGAGCACCATCTCAAGAAGTTCAGGGCGGAGCTGGAAACCCTGATGAGGGAGAACAATATCCCGGCCGAGATTCATTACCGGATCAAGAGGCTGTACAGCATCCATGACAAGATGAAAAAGCAGGAGGTCAGTTTTGACGAGGTCTACGACTTCATGGCCCTTCGGATCATCACCGACACGGTCAAGAACTGCTACGCTGCCCTCGGGATCATCCACCAGAAGTGGCCTCCGCTCCCCCAGCGTTTCCGGGATTTCATTGCCGTGCCGAAGCCAAACCTCTACCAGGCTCTGCACACAACCGTCATCACAGAAGACAAACAGACGTTCGAGATCCAGATCCGCACGCAGGACATGCACAGCCTGGCTGAGAACGGCATCGCTGCCCATTGGAGGTACAAGGATCAGGATCCCTCAAACATCATCAAAGAGGACAGGCGTCTTGAATGGCTGAGAGAAATGGTTGAGCTCTACAAAGAGCAGAGAAGCCCTCGCCAATTCTTGAAGAGCCTCAAGACAGACCTCATCCCAGAGGAAGTCTACGCTTTCACCCCGAAAGGCAAGGTTATCACGCTGCCGCTCGGCGGCTCGGCCCTGGACTTTGCCTTCAAGGTTCACTCGGAAATCGGGCTTCATGCTGCCGGAGCGATCATCAACAACAAGCACGCCCCTCTGCGGACTATTCTCAAGACCGGCGACATCGTGGAGATTCTTACGTCCCCTGATAAAACGCCGCAGCGGCCCTGGCTGAACATCGTTTTCACCTCGGGAGCCAGACACCAGATCAAACGCTGGCTCAACCAGCAGGAAAAAATTAAGAGCACGGCCTTGGGGAAAAAAATCTGGGAAAGAGAGGCCAGGAAACACGGATTATCCGCTGAATTGCTTAAAGAGGGCTCCCTCCTCAGCCGTCTGACCAGAGTTCTTCCTGTTAAACTCAGGGGCTTGGACGATTTCTACGCCCTGATCGGCCTGGGGAAGATCGTGATCAACAAGAAGTTCATGTCCCGGCTTGTGCCCGCGACAGAGGCCGTGGAAAAAAAGCAAGCCCTTCTGAGCAAGTTGATGGACAAGGTCAGCCGCAGGCCCAGGGCTCCCCTTAAGAGCCAGGGTGCTTCGTGGGAACTCGTCAGCTTGGCAAGGTGCTGTTCTCCCATCTTGGGCGAGCCCATCGTCGGCTACATGACCTCGGGGAAGGGCATCACCATCCATTCAACCCGATGCTCTCTTGTTCTGAGGGAAGTTCTGGACAGCGAGCGGATGGTGGAAATTTCCTGGGACGCATCACACCCAGGTCCTTTTAAATCCCGGCTTCTGATCAAATCCGTGGATACCCCCGGGCTCCTGGCCAGAGTGGCCACGGCCATCGCCCAGTTGGAGGGCAACATCATCAAGGCGGAAGTGATGACCTCTGCTGATAAAAAGGCTCAGATCAAGCTCAGCCTGGGCATCCGGGACATCAAACACCTCGAAGCCATTATCAAAAAGATCTCCGCGATTAAAGAAATATTATCGGTAGAAAGAACTTGAAGGGCTCTGCTAAATTGTCTTTTTGACCCGGCCCGAGCGCAGACATCGTGTGCACACCCATATTTTCTTCACGCCCGTTTCGGTCTGGGCTTTTACTCGTTGAAGATTGGGCTTCCACTTCTTCGGCGCGGCTTTATGCGAATGACTAACGGTGTGCCCAAACACGGGTCCTTTTTGACAAATCTCGCATACTTTCGGCATGGTCGCTCTCTCTTCTCGAAGCGCTCATATATACCACAAACGGCCGCTCCTCGCAACGACCCGAGGCTCAGGGCTCGAAGCGGCGTCTTCTTTTGAAGGCTTCGAGCGTGTTCTTCATCAGCATGGCGACGGTCAGCAGCCCGACCCCGCCCGGAACGGGCGTCATCGCTGCGGCCCGCTCGACGGCTCTCGGGTCGACATCGCCGACGACCGTGTATCCTTTTTCTGCCAGGTCTTTTTCCCGTTTCTCATCCTCTCCGAAAAGATCTCTCACCCTGGCCGCGTCGGCGAGCTGGTTGATGCCGACGTCGATGACGACGGCGCTTTCCTTGACAAACTCGGGCTTTACGAAGGCGGGCTTGCCCATCGCTGCGACGAGAATATCGGCTCGAGCGGCCACCGCCGCCAAGTCTTTTGTCCTTGAGTGGCAGATTGTCACCGTGGCGTTTTCATTGGTCATCATCGCCGCCAGAGGCTTTCCGACGATCAGGCTGCGGCCGATGACAACGACCTCTTTCCCTTCGAGCGGAACGCGGTTATACCTTAGTAATTCGATTATTCCCATCGGAGTACAAGGTTTTAGCCCTTCTTCGTTGGCCAGAAGGCTTCCCAAGTTGAAAGGATGAAACCCGTCCACGTCCTTCTCGGGCGATATAGCACAGATGATGTCGTGTGCTTTAAGGTGGCCAGGCAACGGGAGCTGGACAAGGATGCCGTCGACGTCCTCCTGTTGGTTTAGCTCAGCGATCCGGGCTTTCAGGGCCCGCGCTTCGGTGTTGGCTGGCAGGGTCAGAATCTGGGAGGCAATCCCGAGCCCCTGGCTGGCTTTTTCCTTGCTCCTAAGATAAATCTGGGAAGACTTGTTCTCTCCGACCAAAATCCCGATCAGCCCGGGCACCTGATTGGTTTTTTCCCTGAAATGCTCGACTTCCTCTTTGACTTCCTGCTTGATCTTTTCGGCCAGTGCCCGGCCTTCGAGCCAAACGCCCATGGTTTCCTCCTCTCTCTGGCCCTTAACCGTTCGGGCCACTCTCTGCGTCACGCGCCAGGCCGTTATTATACCCAGGCTGGTCGTTTTAAACAACAACATTCCCGCACGGCATTGAATCAATTGGCATAAAAATTGCTGTCCTTCCCAGCATGAGTGATTCTGCATGCAGAAACGGCCACTCTGCCACGTCCCAGCAAAATCGCTATTCCACCGGCCATAAAATCAACCCCCCGATGTCCTTGACCAAAAAGCGAAAAAGAGGTAGTTTTAGAGGCGGGGTCATTATGAACAGGATACTCCCTAAGGGAATCACTGCGGCTTTCCTCGTCAGCCTTCTCTTAACCGCATGTTCTTTCCTTCCAAAGCCCGACCAGGTCAGCTTCGGCATCTGGGCCGCCGAGCAGGACCTCTGGGATGAGGCCATATTCCGCTGGAAAAGAGCTGTCGCTCTCGACCCGAACTCTGTCGCTGCTCACAACAACCTGGCCGTCGCCTACGAAAAGAAAGGGCTCTGGGAGGAGGCAAGGCGGGAGTACGAGATCGCCTTGAAGCTCGCCCCCGAGAACAGGTGGCTTAAAGCCAACTACCAGTCTTTCAAGGAAAACCTTGAGGCCTCGGACAAGGCCAAGGAAAAAGAGAAAAAAGAAGCGGAGAAAGATGAGAAAAAATAGCCTGGCTGTCGCCAGCCTCCTGCTCTTCCTGGCCGCCTGCAGGAGTGATGTTTACAGGAAGCTCAAGGTTGAGCTCCCTGCCTATTCACCCGTCAAGCTCGGGGATTTCCTGGAGGTTGTCATTACTCCGTTCCTCGTGGCTGAGCAGCCCCAGGGAATAGACGTGAACAAAGAAATCGCCGATTATCTCAAGCCGGAACTGGAGAAGAAATTCAAGGGCCGTGTCACCCTCAACCAAGTTCCTTTGGAAAGCGAAGAAGCGTTCAAGAAGCCAGAATACTGGCGCGCCCTGGCCGCTGGTTCGAGCAAATCCCTGTTCCTCACCGGCCGGGCAACCTTTACTCAGGAGACAAGAAAGGCCATCTTAGCCCGCCCCGCTCGAAGCCTCGAGGAAGAACCCTTGTCCCCCCAGAGAGGCCTCGACGAGAGGCGGATCTTTACGCTGGACGTAAGCCTCTATCTTATCAAGGCCGAAACGGGCGAACCTCTGCTCCAGCGTGATTTCAAGGAAACAAAAAGCTACACGAACCCGAAGCAGCGCGCTGACTTTGCCTTCTACGACCTCATCCAGCGAGTCAAAGCCAAACTCTTCCGGCTTGTCCTGGGACAAGAGCTCGTCCAGAACAGGTATCTTTTAACCAGATAACAAGGAGTTCCGATGAAAAACAAATGGGGCATTCCGGCGGTTGTCCTTTCCTGCCTGGCGTTGATTTCCCCGAGCCCTGCTCAGGAGTTCTTTTATTATCCTTACTACGGGAAGAATAAGATCATGTACGAAGACTTCCAGTGGAAGTCCTATGCCACCGATCATTTCCATGTCTATTTTTATGCCGAGCGGCCGGAGGTATTAAAGAACGTCGCCGAGGTCGCCGAAAGCGCCTACCATAAAATCAGCGATATCCTCAAACATCAGCTCACTGATCCGGTGCCGATCATCTACTACACAACGTATACCGACTTTGAACAGAGCAACCTCTTTAATATTTCCGAGGGAGTGCTGGGCGTCAGCGAACCCCTTCTTCACCGGATCGGCGTCCACGGAGACATGCCCTTGGATGAGCTCCAAAGCCTTGTCGAGCACGAGCTCACCCACATCTTCCAATTCGATATCCTCTGGGGAAGACCAGGGGCATCCCTCTACGCCTTGAGCACGCCTCCGCTCTGGCTCTTTGAAGGCCTCTCTGAATACACGACCGGGCGGTGGACATCGTGGTCTCAGATGCTGATCAGGGACGCTGTGCTGAACGACCGAATCCCAGAAATCACAGATTCGGGCGATCTTTACAGCCGTTATCCCATGCCCCGCGACCCGGCATATGACTTCGGCCATGCGATCTACGATTTTATCGAGGAAAAGTACGGGCATAACGGGATCAAGGAGCTTTGGCAGTCACTAAAAAATTCGCCCCTGATCGGCCGGATTGCCCCGCTGAAAAAGGCTTTTAACATCAAGCCCCATGAATTCAACTATGAATTCAAGAAATTCCTCCGCGAGAAAAACAGGAAATTTCTGATCCGGGAGAATCCCGAAGACTACAGCATCGCCCTCGGCCCGAAGTTTCCGCAAAACCCTTACTATTTCACCTTTTCCCATGCTGTCTCCCCATCGGGCGACCTCATCGCGGCCCTGACGTACAACGTGGCCGAATATGATATTGACCTTGTCCTGATCTCGACAAAGGACGGGTCGATCGTCAAAAACATCACCCGCGGGTTTACCACCGATTACGATTACATCAAATATGAGTACGACCCATCCCAGGGAGCAAGCCTGGCCTGGTCTCCCGACGGAGACACAATCGTTTTCTTCGCCAGGCACGAGAGAAGGTATTCTCTGTACTTCGTGGATGTGTTGCGGGGGAAGCTCGTCAGAAAAATCAACATCCCCTACGACCGGCCTGCCGCCCCTTGTTTCTCGCCTGGCGGAAAGGCCATTTATTTTACCGCCTTCGCCAAAGGCTGGCATGACATCTTCAGGCTGGACCTTGAAACCGAGGGGATTGACAACCTGACCCAGGACTCACTTTTCGAGAAAGCCCCGGCCGTCTCCCCGGACGGACGTTATCTCGCTTATTCTATCCGCGTCGATGCCGCAGACAAGCTCTTTCTTTCTCCGCTTGACAACATGAAGCAGAAGACGCAGTTGACGTTCGGCCAGGGCAATACCATCTGCCCGGCTTTCGCCGCCAGCTCCAAGGATATCTTTTTCTCTGGTGACGCCCGGGAAGCCATCAACATCTATTCAATCAACGTCGAGACCGGCGAATTGAAGCGCTTCACAGACGTCTGGACGGGCAACTTTTATCCCGTCCCTCATCCCCGAGACCCAAACCGAATCGTCTTTTCCGCCTTTAATAAGGGCTCGTACCAAATCTTTTTGGCTGAACTCAAAGGCCTTGTTGAGGACAGGATGGCTTTCGCGGAACTTCCGAAAGAAGAATCGCTGCCGGGCTTCCGCCCCTCCGTCAGCCTCGACATCAACCAGGACAAGATCGAGCCCTACAAGGGGATGCAGAGCCTCTACGTCTCCGGCCGGCCCCCTGTCGATGTCCTTGTTTCATCGGACGGCTCTGTTTTCGGCGGCACGGCCATCTCCTTCGGCGACATCCTCGGCGATCATAATTTCTACGCCATGTTCTTCCAGTCTCGCGGCTTGCGCTCGTATTACTTTGCTTATATCAACCAGAAAAAGCGCCTTCAGTTCATGCCCAGCCTTTTTGAATACACGCTCTACTATTACCTTCCTTATTCGTATTTCGACTCCTCTTTATACTATTCCCTCAGCTACCAGGACGCCATCGCCTACCGCAAGATTTCCAGCGCCAACATCACCGCCTTCTACCCCCTAAACAGGTACTACAGGCTGGAGGGAAACTTCGGTTTTTACCGGTACGAAGAGAATTTTGCCAACCCTTACAGCATGGGAATGTACACAGGCAACCGGTACGGCTACTTCTGGAACGGCAACGCCCTCTCTCTGTCCCTCGCCATCACCGGCGAGACGACCCACTTCAACCCTTATTTCGGCCCGCTTGCCGGGCACACGTTCAGGATTTCCCTGACCCAGGGCTTGCCGGTGTCCGAAAGTTTCTTCAGGAACACGACCGTGCAGGCTGACATGCGAAAATATTTTTATTTTGGGGCCGCCAGCTTATTGGCTTTGCGCTTTGAAGGCTGGGCCAGCCGGGGAAGAGACCCTTATGTTTTTTATCACGGCGGCAACAATCAGGTCAGGTCTTCGTATTATTACAACATCGTCTCCACAGAAGGGTGGTTCTTCAATGCCGAGCTCCGTTTTCCTCTCGTCAACGCCGCCTCGACGATCCTCGGTCAGATCGGTCCGGTTCGAGGGGCTTTGTTTTTCGACATCACCCGCGCTAAGCTCGACGGCTACCCCGCCAAGTTCTACGAATACTATGGCCCCGGCGTCTCACGCAGATCTTTCGATGCCCTCGGCTCATATGGCTACGGCATCCAGTTTTTCCTCTTTGGCCTTCCCCTCCACATCGAGTTTGCCAAACGCCTAAACTGGCCGGACATCTCCAGGCCCCTAGATGTCCAGGGTTACGGAGGTTTTGAGACGAAATTCTGGATCGGCTTCGACTTCTAACAAAAACGGGAAAGGCCCTCCGGCAGGACCACCCTTTCTTTCTGTAACAAAACTCTTGAATTCGCCCATTCGCCGTGCTATGATTCCCTCGCCTTCTTTGCGTCTATCAGCAAAGCAGGGAGGTTTTCCACAGTTGTGGAAATTTCTGTGGAAATCAAAAGCGCCGCTATGCAAGATAAAGAAAAGCTTAATTTTTGGCTTCAAATTCTTTCCGACATCAAAAAAAAGGTCGACCAGAACAGCTACGAAACCTGGTTTGAGCCGACTCTTTACATCGGCCGAGAAAAAGACATTCTCTACATAAAAGTCCCGAATTCTTATTTTCGTGACTGGCTTTCGTTCCATTATTCCACCCTGATTAACGAGAGTGCCCAGGAGCTTTTTGGAAGCCCCTTCGAGATCAAATACATCTTCGACGAGACCCCGGCTCCCTTTATGCGCCGGTCGCCTCAGGAAAGACGCGCCCACCACGGCGCTCTTCTTAACCCGAACCTTAATCCTCACTACACCTTCGAGAACTTTGTCGTCGGCGCATGCAACCAGTTCGCCCACGCGGCCGCCCAGGCTGTGGCCAAGAACCCGGCCAAGTCTTATAACCCGCTCTATGTCTACGGCGGAGCTGGCCTGGGGAAAACTCATCTGATGAACGCGATTGGTCACTTCACAATGAACAAGCACCACCGGTTAAAGATCCTCTATGTGACCACGGAAAAATTCATGAACGACCTGATTAACCACCTCCAGTACGGAAAAATTCTTGATTTCCGCCAGAAATACCGAAGCGTCGATGTCCTCCTTATGGACGACATCCACTATCTCTCTGGCCGCGAACGAACTAAAGAAGAATTTTTCCACACATTCAACCATCTTTATGAAAACCAGAAGCAGATTGTCATCTCGAGTGATTGTCCGCCCAAGGAAATTCCTCATTTAGAAGAGAGGTTCAGCTCTCGCTTCGAATGGGGCCTTATCGCCGACCTTAAGCCCCCTGATATCGAAACGAGAATTGCCATCCTAAAGAAAAAAGCAGAAGTTGAGGGAGCCGAACTCCCGGAAAGCGTCGCTTTGTTTATCGCTGACAAGGTCCACTCCAACATTCGCGAGTTAGAGGGCTACCTCCGACGCGTTATCGCCTATGCCTCTCTTAAAGGCGAGAAACTTGATTTAGACATCGCTAAGGAAGCTCTCAAAAGCCTTCTTGAATCAACGGCCTCGATTGTGAATGTGGATAAGATTCAAAAATTGGTCTGCCATCAATTCAAAATCAAGGTTTCTCAAATCAAATCAAAGAATAACTCCCCAAAAATTGCTTTTCCCCGCCAGGTAGCCATGTATTTATGCAAGGAATTAGCCAAGGCTTCCCTGCCGGAAATCGGTAAAAAATTCGGTGGAAAACACCACACAACCGTTCTCCATAGTATAAGGAAAATTGAAAAGATGAGGCGGAAAGACCCCGAATTCAACAAAGAGATCAACAGCTTGATCAGCCTCATTCAATAATGGAATCAATAGGTTGATAATGATTTTCACATTTTCATTTGATTTTATTATTATTCTTAAATAAATTATCTTTTTATAAATAAATAAGAAAAAGAGAGGAAATCTTTAAGAAAAGGCGGAAAAAATGAAATTCTCAGTGATTAAGGAAACTATTCTTGATGAACTTCAGCTTATGCAAGGAATTATCGAAAAAAGAAACACGATGCCGATTCTCGCGAATATCCTGGTAAGCGCCAGCCAGGAGAGGGTTGAGCTGACGGGGACCGATTTGGAAGTCGGGCTGAAGACTCAATTCGAGGCCATGGTGGAAGAAGGGGGATCGATCACCGTATCCGGGAAAAAAATATTTGAAATCGTTAAATCTCTTCCGGACGGCCAGGTGATTAATTTTAAAGAGAATGAAGACCTGATGATGGAGATTAGCTCTGGCAAGAGCGAATTCAGAGTCCTGTGCCTGCCAAAAGAGGACTTTCCGGTGGTGCCAGAAGCCGGCTTTCAGAAAAAGATCATCCTGCCTTTAGATAAAATAAAGGATATGATTGACAGGGTTTATTACGCGATTGCCCAGGAGCAGAGGTATTACCTGAGCGGAGCCCTGATGATTATCAAGAAGAACGCGCTAGAACTGGTGAGCACAGATGGGCATCGTCTTTCGTACACATCGGCTTTTATCGAGGGGCTGAACCCGGACGAAGAGATTCGGGTGATCGTGGCAAAAAAAACGCTGGCTGAAATAAGGAAGATGAGCGACGATAAGATGGAATTTGATTTCGACGAGAACAACCTCTTCTTTAAAGTTAATAACCGGATGCTTATATCGCGGATCATCGAGAGTAAATTCCCAAATTTCGAGGCCGTTATGCCAAAGGACAACCCTCATGTCCTTCTGGTTGAGAAGGAAAGCTTTAGCCAAGCAATAAGGAGAGTCGCCTTGCTAGCAACAGAGAGGTCAAAAGGAGTTAAACTCACCATCGAGAAGAATCAAATCAAGCTGTATTCTTCTAACCCGGAGATTGGCGAAGCTCGAGATAACCTCGAGGTCGAATACAAAGGCCCAGAGGTTGAGATGGGGTTTAATTCTCAATACCTTCTGGACTTCCTTCTTTCAGCGAGCGCTGAAAAAGTAAGGCTCGAACTCAAAGATAATAACAGCGCCGCCGTGATGAGGCCGGAGCTTGAGGGAGATATCAAGTATACCTATATCCTGATGCCGATGAAGATCTAAGGGCGATCCAACCTGTTGAACGGGAAGGGTTTTCCGATGGCGACGACATTGCCCCGATCATCTACTAAGATAGCGCCATAGGCGGGATAATTTCTGATGATTGCCTCGGGGGATGAGCCGACAAAAAGAGCCGTCGAGAGGGCGTCGCACAGGGCTGTCTCAGGGCCGACGACCGTGACGCTCCTTTTGCCCTGGGCTGGATAGCCAGTCTTAGGGTCAAAAAGGTGATGATAACGTCGGCCGTTTCTTTCAAAATACCTTTGATAGTCGCCCGACGTGGCCACTCCCGAATCGGTGACAGAAATAACCCCAAGGTATCCTGGCTCGCGCGGGTTTTTAATCCCGACCCGCCAGTTTTGATGATCGGGGTTTCGGCCCCAGCAGTAAAGATCTCCGCCGGCGTTGATGAAACCGTGCGTAATTCCCAAAGAAAAGGCAGCCTGGGCAGCTAGGTCAACTCCCCAGCCCTTGGCGATCCCCCCCCAATCTAACTTAACTCCCGGCGGGAGGACGAGAGTGTTTTCTTTTAGGTTGATCTTGCCCATGCCGACTAGAGTCACGACAGCCTTGACCTCTTCGGGCAAGGGAATGCGGTAGGCACGCGAGGAAAACCCCCAAAGATCGAGAAGCGGGCCGACGGTGATGTCAAAAGAACCGGCCGATGCCTGGTTGACCTGGAGAGCTTTTTGGTAGAGTTCGAGGACGAGAGGGTCAGAGAGGGGCTGGCTGCCAGGAGAAAAACGTTCATCGCAAGAGGCGAAGGCGCGGCTGATGGCGTCTCTTGTCGCAGGCAGCTTCTCTGATGGACAGAAGACCTGGATGTCACAGACCGTGTCGAAAAAAAGAAGCGTGAAGGAGTGCCACCTTTCTTTTGGACGGCAGGAAATTCCGGCAGCGAGCAACGCGGCCAGGATGAAGAGAAGTTTTTTATCCGGTGACCGTGTCAACAAGACGTGGACCTTCAACCTCTAAAAGAAAATGCCTTGGCGCGCAAACAATCCGCTCTCTGGCCAGAAAGATGGGCGGAGAGGCCAGACAGACTTGATGTTGGCAAGAAGATGAAATAACCCTGGCCCGGCCCGCTTCGATCCCGACGACAACACGGCCGGCCCTGGTGTGGAAGGAGTTGACCACGTCTCTTGCGAGAGGAAGAGAGGCCAGCCTTTTTCCGTCAGCATAGACGGAGACAGCTTTTCCAGGAACCCGGCTTCGGCGCGGTTGCTCAAGTGAAGCAATTGTCAGGCATGAGGAGAAAGCACCGGAGGCAGTCATCCTTTTCCATGCTTGCCAGAGGCGCTGGGTGCGGATGTCGTGGACGCGGCCGTTCCTGATAAGAGTAAAAGAAGGAAGAGAAGGCAAGCCCAGGGGCTGGAAAGAGAGAACCATGCCCGGCCGTGAAGCTGTCTTGTCGAGTTTCCAGCCGAGAGCAGAGAGAGCCTTATTGATCTCTTTGGCCTTCGGGTGGGGAGTAAGAAAAGCGAAAAACCGGCCCGCCTGTTGGGTATAAGAGCCGATTTCAGCAAGAACGGAGGCAAGGACATCTTCGGGAGTATCGCTGATCAGGTAGAGCGCGCTGGATGATCTTAAACTTCTGGCCTCGAGCAGCGTGGGGGTAACCGCCGCCGTTGCAAGAAGTGTCCTTAAGAAATCACGTCTGTCCATGGGGCCCTCCCTTGTCGCTTATTTCGACGATCATCGGATAGCCGGAGTGCCTTTTCCGGGTTCGGAAATAAGAGAAAAGGCCGAAGCCCGAAAGCCCGAGACCAACGGCAAGACCAAGGAGCGCGTTCTCAGGCTTGGCTAAGCCGGCCAGAGGCCTGATAACATAGCCAAGCGCAAGGCCGAGGAGCAGGCCGGCGAGGAGAAAACCGAAGATCCGGATCAGGTCTCGGTGATAATTCGCCTCGGGCACTTCAATCACGACGGTATCTCCCGGTTGGGCCCGAAGAGGGTTTTGGACGGCGAGCCGGCCTGCCGCGTCTTTGTGCCCGGCGCAGAGAGAGCGGGCCGAACATTCGCCGCAGGAAACGAGGGGACTCACCTTGACCCAGGCGAGGGTATCCTCGACGCTCAGGACGACAGCATTATCCCTCATTGGTTTTTTTCAACCGGCCGATAGCCCCTGTCGGGCACCTTTCAATCTCAGGAATTTTCTCCGGCGGTATTTTCTTATGATCCGTGATTACAGCCAGATTGTCCTTCATGATTATAGCTTCCGGGCAGGCCCTGGCGCAAATATTGCAGGCGATGCAGGCATTCTGGCAGGCTTTGCGGGAAGCCTGAGGTCGATCCTTGGAGCGGCAGAAAACGAGAATGTTTTGCTCCAGGCGATGGAGTTCGATCAGGTTTCTCGGGCAAGCCTCGACGCATTTGCCGCAGGCCGTGCACTTATCCTCAAAGATAATCGGCAGGCCATCCTCTCCCATGGTCATGGCATCGAACGGGCAAGCCCGGACGCAGTCCACAAGCCCCAGGCAGCCGTACGTGCAGAGTTTGTCCCCGCCCATGATATGAGCGGCAAAGCACGTTTGAAGCCCGAAGTACTGGCTTCTTTTCGGGGCGGCCTGGTGCGTCCCGCGGCAGTGAAGCCGGGCCACTTTTTTGACCACTTCGCCCGCCTGAATGCCGAGGATAACTGCGATCTTTGAGACTGCGTCTGCGCCGCCCACCGGACAGCTCTCCGGCTTCGCTTTGCCCGCGGCGATGGCCTCAGCAAAGGCCTGGCAGCCGGCAAAACCGCAGGCTCCGCAATTAGCTTGAGGAAGAACCGCATTGATTTTTTCAACTCTGGGGTTGACCTGAACAGCCAGTTTTTTATAAGCAAAAACAAGGCCGAGGGAGAAGACAAGCCCGAGCGCGGTCATGGTGATGACAGGAACAAGAAGGTCGGTCACTTGATCACTCCCGAAAACCCGAGAAAGGCCAGGGCCATGATGCCGGCCACGACAAGAGCGATCCCCGCGCCCCGGAGCGGCTGGGGGACGTCGGCCAGTTCGAGCTGTTCACGGATGGCGGCCATCAGGACAATGGCCAGGGTGAACCCAAGTCCGGAGCCCACGCCAAACACAACGGCCTCGACGAAATCATAGTTCTTTAGGGCTGCCAGGAGGGCCAGCCCCATGATAGCGCAGTTGGTCGTGATGAGGGGCAGGTAGATGCCCATCGCTTGGTAGAGAGGCGGGCTGGTCTTGCGGATGAACATCTCGACGAGCTGGACGAGCGAGGCGATGACCAGGATGAAAGCGACGATCTGGAGGTAGTCAAGGCGGTAGGCAATGAGGATCCAGTGGTTGACCAGCCAGGAGACGACGGCCGTGATCGTCATGACAAAAGTCACGGCCAGCCCCATCGACATGGCCGCGTCTATTTTTTTGGAAACGCCGAGAAAGGGACAGATGCCTAAGAAATAGTGAAGGACGAAGTTATTGATCAGGATGGCACCGATAAGCAGGCTGACGAGGTCCATGCCTATCTCCCCTTCCTTTTCCTTTCGACCTGGATGCTGATGGCCATCATGACGCCCAGGGTGATGAACGCTCCGGCCGGGAGCACCATGATTATCCAGGGCTCAAACCACGTGCCAAGGATCCGGTACCCCAGGAACCTTCCGCTCCCTAAGATCTCGCGGATCGAGCTCAGAACGAGCAAGGCCAGGATAAAACCGGCGCTCATGCCAAGGGCATCGATGACAGAGCGGCCGACGGTGTTCTTAGAGGCAAACGCTTCAGCCCGGCCGAGGATGATGCAGTTGACGACGATAAGAGGCACAAACGGCCCCAGGGCCTTAGAGATGTCCCAGAAATAGGCTGCCAGGAACCGGTCGGCGATGGTGACAAAAGAGGCGATGACGACGATGTATGAAGCAATCCTGACCTGGTTGGGGATGAACTTCTTGATGAGAGAGATCAGGAAGGAGCTAAAAACGAGGACAAAAGACGTGGCCAGGCCCATGGCAAGGCCGTTGATAACGGTGTTTGTGACAGCCAGAGTCGGGCACATGCCCAGCATCTGGCGGAAAATGGGATTCTCCAGCCAAAGACCTTTGAAAAAATCTTCGGCGGCGGTTTTACTTGGCATCTTTTCCCTCAGGGTTGAGCTTTCCTTCCTTATTTAAATTTATAATCCTCTCCCGGGCGGAGTTGACGATCTGAAGAACAGCCTGGGAAGAGATGGTTGCGCCGGTGATGGTGTTGACTTCAGAGGCGGACAGGCTTTCCCGTGACGCTGCAGGAGGCTTGCGAAGGCTGAGGGGCTTGCCGAAATCCTTGCCCTCCCAGTAGACAAGGAAAGAGGTCTCGTCTGTGATCTTGGCTCCCAGCCCGGGCGTTTCTTTCTGCTCGAGGATGGTCAAGCTGTTGATTCGGGAAAGCGACACGTCCAGGCCTAACATGAGGACGATTTTATCCTGAAACCCGGTGCCGGCTGCGTAGACGGCGAAGCCGGCGAGCTGACCGTCTTTATCTTGGCCGGCGTAAACGGTAAAGTCTTTTTCTTCATGGATAATCCGGCCGGCTGAAGCGCCCGGCACGACGGCGAGGATGGCGCGTTCGACCTCCATTTTTTTATTCAGCGCAATCCGCTCCCTGGTCAAGTGTCCCACCGTGGCCAGGAATCCTCCGGACAGGAAGCCGACCAAGGTGAGAACGGCGACCATCCGGGAGGACAGGCTCATCCCTTCCTCCTTTCCCCCAAGATTCTCGGCCGGATGTAGTGATTGAGCAGCGGGACAAAGGTGTTCATGAAAAGAATGCCGTACATCACGCCTTCTGGGTAGCCGCTGAAGAGACGGATGATGCCGATGATCAACCCGGCGCCGAGAGCGTAGACCCAGGTTGCTTTTGGGGTTACGGGCGATGTGACCATGTCGGTGGCCATGAAAAGGCTGCCCAAGAGGAAGCCGCCGGCCAGGAGATGAAAAAGCGGGCTGGCCTGCCGCGTAGGGTCGACAAACCAGAAGACGCCGGTGAAAACACTCAGGGAAAGCGTCATGCCCATCGGGATGCGCCAGTCAATGGTGCGTCGGAGAAGGAGATACGCGCCTCCGACAAGAAGGGCCAGGGCTGACGTCTCGCCGACGCAGCCGCCGATGTTTCCCCAGAAAAGGTTGTGGAGCGAAGTCAGGGTGCCCTGGCCGATCGCGTCCTGGAATTTGAGGTTGGCCAGCGGGGTGGCAAAGGTGGCCACATCAACTCTGAGTGAGACAGGAGGGATCCAAGAAGTCATGGCCACCGGGAAGGCCGCGGAAAGGAAGGCCCGGCCAACAAGAGCGGGGTTAAAAATATTATGCCCCAGCCCCCCAAAAGCCTGCTTGCCGATGGCGATGCTGACAACAGCGCCAATGGCTGCCAGGCTGGCTGGGAACGTCGGGGGAAGGGTGAGAGCCAGCAACATGCCGGTGATGATGGCTGAGCCGTCGAGGAGAGCGGAGAGTGGCTTTCTCCGTGCCAAGAAAAAGAGAGCTTCGGTAGCCAGGCACGCAGCCACGCAAACGACAATCAGGACGAGCGCCCGCAACCTGAAGAAATACAGGGCGGCCAGACAGGCAGGGGCCAGGCTTAGGATAACGCGGTACATGATTCGCGGCGTTGTGTCCTTCTCACGAAGATGGGGAGAGGATTGAACAAGATAGGGCCTCGGCGAGGTCATGCCGTCTTCTTCCTTTTTGCCTGGGCGATCTTGTTTTTCCCCAGGCGCATCCAGTGCACCAAAGGGATTCTGGAAGGACATGCGTACTGGCAGCAGCCGCACTCGACGCAGTCAAGGACCCCCCATTTTTCGGCCTCGGGCCACATTTCACGCTGGACAAACTTGGCCAGGAGCGTGGGCAAGAGACCCATTGGGCAGTGGTCGACGCAACGGCCGCAGCGGATGCACGGATATTCGGCAGCCGGGAAAGCTGTTCGCCAGGCCAAGATGCCGGATGTCCCCTTTATGATAGGGGTGTCGAGCGACCACTGAGCCAGCCCCATCATCGGGCCGCCCATGACGACCAGGTTGATATCTTCGGCCAGGCCTCCGCAGAAATTCACGGCGTCCTGAAAAAGAGTCCCGATCCGGACGAGCAGGTTTTTTGGCTCGCCGATTCCAGAGCCAGCCACGGTGATCACTCTCTCAACTAAGGGCTTTCCAAGAGAAACAGCTTCCCAGATGGCCTTGGCCGTTCCGACGTTCTGGACCAGAACGCCGACGTCAAAGGGGAGTCCGCCGCGAGGAACTTCCCGGCGGAGAAGGGCCGAAATCAAATTCTTTTCCGCGCCCTGGGGGTATTTCGTCTTGAGCAGGACGATATCGGCGTGAATCCCGTCCAGATGACGGCGCATCATTTCAGCAGCCCGGAGCTTGTTGTCCTCAACAGCGACAATGACTTTGATGGCGCCAGAAGCGATACGGACCAACTCAGCGCCGCGCAGGACATCGAGCGGATTCTCGACCATCAGCCTGTAGTCGGCGGTGAGCATCGGCTCACATTCGCAGCCGTTAATGATGAGGGTATCAATCGGCTTATCCTTGGGCGGGGCCAGTTTGACGGCTGTCGGAAAGGCAGCGCCGCCGAGCCCTACGACTCCTGCTTCCCTCACCCGGTCGCGGATTTCATCGGCGGAGAGCGAAAAAGGGTCGGCAGCCGGTTTTAAGTCGGGTGAGAGCCGGTCCTGGCCGTCGTTGGCGATGCTGACGGCGGTCACGGGATAGCCACCCGGATGGTTATAGTCTTCGACGGCGAGCACCTTTCCGGACACGCTGGCATGGACGTTGGCAGAAAAAAGGGTTTTGCCCTGGCCGATTTTCTGGCCGAGTAAAACCTCCTCTCCTTTCTTAACCAGAGGCTCGGCCGGAGTGCCGAAATGCTGATGGAGCGGGATGACCACTTTTTCGGGCGGGGGCAGAATGACAATGGGCTTGTCCATGGTCGCGTCTTTGGCATCATGAGGATGGACACCGCGGGGAAAGGTTGGGGTCTTCATTGCCACCTGCGAAGTTTTAAGGCATCTTAAAGTTAATTTATTATTAACAATCCATGAATTTTGTCAAATGCCGCCGCAAAGAGAAAGGTTGCCTCTGCGGGTTTGTCTGGAGTAAAATGAGCGCCAGAAAGTGGACGAACACCGCCTGACAAGGGAGGTGAAAATGGCCGTTGAAGTCAGGGAAGTCAAAGACAAAAGAGACTTGAAAACATTTATTTATCTTCCAGAGAAAATCCACGCCGGACACGCCAACTGGGTTCATCCGATCTACGTGAACGAATGGAAATACTTTGGCTCGAAGAAGAACAAAGCCTTCCAGTACTGCCAGACCATTCTCCTGCTGGCCTTCAGGGGGAAAGAAGCGGTGGGGCGAGTCATGGGCATCATCAACTCGCGCTACAACGAATACAGGAATGAAAAAGTCGGCCGGTTTGGCTTCCTCGAAACGTGGGAAGACCAGGAGGTCGTTCATGCCCTTCTCAGCCGCGTGGAGGAATGGGCGCGAGGCCTGGGCATGACGAGGATCGTCGGCCCGTATGGGTTCTCCGACCAGGACCCGGAGGGCTTTCTCATCGAAGGGTTTGAGCATCGGGCGACGATCGCCACGTACTACAATTTCGATTGGATGCCGCGCCTGGTGGAGAACGAAGGCTACAGCAAGGACATCGATTATTACGTCTACAAGCTCGATGTCCCCAAAGAGCTGCCTGGGTTTTACAAAAAAATCTTTGAGCGGGCGGAAAAACGAGGGAGTTTCAAGGTCGTCGAGTTCCGCAGCCGCAAGGAGATAAAACCCTGGATCAGGCCCGTCCTCAGCCTGATGAACGAATGCTACACAGGCAGCGACATCTACGGGTTCGCGCCGCTCGATGAAAAAGAGATGGACGACCTGGCCAAGAGATACCTGCCCATCCTCGACCCGCGGTTCGTCAAAGTTGTGACCAAAGACGGAGAACCCGTGGCTTTCATCGTCGGCATGCCGGACATGACCGCAGGAATCCAAAAAGCAAAGGGCCGGCTTTTCCCATTTGGGTTTATTAAGATTTTGCGGGCAGCGAAAAAGACCAAACAACTTGACCTCCTCCTCGGCGCGATCAAGGAGAAATACCGCGGCATGGGGCTCGACGTCATGATGGGCGTCAAGATGATTATGTCAGCCCAGGAAGCGGGAATGAAGATCATGGACGCGCACCACGAAATGGAGACGAACGTCCGGGTCAGGGCGGAGATGGAAAAGATGGGGGGCAAGGTCTACAAGCGCTTCCGCGTCTTCCAGAAAGTCCTCTGACCGAAAAATGAAAAAGTTTTCTAACGTATTAGGCTGCCTGGCTTTTTTGATTCTGTACGTGGATCAGTTCAGCGGTCTATAACTCCCACCTGCGCCTTCCTCGGTTCTAATCGATTCCTTCTCGTTAACCATGAAAGGAGAAAAAAGATGAAGGTCGTCGTTCTTGGCGCTGGACTGGTGGGGAAAGCTGTCGCTTTGGACCTGGCGGCGGACGGTAAATTTCACGTTTCGGCCGTTGACCTGAAAAAAGAAACTTTGGATGACCTCAGAAATAAAGGGTTAACGTCGGTGGAGCAGAGAGACCTCTCCCGACCGGATGAGGTTAAAAGAGCAGTTAAGTCCTTCGACCTTGTCATTAACGCTGTTCCCGGCTTTCTCGGGTTTGGTACTCTAAAGGCTTGCCTTGAAGCCGGAAAGAATGTCATCGACATCGCCTTTTCGCCTGAAGATCCCTTTGAGCTCGACGGCCTGTGCAAGAGGAAAGGGATAACGGCGGTCGTCGATTGTGGAGTGGCTCCCGGCCTCAGCAACATCCTGGCAGGGCACGCCTTGACAAGGATGGATAAAGGTGAATCGCTGGTCATTTATGTGGGAGGCCTCCCGGTTGTCCGGAAGTGGCCCTTCGAATACAAGACCGTCTTTTCTCCATCTGATGTCATAGAAGAATACTTAAGGCCAGCCCGTTTCAAAGAAAACGGGGAGATGATCATCCGGCCGGCTCTTTCCGACCCTGAGCTCGTCGAATTTGAGGGCGTGGGCACTCTGGAAGCGTTTAACTCTGACGGGTTGAGAACCCTGCTGAAGACTTTGCCCATCCCAAACATGAAGGAAAAAACGCTCCGCTATCCCGGCCATCGGGAAAAAATGGCTATCCTCAAAGAGGCGGGGTTGTTTGACACTCAACCGCTAAACATAAACGGAAAAGAAATTACGCCTCGGGACATAACCGCTGAGGTTCTTTTTTCTAGGCTTAAACTTCAGCCAGGAGAAGAAGACCTGACGATTATGCGGGTTGTGATCACCGGCAAAAAGAGCGACCACCCCCTGACCCTTACCTATGATCTTTGCGATCGTTTTGATCAAAAGGCGGGGTTCCATAGCATGGCTCGAACGACTGGATTCACCGCTGCCATGGCAGCCAGGGCGTTCGGTCTGGGCATGATTAAAAATCTTGGGATAACACCGCCAGAATTCTTGGGGTTCGACCCGGAATGCTACCACTTCATCCTCAGTGGGTTGGAAGAGCGCGGCGTTCGCGTAAAGGAGAACATGGATTCAAGATAAATTAAAGGCGCCAGCCGAGCAGGTTATAGAAGGAGAGCAGCCAGAGAAAGACAACGATGGTCTTTTTCATTTTAGACACTGATACAGCTTTTATCTCAGTTATTCCTGGTGGGAACAAGCGAAGAGTTGTTTTTCGATATCAGAGCCGTCCTGAAGCCAAGGGGATAAATTCTTTATCAACGCCTCTTGACAAGAAAAAAGTGATCAAGTAAGCTAAAAGATATGATAATATTATCATATGTTCATAGTTAAGCCATGACCAAGACACTCGACATCTTGAGCGGGCTGGCCAATGAAAGCCGCCTCCGCGTATTTTTGGTTCTCTTGGAAAGGGACTTTTGCGTGTGTGAGCTGCAGGAGATCCTGGACATGGAGCAATCCCGTCTTTCCCACCAGCTGCGCATTTTAAAGTTTTATGGCTTAGTTGAGGCCAGGCAAGAGGGCAGATGGATTGTTTACACCGTTTCAGAGGAAGTCCGGAAGAATCCGGTTGTTCAGTCGATCAAGGATAGCGCTGAACTCTCTCCATCCATGAAGCGAAAAATTCCTCAGGTCAGGATCAGAGGAATCAGAAAGAATAAGAAGTCTACCTCAAGAAGGGAGTAACAAGAATGATCTGGGAGATTATCACGGGAGGCTTCATTGCTCTAAAGGAATACATCGCTCTCCATGTCCTGACCTGTCTCATTCCCGCTTTTCTGCTGGCCGGCGCCATGGTCAGCTTTATTTCCAAGGAAGCGATTATCCGCTATCTGGGGGCTGCCGCGAATCGCATCTATTCTTTTCTTTTAGCCTCAGTAAGCAGTTTTTTTGTCGCTGTTTGTTCCTGCACGGTGATTCCTGTGGCCAGCGGGTTGTATTATCAGGGAGCGGGTATCGGCTCGTCCTTTATCATCCTCTGGGTTGCCCCGGCCGCCAACATCTTGGCCTTGATGTACACGGGGGCCATTCTCGGCTATAACATGGCCCTCATCAGGGTCATCGCGGCTTTGCTGATGGCCTTTGTGGTCGGAGGCATTATGAGCACCTTTTTTCTCAAAGAGGAGAGAGGCCGCGAGTTTCAGATAGAGACCGAAAGCAAAAGAATCATAAAGCGGAACGATATCGTTTTGCTTCTTCTCATTCCCCCACGTTCGACAGTCACAAACATGCGACAGTTGCGTACTCTAATAATATCAATAACTTAGGGTTGAATCAAAATTTTGGCGTGTGCCTAAAGGTTTAGGCCTTCAAACGGACGTCAATAAACGCCGGCGGCGCAGCTATGTTCAATCGATTCAATATGTTAACCTGGTCAGCCGTCAGTTCCGTCCGCCGCAGAATGCGACCGTCTTTTGAGGAAAATTCTCCCAAATGGCATCGTTCCATAACCGGGCGGATTCGATCCCATGTTTCCCCCGTCTCCCGCTCCGCGATCCGGACAAGAAGGAGCGCCAGAGAGCAGAGAAGCACGTGGGCTTGAATGCGTTCGTCCTTGCGATGATAGAGAGGCCGGAGCTCGAGCGTTGTCTTCAGGGTTCTGAACGCTCTCTCC
>JARYMI010000023.1 GCA_029907205.1 Clostridiales bacterium
TTTTCTAAGCTCTATTGTCAGGTGCAAAGACTATATTGTCGAGGGCGATATTATCCAGGTCGTGATCTCTCAGAAGTTTTCCCTCGAGACAGATGTTCCGCCTTTCGCCATTTATCAAAAGCTGAGAGCAATCAATCCCTCACCCTACCTTTTTTTCCTTGACTTTGATGACTTCTATCTGATCGGCTCCTCGCCTGAAGTGATGGTCAAGATTCAGAACAGAGAGCTTTTGATCAAGCCCATTGCCGGGACGCGAAAACGGGGAAACTCTATAGCAGAGGATCATCAACTGGCCAGAGAGCTTTTGGAAGACGCAAAGGAAAAGGCTGAGCACATCATGCTGGTGGACTTGGCCCGCAACGACCTGGGAAGGGTGGCCAAGCCGGGCAGTGTCGAGGTGGCGGACTTCATGACTATCGAGAAATATTCCCATGTCATGCACATTGTCTCAAAAGTCAAGGCAGAGCTCGATGACCAGTATGATGTTTTCGATGTGATCAGAGCTACTTTTCCTGCAGGGACATTGACCGGTGCTCCGAAAATACGAGCCATGGAAATTATTTCAGAACTGGAGCATGAGCGGAGAGGACCTTACGGAGGGATGATTTTTTATCTTGGATTCAACGGGAATCTTGATTCCTGCATTACCATCAGAACCATTCTCTTGAAAAACGGAAAAGCTACAGTTCAGGCTGGAGCCGGGATTGTGGCCGATTCAATTCCTGAACGGGAATACGAAGAAACGGTCAATAAAGCCAGGGCTTTGATCCAGGCCATCGAAACAGCCGGCTAAGGAGGAGTCATGATTTTGCTCATTGATAACTTTGATTCCTTTACCTACAACATTTTTCAGTATCTCAAAAAACTGGGCCACGATGTCGTTGTCAGGCGCAACAATGCCATAACCCTTGATGAAATTGAGCGTTTAGCTCCCTCTCATATTATCATCTCCCCAGGACCGGGCAGGCCGGAAAACGCAGGAATCTGTCTCGATGTTGTCCGGTATTTTGAAGGGAAGATTCCTCTGCTTGGGATCGGCCTGGGGCACCAATCGATAGGCCAGGCCTCTGGGGCAGAAATTGTCAAAGCTGCTGCTCTGTATCACGGAAAATCCTCGGACATCTATCATGACGGAAATGGAATTTTCAGCGGAGTAAAAAATCCTTTCTCAGCCGTCAGGTATCATTCTCTGGTCATCGAAAAAACCTCTCTTCCCGAGGAACTGGAGATCTCCGCCTGGACCGAGGACAGTGAGATTATGGGCGTCAGGCATAAACTTTATAGCCTCGAAGGAGTTCAGTTTCATCCAGAGTCCATCGGAACAGAATTTGGCCTGGACCTCTTAACCAATTTTTTAAGCCCCAAGCCCAATCCTTCCCTCATCCAAACAGCCATCCGCAACGTCTACGCCGGAAACGATTTGAATGAAGGGGAAGCAGAAAAAGTTATGGGGGAGATAACCTCAGGAAAGTCAACACCGGCTCAAATCGCTGCTTTCTTGACAGCGCTTGGCGCTAAGGGCGAGTCGGTTTCAGAACTTACAGGTTTTGCCAGGGTCATGAGAAGGAAAGCTGTTGCTGTCAAAAAGCCTTCGGGCAAAATTCTTGTCGATACCTGCGGAACAGGAGGAGATGCCAGCGGCACCTTTAATATTTCCACCTGTGCTGCTTTTGTGGCGGCCGGGGCAGGAGTGCAAGTGGCCAAGCACGGCAATCGCTCAATCACATCGAGATGTGGAAGCGCGGATCTTCTGGAAGCTCTGGGAGTCAACATTGCTGCTTCTCCTGAAACTATGGAAAGGGCGCTTGAGGAAATTGGCCTTGCCTTCCTCTTCGCTCCGAAACTTCATCTCTCGATGAAACATGCACTGCCGGTCAGGGTCGAAATGGGAATCCGCACGGTCTTTAACATTCTGGGGCCTTTGATCAATCCGGCTGGTGCAGATTGCCAGATTGTCGGCGTCTTCAGCCCGGAGATCATGGAAAAAATGGCCAGAGCTATGATCAATCTGGGGGTCCAGCGGGCCATGGTTGTCCATGGAAGCGACGGGTTGGATGAGATTACCTTGACCGGCCCGACGAAAATCACTGAGGTGAAAGAAGGCTGGATTAAAAACAAAGTTTTCGATCCTCGCGACTACAATTTTGACTACTGCCGCCAGGAAGAGTTAAAAGGCGGCGATTTGAAGACAAATTGCGAAATCACCATGGCCATCCTTGAGGGAAAAAAAGGGCCTCAGAGAGATGTGGCAGTACTCAATGCCGGAGCTGCCATCTATGTCTCTGGGGCGGCTCAGGATTTTGGAGAAGCCATTTCCCTGGCCGAGAATTCCATCGACTCCGGCCGAGCGCTGCAAAAATTGGATGAATTAATTGCTTATTCCAACAGGGGAGGACGATGAGCATCCTGGAGGCAATTATCGCCAGAGTCAAAGATGAGGAAGGGCAGAATTTCAATGCTTTTTTTGCCCTCACTTTTCCGCTCAGACAAAGAGAAAAGACGATTGATATTCTGACTTCCCTAAACAACCAATTTTTTGTGATTGCCGAAGTCAAAAAAAAGTCACCGTCAAAGGGGATATTGAGAGAAAATTTTGACCCTGTGAATCTGGCCCTGGCTTATGAGAAAGCAGGCGCTTCGGCCATTTCTGTCGTCACAGAAAAACATTTTTTCTCAGGAGAGAAGGAGTATCTGACCCGGATTAAGTCTCATACTTCTCTGCCTGTCATGAGGAAAGATTTCCTCATCCATCCCTATCAGGTCTTTGAATCTTATAACCTGGGCGCGGATTTTGTTCTGTTGATTGTCGCCTGTCTTTCAAGGGAGGAGTTGAAAGCCATGATCGATGCAGTAGAGTTCCTCGGGCTGCAGGCTATGGTCGAAGTCCACACCCAGGAGGAGCTTGAGAAAGCCTTGAGCCTGAATCCCAAAATCATCGGTATCAACAACCGTGACCTGTTGACATTTGAGGTCGATGTGGAGACTTCTTTCCGCCTCAAAAAGCTCATCCCAGAAGGAATTCATGTGATCAGCGAATCAGGCCTGGATTCTCCCGAGCAGGTCAGGAAGCTGCGCGATGCTGGTTTTTCGGGCGTCCTCGTCGGAGAATATTTTTTGAAAGCCAATGATATTGCTCGCGCCATGAAGGAGCTTTGCTGTGGTTAAAATTAAAGTCTGCGGCCTGACCAATTTTGCAGATTATCGAATAGCGTGCGAACTTGGGGCAGACTGGGCGGGATTTATTTTCTATCAGAAATCTCCCCGCTTTATCGCTCCTGAGAGAGCCCGGCGAGTCATCAAGAGAGGCAGGTTTTCTGTGGTCAAAGTCGGCGTTTTTGTCAATGAGCCCATTGCCAGAGTCCGCGAGGTCTTTTATCAGGCCGGTTTGGATATCGTCCAGCTCCATGGTAATGAAGACCCGGCGTATTGCCAGGCCTTAGGCCTTCCCTACTGGAAAGCCATCAGAGTCAAAGGACTCTCTTCTCTTGAAGAGATGGAGAACTACAGTTGCGAGACATTTGTTCTTGACGCCTGTGCAGGAATTTCTTACGGAGGAGCCGGCAAGGCAATCGATTTTTCTGTGCTTCAGAAGGCGCTGGGAATGGAAAGAAAGATCATCGTTGCCGGAGGAGTGTCAGTTGAAACGGTTGAGCAGGTCATCTCTTTGAGGCCTTTTGGAGTGGATGTCTGCAGTTCTCTGGAAGAATGCCCCGGGAAAAAAAGCGAGCAGAAAATGCGGGAATTTTTTCACGCTATCAACAAATGAAGAGAAACAAAATGAAAAAACAATCGCCAAATTCCAGTCATCGCTATTTTGGCGAGTATGGAGGCCGTTTTGTACCGGAAATGCTCATTCCTGCCCTGGAAGAGATGGAAAGGGCCTATTTTTTTTATAAGGAAAATAGGGCGTTCCAGCAGGAGCTTGATAACTTGAGAAGAAATTACTCCGGCCGTCCGACTCCTCTTTATTTTGCTGAAAACCTGACGGAACTCGGCCGGGGCTGCAAAATTTATCTTAAGCTGGAAAGCCTGAACCACACTGGAGCCCATAAGATCAATAATGTTCTGGGTCAAGCTCTTCTCGCCAAAAAAATGGGGAAAACTTGCGTCATCGCTGAAACCGGAGCAGGACAACACGGGCTGGCGACCGCCGCTGTGTGCGCAAAACTCGGGTTGAAATGCCGGATTTTTATGGGCGAAAAGGATATGAAAAGACAGTACCCGAATGTTTTCTTTATGAGGCTCAGCGGGGCGGAAATTGTTCCAGTGAAAGATGGAGCCAAAACACTCAAGGATGCTGTCAACGCCGCCTTGAAATACTGGATTGAGCATCTCAAAGACACTCATTATTTGCTGGGTTCAGCGCTGGGCCCTTTTCCTTACCCGGTGATGGTCAGGGATTTTCAATCAGTCATCGGCTCTGAGGTCATGGAGCAACTGCGGAAGTGCGAGAAACGGCTTCCCGATGTCCTTGTGGCCTGTGTTGGAGGAGGCTCCAATTCCATCGGTTTTTTTTATCCCTTTCTTCACAATAAAGATATTGAGCTCTACGCTGTTGAGGCAGGAGGCCGGGGGCCGGAGAAAGGCGAGAATGCCATTCGCTTCGGAAAGAATCCGAGGACCGGAATTGTCCAGGGCTACAGATCTTATTTTATCCTGGATGAAAACGGCCAGGTTTTGCCCACCCATTCTGTCAGCGCAGGCTTGGATTATGCCGGGATCGGGCCTGAACTGGCCTATCTCTATGACACAGGAAGGGTTTGCTTTGATAGCGTTTCAGATCAGGAAGCTCTTTCTGGCTTTCAAATACTCTGCCGGGAAGAAGGAATTCTGCCGGCCCTTGAATCCGCCCATGCAGTAGCTTATGCCTTAAAGATTGCTGGGAATTTTTCCAGGAAGGAGATTATGGTCATCAACATCTCTGGCCGGGGCGAAAAAGACCTCTTCATTGCCGCTAGAGAATTGGATGCTGAGAACTGGCTGAAGTTCTTGAATGAGGAGACCGAAAATGGCTGATGAACTGAAAGATGTTTTTTCAAAAAAGAAGAAGCTAAAATTGATGACCCATGTTCTTGCCGGCTATCCTGACCTTAAAACAAGCCAGGAATGGATCATGGGGCTGGCTGAAAGCGGAGCTGACCTGATTGAAATTCAAATACCTTTCTCTGACCCCCTGGCGGATGGCCCGACAATCATGGCCGCCAATCATCTGGCTTTGAAAAATGGCATAACGCCTCAGAAGTTCTTTGAGCTGGCCTGGAGCATTAAAGGCGCAATGACGGTTCCTTTTATCTTTATGACCTATGCTAACATTGCCTACGCCATGGGGATGGAAAGATTCGTCTCCTTGAGCGCTGAGTCTGGCGCCTCAGGCCTGATTATGCCTGACCTTCCATTTGATGAAAGAAATTTTGATTTATTCTCTTGCGCTAAAAAATACGGACTCTCTGTAATTCCTGTTGTTTCTGCAGGAATCTCTTCTTCAAGGTTAAAAAAAATATTGAACAGAACAGAAGGATTTCTGTATATCACGCTTCGTGTTGGAATAACCGGAGCCGTCAAAAGAATAGAGCGAGAAGGCCTGGAGTTTATTCAGAGAGTCAGAGAAATGACCTCCCTTCCCCTGGCTGCAGGTTTTGGGATTTCCTCGGAAAAACATCTTGACTTATTGCAGGGCAAAGTGGACATGGTTGTTATCGGAAGCCATTTGATTGACCTTTTCCATTCCAGCGGCTTGAGCGCAGTCCTGAATTTTATCAAGAGATGCAAAGCCAGGACACGCCGTGACAGGACCCGTTCGCATACATATCATCACGGAATTGGAAGGCTATCACAAGGTTAAATCATTTTTGACTCAACAAAGAAAATGATGTAATATAAATCACCCATGGAAAGATACGTTAACAGAATTTTCAATCAATCTTCAAACCAGCCTTTCCATCTTTTCTTCTACTTTTTTTACTACTTCAGGCGGTAGCCGCCGCCTGAGCAAACTCCATTCCCTATTCATATTCCCTTTTTAGGAAATATTTTATCAAACCATCCACCGGTTATCTTAGTCCTTAAGAGCCAATGGACGACTGGAAAAGGAGGAACAATGGATCTTAAAACGATCAGAAATAGAATCAACCGCATCGATTCTGAAATAATCAAACTCCTTCAGGAGAGAATGGAACTTTCAATGAGAACGAAGAGATTCAAAAAAGAGGTCAGAGACGAGGAAAGAGAAAATCAGGTTTTTGAGAATATCCGCGAAGCCTCAGGAGGATTGGTAAGCCCGGAGTTCTCCACAAGCCTTTTTGAGAAAATTCTTCAGGAAAGCGAGAGGCTTCAAAGGTCGGATTTTCAACTCGTAGGTTTTCAGGGAGAGCACGGTGCTTTCAGTGAGTCCGCAGCCCGTCAATTTGACTCTCGCCTCATTCCTGTTCCTTATAAGGAATTCATCAACATCTTTGAAGAGGTCAAGAGCAGATCCCTCGACTATGGAATTTGTCCTGTGGAAAATTCAACAGAAGGACCTGTCAATGAAGTTATGGATTTTCTGATCGCCTTTGATTTGAAAATCATCGCTGAAATTGAAATCCCCATCAACCACAGTCTGCTGAGTCTGCCAGAGACAGAACAGAAAGAAATAAAAATTGTCTATTCCCATCCTCAGGCCCTGGCCCAGTGCCGTCATTTTCTCTTGAAAAATAAACTTGAGCCACGCCCCTTTTATGATACGGCCGGAGCAGCCAAGATGCTGGCCTCGTCAAGGCGGGTGTCAGCCGGGGTGATTGCTCCACGCGACTGTGGAAGGATCTATCATCTCAAAGTGCTCCAGGATAGTATCCAGGACGAGAAAAATAATTTCACTCGTTTTGTTGTTCTGGCCAGAGAGGATCAATCGGAAATCGGGGATAAATGCTCCCTCATCTTTTCTGTCAAAGATGAGCCGGGCGCTCTCTGCAGGATTCTGGAAATCTTTTCAGAAAGAGATATCAGCCTGACAAGAATCCTTTCCCGTCCAAACAAATCCTCTCCCGGCGATTACATCTTCCTGGTGGATTTTCGGGGATCCTTGGCCGATCAGAAAGTCTTCACTGCCCTCTCTGAGGTGCAGAGTGTTGCCGAGATGTATAAATTTCTGGGTTGTTACAAGGAGGTTTTCCCGTGAAAATTGCGGTCATCGGAACAGGTAAAATGGGCTCCTGGTTTGCCAGAGAATTTTCCAGGCGTAACATTGTGGCTGTTTATGATCGAGATACAAAATCCATGAGCCAGGTGGAAGGAGCAGTCCTTTTGAGGTGTCTTGCAGAGCTTAAGACTTTTAATCCGGAACTTGTCCTGAATTGCGTCAGCTTGCGAAAAACTATCGATGTCTTTAAGGATATGGAACCCTATGTCTCCAGAGACTGTATTCTTTCAGATATTGCTTCGATCAAAGGCGAAATCCCGAATTATTATCAGAGCTCAAATTTTCGTTTTGCCTCTTTCCATCCTATGTTCGGCCCTCTATTCGCCAATCTCAGCGAAATAAAAGATGAAAGCGTCATTCTCATTCAAGAATCTGACCGGAGGGCCAAGGAATTCCTGAGAAATTTTTTTCAGGATTTTCATTGCCGTATTTTTGAATATTCTTTTGCCGAGCACGATGAATTAATGTCCTATTCCCTGACTTTGCCGTTTGCCTCTTCGATAGTTTTTTCCGCCTGCCTCAGAAAAGGAAATGTTCCGGGAACGACGTTTTCCAGGCATACCGAGATCGCCAGGAAACTTTTTCAGGAGGATAGCGATCTCCTTTCTGAGGTTCTTTTTAACCCCCATTCCTTGAGACAGCTTGATATTATCTCCTCAAAACTCGAATTCTTGAAGCATGTGATTAGAGCCAGGGATTATGAAGAGGCTCTCAAATTTCTGGACAGACTCAGGCACAACCTTCAAAGCATTGAAGAATAAAAGGGAGCTGGATTAAGCTTCAGAGGGCTCATTGAGAGTTAATATTTTGACCCGACTCAAGATTTCTTGGAGGACGCTTCAGGGCGGACATTTGCCGCAGACAGAGCGGAAGAGATGCGTGCTGAGATACCTGTCGCCTCTGTCAGGTAGAATTGTTACAATTGTTCCTTTTTGAAGCTCCCTGGCGACTCTCAAGGCGCCAACAATGGCAGCTCCGCTGGACATTCCAGCAAAAATTCCTTCGTTCAGAGCGAGCCGTCTTGTTGTTTCGAACGCCTCCTCATCGTTGACAGTGATTTTTTCATCCAAGAGACATGGGTAGAAGATTTCTGGGACTGTCGCTTCGCTCAAATTTTTCAGTCCCTGGATGCAGTGTCCGATTTGGGGTTCTACCCCGATTACCTTGATTGACGGCTTTTTCTCTTTTAAGTATTTCCCGGCTCCCATGAGAGTCCCTGTGGTTCCCATTCCTGCAACAAGAACATCAACTTCTCCTTCTGTTTGGGCAAAGATTTCAGGCCCTGTTGTCTCATAGTGGGCCAGGCAATTGCAGGAGTTAGCAAACTGATTGGGCATGTAGTATTTCTCAGGGTTTTGTTCAAGCAATTGGCGGGCGCGCTCTATGGCTCCATCTGTTCCCCTTTCTGCCGGCGTCAGTTCAATCGATGCTCCCAGAGCTTCCAGGATCTTAAGCCTCTCAGTACTGACACAGGCCGGAATAACAATATGGACTCTGTATCCTTTAGCAGCGCCGATCATGGCCAGGGCAATTCCCGTGTTTCCAGATGTGGCTTCAAGGATGCTTTTGGCCTTGGTCAGCTTGCCCGAGTTTTCAGCTTCTCTAATCATGTAAAGGGCTGCTCTATCTTTAACCGAACCGCCGGGGTTGAATCCCTCGACTTTTGCCAGAAGACGAATTGGGGATTTGCCCTTGATGATATTAGTTAGCTCGACGAGGGGCGTATTCCCAATCGTACTCAGGATGTCAAGCATGGTCTTTTTCTCCTTCGAGATTTAAAATAAGGATTTTGATGGTCAGAGGTTTAAAGGAAAAAGAGAGGAAAGGATAGCGGGTTTATCGGGCGGCAGGAACCGCCCAACAGTGGCAGGAACAAGCCAAGGACCTAGAGTGTGAGGAAAGAGAAATGAATCCTTGACTTAAAATCATGATCTCTTAATAACAGAAATGCTCTATCTCTGTCAATAGATTCAAGATTTTTCGATTTCTCCCTCCATACAACTGATGAGAGATTGAGAGCTATACTCATTCCCTTAAGAAAATGGGATCTCTAAAGAATCGCTTATCGGGGCTCAGTTTTTTAGTCCTGGAGATCGGAAGATTCCCCTAAATTTTGCACCGGCAGAGGATTATCCCTTTGACCCTGATCCTCTCGCAAGATATTTTAACCCCGACATATTTCTGATATAATTGACCCCTGTGAGCCCAACCATTAAAGCCGGAGAGAATAAAATTGAAAGTCAAATGGAACCGAATTATCCTGAGAACATTCAGGGACTGCTGGTGCCTCTTAGGAAAAAAGGAGATGAAGTATTAGTATGTATTGGCGAACTGAAAGAAAATAAGATTGAAAACAATTGCGGACAGTAACAGTATATAAGGAAGGCACTGGAGAATGGAACAAGGGAAAAGGCTGAAACTTATAGTGATAAATTTACTTCATGGGAATAAAATTATGAGGAGGTTCATTACTACGAAAGTAGCCCTTTTTATCCTCTCTTTATTTTTCATCCTCAATTTTCATCTCTTCCCTCAGGAAGAGCCTGTCCGAATAAAGGGGGAGGAGGTGGCAGTTGTTGCCACAAGAACCGGTGTAAGTATATCCCAACTTGGAAGGTCTGTATTAATAATAACCGCAGAAGAGGTTAAAAGATACCCGGTGCATTCTATCCCTGAGCTTTTTAGATATTGCCTGGGAATAGATATTCAGGAAAGGGGCCCCTACGGAACACAGGCTGATCTCTCCATCAGAGGTTCAACCTTCCAGCAGATCCTTGTTTTGATAGATGGGGTCAGGATTAATGATCTTCAGACCGCCCATCACAATATGGATATACCCATCCCCCTCGAAAGCATCGAAAGGATTGAGATCCTTTATGGAGGTGGCTCCGCCCTTTATGGTCCTGATGCCTTTGGAGGTGTAATAAATATAGTCACAAAATATCCAGAAAAAACCAGTCTTTCGGGAAGATTGGGATTCTATGAGTATAAGACAACCTCAGGATGGCTTGGGCTCAATCTTAAAGAAAAGGGCCTCAATAATCATCTTTCCATCGAGACAAATACTTCAGAGGGATTTATGACAGATAGAGATTTCAATCTTTTCAACATATCCGAACGCTTCACCATGGATTTTCTCTCAGGAAGAATCTCATTCCTCTCTGGTTATCAGAAAAAGGATTTCGGAGCCTATGATTTTTATACCCCGGGGAGAAATCTCCCATCCAGGGAATCGACAAGAACAACTTTTCTCAACATTGGATATGAAAGGATAAAAGAGAAGAGCTCTTTCTCTTTTCATCTCTTTTATCGACACCATTACGATAACTTCATCCTGGATAAGAAGAGACCATGGTTCTACAATAACGAAACAACCAACTCCTTCACAGGAGTGGATTTTACAATCAGAAAAAGGGATCTTGCCGCAGGAGGAGAATTGGTAAAGGAGGGGATAGAAAGCATCCAACTGGGAAATCATTCAAATATAAGGGGGGCTCTTTTTTTGGAGTTCAACAGGTTCATTCTAAAGAATTTCCTTCTCAATATAGGCTTGAGGGAGGATTTCCATAGGGCCTATGGATCGACATTCTCCCCCAGCGCCAACATCTCAATCTGGGTAAACCAGAATCTCAAGATAAGAGCCTCCTCCGGACATTCCTTCCGTGCCCCATCCTATACAGAGCTTTATTATCAGGACCCTGTTAATTCTGGGAATAAGAATCTAAGGCCTGAAAAGGCATGGTCCTTCGAGATTGGAATTGATGCCGATCTTAATAAGAATATCAATACAAGGCTTTCCATCTTTCACAGGGATGAGAAGGAACTGATAGACTGGATAAAGGGGGATGATAACAGATGGTATGCAGAGAATATAAAAAGACTAAAAGTCAGAGGGGCTGAGGTTGAGGTAAAGGGGGATCTTGGATTGATTGGATTCAATCTGAGGAGCTCTTTTATGGATGCAAAACAGAATCAACCTGATCTCATCTACAAATACGGCTTCAGATTCCCGGAGAATCAGACAAATCTCTCCATCCAGCTGAATCCTTCTCCCTCCTTCTCATCCAGTATCCAGTTTGTCTATAAAAAAAGAATCGCTGAGAAGGGTTATGTCCTTATTGACGGGAAGATCACAAAAAAGTTCGGTAGAATTAACATCTTCATGGAAGGGACAAATCTCTTAAATACTCATTATGAGGATATAAAAGGTGTTCCAATGCCTGGAAGATGGTTAGGGGCTGGATTCAATTTTGATTTTTAATTTTTGGCACAAATCATCTTCCTAGAGTTTCCGGTTTTCCGATACACATTGGCCAATTGGGGTTTGATTTCCCCGCTTTTCTGCTTGTCATCTTTAAAATCTTCAGCCTGGGCATATAAAAGCTCAATGGCTTTATCGTTATTCCAAAAATTCCCTATGGACGGCGTTGACAACCTTTTCCGTATCATCCTGATGAACAACGAAATAGGAAGCAACCTCCGAGGCTCCCGTTGAAATCATTTTGACATTGACATTTTCTTTAGAGACAGCTGTAAATATCCTGGCCGCCAGACCTTTCTTCTTAAGAAGACCTTCGCCCACAACAGCAATGAGCGTCACATCTTTTTCCAAATTGATTTCATCGATAACACCACCTTTCATTTCTTTGAGAGCTTCGTAGCTTGAGCTGGCGTCCTTTTTATCTACAAGAAGATTGATGCATGTTTGTGAAGTAAGGATGGAATAGATGTTGATGCCGCAAGCAGAAAGGAGATGACCGATCTGAGCTATGATCCCGGGTTTATAGCCAACGCCTGGGCCATGGATTCTGACCACAGCAATTCCCCTATTGTAGGTAACACTTTTAATGATGTCGTCTTTTTCATGCGCTTCAGGCAATATTTCAGTCCCCCGTCCTTCCGGGTCAAATAAATTTTTTATCCGGACAGAAATATCCAGGCCCATCAAAGGCTCCAGCGTGCGCGGGTGAAGAATTTTAGCGCCGAAGTAGGAAAGCTCGGCGGCTTCATAATAGGAAAGCCGTTCGATTTTGTGAGCATTTTTCACAATCTTTGGATCTGCACTCATAAATCCATCTACATCTTTCCAAATTTCCAGTTCAGAAGCAGAAGTGGCGAAGGCAATCACGGCAGCACTATAATCTGAGCCATTTCTTCCGAACGTGGATATTTTCCCTTCAGACGTGCAACCGAAAAAACCTGTAATCACAGGAATTATTTTATTGTTAGAAAGAGATTGTACGGCTGGCCTGAAATTATTTCTGAATTCATTCAGGATGACCGTGGCGTTCTCCAGATTCTTATCTGTCACCATCCCGATTTTATCGCTTTCTATCGGCACGGAGTCCATGCTTTTGCTCCTCAGCACACCGGAAAGGATAAGGGCTGAAAGCCGTTCGCCATAGCTGAGAACATGAGAGCGAACGGCAGGAGTGATTTCTCCTGTGTAGGATATTCCTGTAAGAAGTTTTCCCACTTTTTCTATCATGGTTTCCATTTTTTGGTAGATTTCTTTTCGAATAGCCTGGTCTGTGATTGCTTTTTCGACAATGGCGCGATGTTTTTCTTTAATATCCCCGATAGCTCCTGATATATTTTTTTCGCCTTTTTGAGCATTCAGGACACTCTCCAACAGCAGATCAGTCATGCCGTTAATGGCGGAGACGACAACAAAGGGCCTGTCCTTCTCGGATGCGATAATCTTTGCCACCTGCAAAAAACTTTCATCATTTTTTAAACACCCTCCGCCAAATTTCATGATTTTCATTCCTGTCCTCCTCCAGTCGCAGTTTGATCAGCACGAATGAACCTCTTCATCAGAGCCAGCTCTGCATTCAAAATGCAAGTGCCTGCCGCGCCACGGATCGTATTATGAACAAGCAAAAAGAGGTTGAGGAGGCGGCCCTTTTTGCGGATTCTTCCAACTGTGACCGCCATCCCTCTTGCGCGTTCAGGCGACCCGGCATAAATATCCAGCACAGGCTGAGGCCGGTCTTCTTCATGTCTTACAACGATCGGAAATTCAGGGGCTGTTGGGAGTCTTTTTTCTTGGGGAACTCCTCTGAACAAAGATAAAGCATTTTCAACGGTTCTGACATCCACATCCTTCTCAAATTCGATCACAAGGCCCATGAGATGCCCTTCCCGGACGGGGACACGGCAGCAGCTGGCATTGATTATCATGTCCCGGTTCACTATTTTGAGCCCATCAAATTTTCCTAAAATTTTTCTTGATTCCGTTTCAATTTTCTCTTCTTCATTCTTAATGAACGGGATGACGTTTGACGCAATATCCATCGCCGACAGCCCTCTTCGGCCTGCCCCAGAAATGGATTGAAAGGTTGTCACTATCGCCGATTGAATCCCAAAGGGTTCGAGCGGCTTAAGCATCATAGCCAATCCAGAGGTTGAGCAGTTGGAGTTCGTGATGATAAAGCCCTTCGTCCGGGCAAGCTGCCTTTTAACGATTTCAAGATGATCGGAGTTAATTTCGGGAATCAGGATGGGAACATCTTCATCGAAGCGGTGAGCGCTGGCATTGGAAAAGATAAAGAGACCATAGCCGCGCAAAATGCTCTCAATTTTTTCGGCTATCGATGCCGGAAGCGCGCTGAAGACAATTCGAGCCCCGGTCTTTAGAATCGATTCGACAGATGTTTCCAAGATTACCAGTTCTCTCATCGGTTCTGGTATCTCTCCCTCCACAGCCCAGCTCAGAGTTTCGCCATATTTTTTCCCAGCAGATCTCGCCGAAGAAGTCAGGGCATGGATCGTAAAAAAGGGGTGGTTATGGAGCATCCTGACAAATTGCTGGCCCACAAGTCCTGTGCATCCCATGACAGCCACTTTTATTCTGTCCATTTTTCCTCCCCGCAAATTTATCCTTTACAAATTTTTTCAATATCCATTTGGACTTTCACAATTTCAGGCAAATTCCCACAAAGCCCGAAGATATCATCAACAACAACGACCATCCCTTCGACCCCATCAATCATAAGCCTTCTCATGGCACCCTCGATCAGGTCGGGATTTTTGTCCTTGACAGCATTGCCAAGCGCTGTTGCAGCGGCATCCGCGAGGCAGACATCCCCGGCAATCACCATGGCGGCATCGGCTAGACCAAAACTCAGCGAATGCCCGACTGTTCCAGAAGACGTGCAGACACCGATAATTCCCGGCCGGGGCTGGAACTTGAGTCCGATACCCTTAATCTTGGCCAGGCCTGTAAATATCCCCACAACCACAGCCTGAGTGAGCATCAGAGCGATGTCGCCGCCGTTATCGACAATGGCATGAGTCGCGCCCCTCTCAATCATGGCTTTCAGCGCAAATTCGGCAATTGCTCCAGCCACAGCGGCCATCGGACCCACCCCTACCTTTGCCGTCGATTGGGCCATCCGACGGACAATTTCTGGTGCATCCTCAGGAACTGAGAGGGGCTCAAGGGCTGTCCGAAAACGCGGATTTTCAAGAATATAATTTTCAAGACAGCTTCTCTGGCGCCGGATCTCTGCTTCAGCGACCGGGATGAATTTTTCATCAGCTATGATGGTGGCAACAGTCTCTTTGATTCTTATTTCATGTCTTTTCATTTTTCGCAGTATTCATAGGCACAAAAATAGCTTTAACCGGACAAACATCGGAACAGAGCCCGCACCTATCACAAGCTGTGCTTTCAACATGAACTTTCCAGTTTTTATCGCGACTGAACACCCTCTTTTTGCAGAGGGCAAGGCAGAGTCCGCAATGGATGCATCTTTTTCTATCCCGGTAAAGTTTTGAACTAGCCGGTAGGGAAAGCGGCTCAGGCTGAGACGGAGGCAAAGGGTATGATTGAAGCGAGAGCGGTTTGACTGTTGCCGTGAGAGGCAGATTTTCCACAGGAGAGGAGAGCTTGAATTCTCCCTTTTCTATCAATGTTCTCAAGAGATCAGCAATTTTTTTTGCCATCCAAAAGCTGGATAAAGGAGAAGTTGGTACCTGGCGGCCATTTATCTCAATGGTTCCAGATTTGAGTTCAGCATAACTTGCTTTTTTCAAGGCTGGCCTATTCCGAGAAGGAATACTGTAGTCTAAAACATCGGTGAATATTTCTTCATCGCTGATGCCCGTATTTTTGGCTATCTCGGAGTTCAAGACTGGAATGGGGACCCCAATTCCGACATAAAGCGTGCATCCATAGTCTGTGAACGTTGCGGCCCGGATAAATTCGGGAGACATTTTTTTCAAGTCGCCCTGGACCATCAAAGTGGCAAACCTGTTCTGGGGATTATGTTGGGTGCCGCTGCCGACGATATAACCCTGAGCACCTCCGATAAATATCCTTGTGCCGATTCCTACGGTCCGATATTGAGGGTCGTTCATCAACGGAGAAAGCTCTCCGGCTCCGGAGAAGGTGACATTTCCGCAACGGGGGAGAAGCTTTCCCATGTAAGTGGACAATATTTTTTCCCCGGAATTGGCGGCGGCATTGTATCTCTGGTAGCCATTGCGGGGATTGCTCATCAGGGCGAAATTCAAGTCATCGAGGGTGATCTGGGTGATGATCCGTTTCCGAGGATAACAATCTGTCCCATAAGAGACGGCTCTTAAAACCACAGGTTTTCCGTTAAGCAGATCCTCGATGACATGCGCTCCTCCATACTGGATACCCTGAATTTTGGAAGGTTGGGTAGCGCCGAGATAGGCATCAACAGCCGCTACTCCGGCGTATGCTTCAACATCGTTGAGCCAGACCTTTGTCATCTTGATGGGTGGTTCTGAATGACCGAAATTCATCCAGACGCCAGATGAACACATAGCCCCAAATGTCCCGGTGGTGACCACATCCACTTCTTGAGCCGCGCGTTCGGGCCCGAGGTCCTGGACAATTTTGGTCATTTCATCTGCCCTGACGACTTTTACAGTCCCTTCTTTTATTTTTTCATTAATATCTGAAACCGTCTTTGACATTTTTTCCCTCACTCAAAAATTTTGGAAGAAATAAAAATGAAAGGTTTAATATTTGTTGGGGGGATCCCGAATACCTGCTTCCGGCAAGAAAGCAGCTATTCGGGCTTCACATTATCATAAAGTCAAAAAGCTGCTTTTTGGATAATAAGAAAAGAATTGAATTTTTATCGCCCAGCATTTTCGTTGGCTAAACTGATACCACAAAAAAAACGGGAAGTCAAGTTTACATTCATGGAGGCAGCGATTCCGCAACTAAGTTTTGATTTAGCCTGAAATAGCCTGGAAGAGTCTAAATATTTCTCCCTGAGCAGATTCGCATTCATAAAAAATACTTGACTTTCCTCTTAGTCTTTTATATCTTATATATAAAAGATAGGAGAAACCCACATGCGTCGTTCTGCCATGACAAAGGTCGAACGAGAAAGCCGCTCTCAACTCAAACCTTATATCTCCTGGAAGGAGTTTATCAGAGCCACCCCCACCCTTAGAAAGCAGACTTGTGGCAAACCAAATTGTAAATGTCAAAAAGGCGAAAAACACACCTGCCTTGTCCTGACCCGAAGTCATCACGGCCGGCCCGAACAGCTCTACGTTCCCAAAGAGTCCGAAGAGATGGTCAAAGAGTGGGTCAAGAACTATCATGCCGTCAAAGAACTTGTGGAACAGATTTCCTCCTCCTACTGGGAGAGACTCAGGAAGAAGGGTTAAGAGATTCTCCGGCGATTTCTGAGTTACGGAGAGAAGGTCTATGAGCTGGGGGAGCTTTTTTCTCAGCTGAGGGATAATCGCCGGCGGCCTCAGATCGAATTAAGGCAGGTGGTGGGGGGAGCGTTCTTGATGATGGCTTCCCAGATGGGAAGCCTGAACGCTTTAGAGCAGGAACGGGGGAATCCTTTCTGGCGGCGATGGCTGGAAGGAGACTTGGCCAGCGCGGACACGACGGGGAGGGTGTATTGCGGGCTTGAAGTGGAGGGGTTACGTTTAGCTCTCCGCAGAGTGTATACGCGATTGAAGAGGAATAAGGCTTTGAGGGGGAGGCATGGGTTTTCGGTGCTGATCGTCGACGGGCATGAATCGAGTTCCAGTTATCTGCGGTGCTGCGCGGGATGTTTGCAGCGGCACATCCAGACCTCAGGCGGCGAGAGGATTCAATATTATCACCGTCAGGTGATGGCCCTGCTCTCTCTGGACCGCTTCCCTCTTCTTTTAGACGTGGAAGATCAGCGGCATGGGGAGGATGAAATTGCGGCGGCCCTGCGCTTACTGGAAAGAGTTCTTCACTACTATCCTCGGGCTTTTCAGGTGGTCCTGGGCGATGCCCTGTATTTGCGGGCGAATATGTTTCAGTTGTTGTTGGCTCACGGCAAACACGGAATAGCCGTCTTGAAGGACGAGACGCGGGACCTTTGGCAGGACGTGTGCGGTCTTTTTCCTCTGGAGCAGCCGATTCTGGAGGTTTGCGGCCGGACAGAACGTCGCCTTTGGGATATCTCCGGGTTGGAGAGCTGGAAGAGTTTGAAGGTCAAAGTCCGAGTAGTCCGGTCGCTGGAAACCAAGACTCTCACTCGCCAACGGACAGGACGGAAGGAAAAGCAAACATCGGACTGGATGTGGGCCACGACTTTACCAGCAGATCAAGTCTCGGCCTCAGCGATTGCCCAGCTGGGGCACGATCGGTGGTTAATCGAGAATCGGGCGCTCAATGAGATGGTGACCTACTGGCATGGCGATCATGTTTATCGACACCATCCCACGGCCATCATCGCCTTTTGGCTCACCTTGTTCTTGGCCTTGAATCTCTTCCGAGCTTTTGTCTCATTAAATATCAAACCGGCTCGCCGAGCTCGACATACAGAACTTTATTTTGCCAAAGTGCTTTTCTCAGCCCTCCATGAAGAGACCTTCCACAATAGGTCTCCGTGAGAATCCCCCCGTTTTTTTGCTGACTTCGATAGTTTCCCGGAGAGGAGTCTTGCTTGGACTCCATTTTCAAGCCCATCACACCCCTTTGGGAGTGAAAATCTCGGCGGTCTGCGAATCTGCTAAAAGCATGGAGTCTTGATTTTACCCCTTTCGACCACTCATCCAGAGGAAGTTGCGGAATCGCTGGGTGTGCGTCAGATGAGTTTACACGGCCTTTCAATTATGATAAAAATGAAAGGCTCTTAAATTATATGCGAAAGGAATGATCGATGTGTGAAAAACGGAATGCGTTCATCGTCAGCGCCGCCCGCACGCCGATAGGCGTTTTTCTGGGCGCGCTCAAGGATTTCACCGCTCCTGAGCTCGGCGGGATCGCCATTCGGGAAGCTCTAAAAAGGGCTAACCTCAGGGGCGAGGATGTGGATGAAGTCATCATGGGAAACGTCGTCTCGGCCGGCATCGGCCAGGCGCCGGCCAAGCAGGCTGCCGTCAAGGGGGGAATCCCTTATTCGGTCAGCTGTTTTGCTGTGAACAAGGTCTGCGGATCGGCCTTGAAAGCGGTGGCCCTGGCCGCCCAGGTCATCCAACTTGAGGAAAAAGAGGTGGTCGTTGCCGGCGGGATGGAGAGCATGAGCCGGGCCCCCCATCTCGTCTGGGGGATGAGAGAGGGAGTCAAGTTTGGCGATGTCCAGGTCAAGGATGCCATGATCCTGGACGGCCTCTGGTGCGCTTTCGACAACGTCCATATGGGAATGACCGGCGAGGTTGTGGCCGAAAAGTTCGGCGCGACAAGGGAAGAGCAAGACCAGTATGCGCTGAGCAGCCAGCAGAAAGCTGTCCATGCCATCGACAAAGGATATTTCAAGGATGAGATCGTAGCGATCACGATCCCTCAGAAAAAAGGCGATCCCGTCGTCTTTGCCGTCGATGAAGGGCCGCGCCGCGACACGACCTTAGAGAAGCTCGCTAAACTCAGGCCGGCATTCAAGAAAGACGGAACGGTGACGGCGGGAAATGCCTCGACCCTGAATGATGGCGCTGCCGCTGTTGTCGTTGCTTCGGAGGAAGCGATCAAGAACCGGGGACTCAACCCGCCCATGGCCCGCATCCTGGGAACAACGACGAACGGCGTCGAGCCGTCGATGGTCATGTATGCCCCCAAAGGGGCGATCGAGAAGCTCCTGGTTAACGTCGGCTGGAAAATCGAGGATGTTGATTTATTCGAAATCAACGAGGCTTTCTCGGCCCAGCTCGTCGTCCTGCTCAAAGAGCTCAAGCTCGACCGGGAGAAAGTCAATGTCCACGGCGGGGCTGTCGCGCTGGGTCATCCCATCGGCGCCACAGGCGCCCGGATTTTGACGACGCTCGTCTACGCACTCAAGCACCGCGGGCTCAAGAAGGGCATCGCAGCCCTTTGCCTGGGCGGCGGCGACGCGGTGGCCATGGCTGTGGAGATGGTCTGAACAACGACAAGGAGGGAAAATGGATATAAAAACGATCGGAATAGTAGGAGCTGGAACCATGGGCAGCGGCATCGCCCAGGTTGCCGCCGCATCCGGATTTTCGGTCCTTCTCAACGATATCGACCAGAGCTACCTCGACCGCGCCCTCAAGGGAATAGACAAGAGCCTGGCCAAGCTTATCGAGAAGGGAAAGATCACAGAGGATAAAGCAGCCATCCTGAGCCGCATCAAGCCCACAATCAACCTCGATGACCTCAAAGCTGCGGATTTCGTTGTCGAAGCCGTGTTCGAGGATTTTGACGTAAAGAAAAAAGTCCTCACCGCGCTCGATAAAATCCTGGCGCCTGAGGTCATTTTCACCTCCAACACCTCCTCGATCTCCATCACCCGCCTGGCTGCGCAGACCGGCCGGTCGGCTCAGTTCATGGGCATGCACTTCATGAACCCCGTGCCGCTGATGGCGCTGGTTGAGCTCGTTCGCGGGCTGGCGACGTCTGAAGAGACGTTTGCTTCGGTCAAGGCCCTGACCGAGAAAATGGGCAAGGTTCCAGTCGAGGCTAATGATTTCCCCGGGTTCATCGCTAACCGCATCCTGATGCCGATGATTAACGAGGCTGTCTATGCCCTGATGGAAGGCGTGGGCACGGCTGAGGCCATCGACACAGTCATGAAGTTAGGGATGAACCATCCGATGGGCCCGCTCACGTTGGCCGACCTCATTGGCCTGGATGTTTGCCTCTCCATCATGGAGGTTCTGCACGACGGGTTCAAGGATCCCAAGTACCGGCCCTGTCCACTTCTCCGCAAGATGGTTGATGCGGGGTATCTCGGCCGCAAGAGCGGCCGCGGCTTTTACAGCTACTGAAATTATGGGGCCTGCAAGCGTTTCCGTTTGTGTGTTTGCGATGGACGCCGCCATCGGGAAGATTCCATATTCGGAAATCCTTCCGCGGAGACCGTCCCTGTTTATGGTAGAATAAGCTAAGAGCCTCTTGGTATTGTGATAGAAACTCCCGGGCGGATGCGTCCCTAATAAAGAGGAGGATAAAATGAAAGGCGAAGACATGGAACAAAAGCAGGCCTCGCGGGCCCGCGCTATCGAGGCAGCCGTCTCCCAGATAGAAAAACAGTTCGGCAAAGGCTCGGTGATGAAGCTCGGCCAGAAAGAAGCGGTCATCAAGGTTGAGGCCATCCCCACCGGGTCGATTGCTTTTGACCTGGCCCTGGGGATCGGCGGGTTTCCTCGCGGCCGGGTCGTTGAGGTCTTCGGTCCTGAAGCCACCGGCAAGACAACGTTAGGCCTTCATGTCATCGCCGAAGCCCAGAAGCGGGGAGGCCAGGCGGCCTTCATCGATGCCGAGCACGCGTTAGACCCGAATTATGCAGCAAGCGTTGGCGTGGACGTGGACAACCTCCTCATCTCCCAGCCCGACTACGGCGAGCAGGCCCTGGAGATCGCCGAAGTCTTAGTGCGGAGCGGCGCTGTAGACGTCATCGTCGTTGACTCAGTGGCCGCCCTCGTGCCAAAGGCCGAGCTCGAGGGGGAGATGGGCGACGCTCACATGGGCCTCCAAGCGAGGCTGATGTCCCAGGCCCTGCGCAAGCTCACGGCCATTGTCAGCCGGTCCAAGACCTGCTTCATCTTCGTTAACCAGATGAGGGAGAAGATTGGCGTGTTTATCGGCAGCCCGGAGACGACGACAGGTGGCCGGGCGCTCAAGTTCTACGCCTCGATGCGCATCGACATCCGAAGGATCACTGCCTTGAGAGAAGGAGACAGCATCGTCGGGAACAGGGTCAAAGTAAAGATCGTTAAAAACAAAATGGCGCCTCCTTTCAGGGACGCGGAGTTTGATATCATCTACGGCCACGGAATCTCAAAGGAAGGAGATCTCGTCGACTGCGGAGTGAACGTCGGGCTCATCGAGAAAACCGGCACATGGTACTCCTATAAAGGAGAAAGGCTCGGTCAGGGCCGCGACAACGTCAAGAAGCTGCTCAAAGAAAATCCTGAGCTGGCGGCGCAGATAGAGGCTGAGATCCGGAAAAAAGTCGGCCTTGCCCCTGAGGCAAAGGAAGGAAAAGAAGGAAGGGAAGAAAAGGAAGCGAGAAAATAATACGCAAACGGGGGCTTGCGGGTCGGCCTTCGCTCCTTCCATTTATGATAATTTTATTGCGTTGACAATTATTAAATGAAGCGGCGAGATTTCATGGCCATGGCAGGGGGCGGAGGGGTGGCTCTGTTATCGAAACTCGCGCTTCCTCTAAAAGCCAATTTTAGAAAGGAGGAAAGGATGATGGCTTACACGGCAAAAGATTATTCTGGGCTCGTCGGCATGCCCGGCTTCAGCGAAACGTTGCTCAAGAATCATTTCACCCTTTACCAGGGATATGTCGCCAACACGAACAAAGCCCTCGATGCTCTTGCGCAGATGCTGAAGGATGGAAAAGGGGGCACGCCCGAGTTCGCCGAGCTCAAGAGGCGAGTTGGCTGGGAATTCAACGGCATGCGGTTGCATGAGTATTATTTCGAGAACCTCGGTAGCAAGGAAGCGCTCAACGTCGAGGGAAAGCTTGACCAGAAAATAGTTGCTGACTTCGGAAGCTACGAGGCCTGGGAGAAAGATTTCAAGGCCACGGGCGCCATGCGCGGCATTGGTTGGGCTGTCCTCTACCAGGATACGACAAACGGCAGGCTCATCAATTTCTGGATCAATGAGCACGATGTCGGCCATCCCGCCGGCTGCCTGCCTATCCTGATCATGGACGTCTTCGAGCATGCTTTCATGATCGACTACGGCCTGAAAAGAGCTGACTACATCGAGGCCTTCTTCAAGAACATCGACTGGAAGGCTGTCGAAGCGCGCCTCAAATAAAGCTTCACGGCATAGTAATGGAAAAAACGTGCGATTCGCGCTATCCTTGGAATAACCTGTTCGGGAGGTGAATAAGAATGTCCCGCCATGTCCATAAACGGTCACGCAAGAGCGGGCTTCCGCCCGGGAGCCTCATCCACATCGGCGAGAAAAAGGCCGAACGGACTAAGATCACTATCATTGACTATGACGAGAAAAATTTCGAGGTAAAAGAGGCCAAGACCGTCGAGGAGTGCTTCCCGTTCAAAGAAACGGCCACGGTCACCTGGATCAACGTTGACGGCGTCCATGACGACGAGATCATCGGCAAAATGGGCGGACATTTCGGCGTCCATCCTCTCATCCTCGAGGACATCATGAACACGGCCCAGCGGCCCAAGCTGGAGGACATGGGCGATTATCTCTTCATCGTTCTCCGGATGATCAGCTTCGCGGGGAAAAAGAAAGGCATCCTTTCCGAGCAAGTCAGCCTGATTGTCGGGCCGAACTTCATCATTTCCTTCCAGGAGGGCGAGGGCGACGTGTTCGACCCTGTGAGAGAAAGAATCAGGTCGGGGAAAGGCCGGCTGAGGAAGATGGGGCCAGACTATCTGGCGTATGCCTTGATCGACGCCATCGTCGATAACTATTTTCTCATCCTGGAAAAGTTCGGTGAACAGGTGGAAATCCTGGAAGAAGAGCTCGTCAGCGACCCGGGACGCCGGACCATCCAGGCGCTCCACACCCTGAAAAGAGAGATAATTTACCTGCGTAAGTCGGTCTGGCCGCTGCGGGAAGTCATCAGCGGCTTAGAGCGCTCTGGCTCCTGCCTCATCAAGGAATCGACGGGCATCTTCCTTCGGGATGTCTACGACCACACCATCCAGGTGATCGACACCATCGAAACATACAGGGACATGCTCTCCGGGATGCTGGATATCTACCTTTCGAGCGTCAGCAACCGGATGAACGAGATCATGAAGGTTCTGACCATTATCGCCACCATTTTCATCCCGTTGACGTTCATCGCCGGCATTTACGGGATGAATTTCGACTTCATGCCGGAGCTGAATTGGCGGTGGGGGTATTTTGCGGTGCTTGCCTTGATGGCGGGAATTGGCGTCTTTATGCTAATCTATTTCCGCAGAAAAAAATGGCTGTAAGGGAGGGATGGACGTGAAAGCAAAAATTCTTGTCGTCCTTGTTTTGCTCATTCTTCTGGCGATCATCCTCATCCAGAACACCGAAGAAGTCGTTTTCCGCATCTTCTTCTGGAAGATCGCCATGTCCCAGGTCATCCTGGTGCCCTTGGCGGTTGTCATCGGCTTTCTCTTCGGTTATTTCATCGCCAAAGGGGGAATGAAAAAGCTCGGTTGAGAGAGTCTTGAAACGGGGTTGACATGAAGAAATTTTTCAAACACCTGAGAATCCATATCTTCAGGGGGTTCCTGGCCATCATTCCCCTGGGCCTTTCTTACCTTGTCATCCGCTTCCTCTACCTGGCCATCGACACCCGCGTCACTGGCCTGATCGACAGGTTTCTCGGGTTTAAAATTCCGGGGCTCGGGTTCCTGCTGGTCCTCGTTTTTCTCTATCTTCTTGGCCTGATGGCAAGCAACTGGCTGGGCCGAAGAGCTTTTGCCATGATTGAGCAGGTCACGACGCGCATCCCCCTGATCAAGACGATCTACACGCTCGGCAAGAAACTGGCTGACGCGATTTCCCTTCCTGAGAAGCAGGCGTTCAAAAGGGCGGTGATGATCGAGCATTTCCGGCCAGGCCTATGGTCAATCGGGTTTGTCACAGGAACGTTGGTTTCAGAAGAAGACAGGGCAGAAAAGCTCCTCAAGGTCTTTATCCCCACAGCCCCCAACCCCACCTCCGGGTTCATGGTCGTGGTCAAAGAGTCCCAGGTAAGGAGTCTGGACTGGACGGTCCCCGAGGCGATGAACACGATTATTTCGGGCGGGATCGTCGGCCCGGAAAAAATCTGACGGCTATTTGCCGGCTATCAAGTCAGGGAAGGAAGCTTTCAGGGACTCAAACACCCAGGCGGCCAGTGCGGCCTCGAAATCAGCGATTTCCTTGAAACTCGGCGTGGATTTCTCCCATGCATGGAGTTTGCTTTCGGCTTTGGCGATGACTTCGTTCTCGATTCGGTGCAATTTTTGGAGGACGCCCTCCCCTCCATAATTCCGGAGTCGAGTGGCGCCGCCCTTTTCGTTGTCAGCCAGGTCGCTCGAGGCCGCGTTCATGATGGCAAAACCCTCGGTGTTGATCCCTGCCCAGACGGCGGTGCCCTGGGGATCCGCAGCGTTGACCAGGGCGATGAACACGTGCTTCGAGCCTTTAAGACGAAGAATTTTATTGTCGATGACGGGAGCATCCCTGTTCTTCCACAGGAGCGGCTTGCCGTCTGCCGTCGCCTTCCCCGAAACAACCGCCACCGTGCACGGGATGACCTTGAGCGATCCCAATAAAACCAGACCCATAAAGGAAAATAAAAAATTCCTCGTGCGCTGTCTCCAACCTGTCATAAAGGCCTCCGTGTAGGTTTCTTCTCGCGGAAATCAATATTATAGGTTTTTTAGTGTTCTAATCAAAGTGAGCCATCGACCTAAAATCGCCACAATAGAAACGCAATTCTTGTCATCTTTCCTTCCAGATGATGCCGTACCGCTTAAGGAGGGGGAAGCCGGTTTCCTCATCCTCGGCCATACGGTACATTTTGCCTTTGGCAAAGAGGAAAGGCATTATGTCCAGCCATGCTCTGGCTTCGTAGAATCCGTCAGAGTTGAAGATGTCATAAGCCCTGAGAGTTTTTTCGTCCTCCTTCTTTTCCTCGTTCGTCCGCACCCAGAGGTTTCCGTCGCTGTCGACAACCAACCGATCCGTGACGGTTTTTACCTTGGGGAATTCCATCTGCTCGGCCAGCTTGGCATAGGGGCTATCGGGCCTTTCAGCATACCGTGATTTGACGGCCTGGATGTCCCCTGCTGTCACTGGCACTGGCTCATAAGGCCGGTCGATTTTGCGGAAGACCTTTCCCTGTCCATCGTAAACTTCGATGACATATTTATCGTTCAGGCAATGATAGAGCCATTGTCTTTTCTTGTCGCCGGCAAATATGGAGACAGGGCTCCAGGGAAGAGTCACATACAGGGTTATTTCTCCTTGGCGGAGCTGCTTGAATTGCGGCAAAGTGAACTTTCCGAACGAAAACAACTCTTCGCCCGAAAAATCTATGGCCTTCACCCAGAGTTCTTGCACTTCGCCGGTGAAAACGTTTTCAGTGACGATGCAAGAAGAAGTCGTCGTCAGTAGAACCAGGCTCAAGAATTTTTTCCACTGGAAGCTCGACAGGAATTGCCCCTCCGGGCTGAAAAACGAGGTGCGTCGTTGCTCATAATCGGTTACAAGAAGCCGGCCGTCGGGGAGAAAGAGCATGTTGCGGACCCTCTCAAACTCGCCGGGGCCGCTTCCCTTCCTGCCGATACTCTTCAGGTATTTTCCTTGTGGGTCAAAGACCTTGATGGCCATGTCTGAATCGTCAGCGATGTAGGCGTTCCCTGTCGCATCGACGGCAAACCAGCCGGGCTTGAAAAGCCGGATTTCGCCCGTTTCATCTTTTTCCCGGAAAGTGAATTCCTCTTCAAAAACTACGGTTTTATCAGGATGGAGCGGCGTCGCCGGGTTATGGACATACGTGACGCCGTCGATCGTCTCTACCCTCGGCTCTTCGGCTGCTTTTTTCTTGCAGCCGGCAAACCAGAAGACCAAGATAATACAGATCAAGACGATTGAGAGATTCTTTTTCATGTCTTTCTCCTTTTGCTAATTCCCTTGATATTTGGAGGTGATTGAGCAAAAACTTAGGGCGCAGGCACTTTCGTCATCTGCTTCTTGACGTAGCGGGCGATGGCTTCGTGGGTGGCGAACCAAACGTTCTTCCGGGCCAGCATGTGCTCGATGAGCTTCTCTAACATGACGATGCGGCTGCGGTGGCCGATGATCTTGGGGTGCATGGTCAGGACAAAGACCGTGCCTTCCTCGTGGGCTTTGTCGAACTCGGCCGCCCAGATCTCGAAGACCTCATTGGGAGTGATGTGCGGCCGGACGGCGCTGTAGCGGTCGAACCCGAAGTAGGGATAATCATCGAGGAGCCACTCGACCGGCAGCTCGACGACGCCTGTAGGCTTTCCGTCTTCGAGCAGCTCGTAAGGCCGGTCATCGGCCATCAGGCTGCTGTCGTAGAGGAGGCCGAGTTCGCGGATGATTTTGAGCGTCGATGGGCTGAAATCCCATGAGGGGGTACGGATACCGGTCGGCGGCTTTCCGGCCATGGCCTTGAGCGTATCAAAGGACTTGCGCATCAAGTCGCGCTCTTCTTCTTCCGAGAGGAGGGAGTTGCGCTCGTGAATCCATCCGTGCATCCCGATTTCGTGGCGCCCCTTTGCCGTGATAGCCTTTATTTCTTCGGGATGGAGGAGGGCTGTCACAGCGGGCACGAAGAAAGAGGCCGGGATTCTGTATTTATCGAGAAGAGCGAGTATCCTCGGTATGGCAACCCGGGCAGCATACTCTCCCTGGGAGAGAATCCCAGGGGAATAATCGCTGTCCCGGAGAGCGTTCGTCTCAGCGTCGAAGTCGAAGGAAAGAGCCACGGCGACTTTGGCGCCATCAGGCCAGGCAGGCGGCGTCAGGTCTTTTCCGGCCCTGACCTTATTGACAACCGAATTGATTTGATCAAGACTCAGCAACCACGGCTTCTTAGCTTCTTGGGCAGACACCGCCGCTATAACCAAGAGGAATAAAAGGCAGAAAACCATTAATGCGTCTTTCTTCATTTTCTCCTTTCCTCCTGAAATTTATTTTTCCCAGCAATTTTTATCCACGAAAAAATTCGGTGATCAGGGACGGCCGACGCTCGTCAGGTAGAGGACACTTTCCTCCTCTCCATCGACACCGAGCAGGGCATTGACCTCATCGTCATAAAGCGCGGCCACCTGGCAGGAGCCAAGCCCAAGAGCCACCGCGGCCAAGGCCACATTCTGAGCGATATGGCCAGCGTCAAGATAAACGTAGCGATAAGCCCGTTCTCTGTATTTCCATTTGGAGCGGCCGAAGACAGCCGTCCAGGCGAAAACAATAGCCGCTTCGGCAAGGAACTCCTGGTCCAGAGCTGCTTCAGCAAGGGCAGGACGGAAATCGGCCTGGCGAATAAGCTCAAGCTCGTGTTCCTTGACGCTGTAATGATAGATCCCTTTCTCCAAGCCGTCGACATTCTGGATGAAAAGATACGTTTCCACCGGGTAGAGTGCTCCGGCTGAGGGCGCAGCTCGGAGTTCATAGCCCGAAATTTTCGTGGTCACACCCTGCCCGGCCCAGATAAGTTGGGAGAGTTCGGCCTTGGTCATGGGAATATTTCTGTATTCCCTGACGCTGCGGCGCCGGCCGACGGCTTCCCAGAGGGGAAGACCCCCCTCCCTCTGAGGCGGGTCTAACTTGAACCGCGGCGCATCAGGATATCTCTTGACGGGTTCAGGCCTTGCCCGCCAGTCCAGGTATCCGCCTCCCAGTCTTCCCCTGCCGTACTTTGTCTCTTCCTGAAATCGGTCGCCTATGCCGGGCTTCATTTTGTCCCCCTTTGTTTTTCCAGCGTCCTGAGTTTTGTCCTGACGTTTTCATTCTTGGGGTCGATCTGGAGCGCCTTCCTCAGGTAGTCGGAAGCTCTGTCCTTTTGTCCAAGGGCGACGCAGAGGTCGCTGAGCTCGATGTAGAGGCGTGTCTCTTTAGGGTAAAATTGGAGGGCAATTTCTCCTAACTCGAGGGCCTCTTTGGGCTTTTCCGCCCTCGCCAGGAAGCTTCCCGAAGCTACATATCGTTCAACGCCCACTGCCGTGTGAGTGGAGTCGAGTTCGTGAGCCCTGACGTAGAATTGGCGGGCTGTTTGCACGTCGCCTTTCCATAGATGAGCCAGGCCGAGCGATGCGCTGAGCAAGGGAGAAGCCGAGTAGAGAGGCTGTCCGGCTGTCAGGATGGAAATGGCTTTGTCAGGATTATTCTTCCTCAGATAATGCTCTGCTGCGCTGGACAAGGCGGCCGTGAAATCAGGGTAAAGGCCGGCGCCGTCAAATTCCTGCTTGAGCCTGGGCATGATCCTGACGAAGTCAGAGCCGGGAGTGAGTGACAAATTCTTGATTTCGTCCGTGTATGTCCGGGTCCAATCCTTTTCCCAATCGGCCATGAGGCTCGTGAATTCAGGCCTGAACCGTGGATGCCTTTTGGGTGCGCTGTCAGAAGCTGTGAGCTTGATGTAGTCGCTAAAGAAAGCAACCGGACCTTGCCTGAGGTAAGTCACGAGTTTATCTTTGCCCCACTCCTCCTCTAAAGCCGTGGCCATGTAAGTTCCGACTATGGTGAAGGCCTGGTTGAAAGCGGGGTGAACGCCGGCAAGAATCTTTTTCTTCCTTGTCTCGAAATCCTGGCGGAGCGCCTTCTCGCTGACATTTTCGTTGAAATAATCAAAAGCTTTTCGGATCTCATTCTGATTCTGGGAGTAAGAAGGCCCGTTCCACTGGTACTGGCTCATCCCGTGATTGAAGGTGAGGTTGAGGGCAGCGTAGATAGACTGCAGAACCATATCGGAAGCATACGCAGAGGTATCGATGTCGTCATCGAGGACGAGCTCTGTGAGCCGCCTGACATAGGCAATGAGGTTCGACCCTTCGAGGTTCGAAGCGATGGCCACAGCAAACCTGTCGGCGGGAAAAATGAGAAGATGAGTTCGTGTCTCAGGCTGCGAGCCTCCGTGACCTGCGGCAAAATGGCCGTCCCACGGCTCCACATCCCAGCCCATGCCATACCACGTGAACAGGCCGTTCCGCAGGGCCATCGGAGAGAACATTTTTTTCCAGGCCGCCTGGCTGACGAGTTCTCCGTTGATGATGCCGCGGGCGTACTTGAGGAGGTCAACGACAGTCGAGCGGAGGCCACCGCTGGCGAAGCGGCTTGAGATATCAACGAACTCGGAATTCTTGAGCTCGCCTTTGATAAACTGGTAGCCGCGGACCCGGTCCGGGATAAGGTCGAAGGGATTATCCAGCCGGGAGCTCGCCATCCCGAGGGGCTCAAAGATGCGTTTTGCGATGTATTCTCCGTAGGGAATGCCGCTTGCTCCCTCGACGGCAGCCCCCAACAGGTTGAAACCGTAGCTTGAGTAATTGTACCGCGTGCCGGGCTCTGCGACGAGGTCGAAGCCCTGAAAGATAGCCAAAGCCTCCCGGGTGTTTTTCGGCACCTTGATGTAGCCTTCTTTGGCGTAATCTCTGTAGTGGCTGATGCCGCCGATGTGTCCAAGGAGCTGGCGGACCGTTACAGGCCATTTTTTCCGCGGGAAATAGGGGACATACGTTTGAATGTCGGCGTCGAGGTTGATCTTTTCCTCCTCGGCGAGTTGAAGCACAGCGATGGCCGTGACCGTCTTGGTGACTGAAGCCAACCGGTAGGAGCTTTCTGCCTTGGCCGGGACTTTGTTTTCGAGGTCAGCGTAGCCGAAGCCTCTAGCCCAGGTGAAATCATCCTTGATGAAGCCGACGGAAAGACCGGGCATCCGGTCTAAAAACATCTGCTCGGAGACAAATGCTTCAAAGGCTTTGATGGCGGTAGCAAACCTGGAAAGCCTGTCCTCTTGGGCCGTTGCCGAGAACAGGGCCACACCGGTTATGGCAAAAATAAAAAAAAGAACGAGGCCGCGTCTGGCCGGACGTTTCATTTTCCCTCCATTGTCGTACTCAATAGTTTATATCACAGGCCAAATTTTTGCGTCAAATTGGCTGGCGCCGATGAATGCTGATTGACTCGCGTTTGATAGTGAGATTAAACTTAAATGAGGGTAAATGCAGGAAAAATATCAGTTTGATACAGGTTCAGCATGACGAATAACGGTTTTTTCGGCATCGGCATCTTTTGCTTAACCTTGTTGAACCCGATTGTCCCTCTTTGTGGCCTCGAAACGAGGCCGCTGACCCTTCTTGTCCTGGCAGATGAGGAATGCCGCGAGGACCCGGCCTGGAAGGAAAAAGCCGAAGAGGTTGTGGGCGCAGCCTCCCGGAGTTTCGAGAAGCTGTTTGGGATCAAGCTTGTTCTCGCCGAGTTCAGCGAGTGGGCCAGCTTGGATTCTGTCACCTCCCTTGACCTCCTGGCCGAGGGCCTGGAGGCGCACGTCGAAAAAGGCTTTCATGACATTGTCGTTGCCTTCACCGCCCAGAAAAGCCTGGACGAAAAATATTATGGCTATTCGATTTTCAAGGAGGGAATTGTCGTCCTCAAAATGCTTGTGGATATACAAACGGGGGTTAGAAGTTTGCAGCATGAGCTCGCCCACCTTTTCGGCGCTGTCCACGTGGATGACCCGAATTCGTTGATGGACATCTACAGCCGGGGGAATGGGTTCGACAGGCTGAACGCCCGAATTATCCTGCTTAACAGAAGCCGGTCTTTTCACGGGGCTGGCTTTCCGCTGCCCAAAGAAAGCTGGGGAGAAACAGCGGAGCTCTGCCGGAAGATTGCGGTTGCCATAACGCGGGAGGAGATGAGAAGAAAGCTGGACAGGGGGATCGCCCGGCGCCAGAACCTCGAGGATGTTCATCTTCTCCTGGCGCAGATTTACCTGGAGCAGGAAAAGTATGATGAGGTCATCGCAGAGTGCCAGAAGGCGCTCCGGGTTAATCCATCAAACCTGGAAGGCCTGAATCTCCACGGCATCGCCCTGCGGCGAAGCGGCCGCGTCGACGAGGCCATCAAACAGTACCAGATGATTCTGGAAAAGAAAGGTGAACGTTCTCAAGTTCTCTACAACCTGGGAATTGCTTACGGCCGGAAGGAAGAGCTGGAGAGGGCTCGCGATTGCTACCTGAGAGCAATTGAACTGAAGCCCAATTTCGCAGAAGCCCACACCAATCTCGGAGAAATCCATCTTCGGCTGGACAGGCTTGAAGAAGCTGAAACTTCTTTTCTCAAGGCCATCTCGGTTAACCCGAGGTTTGCCCTTGCGTATGCCAACCTGGCTGAGCTGTGTCTCAGGAAAAAAGATGATGCGAGGGCTCTGGAACTGGCAGAAAAAGGCGTTGCCCTGGACCCAGAGCTATCAGCCGCATACACCGTGAGGGGAAGGGTTCATCACAGGGCCGGAAAGACCGGAGCGGCCAAAAGCGATTTCCTGAAAGCCTTGGCCTTGAATTCAAAAGACGAAAAAGCGTGCTACAACCTGGGGAATTGCCATCTGGATGAAGGCCGGGTTGGCGAGGCAGCGGCCATGTTCTTACGGGCAACCAATCTTAACCCGCGGTTTGGCGAAGCTCGCGCCAGCCTCGGCTACTGTCTCCTTCTTGAGAACCGCCCAGACGAAGCTCTCCGGGAGCTTCATCTGGCGCTCGAATGCGGCTACGAAACTTCGAATGTCTATCTTAACATGAGTTCCTGTTATCTCAAGAAGGGGCTGTTTGATGAGGCCATCGCCATGGCCGAGAGAGCCAGGGTGCTCGACCCGGGCTCTTCGCTCGCCCACAATAACGTGGGGATTGCCTATGCGCAAAAAGGGATGGTCGCAAGAGCCCTGACGGAGTTTGAGACAGCCCTCGCTTTGGACCCGAAGAACAAAGAGGCCCTCCTCAACCTGGGCAATATCCGTCTTGGGCTTGGAGAACTGGAAAGCGCGCTTGATTTCTACCTGAGAATTTTGGCGCTCGACCCTTCCGTTGCCGTTGTCCACAACAACGTGGCGGTTATCTATTTCAAGACAGAGATTATCGACGGTCCTGGGAGCATGCCCGGAGGGCCGAATCGCTCGGCTTCAAACTCCATCCGGATTTTTTGAAAGAGTTGAATAAAAAGATCAAGGGTTATGTTCAAGATAAGGGCGAAGGAACCGGCCGGTGATCGACTTCCTGGACCTGGCGACTGCTTCGGGAGTTCCTTCGGCGACGATCTCACCCCCCCTGTCGCCTCCTTCAGGGCCCAGGTCGATGATGTAATCGGCGCACTTGATGATGTCTAAGTTGTGCTCGATGACGACGACCGTGTGTCCCTCGGAGACAAGCTTCTGGAAACACTTGAGCAGGACCGAGACATCATCCATGTGAAGCCCGATCGTCGGCTCATCAAAAAGATAAAGGATTCGTTTCTGTTTCTCATGGACGAGATGATAGGCGAGCTTGATCCTCTGCAGCTCTCCGCCGGAGAGAGTCGTCGTCGGCTGGCCCAAGCGGAGGTAGCCAAGCCCGACTTCCTCTAACGGCATAAGCTTCCTCCGGATGTCGGTCCGGTCGGCGAAAAAATCGAGCGCCTCCCGAACGCTCAAGGCCAGGACATCGTCGATGGTCTTGCCCTTATACTTGACCTCGAGGATTTCGCTGCGGAACCTTTTCCCTTTGCAGGCATCGCAGGTGAGGACGACATCGGAGAGGAACTGCATCTCCACGATCTGCTGTCCAGCGCCCTTGCACTCCTCGCAGCGGCCGCCCGGCGTGTTGAACGAGAAATAACCGGGCTTGTAGCCGAGAGCCCTGGCCTCACGCGTCTGGCTGAAAAGATCCCGGATGCCGTCCATGGCCTTGGTGTAGGTGGCGGGGATGGACCTGGGCGAGGTGCTGAGCGGTGACTGGTCGACCATGATGACTTTATCGACAAGCTCTCTTCCCTTGATAGCCTCGAAGCCGTCGCGCGCTTCGCCGCTCCAGCCGCGATAGAGGACATCATAAAGAAGTGTGCTCTTGCCCGAGCCCGAGACGCCGGTGACGCAGGTGAAAGCGGCCAGAGGAATCCTGACATCGAGATGCCTGAGGTTGTGCTTGCGGGCGCCTCTGATGTCGATGAACGAATCGCTGCGGCGCCTGAATTCGGGAACGTCGATTTTTTTCTCACCCTTGAGGTATTGAGCGGTCAGGGTGTCGTGGTTTTTGAGGAACTCTGAAAAGGGGCCGGAGAATAGGACCTCGCCTCCAGCCTCGCCAGCTCCCGGACCCAGGTCGATGAGATGCTCGGCCCGGCGGATGATTTCCGGGTCGTGCTCGACGACAAGCACGGTGTTGCCGATTTCTTTCAGGGATTTGAGGATTTCGATGAGGCGGTGGTTGTCCCGGGCGTGGAGGCCGATGCTTGGTTCATCCAGGACGAAAAGCGTGCCGACAAGAGAGGCGCTCAGCGCGGCGGCCAGGTTGATCCTCTGGGCTTCGCCGCCGCTCAGAGTGAAGGTCATCCGGTCGAGGGTGAGGTAATCGAGGCCGACTTCGACGAGGAAGCGCAGCCTGTTTTGAATTTCGGCCAGGAGTTTCTCGGCGACCCGCAGCTCGAAGGGAGCAAGGCTGAGATTCTGAAAAAAAGAAAAGGCTTCCTTGACGGTCATCCTGGCCACGTCTCCGATCGACCGGTCTTTGACTTTGACGCTCAGCGCTTTGGGATTGAGCCGCGTGCCGCCGCAGGCCGGGCACGGCACATACTTCCGGTAGCGGCTGAGAAAAACCCGGACCTGGACCTTGTACTTTTTGGTCTCCAGCCAGTCGAAGAATCCCTTGACGCCTTCGTAGCCGCCTCCTCCCTCCATGATAAAACGTTGCTGGTCGGGTCTGAGCTTACGGTAAGGCATGCTCGTGGGGATGCCCTTTTTTCTGGCCTCGCGGATGAGCTCCTTCATCCACCACCGCGAAACCGACTTTGTCCAGGGCTCGACAGCGCCCTCCTCGAGGCTCTTTCTCTTGTCCGGGATGATTTTGTCTTCATCTAAGACAGCGAGGTCGCCGAACCCGTGGCAGATGGGGCATGCCCCCTGAGGGCTGTTGAAGGAAAAAAGGTTGGGGAAAGGCACCTCGTAGGGAATCTGGCATTCTTTGCACTCAAGCCGGTCGGAGAGGAGAAATTCCTTGCCCTCTTCCGTCCTGACCATCGCCCGGCCGTCGCCTTTTTTTAAGGCGATCTCAAGGGAATCGACGAGGCGCTCCCTTTCCCCGGGGTCGAGAGCGAGCCTGTCGACGAGGACATCGACCGCCGCTTTGTGCTTCAAATTAGCTTCCTCCAGGTTCATGATTTGACCATCCTGGACGATCCTCGAAAACCCTTCTTTTTTGAGTGAGGCCAGGCTTTTTTCGAGCGGCCAGGAGAAAAGCACGAGCAGGCGCGTCTGCGGCGGAAGCTTGAAAAGCGTCTCCACCGCTCCGTCGATCGTGTCCCGCCTTACCGGCCGTCCGCAGCGGAGGCAGTGGATGAGGCCGATGCGGGCGAAGAGGACGCGCAAGAAATCGTGGATTTCCGTGACTGTGGCCACGGTCGAGCGCGGGTTCTTGGTCGCTGCTTTCTGCTGGATGGCGATGGCCGGGGTGATGCCGTCGATGAGGCCGGCGTCGGGCTTGTCCATCCGCTCAAGGAACTGGCGGGCGTAAGAAGAGAGAGACTCGATGTAGCGGCGCTGGCCCTCAGCATAGAGGGTGTCGAAGGCCAGGGACGATTTCCCCGACCCGCTGACGCCGGTGACGACGATGAGCTTGTAAAGGGGAAGGTCGAGGTTGATGTTTTTCAGGTTGTGAACCCTGACTCCCCTGAGGATGATTTTTTCTTCCATAGCACGCTGCCAGAAAATTTATTATAAACGATTCGCCGCCCCTCTTCCATTTTGCCCCCAATAAGCAGGAACTCGAGGTTCACGCAGTGCTGAGGAGGAGCTATAGAAAGTACTTGCATCACATCATCATAGAAAGAATTTGGTTTTGGTTGCGCTGGCCGGGCAGGCATCTCGGGCTCGATTTTCCCGGCTTAACAGAGGGATCGCCATGTTGCGCGAAAAAGCAAATGAAAAGCCCTACCTTCTAGCGGCGGCGCTTTCCTTGCAGGATTTCGGGTAATACCTTGTCCAGAAATTCGGCCGGGCAGACGGTCTTAAAGGGCAAGCCGCCTTTTTTCCCGATGAGGGAAATAAGCCGTTTGTCGCCGGTCACGAAATGATCCGTCTTCCCTTTGATGGCCGAAGCCAAAACGGGCAAATCCTTATCTGCTACCGCCGCACCGAGAGCCCTGAAGTCTTCCGGTGATGGCACCGGGATGATCTCGAGCCTGAGTTTGGGCAAATAATGATGGTAGGCCGGAAGGGCAGCCGGCATTTTTTTCTGGAGGTTCCGTTCAATCTCGATCAAGTTGAAACGTCCTGTCAGGCCAGCCAGAACGGGGAGGCCCAAACTCAGAAGGTCGAGGATCAGGCGCGGCGCTCCTCGTTCCGAAAACAGCCCGGACAGTATGACATTCGAATCGAGGAAGAGCCTATATTTTTTTCTCTCCATAGGTCTCCCCAAAGAGGGCTTCCCTTTCGTCCTCGAGCCCTTCGAGCAGTGCTTCGAGCGTCACGCCCGAGGCCTTCATGATTTTGCGGATTTCCCGGCGCGCTTCATCAAGCTCGAGCCTTCTGGGAGTGACCAGAATGGAGTCCCCGATAGGGATGATCGACACGGTTTCTCCCTCATAGAGATTTCCCTCTTCGCGGACCTTTTTGGGAATCGTGAGCTGTCCACGCGCCTTGATCTGGGCTTTATAAGGCTTGACATTTTCCATGACTTTTTATCCTCCCAAATTATTTCTGATTTCAGAATATCATAATTCTGATTTATTGTCAAACGGGTGAACTCGAAATAGCTGAACTCCAGATGCGGCCAGGCAAAGAGGTGTCCGCCCATTCGGGGCTGAGCACCAGTGCCCCCGGCTTAAAGCGTTACGTATGGCGCCGGCCGTTCATCAATCTATCGACCGTGCTGATCTTCGAGAGGCGATTCGCGCAGCCAACGCGCCAGATATTGCCGCCGTTACAGGGATGAGTACCGCCGATAGCGCGTGCCCGGTACCAATCCCCTGCCTCAGACCTTCAATGCTGAGTCTTGAGAGCATTTTTGTTAGGAGAGCCATCGTAGGGGCAATAGATATCAGAACCCACAGCCACCAGCGATGCGAGGTCATTTCTAACTCCCATCAGTTTCTTGCTCAATGATTTTTCTTTCTTCCTCATTTATACCATAAAGCTCATAGACAAGATCGTCAATTTCTTTATCTGTCTTTTCAATCTGCCGCTGGATTTGTTCTTTTTCAGCGCCTTTGGCGGTTTGGACTTTTTTGTTCAGGTCCAGCATCACATCAACCAGTACGATAAGGTCATCGTGCAGTCTTTTTTCCGAGATATTAGAGAAGTCAATTGTGCGAATCGGAAGCTGTTCCACGTGGTCTTTTTTAACCTCGACAAGAGCTTCTCCCTTTTCGGGATTCATGAAAGTATAGACAAAATCTATCAAGTGTGAATTCATCACTCCGAGGATATATTGAAGTTTATAATCTGTTTTTTTGGGCAGGAGTATATGCAGGTTGTCGCGAGCGATGAAATAATCTTCAATGATTGTGGAGATAATGCTGTCTCCCGTTTGACGCACCATAATTTTTGATGGAGCTTCGAATATCTTTGGGTCGCGTGGTGCAGCAAGCCAGGGCCCATATTTTATCCAGTAATTTTTATGCCATAAATTTTGATACCGTTTTATCAAACTTCCTCTTAGGAGCGGTGACCAGGAGCTGTCTGGGCGCGGGCCTTCTTTAACATAGGGCTTACTTTTAATTATTTCATCGGTTTGTGCCGGCGTGCCCTTTCCCTTTTCGAACGGTTTAGCGCCATTGAACACATCGCAAAAGGAACTGAGTGGCGAGGAAAGTGATCTAATTTTATGTAAGAGTTGCAGGCTTCTAGGTGAAGTCAAAATGTTTATTGGATCTCCACTCCTGGGAATGTAAGCGCCCGGCAAATTATTGGTTAGATGGATTTCATTGTGTTCTCTCGTATCAACCTTAATCATATCTCTATTTAAAATGCCGTGCCTTGACTTCTCAAAAATAAGGATGTGAGTGTCGACTACAGCGGGAAACGCTTTTTGAGCTAAATGAAGTATTCTCCTCCAGCGATAGTTCGAGGTAAGATAAGAACGAATTTTCCGAAAATTAACCGATTGCAACCAAGTATTGGAAACGATCACTCCAAGCAAGGCTTTTTCTTTCAATTGAAGATGATAGCGTTCTAAGAATAACAGGTACCAATCTTTTTGATAATCTTGATGCTCATATTTCGCTGCAAAGTATTTTTGTTGCTTTTCGGGGATCATGTATCCATAAGGGGGATTGCCGATAACGACATCGAATCCGCCTTCTTCTTTCATTATCTTTGGAAATTCGTCTTCCCAGTTGAAAGGCTTTACCTTATACCAGTCATCGCCGAAGTATTTTTTAAGCTCTAAGATGTCGCCAGAAATCAGGGAATTTCCGCACTTAATGTTTTTATCGAGCATAGGAAGGATTGCCCTCCCCGGGATGATCCCGTATTCACCTTCAAGCATCTTGAGCATTAAGGAGAGCTGCGTGAGCTCGACAGCTTGCTCGTCGATATCCACGCCAAAAATATGCTCGCGGAGGATTTCGCTTTTTTCATGGATCGACAGGCGAGGCTCTTCTTCCTCTTCTAAGTCGAGCTTTCGTTGTCCCTCTTTCGGTTTTGCTTTTCTTTTTTTCTGGTCGAGGTAGTAGTTCAATATCTCCTCATAAGCTCTGATCAGGAAGCTACCAGAGCCACAGGCTGGGTCTAATATTCTCAGTTTTTTGATTCTCCTAGGAGATAGTCCCTCGAGCAGTTTGCCGACTGTGTTTTTCACGATATAATCAACAATATATTCCGGCGTGTAATAAACCCCACCGGCCTTGCGCACTTCGGGTTTTAATTCATATTTAACCTGGTGGTCGGTAAGCCTGATTGTATATCCGAGATACTGCTCATAGATATTTCCCAGGACTTCAAGCGGAATCACGTCAAATTGATAAGGATTATATGTTTCAGAGACAACGTCGCTTATTACTTTGAAATCAATAGCCAGATTGCTCTCCCATTCTTGAGGCCGGAAGAGATCGCTGTCGAAGCTGATGTTGTAGTGCTTGAATTCCTCTCTGAGAAAAATCATTGTGTTCGTGCCAACAATCTCGGTTCGTTCTCCGAAGATCTCTTTCAAAGGCGGTCGATAAATGAGGCCTCTATCTTCACACGAGCGCATGAAAATAATCCGGTCAAGAAGACGCTGGGTTATTTCTCGCAGGTAATTGGCATCTTTTTCTCGGTCTTCTGTATGAAAAAGTTGAGGATTATTTTTGAAGATGTCTTTAGCAAGTATTTCGCGCCATCTCTTGAGGTCTTCGAGAATGGCTTTGTCAACCGGAATCCTTTCTTTTGGTTTGACGAGCAGCAGTCTATCGAGTTCGCCTTTTAAAACTGATTCTTTAGAAAGAATCCAGAGTTTTTCAAATTGCGGAAAATATTCTTTCCAGTTCAGATCGATTTTTAGTCCCTTGAGCGGATTTCTTGAGTCAGGCTTGACCGTGACATCGAAAAGCTTTAGCTCTTCAAAGTCAGTGAGCAAAACAAAAGGGACTCCCTTCCTGTTATAGCCGTAACGGACAGCCTGGTCGATATGTCTTTTAAGATCTGCCTTTGGAGGTTTGGCTTCGACAAAAATCTTGATCTTTCCGTCGATCTTCAGCCCGTAATCTACTCTGCCGCGTGATATTTTTTCTTCAGGGCTAACCTCATTCCTGTCGGTAACTTCCCAACCAAGGACTTCTTTTAGGAGAGGTTGAATGAATGACGTTTTGGCTGCTTCTTCGTTATAATCTTTAATCCGGCCTGAAGCGAGCTCCTTCTCAAACTTTTGGATCAGACTCGATAGATTTTCTTTTGCTTTTTCTTTTGTCAGTTCCATAACGCTAAATGCTTGCGATTGATATATTTATAACACACAAGAGCAGGGTTTTCAAGAGAAAAGGCAGCAGGGATGTCGAGTCGCGCGCCTTCCGATTTTGTTGAGAAGCATCCGGACTTTTCATATAATGAGCGGAGCTTTAAGAAAGGAGGCCACTCGTGCCCAAAGGAACAAAGCTGGCCCTCGTCTTCGGTTCCATCCCCTTTGTGACTCTTGTTTTCGCCCTGCCGCTTGTCAACAGAATTAAGCCTATCATCTTGGGCTTTCCGTTCGTGCTTTTCTGGATCATCCTCTGGGTTTTCCTGACGCCATTCATCTTGATGGCCGCTTATTGGGCGGAAAAGAAATTTAATAAGAGCGGCGAAGCGGGCGACTCATGAACACGGCGCTGCTCATCATCTTCGTCACGATTGTGTTCTCGGCTGGCCTCGGCATTTTTGCCGGCCGGAAGGTCAAGATGAACTTAGAGAACTGGACCGTGGGCGGCCGCCGCTTTGGCGTCATCCTGATCTGGCTTCTCATGGCCGGAGAGATCTACACGACCTTCACCTTCCTGGGAGCCAGCGGCTGGGCTTATTCAAGGGGCGCGCCGACATATTACATCCTGATTTACGGCACGCTGGCCTATACCGTCTCGTTTTTCATTTTGCCGGCCATCTGGAAGGTGGGAAAGCGTTACGGACTTCATACCCAGCCGGATTTTTTCATCAAGAGATACGACAGCCGCGGCCTGGGAGTCCTTGTGGCCGGGATCGGCGTGCTGTCCATCATCCCTTACTTGCAACTCCAGCTCGCTGGTCTCGGACTCATCGTCGAAGTGGCGAGCGGCGGCGCTGTCCAATCCAACGCAGCCATCCTCGTGGGGTTTGTCCTGACCTGCGCCTTTGTCTACACAAGCGGCATCCGGGGGACGGCCTGGGTGTCCATCGTCAAGGATGCGATGATGATCGCGGCTGTGGCGATTGTGGGCATCGGCGTTCCCCACATCTACTTCGGCGGGTTCGGCAAGATGTTTCGTTCGCTCATCGAGGCGCATCCAAACCATCTCGTCTTCCCGGGAGCTGCGCCGGGGATGGACGTCCTCTGGGTCATGTCCACGGTGCTTCTGACCGGACTCGGTTTCTACATGTGGCCCCACGTCTTCGGGTCGGCTTTCTCGGCCAGGAGCGCGGAGACGATTAAGAGAAACGCCGTCATCATGCCCTTCTACCAGATTCCGATCCTTCTCGTTGTCATGGTCGGGTTCACGGCGTTACTCGTCATTCCAGGGCTAAGAAACGGCGACATGGCTTTCCTGGAGCTCGTTAACAAGACGTATCCCTCCTGGTTCATGGGGTTTGTTGGAGCGGCCGGTGCAGTCACGGCCATGGTGCCGTCTTCTGTCCTGGTGCTTTTCGCTTCCACCCTGCTCGCTAAAAACGTCTATCAGGCAGGCTTTGCGCCCAAAGCCAGCGAAGAAAGGATTCTCGGCCTGTCGCGCCTCATGGTCCTCATCATCATGGGGTTTGCCCTTCTTTTTGCTATTTTCCTTCCAAACGCCCTGGTTAACCTTCTTCTCATCGGTTACGATGGCGTCAGCCAGTTTTTCCCGGGGGTTGTCCTGGGTTTGTTCTGGAAAAGAGTACAGCGCAGGGGAGTCGTGTGCGGACTGGTCACGGGATTCATCCTGGCAGCCGTGCTCGTCTTCAGCCGGAATGATCCCTTTTTGGGTCTGAACGCAGGCTTTGTGGCTCTGGTCGTGAATGCTGTCGTAACCGTGGCCGTCAGCCTGATGGGCGAGGATAAGAGAGCTCATCAGAATGGAAATTCTCCCTCCATCTCTCCCGGAATCTGAGAATGTTTCGTAGCGCGGGCCGTCTTTCTTATAGAGATCGCCGTGCAACTCCGCGAGAGCTTTGGAAGACTGTTGGGCGGAGGAGTCAAGATCGAAAAAGAAAATAGTCCCTTGACAAGCCAAAAAATACACCTTATCATGTGTATAATAAGGTGTAAATATGAGGACCAATATCATGATTGATGACGCGCTCATGAAAGAAGCTCTGAGGCTCTCAGGAATGAAAACGAAACGGGATGTCGTCCACAGGGCATTGGAGGAGTTTGTGCGAAACCTGAAGAAAAGGGATTTGCGGGAAATCCGGGGCAAAATTCAGTTTGCGACCGACTACGACTATAAGAGGATGAGGTCGCGGTGATCCTGGTTGGCGAGCTCTTATTATGTCATGTTTTATGCGGCTCAAGCTCTGCTTAAGAATAGCGGCGTCGATGCCGTAAAGCATTCCGCTGTAGTGGCGAAATCTGGAGAACACTTCCTTGAAACTGGCGAAATAGATCCCCAGAGTTTAAATCGAAAATAAAGGGACTGCTAAAAAATAGTTAGTGGCATTCCCGAAATCGAGGATACAAAAAAGGGGCTGGCAGGACCGAGGGGGCACATAAGCGACCTGATTTGACTATTTTCCCAATAATTTTTATTCTATGCCCGTCCCACTGAGGGGAACATATGCCCACGAAATGCCCTAAGTGTCAACTTGAAAATCCCGAGACATCGCGCTTCTGCGCCGATTGCGGCACCCAGCTTATGAATTCCAAGGATGTCCGTGCAGAGGTTACCGAAACCCTTCAAATTCCCATCCATGAGCTCACCTCCGGCTCCACCTTTGCCGGCCGCTACCAAATCATCGAGGAGCTGGGCAAAGGCGGGATGGGCAAGGCCTACAGGGTTCTGGATAAGAAGCTCAACGAGGAAGTCGCCCTCAAGCTCATCAAGCCGGAGATCGCTTCGGATCGAAGAACCCTGGAGCGGTTCAGCAATGAGCTGAAGATCGCCCGCAAGATCGTCCACAAGAATGTCGGCCGGATGTATCATCTGAGCGACGAGCGGGGTACCTATTACATCACCATGGAGTATGTTCCCGGCGAAAACCTCAAAAGCTCGATCAGGAGATTCGGGCCGCTCCCCATAGGGAAGACGATCGCTCTGGCCGAACAAATCTGCGAAGGCTTGGCCGAGGCCCACAAATTGGGCATCGCGCACCGCGACCTCAAGCCCTCAAACATCATGATCGACGGGGAGGGGAATGCCCGGATCATGGATTTCGGCATCGCCCGGTCGCTTCACGCCGAGAGCATCACCGGCGAGGGCGTGATCATCGGAACGCCGGAGTACATGTCGCCCGAGCAGGTGGAGGGACAAGGCGTCGGCGAGAGGTCGGATATCTATTCTCTGGGAGTGATTCTCTACGAGATGGTGACCGGCCGGGTTCCTTTCAGCGGAGATACGCCATTGAGCGTAGCCGTGAAGCAAAAGACAGAAGTCCCTCAAGATCCCGGCCAGCTCAATGCCCAGGTCCCGGAAAGTCTGAGCGGGATTATTCTGAAATGCCTCGAAAAAGACAAAGCCAAAAGGTATCAGAGCGCCGAAGAATTGCATTCCGAGCTGACTCGCATAGCGGAAGAAATCCCGACCGCAGAACGGGCCATCTCCAAAAAGAAGCCCACCAAATCAAGGGAGATTAGAGCTAAGAAGGGCAAAATTGAGTGGGCAAAAATTGCTCTTTACGGCGGTGCTGTTGCTCTCCTAGCTTTGATTCTCTATGCGGGACTTCACCTTTTCACCGGACGCAAAGAGGTCATCGATTCCATCGCCGTGCTCCCCTTCGAGAACGTCAACGCCGACCCGGACACGGGTTACCTCTGCGACGGGATCACCGAGACGATCATCAACAAGCTCGCGCAAGTGTCCGGTTTCAACAAAGTCATCAACCGCACCTCGGTCTTCACCTACAAGGGCAAGGCCGTCGATCCCAAGACCGTGGGACGGGAACTCGGGGTGAGCACGGTGTTGGTGACACGGATGGTGCGCATAGGGGACCGGCTGACGATCAGCCCAACCCTTGTCCTGGCCAAAGACAACAGCCAGATCTGGGGGGAGAGGTACGACCGGAAGTTCGTAGAAATCCTGTCCATCGAAGATGATATCGCAACTTCCATCGTTGAAGCATTGCGATTGAAGCTAACCAGGCAAGAGCAGCAAAAAATCGCAGAGAGACCCATCGACAACCCAGCAGCGTATGAGCTCTATCTCAAGGCCTATTCCGCGATCTGGACCTTTAGAGAGGAGGCATTGGATCGTATCGTCCAGGATCTTCAGAATGCCCTTGATATCACCGGCCCGAATCCACTTCTTTACTCATCCATGGCTGAAGCTTATCGGCAATATGTCAATATCGGCGCCAGACAGGAGGATTATTTAGCTAAAGCTGAGGATTATGCCAGGAAGGCGTTGGCTCTGGACCCGGGTTCTTCCAAAGCCAACGTTGCCCTTGGGTACCTGACCGAGTATAGAGACCAGCAAGAGGGTATTCGTTATTTCAAGAAGGCGCTGGCTGCGAATCCGAATGAAGCGGATGCCTTGAGAAGGTTCGCGCTGATCTATTATTTGGATGTCGGAAGGCCCTCGGAGGCGCTTTCCCTTATGGAGCGTTTGAAGAAAACCGATCCGCTGAATCCGGCCAATCATTTGCTCCAAGGGATCTTCTCTTATTGTGAAGGCCAATTCGGGCTTGCGCTCGATTCGTTGCGTAAATGGTATCGGTCCGATCCGGAAAATCCGATCAGGAGATTCCATTATGCCCTTATGCTGGCTTATAACAAAGCGATTGATGAAGCTTTCTTGATCATCGATCAAAGCGCCAAGGCGACTCCGAACAACGTCGTGACCAAGTTCGGGCTTTTATTGAAGTACGGGCTGCTGAAAGACCGTGAGAAAGCGTTCCTCATCATGACTCCTGATTTCCGGAAAACATGTCAAAGGGATTCGGAATGGGCATATTATGTCGCGGACTTCTTCGCCCTGCTTGATGAAAAGAAAGAAGCCCTGGATTGGCTGGAGAATGCGGTCGATCGGGGCGTCATCAATTATCCCTTCATCAATAAGCACGACATCTTCCTCGACAACATTCGCGGCGAGGAGCGCTTCCAGAAGCTCATGGAGCGGGTGAAATACGAATGGGAGCATTTTGAAGAGTGACCTCTTTTTCACGGCCTGCCCGCAAATCAACAATGCAAAAGGAATTTATTCAATTTTTCGCTTGACATCGCCAATTATCCCTGCTATTTTGATAATAAATAGAAATTTAGCAGGGTTATAATGTATGTCGAGAGGGATTTAGAAAAAAAGATCAAAAAGTATCTTTCCGCTCCGGAAATCATTTCCGTCGTCGGCGCCAGGCAGGCAGGAAAAACCACCCTGCTCAAACACCTCCAGGCGGGCATCCGGGATTCGTCCTTTCTGACCTTTGAGGATATCGAAATCCGCGAGCTCTTCGACCTCGACATCAAGTCGTTTATCGAGCTCTATATAAAGCCGGCCCGCGTCATCTTCCTTGACGAGTTTCAATATTCGAAAAAGGGCGGCCAGGGCTTGAAATTCATCTATGACACCGTGCCCGGCCGGAAATTGATCATCTCCGGATCCTCCTCGCTCGATTTGACCATCAAGGCCGTCAAGCATTTGACCGGCCGAATTCTCTCCTTTACCCTCTATCCATTTTCCTTTCGAGAAGTCCTCAGATCCAAAGATAAGCGTCTGTCAAAACTTTTTGAGAGCACTCTGGAAGGCGGACCCATCGAACCTCCGCTCCTCGAGCGTCTCCAAAAACATTACCGGGAATTTGTGATCTATGGAGGCTATCCGCGAGTCGCGACAGCCCAAAGCGATGAGGAAAAAAAGGAAATCCTCCGGAATATTTTCCAGATCTATCTCTTGCGGGATGTAAGGGATATCCTCGGGCTCGTCGATGATTATAAGATGCTCAGCCTGGTTAAGGCTCTCGCGCTCCAAGCCGGTCAGGCCATCTCCTATGACGAGCTCGCCAACTTGACCCAGCAGAATACTCCCGCCGTCAAGAGGCAGATGAACTTCCTGGAAAAGACCTATATCGCTTCCTTTCTGCGCCCTTACTTCCGGAACAGAAGAACGGAACTCGTTAAGAATCCCAAGGTTTATTTCCTGGATACTGGCCTTCGCAATGCCATCATCCGAGATTTCAAGCCCGTGAGCGAGAGGCAGGACAAAGGGGCCCTCTACGAGAATTCAGTTTTTTCGGAGCTGCTGAAAAAAGACCGGTTGGTGAAATATTGGCGCACCAAATCCAAGGCCGAAGTGGATTTTGTGATCGATGATCAAATTCCCTTGGAAGTGAAGTCGAGCTTATCCAAGCCGCTTGTCGGCAAATCACTCCACAGCTTCATCGCCAAATATCAGCCGGGTCATGCTTTTATCCTGAACGAATCCTTGTTTGAAAGCCTCCGCACAAGAAAAAGCATGATTCATTGGAGGTATCATTTTTCCGGATTGAACCTTGAATTTGATTATAAGAAAATGAGGTCGCGGTGATCCTGGTTGATACGTCGGTTTTGATTGACTTCCTCAAGGGCGAAGACAATTCCGTTACCCAAAAGCTCGTTGAGATCATCGACCGGGATATCCCGTTTGGAATCAGCCCGGTCATTTTCATGGAGGTTCTCCAGGGCGCCGCGACAGAAAGCGACTTTGAGATTCTCCGGGAATACTTGGGAAGTCAGGCTTTCTATGACCTCAAAGACAGGAGAGAATCCTATGCCCGGGCGGCTAAGATGTCGGTAGAGTTGCGTAAAAAAGGCATGCCTGTTGGGAGTTCTATTGACTGCCTGATCGCCCAGACGGCTATCGACAATGACCTGTATCTCCTCCATAATGATAGCGATTTCGACCGGATTAAGAAAGTTTCGTCCCTCAAGATATGGGATTGAAGAGACGCAGGGATTGAAAAAACGCGGAGGCGAGAAATGCACGAATCAAGAAGAGATAACGGTAAAAAGCTGGCCGATTTGAAGGACGAAATCAACGCCTTGGTGGCGGAGCTCGTTCGCTGGCGTCGAGATTTTCACCGGCATCCGGAGATAGCCAACGAAGAGAAGTGGACATCGGGCGTCATCCGCCGCTTCCTCGAAGACCTCGGGCTTCCTGTCCAGTCGGCTGCCGGCACTGGCCTTATCGCCGTGCTGGAAGGAGCCGGAAACGGGAAGACCGTCGCTTTGCGCGCGGACATGGATGCTCTGCCTCTCCAGGAGGAGGGCGAAAAGGAATACAAATCCCTGAATCCCGGCGCCGCTCACGCCTGCGGCCACGACGGCCACATGGCGATTCTGATGGCCGTAGCGAAGATTCTGGCTGGGAGAAAAGACAGCCTTCCGGGCCGCGTCGTCTTCCTCTTCCAGCCGGCAGAGGAGAGGCCTCCTGGAGGGGCCAAGAGGATGATCGAGGAGGGGGCGCTCGACGGCGTCGATGCGGTCTTCGGACTTCATCTCTGGCAGCCGCTCCCCACGGGCACGGTCGGTATCGTCAAGGGCGCGATGATGGCCCAGTCGGATGAATTTTCCCTCGTGGTCAAAGGTAAAGGCGGCCACGGCTCCATGCCCCATACGGCTATTGACCCCATCCTCGCAGCCTCTCACATCGTCGTCAACGTCCAGACGATCGTCAGCCGGAATGTTGACCCACTCAAACCGTGCGTCGTGTCCTTCGGCACGGTGAGCGGAGGGACGGTCTTCAACATCATTCCGGCTGAGGTTTCCTTGACCGGCACCGTGAGGAGCTTTGAGACCGCTGTCCAGGACCTGGCAGAGCGGCGGTTGCACGAAATCGCTGAGGAAACGGCGCGCGCCATGGGTGCCTCGTGTAGCTTCAACTATATCAAGGGTTATCCTGCGCTGGTGAATCACGCCGGGATGGTGGATTTCGTAACGGGCGTAGCGGCGAAAGTCCTCGGCGAAAACTGCCTCAAACGCATCGACCCGATTATGGGCGGTGAAGATTTTGCTTATTATCTCCAGAAAATCCCTGGTGCCTTTTTCTTCTTTGGCGCCGGCGACGGCTGTCCCTTTCCCCACCACCACCCTGTTTTTGAAATCGATGAGAAAGCGCTGCCCCAGGCAGTTCTTTTGATGGCCTCTCTAGCCCTTGAATTCCTGGGAGGCCGTCAGGCGTGAATTTCCTGGTCATCCTCGGCCTGGCCTTTGCCCTGGCCATGGACGCCTTCGCCGTTTCGCTCGGTCTCGGACTGAACCTGGTCCGGGCTTCGGCCAACCAGACATTCCGGCTTGCCTCTTCCTTCGGGCTATTTCAGTTCCTGATGCCGGTCATCGGATGGAGCGCCGGGACGACAATCATCAGGTTCATCGAACGCTTCGACCACTGGATTGCCTTCGCTCTTCTGCTCGGCGTCGGAGGCAGAATGATTTTAGAGTCGTTCAAGGATGGCGAAGAAACCAGAGTTAAGAAAGCCGACCCCACCAAGGGAGTCTCTCTGCTACTCCTTTCTACCGCCACGAGCTTGGATTCCTTAGCGGTAGGGTTGAGCTTAGGCGCTCTGCGTGTGGCTGTTGTCTATCCCGCGGTGATCATCGGCATCGTCGCTTTTATGATGACGGTCGTCGGCATGAAGCTCGGGCCGCTCGCCGGGAGAGTTATCGGAAAACGCGCGGAGCTGGCAGGAGGGCTAATCCTTATCCTCATTGGCATCAAGATCCTGGCCGATCATCTGTGAGTTTCACTCAGAAGACTAACCCTTAATTGCGCTTGCATTATTATCTCGTTCTTCCCTGTGAGATGCCGCGAAAACCCGGGTCTATTTCTCAGGCAGGATGAACTCGTGGTCGACGAGGCAGTTGTAGCTGTTGGAATAAACAAGAACGGCGTCTGGACTTGTTCTGCCGATGCACAACCGATATGTTTTTCCGGGGATGAACGTTATCCCCTTTTTAGCTTTCATCGTGACCGAGTAGGCGTTTGTGGCTCCCAATCTGACCGTGGGAAACCACCCTTCCGCAATCGGCACCTCGCCATCCAGGACGAGATGATAGAGGTGAGACTCTGCGAATTCCACCCTGATCTGGAATTCAATTTCATTTGGCGAGGAACGAATGACCCCGAAATATTCGCGGGGAGGTTGAGCGCCGCGGTAAAAACGCATTTTGCTCTTCTGCGGTGAAGCGCATGATGCAATAAGAACTCCCGCAATTATCAAGACAAGTATTTTTAATTTGATATGCCTCATGATGTCCTCTTTGTCCCAAGATTTTTATACAAAAAAAACGCCTGACTTTCAAGACGCAGACGAGAATACCTCGACGCCCGAGCACTGGCGCTCAAAGTCGCAGAATCTTATATGGACACTCAGACGCTTGGCCGGTTTGATTCCAATATCAAGATCAGCCGCCCAAAAAGCGAGCATGCACGGCGCGTCACTTCCTTTGTTCGTCGATGAATTCACTCGCGGACGATAGCTGCCTGCCTATCCTGAGTTTGAAGTGCACTCAGGTTCTTACCGGGGTCATCCCAGAGGAGTTTCTTGGAAAATGAGGTATTTTCCCATGGCCATGATTGTCTCCGCGGCTCCATCCTTGTATGTGAAAACAACAGATTTTACTGAAACGCGCGGTTGGGTGGCCGGGATATAAATGCGGTCAAGATGAATGACCTCGCTGGGCGATGAGAAGGCGGCCGGCCCGACAGCTCCGCCGAAGTGGTCACTCCTGCCGAAGGCGATGTGAAGCCCAAGCTTTTCGTCGAGAAGGATTTCGCCGATCGGGTGGAGGCCGAAATCAGCCAGCACTCCGAACCCAAGCTCGGCCATGTTCCCGTATGCCGGTTCCCGTTTGATATGGTCTGCCTCTGCTCTGGCCTGGGCTCCGTCCCCTTGAACAGAGAGGGCTTTATTTTCCTTGATGTGGAAGAGCACGAGCTCCTGATTAACCTCCACCGGCAGCGTCCCCTCTGTACGGCTCGGCTCGGATTTTTCGCCTTCGTAGGGGACGATAAAGGTTTCGCCGCTGGGCAGGTTTCCGGCCGTGCCTTTGTCAGGGAAGCGGCCGGTGCTTGCGTGGGCTGTCCGCCAGCGCAAGTCGAAAGTCATGCGGTATTCCTCGCGGCCGTCTACAGCAAAGCGGATTTCTGCGACTTCCGCACGGTCGAGCTTTTCTTTAAGCAACGACACTCTGCGGCTTACTTCGTTGTAATCGACCCGGAGCGCGGGAATCATGGCGGGGGTAAACCCGGGCATGGTCGCAGCCCTGAAGCCATACTTTTTGGCGGCGTTCTTGAGAGGAGCGGTCGTCGAATATTCTGTCGGCGCCAGGAAGAGTTGTATGTTTTTTAATATGTCCTCGAGGAGAAGCCGGTCGCCACTCCAGCTCAGGGCTTTCGCCAGAGCGGGCAGGCGGGTTTGGACGAGCGTGGCGTGGTCGGGTAGGTCGGCGTTATTCGAGCCTGTGTCAGGATAGGCGATGAGTTTCACCGTGTCGAGAGGGATCTCAGCAGAATGTTTCCTAAGGGTTTTAAACCATCCTTCGGCCAGTTTCCGCCTTTCCTTCCAGGCGACATTGTCGCTGTTGCGACGGCGGGGGATATCAACGAGAATAGCTAAACACCGGTCACCCGAATGGCGCGGAAAGACAGACCGGATGAGGCTGACGAGTTCATCGGCGGACAATTTGACCATGATTCCTCCTTTCTTTTAGATTATCAAAAAATGGGGGCAGTTTACATGTTTACGCAATATTTTTCGCCCCGTGGCATGCTTTCCGGTCGAAAGAAATTGGGTAAACGAGTAAGCTGTCCGCAATTTTGCAATTTTATTTTCCTGTTTTCAGCACATATTGACAAATGGCTGGTGCCCTAGTAAATCTATCATTGGTGAACGGTGAGGCTTGGGATTAAGTATCGGGCTCAGGTCTTCGTTCCGAAGCGTCAAATCACGATGCGGGATTCCGCAGCGCTCTGACCTGCGTAAGCTCGCCGTTCACCGTTTTTTAACAAATGAAAAATAGGGACAGTTTACATGTTTACCGAATATTTTTCAGTTCCTGGCATGCTTTCCGGTCGAAAGAAATTGGGTAAATGAGTGAGCTGTCCCCGATTTTGAATTAGGAGGAACGATGGAAAAGCTTAAGACCATAACGAGGCGTGAATTCATCGAAAAAACGGCCACCGGAGCTGCTGGTCTGATGATTGTGCCAAGGCATATGCTCGGGGGACGCGGCGTCCAGGCGCCGAGCGACACGCTTAACATCGGCTGCGTGGGGGTGTGGGGGAAGGGCGCTTCAGACATCGTCAGTGTCAGCACCGAAAATATCGTTGCGCTGTGCGAGGTAGATGATGAGATGATGGCCAAGTTCATGAAGAACGAGCGCCACACTCCCGAGCAGCAGGCCAAGTATGAGAAAGCAAACAAGTACAGAGATTTTCGCGAGATGTTGGACAAGGAAAAAGGCCTTGACGCCATCGTCGTCAGCACCCCTGATCACACCCACGCCGTTATCGCCATGATGGCCATCAAGATGGGGAGGCACGTCTTCGTCCAGAAGCCGCTCACCCACACAGTAAAGGAAGCAAGACTACTGGCTCAGGAGGCGAAAAAGGCGGGCGTTATCACCCAGATGGGAAATCAGGGGCACGCCGGGGAAGGGGCGCGCCTGATTTGCGAGTGGATCTGGGATGGAGCCATTGGCCCGGTCGAAGAAGTTCATGTCTGGACCAACCGGCCCATCTGGCCCCAGGGCATCGATGCTCCCAAGGAGATACCCTCGGTCCCGCCGACAGTCGATTGGAACGTCTGGCTCGGCCCAGCGCCCTGGCGGCCCTATCATCCGGCTTACCATCCTTTTGTCTGGCGCGGCTGGTGGGATTTCGGCACCGGAGCGCTGGGGGACATGGGTGCCCACCTCCTCGACCAACCCTTCTGGGCGCTGGACCTCGGGCACCCCAAGACCGTGCAAGCGAGCTCGACGAAATTCACCAAAGATTCCTACCCGATGGCGGAGATCGTCACCTACCAGTTTCCGGCCCGCGGAAAACTCCCGCCGGTTAAGCTTATCTGGTACGACGGCGGCCTGATGCCGCCGCGGCCCAAAGAGCTTGAAAGCGGCCGGATGATGGGTGACGAAAGCGGCGGCTGCCTTTTTGTGGGGAAAAAGGGCTTATTGATGTGCGGGACATACGGTGAGAATCCGCGTCTTGTTCCCGAAGATCTCATGCGAAGCTACAAGCGACCGGCAAAGACTATCCCACGCTCTCCCGGCATCCACGAGGAATGGGTCGCCGCCATCAAGGCAGGGAAAAAGTCGACGACGGATTTCGAGTATTCAGGAAGACTGACCGAGGTCATGTTGTTAGCGAATATTGCCATCCGGATGCAGGAAGCGAAGACAGTGCTCGAGTGGGACGGGGAAAAAATGGAGTTTACGAACCTCCCCGAGGCCAATAAGTTCCTGCATAAGGAGTACCGGGCCGGCTGGTCGTTGTAAATCCGAAGGAGAGACACAGATGAAAGCGGTAGGGATGTTCTTTTTTCTCTTTCTTTTCATGTCTGGCTTCTTGATTCTCTGCAGTCAGGGGAACCAAACAAAAAAGGGGGGAGAGGAACAGCCTGCGCCGAGTGCGGTGCTGAAGTGGACCATCCACGACCCGGCGAGACCCCTGCCTCCGGTCGTCGACCCCGGGCCAGGAGGGGCTCCAGCGCCGGCGCCGTCCGATGCGATCGTCCTTTTTAACGGCACTGATTTTTCCGAGTGGGAAGACAGCAAAGGGGAACCGGTCAGGTGGAAAATAGATGCCGACCACATGGAAGTCGTGGCCAAGACGGGATCGATCCGGACGAAAAAAACTTTTGGCGACTGTCAGCTGCACATTGAGTGGGCAGCGCCCGCGGCCGTCAGCGGAGAAGGTCAGGGGCGGGGAAACAGCGGCGTCTTCTTGATGAACACCTACGAGGTCCAGGTGTTAGATTCCTACGAGAACAAGACTTATGCCGACGGGATGGCTGGAGCCATCTACGGGCAGTACCCGCCGTTGGTCAACGTCTGCCGGAAGCCCGGAGAATGGCAGGCTTATGACATAGTTTTCCGGCGGCCGCGCTTTGATGCTGAAGGGAAGGTCGTGAGCCCGGCACGGATGACAGTATTTCACAACGGCATCCTCATCCATGACAATGTTGAACTTATTGGCCCGACGACGCACAAAATTCGGACCCCTTACATGCCTCATCCGAACAGGCTGCCGCTCTCTCTGCAGGACCACGGCAACCCGGTGCGGTTCCGCAACATCTGGCTGCGCCCGCTCGAGTGAGGCAAGATATTATTAAACTCGATATGAAGGAGTGGTCGACGATGAGAAAGTCTCCTTGGCTATCGCACGCCATCGTTTTGACCTTGGCCGTATTAATTGTTCCGCTCCTTTCCTTTTTTGTGATGGCGATGGATTTAGGCGAGCAGCAGCCCAAAAAGAAAGCGCTGTTCGTTTGGGGCGGCTGGGAAGGACACGAGCCAAAGAAGTGTGTGGATATTTTCGCGTCCTGGCTGGCTGAACAAGGTTTCGAGGTGGAGATCTCAACGACGCTTGATTCCTACTTAGACGAGGCGAAGATGAAGTCGCTCGACCTCATTGTCCAGGTTTACACGATGTCCACGATTTCCCCTCAACAGGAAAAGGGGCTGCTCGAGGCGGTAAAGAGGGGGGCGGGGCTGGCCGGCTGGCACGGCGGGTTGGCCGATGCGTTCCGGAGCAACACCGAATATCAATTCATGGTCGGCGGCCAGTGGGTCGCCCACCCGGGAGGCATCATCCCTTACGAGGTCAACATCATCGACCATAAGGACCCGATCACCGCGGGCCTGGCCGATTTCAAGATGAACTCTGAGCAGTACTACATGCACGTCGATCCGGCGAACGAAGTGCTGGCGACCACGCGTTTTTCGGGAGAATACGCCCCGTGGATCAAGAGTGTTGTCATGCCGGTTGTCTGGAAGAAAATGTATGGCCAGGGACGCGTTTTTTACACCTCGCTCGGCCACGTAGCCAGGGATTTTGACGTCCCTGAAGCACGGGAAATAGTCAAGCGGGGAATGCTCTGGGCTGCGCGCGTCATCGGAGAAGACGCCAAACCCCGTGTCGGCTCCAAATAAGATTAATTGGCCGGTATCTGAAAGCCCTTGAGACTTACTTGCACAGAGAAGAGAAATAGCGGATTCTCCCTTATTTTCTTAAGCTTTGCTGGGCGCAGGCCTGGGGCTCGGCCTTCTTGTCGCTTCGCTGGCCGGCGCTTTCTGAGGAGATGTGCTCTATGAGAGAACATCGCTATCTCAAGAATGTAGCGACACTTTCCTACGAACCGGACAAGTGTACTGGTTGCGGTCTGTGCGGAGAGGTTTGCCCGGAAAAATTTTATACTAACGTACCTTTTGTAATAATGTCCTCCATGACGTCGGCAAAGGTGTCGATTTCCCTCACTGATAAGGACACGTTCACCACGATCCGGATCCCGTCGATCAACCCGTCCGGGTGTTTCATCGTCGACACGACAATCCCCCACTTGTCAAGCAGATGCTCGGCGAGCTTGGCCATGTCCATTCCCTCAATGCCGAAGGTGGCGATGCCGCAAGATTCGGCCGGGTCAAGAGATGAGTAGAACCTCACCCGCGGGTGTGCGCGAAGGCGGTTGGCCCAGCGCTCTTTCAGGTAGCGGAGGCGCGCCGATTTCCGCTCGATGCCGATGCCTTCGTTGAAGGTAATGGCCTCGGCGATGGCGATGCGGTTCGCCGGCGTGCGTGTCCCCACGTCCTCGAAGCGGCGGATGTCGTTCGGCCTGTCTGTCCAGGGCGGCGTCAGCGGCCAAACGTTGGGGATTCGATCCTTGGGAATCCGCACAAACCCGTTTCCGGGCGGAGCCATCAGCCATTTGTGCAGGCTTGCCGTGTAGTAGTCGCACCCGAGGTCGGCAAGATTGAAGGGCACATGCATGAAGCCGTGAGCGCCGTCGCAGAGCACTTCGATGCCCCGCGAGTGGGCCATGTCTGAGAGCCGGCGGACTGGCGCCATCTGGCCCGTCCAGTGGGTCATGTGGCAGACATGAATCACCTTTGTCCGCGGCGTTACGTGCTGCACCACAAGGTCGTAGAACTTGTCGAGCGGCACGGGCGGAGAAGGAAGAGGGACGATCTTGAGAACAATGCCCTCTCGCCTCTCGCGCTGCTTCCAGGAGCTGAGCAGCCGTGGGTAGTCCTGGTTGGTGATGACCACCTCGTCGCCCCGTTTCAGGTCGATGCCCATGATGGGAATCTGGCCTGCCTCTGTTCCTCCGCGGCAGATGACGAGCTCTTCAGGATCGCAGCCCAGGTGGAACGCCAATCGCCGCCGGCAGCTCTCGATTTCTTTAGCCAGGATGGCCATAGAGTGCGCGGCGGCGTTGCCCGAAAATGAGCTGTGCCGGATGACAGCTTCCTGGACGATGCGGAGACCTGGCTGGATGGTGCCGTTGTTCAGGTTGATGATGTTGCGGTCTTCGGTGAAGGCCTGCTGGACTTGGAACCAGAAGTCTTCGTCCGAGGCGACCTCTTCAGGGCTTAGATCGGCTCTATCACGGCCTGCCTCGAAAATGCGTTCGAGAACGCTGTGGGGAGTGCCGGCCAGCACGCCAACGCCGGCGGCACAGCTCCGGAGGAAATCCCTTCTGTTTAAATCACGTCCATTCCACATATTGCCCTCCTTGAAAATGATTTAAGTGATGATATCATTTTTCCGGGCCAGGCCTCAACTGATGACAGATTGAATGGTATTTAGGTAGAAATTATGGTAACTTTTGGGAATTCGGTAAGCAGACTGCGACGAGAATAAATATGGTATTTTTTTGTTCGGCAGAAACCCACCGACAAGGTCAAGAGCGCCGGAAATCAACCGGACGTCTCCTCCCGGTCAAGAGAATCACGAAAAATATTCGCCGCCAGCCTCGGCGGCCATCAAGAGTTCCTGATAGGCGGCGGGGGAGGTCTCTCGGCGACAAAGGTCAAGTTGAGGTGGTTGATGATTTTGTCGATATTTTTCAACCCGCTCGGCCTCTCTTCTTGTTTTGGCCCTGACGCGGCTGTGAACATGGAACTCCGTGTGGCGCCACGAGAGAAGGCGATCCGCCTATTCGGACCTGAGAAGCTCCTTGCGGACAAGAAACCAGAGAACCTCGCAGGAAAAAAGCTCAGTCTAGCGGGTTTCGTCAAGACGGGAGACCTTCTCGAGCACCCCCGACTCATCCACTCTGCCCTCGGTCACCAGGAGGTGGGCATGAGGATGACATGTGAAGCGTTTAATTATGTGAAGTA
>JARYMI010000024.1 GCA_029907205.1 Clostridiales bacterium
AGAATAGAATCTCTCTTGATCGCTGCTCTCTGACTGCGAAAAGCAGGGCTCTAAAAATTCCTAACGGCAATTTTGGGTTCTACTGAAGGCATTATTTGCTTTCCATATTTTTTTTAATACCTTTCTGTCCAGAAGGACAAATCGAAATAAAACGAATAGATTATTGTTTCAAAATCTATATTCTAAGCCCAAAGCAAGGCTCCAAAAATCAGCAAATTCTCCAGGCAAGGCAAAATGACCTAATTCACTAAGAACATGATAAATAAAAATACCAAAATTTATCCCTGATTTTGAAGAGAGTAAATATGTTATCCCCCCCCTATTTTAGTGTCAAGACGAAGTGATGAAAAATTTTCTACTCCCAAACCAACGCATAGATAAGGAGATAGTCTTCTTTTTCCACGATAATAAATAATATTTAAATAAGATGTGACATAGCTCTTGTCTTCAGCATCCCTGAGATAAGAAGTCATTTTTTGATAATTAATCTCACCTTGAATTGCCCAGTGAGCAGAAAAATAGTATTGCAAATTTAATCCCAATCTATATCCTAATTTATGGTTATCATAATAATTTGAGTCTGAATTCGACAATCCAACAGAATATCCAAAATTAGTCCCAAGAATGCGCTCATTATCTTCAGCTCTACTTTGGGCAGCAAAAATAGAAAGAAATACTAAAAAAAACAGAATTGGCTTAACATTTTTCATTTTGCTACATTGACTACCAAATGGATTATGCTTAAGGTAGTTTAATCAACTCAATTCGCCAAATTAAGAACTTTCCTTGAGACAATCCCGACTTTCGCCATTAATTTTTTGGCTTTGTCCCAAAGTGACGGGAAAATATTAAATCCAAGCATAGGATCTTATTTAAAGAAATCATTCTTATCAAGATCTTGGCGTCAGATGCTTTCAGAAACAGCCAACGGGTCCTGTATCGGTTCACACCCGAGCCGGGCCACCAATTGGCAGCCGGCCTTCTGTCCCCATCTTATTGAAAAACTCACGTTTGCCCAAGGTGTATGTTGCCATCTGCAAAACGGAGAAATATCAAAATACGGGAATGGAATTGTTACAGGGGCTTAGGAGCGGCGAAGCGGCGATTTTTATTTAGCCTGGACCTTGAGTCCTTTGCGGACGGAATCGCTCGCCGAAAGAATCTTGACTGTGGCCGTGGTGGGACGCGTGTCGATGATGACAAGGTTTCCAATGGCCATTCTCGGCAGGTCCTCGCGTTCCTGCTTGTAGATGGTCATCTGCTGGCCGACCATGGCGCCGCTTGACTCGCCGATGTCGATGATGCCCCAATGGCCAGGGCCGATTTGGTTGTAATCGCCCTGTAAGTAGATGATCGTGCCCACGGCTCCCGGCTCTCCTTCGGCGAAGGCTTCAAAGCCCAGGTCCTTCCCTAACAGGCTTTCTTTCTCCTCGAACGGAACAAGGAAGTCCCCGACCATCACCCGGCCGCAGGCTTTCTCAATTCTGGCCACGCCCCGGTTATCTTCGAGAAAAACGATGTGGCCTCTTCCCTGCTTCAAAGCCAGGGAACCATGCTCCCCAAGGCTCTGGCCGATCTCGATGATGATGAACACCTGGCCGATCTCCAGCCCGTCGTTTTTCCCCTTGTTGATGAAACACAGGTCGTTGTCGCTCAGCAGGATCTTCTCCTCGCCCTTCTCGGCGGCGACAATCCTCAGGTCGGGAAGTTCCCCCTGATGAGCATAAAAAGAGCAGTAAAGGTCGGTCTCCGAGATGAGCGGGTAAGCCTCCCTGTAGATCTTGGCTCTCTCAATCTGATGCCGGGCCTCCTGGTTGCTCGAGTTGGTCAGGGCAAGCGCCGGCATGACAGCCAACACAAGACCAGCCACAGCTATGCTCAGAGCCTGCACTCCTGGAGATGGTTTTCTCATTTTGGCTCCTTTTTGTTAATCTTGCTTTTTCCTTTTTTCCCATTATAAGCAGCGGTATGGGGGCTGTCAATACAGAATTGACCTTTTGACTTGACAGCTTCCCCTCTTCTTTTTAACATAATACTAAAAGAGATATCCTTTTATTTAGTCGCAACAGGGAGAAGGAGGTTTGAAATGAACAAGAAAGAAATCATTTCGCGGATGGCCAAAGACGCCGGGATTACAGCTCCCCAGGCAGCCAAAGCCTTCTCGACGATGATGGAGGGGATAAAGAACTCGTTGAAAAGGGGAGAAAAGGTGACATTTTCCGGGTTCGGAAGCTTCGAAGTCAGGGAAAGAAAGGCCCGGAAAGGCAGAAACCCGAAGACCGGCGCAGAGGTGGCGATCCCGCCGAGAAAACGGGTCAAATTCAACCCGAGCAAGGGGTTCAAGAATTCCCTCTGATTACCGATAAAGGATTGGACAAGCCAGCGTTAATCCTCTAAAATACTTTTCTCAAATTCAGTTGAAGAAGAAAAAAACAACAGTTGCCCTTATCTTCGGCGGCCGCTCCGCCGAGCACGAAATTTCCCTTATTTCAGCCTCGGCCATCTATAAGAACATCGATAAGAACAAGCATAACGTCGTCTCTCTTTACATCAGCAAGCAGGGAGAATGGAAAAAAGTGTCGTCGCCCCTCCTTCCCCCCGCCAAACTCGCTTCATCCTCGCCGGCCTTCTCTTTTCTTCCCTGGGAGACGAGCGAACCGCGACTCCGGGTTCTGGCGGACATCTATTTTCCCATCCTCCACGGCCCATACGGTGAGGACGGGACCATTCAGGGTCTCTTGGAGATGGCTGATGTGCCCTATGTGGGAGCGGGGGTGCTGGCCTCGGCGGCCGGGATGGACAAAGTCGTCATGAAGGCCCTCTTCGCCGCAGCCGGCGTGCCCGTCGTTAAACACAGAGCATTCACTGACACGGACTGGGCAAAACACCCGAAATCCGTTCTTTCTCTCCTCAGGCGAGAATTTTCCCTGCCTTTTTTCGTTAAACCCGCCAACCTCGGGTCAAGCGTCGGCATAAGCAAAGTCAAGGCCTGGGAAGAATCAGGTCGGGCGCTCCGGAGAGCCTTCCGTTATGACCGAAAGATTCTTGTTGAGGCGGGAATCAGCGGCCGGGAAATCGAGTGCAGCGTGCTCGGCAATGATTGTCCCCGTGCTTCCCTGCCCGGAGAAGTCATCCCCTTTAGAGAGTTCTACGATTACCGCGACAAATACCTGGAAGCGAAAACCCGATTCCTCATTCCTGCGCCGCTTCCGTCGAGTAAAACCAGAGAAGTCCAGCGGCTTGCTGTGGCCGCTTATAAGGCGGTCGGCTGCGAGGGCATGGCCCGGATTGACTTTTTCTTAGAGGAAAGGACCGGTCAAATTTACGTCAATGAAATCAACACCATCCCCGGGTTCACAGAAATCAGCATGTACCCGAAGCTCTGGGAGGCGAGCGGCGTCCCGTTCGCTCGCCTCGTCGAAGAACTCATCCGCCTGGGTTTTGAACGGCACAGGAAGAAGAAGAGATGCCTGGAGAGGTTGCCCCGATGAGAATCCTCGGCCTCGACTACGGCGACCGCCACATCGGCCTCGCCCTGAGTGACCCTTTAGGGCTAACAGCCCAGCCGCTTGGCCAGATGACCCTGGCCGGTGAGGCTGAAGATAAGAGGTTCTTTTCAGACCTCGTCCGTAAACATGAGGTCAAAGAGATCGTCGTCGGGCTGCCGCTTCGAATGGACGGAAGCCCGGGAACCAGGGCTGAGAAGACCCGGGAGTTTGTCTTCTGGCTGGAAAAGGCTCTGGGCCTGCCGGTCAGCCTCTGGGACGAACGTCTGACAACCCAGCAGGCTGCCAGCATCATGAAAGAACAAAAACTGCGCTGGAAGAAAAAAAGAAAGGTGGAGCATCAAATCTCGGCCACTCTCATCCTCCAGAGCTATCTCGACCACCGCCGCCTCGACCGCCATGTTCCTCAGGATCGTTAAAGCCGGGCTGGGCCTCTCCCTTTTCCTCCTGTTGGTCGGCGTCGTCTGGCTGGTCCGCGATCTCTACGAGCCGCGGACGCTTCCCGGCCAGAATGTTCTTTTCGACGTAGAGAAAGGAGCGGGGATAAAAGCTGTGGCCCGCAGGCTTGACGAAAGGGGTCTCATCAGGTCTAATCTTTCTTTCTTGGCCGCCTACCAGCTTTTTTATGCTCCGCGCAAGATCAAAGCAGGTGAATACGCCTTTTCCTCGCCCGTCCGCGTCAAAGACGTCCTCGAGGACCTGGTTTCAGGAAAAATCCACCTCCACGCCGTCACGATTCCCGAAGGCCTGACGGCTAGAGAAATCGCTCCCCTTCTCGGCCCTCTTTTGGCTGACGGGGAGGAAGGATTCATGGCCGCTTTCTACACTCCTGCTGCCATCGCGCCTTTTGACCCCGAAGCAACGGACCTCGAGGGCTATCTTTTCCCCGAAACGTACTCCTTTCCCAAGGGAGTGGCGTCGGAAGAGGCCGTCCGCTCAATGGTCGGCCAGTTCAATCATGTTTTCGGCGCATCATGGAGGGAGAGAGCCCGCTCGATGGGCTTAAGCCTACGCGAAGCAGTCACCTTGGCCTCTCTCATCGAAAAAGAGACTTCCGTCCCCGCGGAAAGGCCGCTCGTCTCGGCAGTCTTTCACAACCGGCTGCGGCTCGGCATGAAGTTGGACTGCGACCCGACCATCATCTATGCTCTCAAACAAAAAGGGATATTCAACGGCAACTTGAGCAAGAAAGACATGGCCCTCGATTCTCCCTACAACACTTACCGCCATGCCGGGCTTCCCCCCGGCCCCATCTGCAACCCGGGAAGGGAGTCGCTTGAAGCCGCCCTCTTCCCCTCGGATGAAGGCTACATCTACTTTGTCTCCAGGAACGATGGCAGCCATCACTTCAGCCGGTCCTTTGCTGAACACCAGGCAGCGGTGCGCAGGTTCCAGAAGAGAGGCCTCTGAATTGGCTATACTGTTACCCGACAGGTGGCCCGGTGGCGCTTGAAAAAATATTTTTTTTTGCTATAGTAATGACTTAATTAATTCCTGGAAAGCCGATCGAGAGAGATTCAGCAGAAAGACGAAACCCCCTGACAAATCTCCCTTGGCCGCTTCAAGGAATAAGGAGGAAACATGAACGCAAAAAAAATTATCCTCTCCCTGCTTATGGCAGCTTTCATCGTCTGTCTTGTCGTTCCCGCTTTAGACGCCGCAGGCCAAAAACCTCAAGCTAAGAGCAAGAAGCCCCAAAGCGAAGAAAGGATTTTCATCCCCAAGGAAATCAAGGCCGCCTTGCAAGAGGGGATGCTTACCAAGCAAGGCCGTCAAGACATTCCCGTCACCGTTTTTTATAACCTCTTCCTTCCAGCCCAGGAAAACCTGCACGCCATTTTCTTCTTGAAGATCAAGAACTCGGGATTGGGCTTCTCGCCAGTCGGCTCCGCTCTCGCGCCAGAAACCGACAACATCTCAGGACCAGCCCTTCAGGAAGCCGTCGCTCAGCAACCGGCTCTGTTTCAGGCAAGTTTTAACGTCTTTCTGCAGTTTAATATAATGGAGAAGGGGGAACCCAAGAGCTTCAGAGAGGTCTATGTTCCCTCGAGCGCCCAGATTAAGGGCGACACCTTTGACCCAGAAAAAGAAGAGACCTACACTGTTGGCTATCCCCTCCCGCCAGGCCAGTACCTCCTGGCCCTGGCCGTGACCTCACTTGACCTGCAGAAAATCGGGACCGCTTACTATGAGTTCACGCTCCCCGACATGTCTATGGCCAAAGAGCTGGACACGACTCCCGTCTTCTTCGTCAAACAGCTCGACAAGATGGAGGCGCCCGAGACCGGAACGATGCTCCACCAGGGCTATTGCACGTATTCTATCCTCAAGGTCGTCCCCAACCTGGAAAAGATGTTTGCTGTCGGTGAAAACCTCGATATTTTCTACTTCATCTTTGGCGCTCAGCCAAACCAGGAGCAGAGATTTGACATCGAAGTCAATTACGAGGTCAAGAAGGGAGAGCAGACTGCCATCCGCTGGACTCCTCAGATGTACAATTCTCCTCTCGTCAGCCAGCCGCTGCCCTTAAAACAGACCGTTCAAATCAAGACAGGAGAGGACGTCAGGACGGAACAGCGGGACCTCGAGCCGGGAAATTATACCCTGATCATCAAAATTGACGACAAAGTTTCCGGCAAGTCGGTGACCAAGACTGTCGATTTCGAGGTGAAATAATCGCCGCTCCAGGCTTGAAGCTGGCTCTCAGCGCTTCTCGATTTCGCGGACTAATTTTTTGACATCTTCCTGGTCGGGGTTCAGGCGAAGGGAAGCGCCGAGCGTTTCGAGGGCATTCTTCATTTCTCCTGTTTTGTAATAACACAAGCCGAGTGAATTGAGCAGCCGAATATCGCTATTATAAATCTTATTGCCCTCGAGAAAAGAATCAATAGCCCTGGCGAAGTCGCCCCGGCCCATCTGTGCTTTTCCCCTGATCAAAAAGTACTCGAACCTGAACCTGCCTTCCTCCCGGAGTCCTTCGTTGACGTCAATGGCCTTGTCAAACTGGTTGACCTTGAGGAGGAAATTGGCGTAGTCGAGAATCCCTTCCTTGTACCCGGGAGCCTTGGCACAAACGATCTCGTATTCCGCCTTGGCCTTCTCGTTCATGTTCATTTTATCATACTGGCGGGCACGCATGTGATGGTAAATGTGCAAATTGGCCAGAGAAAACACCTTGGCGCTGGCCTCCGGATGAGGCAGAACCTTTTCTGCAGAAACGATGAAATTGCTGCGGGCTTCGTCAAGCACATGGCCTTCTCCGTCGAGGAGAGAGAGCTTAAGCTCGTAATAGTCGGGAGTAAGGTCATTGGGGGGGAGGGAATGGAAGAAACTCAGGACCCGGCTAAAAGAAGCGCTGGCCAGCTTGAAATGAAAGGACTTCTCCGTGGGGTTGGTTTCTCTCATCCCCTTGATCTCAGTCCTGACCTCGCCTGTTTTCCACAAGTCCTGGGGGCAGTCCACAACGCCAAAGGAGAAGACGATCTGCTCTCCGGAGGCAAACGTGTTCTTCGGGTCCACCACCAGCTTGTGTTCCAGAATCTTGAAGGCGATGTGAACCTGAGTCCCGAAGTTCTCGAGTCTGTAACCCTGGATGGGACCGAAGAGCCTCGGCTTTCCCCCGCGATCAGGGATGGCGATGTCTTTCTCGTGAATGCTGAATTCCTTTCCCACGGAATTCTGGAGGAGGACGATGAGCTTGTACTGCCCTTCGATGGCCGGGAAAGAGTCCTCGATGGAAATCCCGTTAGCCCGGATTCGGTCAAGGTCTTTTTCAGTGAAATAGACCGAATAATCTTTGTTGTACTGGAAGATGATGTCCTCCCCCTTCCTCATACTGACGTCCATCCGAAAATTGGAATAGTACTGGTCCTTTGGCTCATAATGACCGTAGGACAAGCTTCTGGGAGCCACAGAAAAATGGACAAACGGCAGCCCGGTCAGAGGGTCTTCGATCAGGCTCACCAAGGCATCGCTCTCGACGTAATTGGTGAGGTACTCGGTGCTGACGATGCCCTTGTAACCGAGAAAATGCGTGGCGTAAGAAGGGTTGACGTCCTTGCGCGGCGACTTGAAGATATTGGCCAGGATGATCGTGTTCTGAGGCGAAGGCGTGTAGCCGCCAAGATAATATTCTCCCGGAACGAGGGAAATAGAAATATCGGCTAAGGTCGGCGCTCGCTCCTTGATTCTTTCATAAAGGTCCTCGTAGTTAGTCGTGTCGAGATCCATCTTGCTCATGAGCAGGGCGGCCGGCCCGTCGATCGCGGGGTCATAAAGCCTGTATTCACCAACGCCGCCTTTCTGGTAAAAGAGCAGGACGAAATGCACGGGCAGGTCCTTTTTGGTGTCCCCGTAATAAGACCAGGCCTGGCAGGGGACGATGTCGGGTGCCACCTCGAACCTCTCGACGCTCGCGGGCGGGCCGAGGATGATGTAGATCCGACCCATGTCGGTCTGCCAGCCTTCCCTCGTCGTGCCGCGGCCGTAAAATTTGTTGGCATGGTTAAACCGCTTGATGTGCTCATCCTTGTACTCGTTCTCGGGCGTTCCCAGCGTCGGGTCCCGCTGCTTCCAGAACGTCTCGATAAAGATGTCCCGGTCCCTATCCGATGTCAGCTTGAGGAAGACATCCTTCTCCACAGGAAGGATGATGTAGCTCACGAGCTTCAGCCAGTAACGGTATTTTTCAGGAAGGTCGGCCTCCCTGACCTTCTGCTGGCTGGACAGGAAAGATGAAACGATAAGCAAGAGAACGACGGTCAGGATGGCTCCTTTCGTTTTTCGCATCGTCTTCACCTCAACTGTTTGCCTCTAAATCCATTGCCGGACGGCTAAACTTTGACTTCAAAAATTTTCCGGGTTTTGCCGATCTCGCCAGCCTGGCCGATGATGATGACGTCCAGGTAGTACGTGCCCGGAGAAAGCCGATGGGGGATAGAGACAACGACCTCTTTCATCTGGAGGAGCCTGTCCTCCGTCTCGGCGATTGTCTTTTTCTCCTTGAACTCTCCCACCTTGGCCTTGTCCCTGGCGTAAACGAAGAACTCAAATTCCAGGTCAGCCCGAAGAAGTCCGGCTTCTTCCTTGAAATTGAACACGTCCACAGGCAGGGAGATTCGGATTTCGGCAGCCGCCCTATCGTAGTCAAGCTTAAAGTTGACGAACTTCCGCTTTTCTCCCTTCTGGACCGGTACGTGCCCCATCTTCAGGTTGTCCAGGGCGCTGAAAAAGTCGCCATCGTAGCGACGAATCTTATAGGAGCCGTTTCCCTTTTCATCGACAAACTCGATCCCCAGCTCGTAGGTATAGTAGATCCACCAGATGATAAGTCCCCTTATGTCCGGGTCTCCGTGGTTGAAAAACTCCTCGAATTTATCCGGCGGTCCCATGAAAATGTAAATCCGGCCCCGGTCGGTCTTCCAGCCAGGGATTCCCTCCTTGAAGCGTTTGTTGGCATGCTCAACCCGGCCGAAGAACTCTTTCTTAAACTCATTCTCCTCAGTGTAAGGGTCAGGGTCCCGCTTTCTCCAGAACTCCTCGATGAATTCGTGGCGGGAGGCGGCATCAGGAAGATGGTTGAAGATATCCTTCTCCTCGCCAGTCATGACCAGGCGAGCTGTTTCGTAGAAGGCCTCGCTCTCCGGGTCGAGCTCGATCTTCGGGCCCGAGCCACAGGCGCAAATAAATATACTTAAGAAAAAAGTAATTAAGAAAACTGGGAGGCGATTCATCCGTCTATTCTCTTATCAAGAACTTTTCCCCTCGGCTCAGCGTTCCATGTTTGCTCGATGCAGTCGTGCCGCCTCTCCCTTTATTTTTTCTTTATAACATCGAGGAATCCTCTGACCTGGCCAGCCCGTTCTGAATCCGGGTCGATCTTGAGGTAGTTTTCGAAAGTCGAAATGGATTCCGAGTGCTGTCCTAAAGTCAGGTAAGTCAAGCCGAGCTGGTACAAGGCGTCTAAGAAATCCTTCTTTATCTCTGTCGCTCTCCTGTAGTATTTCAAGGCTTCGTCGAACTTCGAGCTGTTGTAATAATTCGTTCCGACATTGTAGAGAACAACGGGGTTATCGATTTTCTCGAACTCTATCTTCGCGTACCATTCCAGGGCCTTCTCGCCCAGGCCTCGGTTGGCGTAACAGTTGCCGATATTCTTGTTGAGGATGTGCGCGTCAGGATATTTTTCCAGCATGGCCTCAAAAACGGCCGCGGCTTCCTCGTACTTCTTCTCCTCGAAAAGCGCGTTTCCCCTGTTGAGGCTCTCCTTGAGCTCATCGGTGAGGAGCAACCCCTCGGCTTTTTCCATGGCAACGTTGATCTCCGGGTTTTTCTTCCATTCGTCAACCTGAACAAAGATTTTTTTCGTCACATACCCGGCCTTCTCGAAATCGACGTTCCAGCCGCCGCTTATGATCCCGAAGGCGACCCATTTACCTTTCTTGTCGGTGGATACAGCGAACCCCCGCTGGACTTTGAGTGAGAACAATTTGACAGTGACTCCTTCTATTGGATTCCCATCTTTGTCTCGAACATAGCCGACCACTCTGCCCTTTCCCCTATAATCCTGCGCCAGGGAAATGAGCGAAAAAGCGATCATCAGAATTATTGCCAAGCTTGCTTTTTTCATGCATTACCTCCGCCAGGATGGACGCGCGGTCTCTCTCACCTTCATGATAGCATTGGGTATTATTTTAGCACGTCGAGACAAATAAAAAAACAGATGATGAACAGAAAAAGTCCCTTCCGGCCGAGGCCGGAGGAGGCTTTGCAATCAACACGGCTTATAAATATAATTGAGCACAAAGAAAGACTCGATAGTGATACGGAGGACAAATGAGAAATAGATTTGTCATGACGCTGGCTGTTCTCACCCTTGTCATCCAGGGCGTCGCTTTTGCCCAATCAAGAGAAACCGGCGCTTTAGTAGGCACAGTAGTCGATGCAGAGGGAGCCGTTCTTCCAGGCGTTGCCTTGACTCTCTCCAGCCCCAACCTGATGGGAACAAGGAGCTGCATTACAGAAACCGACGGCTCCTACCGCTTCCCGGCTCTTCCTCCCGGCGTCTACACTATAAAAGCAGAGCTTCAGGGCTTTGCCACGGTCATCCAGGAGAACATCCGGCTGACCACGACCGTCAGGCTGACTGTCGACATCGTCATGAAGCAAGCCGCCGTCAAAGAAGAAGTGATGGTTATCGCCAAGTCGCCGACTGTTGACATCAAGTCCACGGAAACAGCGTCGGTCACTCTGTCCGATGAGATCTTGAGGAACATTCCTTACAGTCAGTTCACTGCCGATATCGTCAATCTGGCGCCGGGCGTCCAAAGCGACGTCGCCTTCGGCGCTTCCAGCAACACCGGCATTGCCTACACGATGGACGGCGTCAACGTGGCCGACCCGGAGGCGGGGTCAGCCTGGGTTTTCCTCGACCACAACATCATCGAGGAAGCCAAAGTCATGGGCGTCGGCCTGCCCGCTGAGTACGGTAACTTCACAGGCGTCATTTTCAACTTGATCACCAAGTCCGGCGGCAACCAGTTTTCCGGGCACTTCGAGGCAAATTTCCAGGGCAAAAAGGACGATTGGCCGAAAGGATTTTGGCAGGCGGAGAACAACCAGGCCTACATTGATGATTTTCCCGAGCTAACATCACCCCATTCGAAGTTTGTCGATGTCAACGCCCACCTCGGCGGCCCGGTCCAGAAGGACAAGCTCTGGTTCTACATCGGACTCCAGTACTACAACAGTCAGGACTTTGCCACGGGGTTTGAAGAACCCATCGACTACAAGCAGCCGAGGGGGTTCTTCAAGCTCACCTCGAAGCTCGCGCCCAACACGGACATGAACGTCTCGGTCGAGGTGGACACGTACAACGGAATAAACCGGGCGCCCTTCGCCTATACTCACTCTCAGCTCAACCCGAATACCACCCTGACTCAGAAATCGCCCGAGGTCGTAGCGAATTTCAGCCTGACGCACATCCTCAGCCCAAAGAGCTTCTTTGACATCAAAGGCGCCTTCTTCTGGGGCTATTACCACCTCGATCCTGAAGAAGGCATGGACGTTGCCAGCCACTTCAACCTCGACGAGAACAAGCTCACTTGCAACTCCTATCATTACGGCTACTACGACCGTTCGAGATTCCAGGTCAACGCCAGCACCACCCATTACACCGAAGACTTCATTCAGGGCGCTCACGATTTCAAGTTCGGCGTCGAAGTCGAGCGGTCCTTTGTCCGCAACAGGTATGGCTATACAGGGAATGGCCTTAATGACCCTCTTTTCGGGAACACGGGGCTTGCCCACACGGCCTTTTTTGATTACTACGGAGAACCCTACCTGGCCTACCAGTACGAAGGCTACGACATGAACACGTATTACACGAGGGTCGAGGCTTTCGCCCAGGATTCCTGGCAGGTTACGCCGCGGCTCAACATCAACGCCGGCCTTCGCTTCAGCCAGAACTGGGGGACGGTCAAGGGCGTTGACGGCGTTGTTTACAACACCAGCCGGATCGCTCCGCGCATCGGGCTTGCTTTCGACCTTTTCGGAGACAAAACGACTGTCCTGAAAGCCCACTACGGTCAATTCACGGAAGCCATGTTCTCAAGCTACCACGACCGCCTCAACCCGTCCTCCGCCTTCAGCGATTACGTCGGTTACTACTGGGACACCGACGCTCGAAAATGGGTCGAGTTCTTCCGCATCGTCCCAGAAGACAAGTACAAGATGGCGGACGACGTCAAGCATCCTTACATGAATCAGGTTGTCGCAGGGATTGAACGGGAGCTGTTCAAGGACGCATCGGTAGGGGCTTCCTTCATCTACCGCCAGTGGAAAAACATCATCGGCCGCTACGACCTCAAAGCTCGCTACAAGCCGGTCGACATCTTCGTCCCCGAGCTCAACCGGTCATTCACTATCTTTGAGCGAACGTTGGGCACTGTCGACACGCATGAATATATCTTAGATAACATTGAAAAGGGTCAGCCCTGGATTAAACTCGACCCTTACCGGAACTACTGGGCCGTCCAGGTTCAGTTTAACAAACGTTTCTCGGATAGATGGCAGCTTCTCGCTTCCTACATCTATTCCCGGGCCAAGGGAACAATCGATAACGGATTCGCCGACGACATCGGCTACAGCGACCGCGACGGCCTGAGCACAGCCGACCCCAACTTCTGGATTGACGCCGAGGGCAACCTGACCTTTGACCCGACCCACCAGGTCAAAATCCAGGGAACGTACGTCCTGCCGCTCGGCATCAGCTTCAACGCCTATTTCCGGGCTGTGAGCGGCAACCGCTGGACGACGCGCTACCAAACTAGCCGTTTGAACCAGGGACGGGTCACTTTTTACGCCGAGCCGCGGGGAACAAACCAGTACCCGATGCAGAAAATCCTCGACCTCCGTCTGGAGAAAGTCTTCACTCTAACTGACAGGTACCGGCTCGGCTTGATCCTCGACATTTTCAACGTCTTTAACGCTGACACGGTCATGAGCTGGGGCAGCCGCATCGGCTACGACTGGGTTCCAGGCAGCTATCCTTCCACCGAAGGGCACGAACTCTACAGCATCGTCGAGCCCCGGCAGGCCCGCGTCGGCATCCGGCTGATGTTTTGAAACGTCCTCTGATAATCAATAACTCTGCGCTCGATTCCAAGGTTACCTGCACGACGCCCGCAGCCGTTTGATAATGTCAGAGAGTAAGGCCGGATTTCTTGAGGAATTCAACAAGTTGCCTGGCCACCGCGGCCTTTTCGTGGTTAGGCGCCAGCTCCAGGAATCTCTCTAAGTTCTCCAGCGCCTCTTTGACTTTGTTCTGGCCGACAAAAAGTGTACCTATCTGGAAGTAGGCATCGGCGTAATCCGGGTTGATCTGAACGCATTTCAAGAAGGCGTCCAGCGCCGCTTCGCTCTCGCCGGTGTTGACGAGGCTTACGCCAAGGTTGTAGAAAGCATCCGGGTCATCCGGGCTGAGTTCGACTGCCTTCTTGAAATATTTCTTGGCTTCCTCGAAATTTCCCGCCCGAGCAAGGCCTTCGGCCATCTCCTTGGCGGCGCTGAAACTCGCAGGGTTGAGCTCAAGAGCCTTTGCAAAGGCCGCCCTGGCCTCCTCTGTTCTCTCCATTTTTTTCAGCGCCAAACCTAAGTTCATCTGATAGGCCCACTGAGCCGGGTTCAGCTGGATCGCCTCTTCGTAGGCGGCGGCTGCCTCGGCGAACTTACTCTCGGCGTAGAGTTTGTTCCCCTTGAGAAATAGTTTGTCCGCCTCAGAATAGGCCAGGGCGGCGGCGGCTTCAGCGGGCTCGAGCTTGACTTCGATTTTTGTCGCTTCAGCAATGCTTACTTTAACCTCAACGGACTGCGGGGCAAACCCAGTTTTCTTAAAATTGACCTGGTAGTAACCTGGGAAAAGGCCAATCTGCACAAACCTACCATGTTTGTCCGTGGTCAGCTCGAACCTCGCCGTGGGCACTTTCTGGGAGATGATCGTCACTTCGACCTTCTCCAGAGGGTTTCCCTCCGGGTCAACGGCTATCCCTTCGACCCGGCCTTGATATTGAGACAAGGATTCGAGGCAGAAAGCGACTCCGATAAACAGAATCATCAACAGGCTTTTTTTCATCATCTTCTTTGATCCTCATGTTTGTTCAGTTTTTTCTCGGAAGCTTCGAGCAACGCTTTGACAGCGGGCTGGTTCGGGTCGATTTCGAGCGACCGCCGCAGGAGCGGCAGCGCCCGCGCCGGCTGGTTGAGGTTGACGTAGCATTCTCCGGCCAGGTTGAGCACGCTCGTCTCAGTGGCTTCGGCCATGAGCTTCTCCAGATAGACAAGGGCCGTTGGCCAGTTCTTAAGGCTGGCATGACAGGCCGCTATAATTTTCGCGGCCTCCCTTGATAGTTCTCCTTCGTACAAAGGCATGGCCGCTTCGAGCGAATCCTGGAAGCGTCCCAGCGCATGGAGCGTCTTGGCCAGCAGGAGTCTCGTCCTCGGTTCATCCCTTAGAGCGAAGGCCTGGTCGGCAAGCTTGAAAGCCTCGTCGTATTTTCGGGTCATAAAATACTGGGAGGCAAAGAGAAAAAGGTGATCGGGGTTGGGAAACGGGCTGTGCCCCCTGGCGTAAACCCAGGGCAGGACGGGCAGCGCCTTGGCGAGAAGCACAAAATTTTCCCTGGCCGAGAGAATCTTTTTCCCGTCTTTACCTACCAGAGAAACCTCGGCCGAATAATAACCCGGCTTCAGGGCAACCAGGCTGACCGGGCCGGTATCAATGCCAGTGCCTTCGCCGGTCAGAGTTTCGGCGAGGCTCCATTTTTGGATGAAGGCTGGCTCCTCGAGCTCGGCCTGACGGATCTCGAGAAGGACAAAAACGCCCAATGCTGAGGAAGAACCCTTCAATCCCGGCGCCTGGACATATGCGCCCATCACTCCCCCGGGAGGGAACTCGTTTGCGGCGTTGACGAGATAATGAGTTCCGCCGAATGTAAAGGCGCGGAGCAAGCGGCTCTCGGACGCGGGCATCGGCTCGCGGCTGTGGTAGAGGAGAAGAGGGCTGAAGCCCGCCGCTTTTTCGGGCACAACAATTTCGCGGCTGAAGGACGTAAAATCCTGGGCTGTCTTGTTTTTGAGCAACCCAAAAAGCTTGAACCGGCCGGGAACAACGGGCAGGATGTCCTGAAAAGCAAAGGCACGCCGTTCATGCTCTTTGTACTGCTCCGGTGTGATGGCCAGAGGAATTTCTTCCTCTTTTTCCAAGACCAGGTTTCCCTCCCCGTCCTCGAGCCTTAAAATCAAACCATAGACGGCCTGATAGCGTTCCCCGCGGTCGGCGAAACTCATCTTTTTCGGCTCGAGCGCCCAGTGGAGGAAAAACCCGCCCTCGTGGCCGAAGACCTTAGCCACAAACCCGCTTTCGATAAAGGCGTGTGTGTACTCGGTTTCGACGTAATCTTTATAACTCAGGTAAGTCCGGGCGTACGCGTCGGAGAATTTTTTCTCCGGGACCGACCGGATGCTCGCCAGGACAGCGGCTGAGGAAAAGGCCGGCGTCTGGAGCGTTTGATCGCCGGGGAGATAACTCAGGGAGGCGTTGGCCAGTTCAGCGGAGATTCTCTTGATGACCTGAAAGGCCACGGTGCGTGTCAGTGATCCGGACACCGCCGTCGGAAGGACGAGTTTTTCCGGCCCCTCCACGCCCGGCGAATACAGGCGGTATTCGCCCAGCCCTTCCGGTTGATAGAAAATCAGGTAGAAATACGAAGGGAGGCCGTACTCGATTTCTCCTTTATAATACCAGAGTTCGAGCGGCCAGAGCTGGGAGTGCGTCGTGTAGAAATGTCTTTCCAGCGGAGGGCCCAGGAGGAGGTAATAGGTCCCCCGCTCTGTCATGCTACCGCGCTTTGACGTTCCGCGGCCGAAATTCTGGTCGACGAACCGGACTCTCTCCATGTATTCCTTGTAGAACTCGTTCTCCTCGGTATCGGGATGAGGGTCGCGCTGCCGCCAGAAAAAACGGATGAACCTGTCCCGCTCTTCGTTAGTTTTAAGCTTTGAAAAAATCTCCCTCTCGGTCTTAGTCATAATCGGCCCGACGTTTTCGAGCCATTCCCGGTGATGCGGGAGGATATCCTGCGGAAAAAGCGGCAGCAGAATCAGAGCTCCGGAAAAAAGGCTAAGAATGACGGCTGAAGAAAACGCGCGTTTCATCTTTATTATTCCCTATTAAAATTATCACAACCACCCTCTCGTTTCAAATTCAGGCCGCGGATCATAAAAGATCCAAAAAAGCGTAGCAGAATTCAAAATTTTGAACGTCCTCAGGGTGAATCAAGCGAAAAAGAAAAAAATTCCATGGGAAACAAAAAAATTGCCTCAGCTTGACTTCTGCATAATTTGTGTGCTATAAGCAGCATAATGATATCTATTTGTAATTATGAATATGTGCATTTAGAGGAGGTGAGAATAAAAGAAACGCTAAAACAAAAAAGCAAGGGGCATGAGGAATTTATTCCTCAAGGCAATTAAGAGTGAGAGAAGGAGGGTAAATGAAAAGTAAATTTTTGCTGACGCTATTAACACTTGTCCTCATTTTTTCACCTCCGGCCTTTAGTCAGTCCAGAGAAACTGGCGCTATCGTCGGCGCGGTGACCGATCAAGATGGCACGCCGCTTCCGGGTGTCACCATGACCCTGTCCGGTCCTCATCTGATGGGAACTCGAAGCTTTATCACAGAAGCTGACGGTGCCTACCGTTTTCCCGCTCTTCCGCCCGGCGTTTATACCCTCAAAGCTGAGCTCCCCGGGTTTGCGACCTTCATCCAGGAGAACATCCGCCTGACCACGACCGTCCGGCTGACCGTGGACATCACCATGAAGCAGGCTGTCGTCGCCGAAGAGGTGACGGTCGTCGCCCAATCGCCGACCGTTGACATCAAATCTACAGAAACGGCTTCCGTCACTCTGTCTAACGAGATCCTGAGAAACATTCCTTTCAGCCAGTTCACGACTGACATCGTTAATATGGCTCCTGGTGTCGTGAGCAACGTCGCCTTTGGCGCCTCCCAGAACACAGGAATCGCCTATTCTATGGACGGAATCAATGTGGCTGACCCTGAAGCCGGGTCGGCTTGGGTATTCCTCGACCACAACATCATCGAGGAATCCAAAATCATGGGTATCGGGCTTCCGGCGGAGTACGGCAACTTCAGCGGAGTGATCTTCAACCTGGTGACAAAGAGCGGGGGCAACAACTTTGCCGGCCACATGGAAATCGTTTTTCAGGGACAGAAGGATGATAAGCCTAAGGGTTTCTGGCAGCAAGACAACAATAAAGCCTATCTCGAAGACTTCCCCAAGTTGACCTCACCAAGGTACAGGTTGATCGATGGCAATGCCCACCTGGGCGGTCCAATCCAGAAGGACAAACTCTGGTTTTATATCGGGACTCAATTCCAACAATTTGGGGATTGGGCCACAGGCTTCCCAGAGCCAAGGCAATACAATCAGCCAAGGCTTTTCGTGAAGTTAACGTCCCAACTCGACCCCAGCTTGAACGTGTTGGGCTCTTTGGAAATTGACACCTACGACGGTAAAAACCGCGGCGCAAGCGCCACTACCGCGCCCGATGCAGTCGTAAACCAGAAATCGCCTGAGATCGTCGGCAATTTCAGCCTGACCAAAATTCTCAGCCCAAAGACCTTCTTCGACGTCAAAACTGCTTACTTCTGGGGTTACTATTATCTGGACCCGGAGGTTGGCAAAGACGTGGCCTCTCATTTTAGCCTGGACGATAACTTTCTTTACAACAGCGCCGGCTACTTTTACTACGCTGACCGCACCCGATTCCAGACCAATGCCAGCTTGACCCACTATGCTGAGGACTTCATCACGGGCAACCACGACTTCAAGTTCGGCGTCGAGGTCGAGCGTTCGACCGTCAGGAACAGATACGGTCACACCGGGCCAAACCACATGATATACGTCAGCTACGGGAATCCTGTTAAGGGGTTCACGCCCTACTTGGCCTACCAGTATGAGGGTTACGACACGAACACTCGCTATACGCGCGTTGAAGCGTTCGCCCAGGATTCCTGGCAGATCACCCCGAGAATAAACATCAACCTCGGCGTGCGCTTCAGCCAGAACTGGGGTGACATCAAGGACCTGGGCACGGTCTACAAGACCAACCGTATCGCTCCGAGACTAGGCTTTACCTTTGACCTCTTCGGCGACAAAACCACAGTCTTCAAGGCCCACTACGGCCAGTTCACCGAGGCCATGCTGGCCAGCTATCACGACCGGCTCAACCCGGCTGAAGCTTACAGCGATTATATCTCCTATTACTGGGATGGGAAGAAATGGGTGGAGTTCGACAGAACCGTGCATGAAGAGCTCTACCACCTGGCCGATGACATCAAGCACCCGTACATGAATCAATACACTGTTAGCCTGGAAAGGGAGCTTTTCAGGGACGCGTCTTTCTCGGTCTCTTATGTCTACCGCGACTGGAAGAACATCATCTCCTGGTACGACACCAAGGCAACCTACAGAAAAGTCCCCATCTCAGTCGCTTACCACGTCAACAAGACATTCGACGTTTACGAACGGACTTCTGTCGCCCGCCACTACATCATCGACAACATCGAAGAAGGACAACCTTGGGTTCTGGGCAAGCCCTACCGTAAGTACCAGGGGTTGACGTTCATGTTCCACAAACGCTTCTCCAACAAGTGGCAACTTCTTGCTTCCTATGTTTACTCTAAAGCCTGGGGCACCCAGGATAATGGATTTGCTGATGATATTGGCTGGAATTCCAGGGATGGGCTCTGGCCCGGGGACCCTAACTTCTGGACTAATGCTGACGGGAATTCAACCTTTGACCCGACGCACATGATCAAGATCCAGGGGACATACATCCTGCCCTTCGACATCACCCTCAACGCTTATTTCCGGGCCGTCACTGGAAACGCCTGGACAACCCGCTTCAGGACGACAAGGTTAGCTCAGGGCCGGGTAACGTTTTACGCCGAGCCGCGCGGCTCCTACCATTACCCGATGCAGAAAATCCTCGACATGCGGCTGGAGAAGATTTTCACACTGGCCGATAAGTACAGGCTGGGGTTCATGCTCGATGTCTTCAACGTGTTCAACGTCAATACCATCACATCCTGGGGAACGCGAATAGGCTACGACTGGTTCCCGCAGGGCCACGCTAGTTATTATGAATCAACGGACGGCCACGATCTCTACTCCATCGTCAGGCCGAGGCAGCTTCGCCTGGGCGTCCGGTTGATTTTCTAAAGTGCCAAGTTAAAAAAGGGACGGTCCTCCTTGAGGACCGTCCCCATCCTCACTGCCACCACTCAAGGTGCGGCGGTTTCCCGCCGCCCCTTTTTATTCTTCCTCCCAAATTTGCCGATAGGAATTGCGCAACAGCCAAAAGTGCTTGGCTTTGAACAGAACTGAGATAGACACGCCTACACCCGATGGGTGGCGTGGTTCGGGGGCCCCCCGCCGACCCGAGCGTTTGATGTAGTTTATCTGCCGGCTTGATAATAAATAAGATCGACCGCGAGGGGGCGCCGGGGGTGAATCGCGACAGGACCCGTCGGGTGGTTCTATCGGCAAATTTGGGTTCCTCATCCCCTTTTATACGTCTCGAAAAACGTATTATAATAGAAATCGACGGCGGTCATCATGCAAACGAGAGAAAGAGGGAAAAACAGAAAGCGAAGCAGACGTGTCCTCCTGCTCAGCTTGTGCTTAGCTGCGTTTTTGATTGCTCTGCTGGTCGTTGTTTTGTTTATTATTCCAAGACAACAGAGCATCGCAAGGCTGCAGGGCGACAGGAACTTCAACGTTATCCTTATCACGGTGGACACGCTCCGCGCCGACAGGGTCGGCTGCTACGGTTTTCCTCGGGTCGAAACTCCGGCCATCGACTCTTTTGCCCGCCGTGGAATTAAGTTCGATAACTGTATCGCTCCAACGCCGCTCACCCTGCCCTCACACACGTCGCTGCTCACCGGCACATTGCCCCTTTTCCACGGCGTCCGGGATAACGGCGGGTTCGTCGTCCCCACTGAGCTCAAAACGATGGCCGAAGTATTGAAAGAGCACGGGTACGCCACGGCCGCTTTTGTCGGCGCCTATGTCCTCGATTCAAAATGGGGGCTCGACCAGGGTTTTGACTATTATTTCGACCGGTTTGATTTGAGCAAGTTCGAAAAAATCTCGCTCGCGACGGTGCAGCGTCCAGCCAACGAAGTTATGGATGAAGCCCTGAAATGGCTCAACGGGAACAAACAGAGAAAATTTTTCGCCTGGATCCATCTCTACGACCCGCACACGCCCTACGAGCCGCCAACCCCTTTTGACGCCAAGTACCCAAATCATCCCTACCTCGGAGAAATTGCGTTCACCGACACTCAGCTCGCAAGGCTCTGGAAATTCCTCGAGGATGCCGGCCTCGCTGAAACTCTCTTCCTCATCTTCGCTTCAGACCACGGGGAGAGCCTGGGAGAGCATCAGGAAGCCACTCATGGCTTTTTTATCTACCAGGAAGCCATTCACGTGCCGCTTATTTTCGTCACCCCGTTTGAAAGATTCCAAGACCTTTCTGTTTCCCAGGTCGTCTCGCTCGTCGACGTGATGCCGACAATCCTGGAGATGGTTGGCCTGCCCATTCCGCTTGAGGTCCAGGGAAAAAGCCTCGTCTCTCAATTTTTCCACCCATCTAAAGATGATAAAACCTACGCTTACGCCGAGACGTTCTACCCTCGTTTCCATTACGGCTGGTCGGAACTGAAAAGCTTCCAGAACAGACGGTTTAAGCTGATCATCTCTCCCGACCCAGAGCTCTATGATTTGGAGCATGATCCTGATGAGATGAGAAACCTCGTTCAGACCGAGCAGAAGCTCCTAACAGACCTGGAAAAGCGGGCGACACAATTCATCGCCGAAGCAAGCGAGAATGCCTATGAAATTGACTTTCGCAAAATAGACGAGGAGACCCGGGAAAAGCTGGCTGCTCTCGGCTACGTTGGTTCGTTCACCGACTCAGCCAAGATCGAGGGCAAAAAGCTCGCCAACCCTAAAGACAAAATTGGCGTTTTCAACGAGCTCTCCCGCGCCCGAGAAATAGGGATGAGCAACCAGGCCGAGGAAGCCGTCCGGATCATCAAGGCCATTATCGCGGAGGACCCCGACATCAGCGACGCCCACTTTGCTCTCGGGAACATCTACTTCAAAGAGAGAAATTTCAAGGAAGCCATCGCCTCGTTCGAACAAGCCTTAGAGAGAAAACCGGACGATTCGTTCTGCGTCATCAACATCGCCAACTCCTATCAGATGCTGGGCAAGCCCGACGAGGCCGAGCGGTTCATCATCGACTACTTGAAAAAAGGCTTCTCCGACTCCCAGCTTTACTATCTCCTGGGAACGCTCAACTACAATCAAAAAAAATATGACGAGGCCATCAAGTATTACTCGGAATGCCTGTCTCTCAACGCCGACTCGGCAGCTTCTCATAACGGCCTCGCTGCCATATATATTCTCAAAGAGGACTTTGCCCGTGCTGAGGAGCACCTCAACCAGGCCATGGCCATAAACCCCGAGCTGACCAACCTGAACTACAACCTGGCCCAGCTCCTGGAAAAGCGCGGGGAAATCATCAAGGCCATCGAGGCCTACCTTAGGGAGCTCGACCACTCGCCCCAGCATTTCAAGGCGAGTTTTAACCTCTCCCGCCTTTACCGCCAGGTCGGGAAGAGCGATAGCGAGCAAAAATACTTAGAGCAGACGATCGCGGCAGCCCCAGAATTCCCGCTTGCCTACTTCTACCTGGCCAGAATCTACCTCAACCGTGGTGAAAACTATGAAGAAGCAATCCGCCTGGTCAAAAAGGGGATTGATCTTAAGCCCGAGTCCAAAGAACTGCCGCTCGGCTATTTCCTTCTAGCCGACCTCTACAACCGTTTAGGCGAGGCCGCTCTCTCTGCGGAGTTTGCCCGTAAAGGCCAGCAGCTCGCCCGCTCCCCCGCCAATTCCCGTTAAGCTCACCACGCCATTTTCATGGGATGTTACAAATGGATAATCTTCATGATGGGCGCAGGATGCTGCCCTGAAGCCCCCGTAGCGGAGGGGGGACCCATCGGCTTCTCCGATGGGGGGAACAGACGGGACTGGTTTCCCGGGGCCGGGGGCCGAGGGCAGTATCTTGCGTCCATTAGTTCAATACTAATGGAAATGATCACGACGCCATCATTGTCCTTGAAATCTCTCTTGCGATGGTCTACACTTGAGTCTTATCCATCATGAAATTCATCGCCGACCTGCACATCCACTCCAAGTTCAGCCGGGCCACCTCCCGCGACATGACTTTTGACAACCTGGCCTACTGGGCCAAAGTGAAGGGCATCTCGCTTGTCGCCTCAGGTGACTTCACTCACCCCGAATGGTTCTTCCTGACCAAGCAGAAGTTAGAGCCGGCCGGTAATGGTTTCTTTCGGCTGCGTAACATCCTTCCACCGGCAAATGGCTACCTCGAGGGAATTTCCCTCTCGGCCAAAGATATCCACTTCATCCTCTCGACGGAGATTAGCTTTATCTATTCCAAGAAAGGCAAAGTCAGGAAAATCCATCTCCTCATCCTGGCGCCGGACTTCGAGTCGGTCGAGAAGATCAACACCCGCCTGGCCGGGCTGGGGAACCTGCGCTCGGACGGCCGGCCCATCCTCGGCATGGACGCCAAGAATTTCGTCCGGATTGTGGCCGATCTCTGTCCCCGCTGTGTCGTCATTCCCTCTCACATCTGGACACCCTGGTTTTCTCTTTTTGGGGCGAACTCCGGTTTCGATTCGATCGAAGAATGTTTCGAAGAAATGACGCCCTTCATCTTTGCCCTGGAAACGGGCCTGTCCTCCGACCCGCCGATGAACTGGCGGCTGTCGGCGCTCGACCGCTATGCCCTGGTCTCCAATTCTGACGCTCACTCGCCTTCCCGGCTGGGGAGAGAGGCCAACGTCTTTGACACCGATTTCAGCTACAAGGGGCTGGTCGAAGCCCTGCGCAGCCGGAACCCGGAAAAATTCCTCTACACGATCGAATTCTTCCCCGAAGAAGGGAAATACCACTACGACGGCCATCGCAAGTGCGGGGTCGTTTTTTCGCCCAAGGAATCCATCGCCCATCGCGACCTCTGCCCCAAGTGCGGCAAGAAACTGACGATCGGGGTGATGCACCGGGTGGAGGAGCTGGCCGACCGGGAGGAAGGCGTGAAGCCGCCGGCTAAGATTCCGTATAAGAACCTCATCCCGCTCAACGAGATAATCGCTGAAGCCCTGGAGAAAACGGCCGAATGCCAGAGCGTCTGGGACATGTATTTCCGGCTCATCCACGAATTCGGAAACGAACACCGCGTCCTGACCGAAGTTTCGGTTGCCGACCTCTGCCGCTTCCAGCCGGAACGCGTCGGCCAGGGAATTGACCGGATGAGGAAAGCGGCCGTGCGCATCATCCCCGGGCACGACGGTTTCTACGGAAAAATCAGCCTCTTCGAGAAAGACATCTCGGAAGCAGGAGAGAGCGGCCAGCTGACGCTCTTTTGAGTCCTTCCTTGACAATATCAACCCCTAATCATATATTAAATGTATAAGGCCTGAGGAGAAAAGGCAATGGAAATCGAGATGAAAATCAAAGGGTTGGTTGTGGACCCGATTTCCAAGATGCCCATCGTCGTCCTTGAGGATCCACGGACCGAAAGGATCCTGCCGATCTGGATCGGGGTCTTCGAGGCCAACGCCATCGCCCTGACCATCGAAAACATCCCCACGCCGCGGCCGATGACCCACGACCTCCTCAAGAGCGTCCTGGACAAGTTAGAAGTGGCCGTGGAGAAAATCGTCGTCAACGACGTTCGCAACAACACGTTCTACGCCATCATCCATTGCCGATACAAAGACACGCCCGTCATGATTGACTCCCGGCCTTCCGACGCCATCGCCCTCGCCCTCCGGATGAACTCGCCTATTTTTGTCGAGGATGAGGTCGTCCGCCGCGCTCAGAGCCTCAAGTTCGACGAGAACTTAGAGGACTCTGAAAAACTGCGTCAGTGGCTGGAGAACCTCAAGCCCGAGGACTTCGGCAAATACAAAATGTGACGGCTCGAGTCAGGTGCGGAGGCGCAGCAGAAGATAAAGCCCGGTAGCAGCGAAAACAAGGTTCGGTCCCCAGGAAGCCAGAAAGGCGCTCAGAAAACCGACATAGCCGAGGCTTTTAAAAACGCCGAGTGCCCCCCAGTAGATCATCGCGATGCCGATGCTGAGACCGATCCCCACCAATGCCCCCTTCTTCCCCATCGAAAAAGCGAAGGGAATGGCGATAAAGGCCATGACAAGCGAGACAAAAGGAAAGGAGAGCTTGGCGCTCAAGTCAACCCTGAACCTTGTCGCCTCAAACCCCATCTCTTCGATATCGGCGATGTACGTCTTGAGCTCGGCATAGCTCATAAATGAGGGCTCCTCCCATTCTTTGACAAAATAGCCGGCCTCTTCAGCCACCCGAAGGTCCATCTCCTTGAAAGCCTCGACCCAGGTGGTCATCTCATCGCTGAAATTCCTGGACCACCCCCTGATGAACCAGAGGTTATTCCCTTCGATCCGCCCTTTTTCGGCAAAGATTCTCCTGCGCAGAGTCCAGGTGTCGAGGTCGAGGTCATAAACCGATATCTGGCTGAAAACGTTGGCGATGGGGTCGTAGTAGCGGTAATGGAAAATCCTGTTCTTGTCCTTGCCCAGCACCCAGCGCCGGTCAAGAAAATTGTAGGTCCGGGGCGGGATATCGTTGATCCGGTTCCACGTCTCCTCGGCTTTCTTGTTTGCAGAGGGAAGGAGCGTCTCCTGGAGAGCGAACGAAAAAATGCTGACCACAGCCGCCAGGAAAACGATCGACAGGATGAGTCTGTAAAGGCTGACGCCGCAGGCCTTCATGGCCGTGATCTCGTTGAACTTCGTCATCAGCCCGAGCGCCAGGAGCGTCGCGGTGAGCGTCGTCACCGGAAGGATGTAGTGGCTGAATTCAGGGATGCGGTACTGAATATAGGTGACAAAGAGGGCCAGGGACTTGTTGTGTTCATAAACATTGTCTATCCGCTCGAAAAAGGTGACGATGATGGAAATGGACAGGAGGCCGAGAAAAACAAGCGTGAAAATGGCCAGGTATTTCCGCATGATATAGCGGTCGAGGATGTTGGGAAAGCGGAGTGAAAGCCGGGGCCGTCTCAAGCTCAGGAGCTTCCATCCACGGCGAGAAACACGAACCCTAATGAGGATTGTTTTGGCACTTTTTTTCCTTCTGAAGCGAGAAAACAGGCTAAAAAGCAGATACTCTTTCGAAGACCGGGCAAAAAGATAAACCGCCGCAACCAGGAAAACCAGGTTCGGCCCCCACATGCCGAAAAAGGGCGAGAGGAGCCCGTCCATGGCCAGCTTTTCACCGGCCGTAATCAAGATATAATAGACCAGGATGATGCCAAGGCTGATGGTAAAGCCGCTCGTCCGGCCACCCTTCTTCGTGGACATTCCCAGAGGAATGCCCATCAAGACAAAAATGAAACAGACAAAGGGGAGCGCAAATTTCTTGTGTATTTCTACCCAATGGGACCGCCATTCCCGGTCGTTCTGCCAGAGCCTGTATTCGATGTCCTTTCTCCGGGCTTCGGCCACTGCCTCGGGGAGAGCCCCAAGTTTCGTCTTGTCCCCCTCGATTTCAATGCGCCGTTCTCCGATTTTCTCGACTTCCTTTAGCAGCTCTCCTATATCCTTCTCCCGGACCCGTTTCTGGCTCGAAAATTGAGCGAACAGCGTCTCGATGCTGATTTCCTCCTCGATCCGGTCGAAAAAGGTGACGCTGTACCGTCCGGGGTTGGCCGGGGGCACAGAATGGATGGAGCCCTCGACAAGCTCGAGGGTGGCCCTTTTAATCTCTGGAAAAAAGTTGAGCCGTCCAGTCTGAGCGAAGATAGCCCTGGGTTCTTCTCCGGGCCGGGAGAGATGGACGAAAATGTTCTTCCATCTGTTCTCCTGGGTGATATCCTGAATGAAAAGGACGACATTTGGGATCGACTCGTTAAATTCCCTTGGGTTGATCCTGAGCTGGACTTTAGTTAGGACAGACCGAGTCAGAGTCAGGACCCACTTGTGGTTAAACCGCGGGGCAAGGTACAGGCTCAGGTAAGACGTGACCAGCCATCCTCCCAGGGCAAAGACCAGGACCGGCCGGAGCAGCCGCAGGTTGCTGATGCCGAGCGATTTGAAGGCGACCACCTCTGAGTCGGTAGAAAGCCTGCTCAACCCAGCCAAGATACCCATGAGCACAGCCATGGGAACGGCAAAAGCCAGGACAGAGGGGATGAGATAGAGGAAGATCTGGGCCACCACGCGCAGAGCCACTCCCTTGGCGATAAACAGCTCCGACAGAAGGAAGACCTGGTTCATCAGGAGGACAAACGCGTAGATGAGCAGGCCGATGAAAAAAGGGGGGATAATTTCCTTGATGATGTACCGGTCGAAGAATTTGAACACCGACCTCATATATAACAAAAAAGGCGGGATGATTCAAAGACCGGCGAAAAAAAAGGGACGGCCCTCTCCGAGGACCGTCCCCTGAGGATCCTATCTTGAGAATCAGTACATGTCGCTGGGCGGGGTTGGATACTTCGGGGTTTTTTCTTCTTCGGGAATTTCAGACACCAAGCCTTCTGTGGTCAGCAGCAGGCCCGCGATACTGGCTGCGTTCTGCAGGGCGATGCGGACGACTTTGGTCGGATCGAGAATCCCGGATTTGACCATGTCTTCGTATTTTTCAGTCAGGGCGTTGAAACCCATGTCCTGCTTCATCTCTTTGATTTTTTCGACGACGATCGACCCCTCCCAGCCGGCGTTATTGGCGATCTGGCGGAGCGGTTCTTCCAGGGCTCTTTTGACGATGTTGACGCCGATTTCCTCATCGCCGCTAACCTTCAGCTCTCCCAGGACTTTCTGGCAGCGGAGCAAGGCCACGCCGCCGCCCGGCACGATGCCTTCCTCGACGGCCGCCTTGGTCGCGTGCATGGCATCTTCGACGCGAGCCTTTTTCTCTTTAAGCTCCGTCTCTGTGGCGGCGCCGACTTTAATCAGCGCCACGCCGCCGACCATCTTGGCCAGTCTTTCCTGGAGCTTTTCCCGGTCATAGTCGGAGGTCGTCTCTTCGATTTGAGTCCTGATTTGCTTGATCCGGGCCTGGATTTCGGACTGTTTGCCGCGTCCCTCGACGATCGTCGTGTTGTCTTTGTCGATGACGACTTTGTTCGCCTCGCCGAGCCAGTCCAGCCCGACGTTCTCGAGCTTGACGCCGATGTCTTCTGTGATGACCCTGCCGCCAGTCAGGATGGCGATGTCCTCGAGCATGGCTTTCCGCCTGTCGCCGAACCCAGGCGCCTTGACCGAAGAGCTCATCAGCGTGCCTTTGAGCTTGTTGACGACAAGGGTGGCCAGGGCTTCGCCCTCAACTTCCTCGGCTATGACGAGCAGCGGCCGGCCCATTTTGGCCACGTTCTCTAAAAGCGGCAGGAGTTCGCGCAGGTTGGAAATCTTCTTCTCGTGGAGAAGAATCAGCGGATTCTCGAGGACGCATTCCATCCGCTCGGGGTCGGTGATGAAATACGGGGAAAGATAACCGCGGTCGAACTGCATGCCCTCGACGATCTCCATGGTCGTCTCCAGGCCTTTCGCTTCCTCGACCGTGATGACGCCGTCCTTGCCAACCTTATCCATAGCCTCGGCAATGATTTTACCGATCGACTCGTCGTTGTTGGCTGAAATGGCACCGACCTGGGCGATCATCTCGCCGCTGACATCACGGCTTAGCTTCTTCAGCTCATTGACGACTTCGCCGACAGCCTTCTCGATTCCCTTTTTGATCAGCATCGGGTTGGCGCCGGAAGTCACGTACTTCATGCCCTCGGAATAAATGGACTGGGCCAAGACGGTGGCCGTCGTCGTTCCGTCGCCGGCGACATCTGAGGTCTTTGAAGCCACTTCTTTCACCAACTGGGCTCCCATGTTCTCCAAGGGATCCTTGAGCTCGACTTCCTTGGCCACGGTGACGCCGTCCTTGGTGCTCGTGGGCGAGCCAAACTTTTTCTCCAAGATGACGTTCTTGCCGCGAGGCCCGAGCGTCGCCTTGACCACGTTGCTCAGGATGTTGACGCCTCTGAGGAGGGATTGTCTCGCTTCTTCACCCGTCGTGATTTGTTTAGCCATGTTTCCTCCTTTTCTCCCGGATTAACCGATTTTCGCCAAAATCTCTTCTTCGCGCAGGATGACGTGTTCGACATCGTCGATCGTGACTTCGGTCCCGCTGTACTTGCCGATGAGGACGCGGTCGCCTTTCTTGACCTCAAGGGGAATGAGCTTCCCGTCCTCGGTCATCCGGCCTTTGCCGACAGCAATGACCTCAGCCTCCTGCGGCTTCTCTTTGGCCGTGTCAGGGATGATAATGCCTCCCTTTTTGACTTCTTGTTCTTCCAGCCTCTTGAGAAGAACTCTGTCATAGAGGGGTGTAACCTTCATGTAAACCTCCTTTTTATAATTAGCAATTTTGATTAGAGATTGCTAATTTACAAAAAATCCCCCGATTTGTCAAGAGAAAATAGGGAAAAATTAGCACTCTCAGGCTTAGAGTGCTAAGATATTCTTTTTATTTTTAGAGCTTTGGCCCGGCTTTGCAGAGTGTTGCGGTGGATGCCCATGGCTTCGGCTGTTTTCGTCTTGTTGCCCTTGTATTTCCTTGAGGCCGTCTCGATGAAAATCTTTTCGAATTCCTTGACCGCCTCTTTAAACTGAACCTCTCTGTCCACCATTTCCTTGATGATGAGCTCCAGTTTCTGGTGGATCGTGAGCTCGCTAAACTTCTTTTCCATAGGGCCTCTTCTCTTTGATGATATCGTTGTACGTGTCCCTGAATTTCTCTTTAAGCTCCCGCGGGATAAGGTGGACGATCCCCTTGGTAATCCAGTAACAATAGGGAGCAAGCTTGGATTCAAGCAGAGCCTTTTTGTCCACCGGAAAAGCAAGCAGGGCGAAGACGATGACTCCGCAGATCAAGACGCCTTTGAGGAGTCCCAGAGCTCCCCCAAAAAGATGATCGATGAACCGGAGGGGGCCACGGACGAGTTTCGACACAAGGAAAGCGACAAGCCAGCCGGCAACCAGGATAGCCAAAAACACAACGAGGAAGGCAATGAGCCCAGACCATTTCTCAGCGTCCACGACGCGGCTCACGCTGCGAGACACCGGCAAATAGTACTTTGCCGCAAGGAGCAAACCCGCCACGACGGCGGCCAAGCCTATGACCTGCCGGATGAAACCTTTGATCAGGCCGAGAATCAGAGTGACCAGAAGGATGACCAGAATGACGATGTCTGTCCAGTTGACAATCATTCAGCGCCTCCTCCTTTTCAATTCCTCGACCATCCTGTAGGTCCCCTCTTTGATGAACCCGAAGGGGATATGAGGCTTGATGCGGCCGTGGAAATCCGACCCGGCCGTGGCGACAAAACCGATTTCCTCAGCCAGAGTCTTGTAGAGCGCGGTCTGTTCCCGGTCATGATAAGACGAATAGACCTCCAGGCCGACGAGCCCTCTTTCCTTGAGGACAAGGAGGTCTTCTCTCGTGGCTTGCTCAAAGTAGGCGCCGGGGTGAGCCAGGACCGGCACCGCCCCGTCCCGGGAGACAAGGTCCAGGACATCAACGAGGCCGACTGTCCTCTTGGGAACATAAGCAGGCTTGTCTTCTAAAAAATAGTCTTTATAAAAAATATAAGGAGCAAAAATGCGGTTTTCCTCCTGGCAGTACTTTTCGAGGGCCGCGATTTTCTGCTCGCGTCCTTTGGCAATCAGGACCTGAGCGATGGTCACTCCGAGAGGCGGAGCAGACTTTGACGCCTTGCGGACTTCTTCCCAGCTTATCTCAAACCCGAGCTCCTGAAGCCTGGCGACCCGCGCCCTGGCTTCTTCCTCCCGCGCCCTCGAGATGTGTCCCAAGATTTTTTTCAGATCTTTGCTCTCCCAGTGGACAAAGGGAAGCAGACAGTGAAATTCCCGGCCGTCGTGAAGCGTCGTCAACTCAACGCTCGGGATGACCTCGACACCTAATTTCAGGCCCCATTCCAGGGCTTCGGGATAAGCCTCAACAGTGTCGTGGTCTGAGATGGAAATGGCTCTAAGACCTCTGTCCTTGGCCAGTTTGATAAGATGGAAGGGCGAGAAATCCCCGTCGCTCGACTTTGACGAGTGGACGTGAAGGTCAACCCGGTCTTCGGTCATAATTCCTCTCTCCCTGTGAGGATGGAGTAAATCTCAAAGTACCTTTTGGCCGTCTGCTCGATGATGTCATCGGGCAACGCGGGCGGCGTGGACTTCCTGTCCCAGGAAGTGCTGAGAAGGTAGTCCCGGACGAACTGTTTGTCCAGGCTTGGCTGGGATTTTCCAGAAGCGTAGCTCGCCAGCGGCCAGAACCGTGAGGAATCCGGCGTGAAAATTTCGTCGGCAAGGATGAGATCCTCCCCGTCCAACCCGAACTCGAATTTCGTGTCTGCGATAATGATGCCCTTTGAAATGGCGTACAGGGCGGCTTTCTGGTAGAGTTTGAGGCTTGTCTTCTTGATTTTTTCGGCCAGTTGGTCGTCCGCCAGGATTTTCTTCATTTCCTTGAACGAAATGTTCAGGTCATGTCCCTCCTCGGCTTTGGTGGCGGGTGTAAAAATCGGGTTCGGCAGGCGGTCGGACTCTTTGAGGCCGGCCGGGAGCTTGACGCCGCTCGTCTTTCCCGTCTCCTGGTATTCCTTCCAGCCAGAACCCGTGAGATACCCCCTGACCACACATTCGACGGGGACGATTTTCAATTTTTTAACCAGCATCGAACGCTTATCCAGGACATCTTTGTACTTATGAAGAGGCTGAGGAAATTGCTCGACGTCCGCGCTAAGGACATGATTGGGGCAGATGTAAGAGGTGAAATCGAACCAGAACCGAGAGAGCTGGGTCAGGATTCTTCCCTTGCCCGGGATGAGAGAGGGCAAAACAAAATCAAAAGCCGAGATCCTGTCGGTGGCGACAATCAGGAGCTTGCCGTCTACTTCATAGACATCCCGGACTTTCCCCCTCTTGAAGACGCGAAGCTCGGGCAAATCAATCGCGGAAATGGCTTTTTCCATGGTAGCTAAAGCATAAAAAAAATAAAGTCAAAAAGCAAATGTTCTCAGCCGGCTGGACGCGTTTTTATTGATTTAATTAATGGGGCGCAGGAAGCTACCCTCGGCCCCCGCACCCCAGGGAACCAGTCCCGTCGGTTCCCCCCATCGGAGAACCGATGGGTCCCCCCCTCCGCTACGGGGGCTTTAGGGCAGCTTCCTGCGCCCTCATAAAGATCACGTATTTTGAGACGTTTCCTAACGGGAGAGGGCAATGAAGCTGAACATGCGGCCGGCGGCGGCTCGGTCGCGGCGGTAGGACGGGAAGCGGCGGTCACAGTGGGTGCAGATGTCGATAGAAAAGATATTCCTATCGCCAACACCCTGCCGACGGAGCTGGAGGCAGTTTGCTTCCCTGAGGTCGAGGAAATATTTGCGGGACTGTCCAGGAACCGGCCTAAATAGCTTGTCGGGAAAGCAGTTATCCCGGAACGGCCCACGGACGTCTTCACCAACCTCGTAGCAGCGTCCGCTTATGGACGGGCCGAAGGCAGCGATAAGATCGACCGGATTGCAGCCGAACTGTGTCTTCATCCCGGAGACGACTTTCTCCAGGAGACGGAGGAGTGTTCCTTTCCAGCCGCAGTGCACGGCAGCTATAACGCGCTTCTTTTCGTCTACCAAAAGGACGGGAAGACAATCGGCTGTCTTGATGATCAGGAAGAGCCGGGGCAGGCCGGTGATCATGGCGTCGCCCCTGAGGGTTTGGCCTGGAACGTCGGAGATAACATGGATGATGTCCGAGTGAACCTGACGGAGGTAGAGGCGTTTGAAATCTTGCCATTCTTCCCTTTTTTCAAGACCTTTCTCTCCCCAGCCGGCAGCGCCGAATCCGTGATAAATAAAGGCAATCCGTTCAAACCTGGGGATCGTGATCAACTCGTTCATGAGAAAGCATTATGCCATAAGAGGCAACTCCGGGCGAGAGGGTAGCATCTCTGTTTCTGTGATGACCCAGTTTGGGAATAGGGCCCTGTCACGGCGCGTCCCCTTCAAGGCTCGGGTTTGGGTTCGTCAGCCCGCTCGTTTCCCCAGCGAGGAAACTCGCTCCGACTCATCCTTCGCTCTTCTCTCCCTTCGGTCGAGAAACCCTGCCCGCTCAGTCTTCGACGGACTTCCTCACCCAGCACCCTCGCCTTATCCCCCGGAGGGGACTGACGCCGTGCCACCCTCCCACGATCATATCATCAAATCACAGAAATAGAGATGCTTTAGGGAAAAGGTCGTTTTTTGTTAACCTGTCTGGTTATTGGTATAATGGGATGCTCGAAGCATGAAACAGGACGACTTTGAGACAGCCTATCTTCGCGCCTACCGCGAAGGGCTTTTTACCGAAAGAATCGAGCGGGCGTTCAAGGTCCTTGAAAACTGCAGCGTCTGTCCCCGTAACTGCGGAATCAACAGGCTCAAGGGAGAGCGAGGGATCTGCCAGGCCGGCCACCTTCCCGAAGTCTCTTCTTATTCTCCCCATTTCGGCGAAGAACGGCCGCTCGTCGGGGTCGGAGGGTCGGGAACCATCTTCCTCACCCACTGCAACTTGCGCTGCTCGTTCTGCCAGAATTATTCAATCAGTCATCTCAGCGATGGCCGGTCGGTCTCCTTTGACCGTCTGGCCAGGATGATGATCGAACTCCAGAGGCTGGGCTGCCACAACATTAACTTTGTCACGCCCACCCATTTTGTCCCCCAGATCCTCAGGGCGCTTCCGGTGGCGATCGAGGCGGGGCTTCGCGTTCCTCTTGTCTATAACACGAGCGGCTATGACGCCGTCGAGACGCTCAGGCTTCTGGACGGCATCGTGGACATCTACATGCCCGACTTCAAATTTGCCGCCGCCGCCCCGGCCGCAAAATATTGTAACGCTCCCGACTATCCCGAGGCGGCTCGCCTTGCCATAAAGGAGATGCACCGCCAGGTCGGTGACCTTGTCTTAGACCAGAACGGGATCGCCAGGCGCGGGCTTCTCGTCCGGCACCTCGTGCTGCCTGAAGGCCTGGCCGGCACGCGAGAAGCCATGCGCTTCCTGGCCACCGAAATCTCGAGGAGCACCTATGTCAACATCATGGACCAGTACTATCCGTGCGGAGACGTCTCCCCGCGCGCTCCCCTCGGCCGAAGGATTACGGCGGAGGAATACGCGGAAGCTGTCCAGGCAGCCAGAGAACAGGGTATCACCCGGCTCGACAGGCGGGAAAGGTTCCGCCTTGTCTGGTTTTGATGAATTCCGAGGACACTTTGCCCAATCCAATTAAGTGCATTATGTATGACGTCCCCCGAATTCCGACGTCCCCCGAATTCCCCCCCGAATTCCCCCGAATTCGGAGCGAGTTTCCTCGCTGGGGAAACGAGCATGCTGACGACCCCAAACCTGAGCCTTGTTTGACAGAAAGGATGGTCAACGCATATATTGGGGAAAAAAGAATACGGATTGAGGAATAGCTGAAGATGAAAACTTTATTCTGGCAACTGTTTTTTCTGGCCGTCTTCGGTCTGGCATTGGCCGGCCTCAGCAAGGAGGCGAGGCCGCGGCTGCGTGAATTCGGGATCGGGACGGGCATTCTTTCTCCCGGTCCGCTCAACGCGATTACCGACGTCGCCGGCGTCAAGGTCGGCCACGTCACGCTCATCCAAGGAAACGACGTCCGCACCGGCGTCACTGCCATCCTCCCCCACGAGGGGAACGTTTTCCAGGAAAAAGTCCCGGCCGCCATCGCCGTGGCTAACGGATTCGGAAAGCTCATGGGATTTACCCAGGTTGAGGAGCTCGGCACGATCGAAACGCCCGTCATCCTGACCAACACGCTTTCGGTGCCCACCGCAGCCGAGGCCGTGATCGAATACACGCTCGCTTTTCCCGGCAATGAAAAAGTGGAATCAGTGAACGCTGTCGTGGGAGAAACGAATGACGGCTTCCTCAACGACATCCGCTGCCGGCATGTCAGGAAAGAGCATGTCTTGGAGGCCATCCGAACGGCCAAGGCAGGCCCGGTCGAGGAAGGCTCGGTCGGCGCCGGAACCGGCACGACATGCTACGACTTCAAGGGCGGGATCGGGACGTCCTCCCGCCGCCTGCCAGAATCTCGCGGCGGCTACACGGTCGGCGTGCTCGTCCAGACCAACCACGGCGGAATCCTCCAGATCGGCGGCCTTCAGGTGGGAGTGCGGTTAGGCAATTACTTCATGAAAAAAGATATCGAACGGGAAAGCGAAGGCTCCTGCATGATCGTCGTTGCCACGGACGCTCCGCTCGACAGCCGCAACTTGAAAAGATTGGCCAAGCGGGCCTTGCTCGGGATTCCCCGGACAGGCGGGTTTTACTCCAACGCGAGCGGCGACTATGCCATCGCCTTCTCGACAGCTAAAGAGGTCCGCAGCCCTCATAGGGCTCCCAAACCGACCCAGACGGTCACCCTCCTGAGAAACGAGCAGATGTCGCCTCTTTTTCTGGCTGCGGCAGAGGCCGCTGAGGAAGCCATCCTCAACTCCCTCTTCAAAGCGGAGCGGATGGAAGGAAAGGACGGTCATGTCGCCGAAGCCCTGCCGCTCGACAAAATAAAAGAAATGCTCGAGGAGAAGGGCCGTTGAAAAAGACGATCGGCATTTTGGGCGGCATGGGTCCCGAAGCGACGGCTTATTTCTTTAGCCTGATCATCAAGCAGACTGCGGCGGCCAAAGACCAGGATCACATTCCTATCCTGATCTACAATAATCCCAGAATCCCGCCGCGAACGGACGCCCTGCTGGGCAAGGGCCCGAGCCCCGTCAGGCTGCTCAAAGAAGGAGCAAAAAAGCTTGAACGGGCAGGCGCTCATTTTATTGTCATGCCTTGCATCACAGCCCATGCCTTCCTCTCCCCGATGAGGAGCGCGGTCAAAATTCCCGTTCTCGACATCATTGAAGAAACCGCCGCCTGGGCAAAAAAGAAAATCCCGCGCCTCAAGCGCGCCGGGCTGGTCGCTTCGACCGGAACCGTAAAGTCAGGACTCTTCCGCGACGCCTTCGATAGAGTGGGAGTTAAAATCGTCGCCCCGACAGACAGGGAGCAGGAAAAGGTCATGGAGGCCATTTTCGGGCCGGCCGGGACAAAGGCAGGCGTCACTGAAGGCCAGCCGAGAAGGCTCCTCCTTTCTGTCGCAAAGAGGCTCATCCGGCGGGGCGCCGGGGCCATCATCGCCGGGTGCACCGAGGTCCCCCTCGTCTTGAAGGACGAGGACATCCCTGTGCCCCTCATCGAGCCGATGCGGATCGCGGCCGAGAGAAGCATCATCCTGGCTGGCTACCGGGTAAAAAAATAAAAAGGGGGACGGTCCTAAGGCTGACCGTCTCCGTTCTTATGTTGACAAGGCCGGACGGCTTCGGGTATAAATGGCATGCCCGACTTGCCCGCGAAGGAGGTGAAAGCGATTGGCCTTTATTGTCGTTGAAGAAGGAGAATCCTTGGAAAGCGCGCTTCGGCGCTTCAAGAGAAGAGTCCAGCAGGAAGCCATCATCAAGGAGATCAAGAAACATTCCATCTATTTCAAGCCCGGCGAGAGAAAGAGGATGAAAGAGGCGCAGGCCCGCAAGCGCATGCGGCGCCGGATGAAGAGGGAACGAGAGCTGGAATACTGAGACCATTCTACGTCCCCTGCCTCCGAGCTAAAGGGATTTGCCAAACACCTAAACTCCTGTGGAAAAAAATCAGTCTGTTTCGGTAGACGGCGGCGAAGCTGGCTCGAAGCCTGCATGGCTCAAAGTCAAGCTCCCGTCAGAGAGAAACTTCTTCCAGGTTGCCGAAATCCTGAAAGCAAACCGCCTTCACACGATCTGTCAGAGCGCCCGGTGTCCCAACATCTCTGAGTGCTGGTCGGCTCGAACCGCCACCTTCCTCATCCTGGGAGATGTCTGCACGAGAGACTGCTCTTTCTGCGCTGTCCGCAAAGGAGGGCCCAAGCCTTCTTCCGCTGAGGAGCCCGGAAGCGTGGCTAAGGCCGTCGCCGCCATGGGTCTCGATTACGCGGTCATCACCTCAGTCACGAGGGATGACCTTGCCGACGGCGGAGCCGGTCATATCGCCGCCACCATACGGGCAATAAAAACCGCAAGCCCTCAAATCAAGGTCGAAGTCCTCGTCCCCGACTTCAAGGGAAACGAGAGGGCGTTGGCCGCGGTCGTCGAAGCCGGCCCGGATGTCTTGAATCACAACTTAGAGACGACAGAAAGCTGCTACCCGCTGATCAACAGGCCGCCGGAAAACTACCAGAGGTCGCTCGGCGTTCTCAAACGAGCCCGGCAGATGGGAGCATTGACAAAATCCGGCCTGATGATCGGACTCGGAGAGGATGAAACAGAGATTGTTGAAACCTTGTTCGACCTAAGAACCGCCGGCTGCGACCTCCTGACGATCGGACAGTACCTCCGACCGTCGCCGAGTCACGCGCCTGTGCGTAAGTATTATGCACCTGCGGACTTCGAAGAGTTCAGGAAAAAGGCAAAGAAACTGGGGTTCAAAGGAGTAGAAGCGGGACCTCTCGTCAGGAGCTCTTATCAAGCTCACCGGATGTTCAATTCTCTCGGGAAAGGAGCGAACGAAAGCCGATGCGTTACTTAATCTTCGCTGACATTCACGGCAACCTGGAGGCCTTCCTCGCGGTGCTCAAGTTCGTCCAGAAAAAAAAGGTTGATCATTTCATCTTCCTGGGCGACCTGGTCGGGTATGGCGCCTCGCCCAACGAAATCATCCAGAAAATCCAGAACCTTAAGCCGATCACGCTCGTCCGCGGCAACCACGACAAGGCCGTCTGCGGCCTGGACACGATCGAAACCTTCAACCCGATTGCCGCCTCGGCCATCCTCTGGACGAAACAAAGAACCCTGAAAAAAAACCTCGCTTACATCTGCAGGTTAAAAAAGGGGCCCTTCATTCTCCACGAGACTATCACCATCTGCCACGGCGCTCCTTTTGACGAGGATTACTACATTTTCGGCGAATTCGACGCCGCCGAGGCCTTTGACCACATCACCACTCCGGTCTGTTTCTTCGGCCATACCCATTTTCCCTTTGTCTATGTCGAAAAGGAGAATATCGTCGCGGGAACGTTCATGGAGGGCGAGGCCAACGAAGTCAAGCTGGAAAAGGACGCCCGGTATCTCATCAACCCGGGCTCGGTCGGTCAGCCGCGGGACAGGAACCCGAAGGCAGCCTGCGCCATCTACGACTCTGGAACGCGGATCGTCAAGTTCTACCGCCTGGAATACAACATCCAAGAAGCTCAGAGGAAGATCCTGGCCGAGCGGCTCCCCGCTGCCCTGGCCGAACGCCTGTCGCTCGGCATCTGAATTTCTAAAGTCTCGGGTTGGCGTAGCAATAAAGGCAGCAATGGGGACAGGACTGAATGTAACTCCCGATGTCCACGGATTCGGTGCAGCGGCACTCCCGGCGCTGTGATTTGTCCTTTCCCTGCGAGGCTGGCTCTGCCGAAGGATGGAGGGTTCGGAGGAGACAGCCATCGATACAGGAAGAGGGCCGGATACCCGGGACCTCGGCCAGAAAATCCTGGCTGCACGAAAAAAAGCTGAGGCCGTGCTCGCGGGCGATCCCGACAAGGCGACGAGCTGCTTCGAGCTTGTCCTCGGCGGGTGGATCGACATAGCGGAAGCCGCGCCGGGCTGCTCGCCGCTTCGCTTTGGCATACCACTGGGCAAAGCTGAAACGGACGGTCTTGATTCCGAGGCTGGCCGCGCGAGGCGCCAGGCTTTCGAAAAAAGTCAGGTTCGTCAACCGCCTTCCCCGTTCTTCCCAGAAGACGACCGGGTCGAACCGGAGCGAGACTCGCTCTGGCCGGCCAGCCATCTCGACCAGGGTTTCAAGCTGAGCCAACGCCATCTCCGGCAGAAGCACACCAGGTTCGATAAAGCTCCCGCCCAGGCCGGTAATGGTAAAATGAAAATAGAGCTGGTCGTATTTGGCCAGATAATCTCGGAGTTTGTGTCTGTTTTTGATGAGGTTCTCAAAATTTTTCGACCAGAGCACAAAAGTATGGACACTCCGGGGCCGCAGGTCCACTGCGTAGGCGCGGCCCGAAGGACCATAGACGAGAGCTTTCTCTTTTTTAACGGCAGACGCCAGCCAATCGGGGAAGAAAGCGACCAGGTCCGTACGCCGCGACGCACTGATCACCTTTTTCTTGTTCCGGGAAGCATGTCCAAACACATGATCTTCGCGATAGGCGCAGGAGGCCGCCTTGGAGCCCGGGGGAAGAGGCGAGGGTGTTGGGCGAGGAAGCCCGTCGAAGACTGAGCGGGCACGGTTTCTCGACCGAAGGGAGAGAAGAGCGAAGGATGAGTCGGAGCGAGTTTCCTCGCTGGGGAAACGAGCGGGCTGACGAACCCAAACCCGAGCCTTGACGGGGGGAGCCGACGGGACTGGTTCGCCAGGGCCCGGGGGCCAAAGGCGGCCTCCTGTGTCGATTGAAATCAGCGAAACAGATTGGCTTCCCATGTTTTCTTGACAGCAGGGAGCAATGCCTTTAGTATTTTAGCCGACGAGGTCATGCCCGACAATGTCTGTTTTCAGAGGAGAAAGCCTGACCAAGAGCTACGGCCGCCGCACCGTTGTCGGCGATGTCGACATTGAGGTCCGTTCAGGAGAGATCATCGCCCTCCTCGGAAGGAACGGCGCCGGAAAGACGACGACCTTCCTGATGATGGCCGGACTCGTCAAGCCTGACGAAGGGACGATCTATCTCGACGACGAGGACATATCGCGGCGCACCACGCCGGAAAGGGCCAGGCTGGGAATCAGTTATCTTCCCCAGGAGAATTCAGTTTTTCTCAAGGCCTCGGTGGGAGAAAACCTCCGTCTCGTGATCGAGCTTCAGTCTTATGAGCAGCAAGAAAAAGAAGAGCTGGCTCGCCGGCTCCTTGAGGAACTGGGACTCGACGAGCTCGTCAAGCAGTCAGCTCACAGCTTGAGCGGAGGCGAGCGCCGCAAGCTCGAAATCTGCCGGGCGCTCGTCATCAGGCCGAAGTTCCTTCTCCTCGATGAGCCGTTCACGGGCATCGACCCTTTGACAGTCATCGAGCTTCAGAAAATTCTGGTGAGCCTGAAAGAGAAAGGAATCGGCATCGTCATCTCCGACCACAATGTCAGGGACACGCTTCGCATCACAAACAGAGTTTATATCCTTGACGAAGGAGAAATCTTGATCGCGGGAAGTCCGGACGAGGTGTCGTCAGACAGCCGCGCCAGGAAGAGATTCTTAGGGAAGGACTTCAAGCTCCATGGCGAGACGCTTACTCTTCCTCTGAAAAGTAATGGTCCCCTAACGTCTCCCCCAGAAAATAGAGAAAAAGGAAAAAATAAAGAAGAAGCAGGATGAGATAAAACCCGAAAACAGGAAGGGGGGACTTCGCAAACAACTGGAAAAATGACACATCGATAACCTCGGCGGTGAACCAGAGGCTGATCAACCAGAGGGCTGTGATGAAAACGAGGTCAACGAATTTGGCCTTGATTCTCACTTCTTTTTTCAACCCCCGCTCTTCTCTCATTTCTTCTTTTAGTTCTTCTTCGAGCTCCTCTTCCCGCTTTTCCTCCTCTCTTTCTCGTTCTAACTCTTCTTCCTCTTCCTCTGCTTCTTCCTCTTCAATCGCCACCCCTGCCTTCTCTGCCTCAGGGGTGCCAGTAGCAGGAATTCCCGCTTGAGTTATACTCTCCGGAACCCCGATCCCGGAATCTGCCGTCCATCCTTGGCTCGTTGTGGCCGCAGAGGCGGTTTTTTCACCGCCTTCTTCATCTCCGGCCTCGATCACTTCGGGAGGCACCCCCTTCATTCCGCTCGCCCAAGGCGGGAGGTCATCTTTTGTCTCCTCCCTGCCCGGGATTTCTTCAGTTTCTCCAGCTTCCTCGCCGGCCTCCTCTTCCCCTTTGTCCCTGGCCGAGGCGATGAATCGATCGACTTCTTTTTTCCCCTCCTCAACGGTTTTGGTGAGCCCTTCCAGGTCTTTGGTTTTGAAAATTAGCTCATTATCTTCGAGCGCAACTTCATATTTTTTTCTGAGTTCCTCTTCCTCTGGTGGCCTGACGAACTCGCGGCGAGGTTTCCCCCCCGCTCTTTCGATGTCTTCTGTCGTTTCTTCCTCTTCTTCAGCCCCGAACGTCTCAGTCGTTAAATCTTCTTCTTCCTCTGTTTCCTCGAGCTCTTCTTTAAATTCCTCTTCTTCCTCTTCCCCGCTCTCAATTTCTTCTTCCTCCTCTTCGATTTCTTCTTCTTCTCCTCCTTCTTCTTCGCTTTCCTCATCCTCCTCGATGATCTTATCACCGGGGATCTCTTCTTCCACGTACTCGTCCTCGGGAAAGAGGAGCTGGGTGCCGCAATTGTTGCAGTATTTATCGGCTTCGTCGATGATGGCTTTGCAGTAGGGACAGCGTCTGATGGCCATTGCTTTATTTATAATTAGAATCGAGGCGCTTGTCAATTCACTGAAAAATTGAAAAAATTGGACAGCATACCCGTTTCACCAATTTTCAGCCTTTGAACTTTAGCCTAAATAGTCTCTTCAAAGAGTTCATGTCTCCCTTATTTGACATATATGGAGAATTCGACTAAAAATATGGCCGTGGGCGATTAACTCAGGGGTAGAGTGCTACCTTCACACGGTAGAAGTCACAGGTTCAAATCCTGTATCGCCCATTTTTTTCTTATCCCGAGTTCCGCCCTGTGCCTTTCGATGGTCCCGGAATAGACTCAGAACGATCATGCGTGGCATCGAGCGCGCGTCGGGGATTTGCGCTGTAACGTTGCAAAGCTGATTTTCCGGTCACTATCGGTGTCCACGCCGTCCTCCTGAACAAAGGGAGTACATGAGGAGAACAGTACGTCGCGGGTGGAGGCTATGATAACTGTTGTTCAGCCTTCCCTCGTGCTTGCCGTGAGGCCACGAAAGCGCCTCCTAATATGCCCACGAAGCAAACGAGGAGAAAGCCGAGAACCCAGGTCAGGAAACCTTCCAGACTTTTGTTAGAAGCCTCGACGATGGAAATCACGAGACCTGCAGCTCCCAGCGCCAACATGATAGGCCAGTCTTTAAAAAGAGCGTCGGGATGGCCGCGCGATAAGAAGAACTGGCAGATAAAATAGTAGGCTATCATCACAATAACGCTTACGATAATGGCCGCATAACCTGCGGTGATAGTGGCCACGGTTTCTAAGACGAACATAGATAGATAGAAGGGAAAAAGTCCCAGGAAAAAAGAGATGAGCACTCTTTTCATTTAATTCTCCTTTTCAGACGGTATCTCTGAATTGAATCCACTATCTCTGACGAGGGTGATACACTCCAGCCATGGCGGGAGAACATCCTCAAGAAACGGGCCAAGCTCATGGATATGACATCGTCTCCCTGAAAGAACAAGAAGAAGCTCGTAGGGGCGAATCGCAGCTTCCACTGTGTTGACCGATATGTAGCTCACAATAAGAATGATTCAGGGCAGCGGGATGCCAAGGTCTTTGCAGATTTTAGCGGCCAGGATATCACTAATTTCAGAATGCCTGGGGACGGCAGACCGTTTGTTCAATTTGGGATCTTGCCACCAGGAATGACGGCTTCCTTCTCGAAGAAGTTCACACCCATGTCTGCTAAGGTGCTTGATGAGTTGGCGCCTTTTCATAAGGCAATTTTTTCTTCTTGGTAGTCATCTCCTGCAGCCGAGATCGCATCCCGCCTATTCATCGATAAAGCTTCTTTCAATGTGATTCTTAAAGTCTCTATGAGTTTCTCCCGGGTTTTCTCCTGGCAGTTTACTCCGGGGACTTCTTCAATCCATCCAACCCACCAATCTCCGTCCTTTTTCATGATAGCCTTATATTGATTTTCCATAAGAATACCTCTCGTTTCCTTCCTCATAGTAATGAAGACGCTTTAAAAACTCAATATATCTCATAAAACTTTTTTCTTCAGCGGCTGGCGTCACACGGCTATCAACGTCCGCAGCCGGGCCAGAGCTCAGACTAAGGCAGACGCAGAGAGTCGGCAAAGGGATAGGCTGGGTTGGGGGTATATGCTTCCAGAGCGTTACGATGAAGCAATTGATCAGATAAAGAAGGGTATGGATATTGAACCCAACGTTCCCTGGGGACCCTTATATTTGGCTTCGGTTTATGCCCTTAAAGGAGAGTACGAACAGGCTATTACGGAGGCGGATAAGATAATATCGGCCTTGCCAACCCTGGATGATCTTATGGTTTTCTCGTTTTTAGGATGGGTCTATGCTGTTTCAGGACAACAAGAGAAAGCTCGGAACTTTTTGAACCGCATGCTTGATTTAAGAGCGAGACGCTATGTTGATGCCTATCTTATTGGAGAAGTCTACGCAGGCTTGGGAGAAAAAGATAAAGCATTCGAATGGATAAACAGGGCCTATGAGGAACGTGCCGGCCAGATGATTTTTATCGAAGTCGATCCCTGGATCAAGAATCTGCGTTCGGACCTGAGGTACAAGGAGCTGCTGAAGAAGGTCGGCTTCGAGAAATAATCGCTTGATCAGCGAAGATTCCCCTCGCAAGAACAATTATAGGATAATGATTTAGGCAGAAAGCGCCAAATTTCCCATCCGCAGCTGTATTCTTTTCGTTATTGCCGTTCTTAATAGTTATCAAGTCGTATCCTGTTCTCATATGATGGAAGTTTGAAAAATGCATTAATTAGCATTAAATTTAATGCATACGATTACTTCGAGGTGAGAGCACAATGAGACAAAAAAGCATCACGCTTCGTCTTCCTAAAGAGGAATATATGGCATTTACCACGATCTGTAATGAAAAGGGCTATAGTAAAAGCGGCAAAATCAGGGAGTTCATCAGGAACATTGTCAAGGCGGAGATTGGTGAGGTCGAGCTGAGTGCGGCGGAATGGGAAAAGGTTCGGAAAGGAATTCGCGAGATTGAACGCGGCCAATTCGCTACATTCGAGGAGATGAAACGTGACCTCGCCCCGAGAAGGCTGGCGAATAAGCAAAATCGCGAACAGGGCGAGACGGGCCATCGAGTCACTCAGCCTGGAGGCACAGGAGAAAATCCTGGAAGAGCTTAGAAATCTTGCTGTTCGATCATAGGGGTGCGATAAAAAACAAAACAATCAAAAGGTTGTAGTTTGCATTAGCTTGGCTGATCCGTGCTTCATCAAACAGCAAGTGTCAAATTGCGTTCGTGTGCCGATGCCCTATTTCTGGGCTATCCTTGAAGTATGCGAGGCTACAAGCTGCCAACGTCCGGCAAGCTTGACCCAAGTATGCGTGAAGCGAAACTGACCACTGGCATCCTCGCCTTTATACGTTTCTTTGACCGTGTCCCGGGCCGTAACCACCGCAGCGTCTCCGTAAACGCGAACTTCAAGGCGCCGGAAATGATCCGGACCTCTGCTCCTAATCAAAAGGAGAATCCGAAAAAATGCCCGCCGGACTCATCTGACCGCGGTGCCGGACTCTTCGAGCAACCTGAGAAGATTCTCTTGGGTGAACGCTAAAAGGCTCGTTGGGTCTTCGATGAAGGCGCGGACATCGGTTTCGATAGCCTTCCAATTGGCTTCGCGGACGGCCCAACCCAGCATAGTCCGCCACTTCCTTTTCTCGCCGATCAGGCGCTCATTGATCACACCTTTGCGCCTCCCCGCTCCCGGTGCACCTGGCTGGATTCCTTCCCGCCTCGGCTTCTGGGCCAGGGCATTCTTGAACATCAGGAGATTGGGCTCGAGCTCCGGCCACTTGGACAGAAACCAGAAAAGGTCGAAGTAATCCCGTCCCTTAAAATATTCGCGAGTGAGCACGGCCGCCGCTTTTCCTGCCAGGAGCGAAGGCAGGTCGTAGTGCTGAATGAGGACCGGGATGTGCGGGTTGACGAGCGTCTTCGCGCTCGTCGCTCCATCCGGGGGGTGAGTGTCCACTTCGAGTGCGATCGCCAATTTCTGCTCCTTCCTCCCAACGAGCCCGAGTGCCGCCAAAAGCCCCGCGAACCTGAAAACCGCCCGCTGGACGGTCTTTTCTTTCCGGAGGTAGAGATAGACATCGTAGCCAGCCGCGGCCAGGTCGCTTTCGATTTTTCTCATGGCGCTTTCAAACTCCCCGGACTCCCAGCCTGGACCGGACGAGAAATCCAGATCCTCCGAGAACCGGCCGATCCGCCAAAGAAACCGAAGTGCCGTTCCCCCCATGAAGAAAAGCCGTGTGTTGAGGCCTTCCTTTTGCATGAGCCAGAGGAGATAGTTCTGGATGTACTCCCTCAGCGTGTGGAGCCCAAGCGAAGGACGTTCGCGGGCAACCTGGAGAGCGATGTCTTTCACGCTATTCCTCCTTGTTTGCCCGGATGTAGGCCGTCGTGGCGTCCACAGCCGCGGCAAAGCCCGGCTTGCGCACAAGCGCCGCCTGGCTTTTGAGCTTCTCCTCTTCTAAAATGTCCATGTTCTGCAAGCGCAAGCCCTTCAGCCATTCCTCGGAAAACTTGCCGCTGCGCAGGCTGATGTAGATCCGATCGATCAGGGCCTTCTCGGGTTCTGCAATGATCAAGACGTCGCCGCCGCGCTCGACTTTCTCATACCCCGAAAAAAAGGACGGCTGGACATGATGATAGAAATACCGCCGGTCCTTGGCCGTGAATTCGATGCCGCGGGCAGTCGTGATCGATGTCGGGTTGAAGACCGCCTCCGGGATCAGCCCGTAGAAACCGAGCGCCCACTCGAGCGACAGGTAAGAGGGTTGGACAACCGTGTTCGCAATCACGGCCTCGGATACATCCCTGGCCCGATAGGGCTTCTCGATGAGGTACCAGCCCCGGCGGACACGACAGAGCTTACCGGCTCGAGACCACCGCGAGAGCTGGACCTCGATGTGGGCGGGGGGGTCATCGAAAATCCGGAGCATAGAAGAATGGAAGAGCGGCCGGGCCGCGAATTCTTTAAGGAAATTTTCCCACTTCATGCATACAACTTAACACATATGTTAAGAAATTGCAATATATGCCTTCCCCTTCTTTGGAGGGCTGTAGTCATCATTAACCATTTTGGCCAAATTTTCTGAAACTGGGCCCCTAAAAATTGACCCTAAAGTGTGGCGATTTCTAAGCCTTCGATCAGGCCGTAATCCCGCAAATCCAGAGTCACCAGGGAAAATCCCATGGAAATGCATGTAGCGGCGATGATCAAATCGTGCGCTCCGACGGCCTTCCCGCTTTTGACCAGGCTCGCCCAGATCCGGGCGTAAATTCTTGCTGCGCTCAGGTCGAAAGGAAAAACGGGAAACACCTCGATGATCTTCTCGACAAAAGCCTCCCTGATGATTCTCCGTTTCTCGGAGCCCGCGCGATAGACGCCGTGCAGGAGCTCTGAAACCGTAATGGCAGAAATTCCAAAAGGCTCTCCTTCTCTCCCCAAGATGAACCGATCCAGCTTCGAAGACACCCTCTCCAGCCCGATAAGAACGCTCGTATCGAAAATGACTCCCATCAGCTCCCTTTCGGAAGGACAGGCTGGCTCTCACGAGCGGCCTTGATATCGGATTCAAAAGCTTCGGCTTCAGGGCCGAGTCTCGGAATGGCAGCCAGGAGGCTTTTCAGTTCGCCCAGGTTTCTGGCCTTGAGCGGCTGGGCAACCGGAGATATCGAAGCCACGGATTTTCCTCCTCGAACAACGGTGTAAGAATCTCCTCTATAATGAACATGACTCAAGATTTCAGAGAATTTTCTCACCGCCTCGGTCGCGCTGACTTTTTTTCTCATAGTAAGCCTATTTGTAAATTATGATAATCATATTTTACATCATTTTCTAGAGATGTCAAATTTCAATTGCCATCGCCCATGATCTGCGCGGCATCCCACAGGGAAGAAACCATTGAGGGTTCGCGCTTATTTTCTTGAGGCCCTAAACTTGATGAGCGGTTTCTCTCTGACCTTGGTGATACCGGAGATGTCAAATCGCTCGAAGATCGGATAGACACTCACGCGGTCCCCGTCTCTAAGGCGATGTCCGAGACCAACTGACTCGCCGTTGACAAGGATCAGGTCGACTTCGCCGGACGGAATGCCCAGGGCCGCGATCGCCTCCCCGACTGTTGTGGGCTCGTTGAAATCAAGCCACAAATCCTTTTTCCTCGCCTTCTCGGGCAGGTAATCGTTGAGTTCTTCGTAAAAACGGAACAATACTCCCTTCGGGACCGAACCTGCTCGACCATGCGCTGCGTTTTTCACGGCTTCTTTTCGGGGCGGCTATTTTGCCTCCTGTGGTCTCCTCGATGCTCCTCGACTCTCCACATCGAAAATCCGAAGCGCTTGTCACGCATATTCTGGATGGGGCTGACGAAGACCAACCCGCCCTTCTTTAAAAAGAGCGCGGCGAGATATTCGCCGCCAGTTCCCCGGACCGGAGGATCGTCCGGCGAGCGGCTCGGCCAATAACAATCCAGCTCAAACGGTCGGGATTCGGCCATGCGGGGAGGGGCGTCGCCTTCCTCGAGGTCGATGCGGGCGACGTGCGCCCGGAGCGTCTCTGCCTGGCCCCGATGCAAGAACCAGGTCACAGCTAGCTGGCCGTCCCCGCGGGCGATCAGATAGGGGTAAAAAGCCGTGTCGCTGTCCCCGGCCAAGTGCCAGCTCGCCCACGTCGCTCCTCGGTCGGTCGAACGCGCCAGCCATATTCCGCTCATGTTAGTCCAGAAAGAGTAGAGGGCACCCCGGGCGTCCCAGGCCAGCGGTTCCACCCAGCGAGGGAGTTCGGACGGCTCGGACGAACTCCACTCGCGCGTGCCCGGCGCCTCGTGCTTCCGCCACGTCAGGCCTCCGTCGGCGCTCACTGCGATAAAGTCAACACCCTCGTCGTACTTATTGCCGGAGGCCGAGTAGGGCATCACCCGCGCCGCGAGTTCGCCGTCCGGCCCCACGGCCAGATGGCTCGAGCCGCCCCGCGGGTGGATCCTATTGCGCTCCGTCCAGGTCAAACCGCCGTCCCAGCTGACGGCATAGCAGACGCCCGCGCCGTCGTTCCAGATGACATGGGCCGTGCCGTCCGGCGCCACCTTGACCCAGGGTCGGTCGTCGAACCGCGTATCCGAGAGCCGGGTCCACTTCCAGGTCGCGCCCGCGTCCTTGCTGACTCCGATATTGACCTGCCTCCCCTCCTGGTTCTTCTCGTCGTAGAGCAAGTTCACGAAATATAGCGTCCCGTCGGAAGATACGGCGAGGTCCACGTCGGAGTTGCCGACCGCCCCGTCCTCCTCGGTCCCGACATCGACCCGGGTCCAGGTCGTCCCCCCGTCACGGCTCTTCCAGAGGGTCGGCTCATTCGTCTGTTGCTGGCCCATGCGGGGCGCTCCGAACCCGCCGACGAAGAGTGTGCCATCGGGGTGCTCGGCGATCATCGGCTCGCGGGCCACAACGTCGAGATGATCGATGGGGGCGGCGAGAGCCAGCGTCCATGAAGGCGCCGTTTCTTCCGCCGCACGCCCGGCCTCGCCGGAGCGCCGGCAGCCGATGACAACGGCAAAGCACAGTCCCATCGCAGCATACCATAATAGCAAACGAATCTTCCTGTGGTTCATTCGTTCACCTGACCTTCTGCCGTTCGTTATCTCTCAAAGAATGGTTTCGGGCTGTCCTTATTCAATGGGTTTTTTCAGCCTCGCAGGGCTGTACCTATTAAAAGATTCAACCTTGGAATGCTGGCACTCGCCTCTCTCTCATCAGATGCTCCGCTCCCTCAGAGCGAAATCATTATATATGCCATCTTGAAAAGATCAATAACTTGACAGCTGTTGATAAATGAAGAGGCCGATGACAAGTTCATCGAGTGCGCCGTTGCCCTTAAGTCCGAGGCAATTATCACCGGCGATTCGAGCGTCAGCCAGGCCAGGTCGACCTTGGCTTTTTTATCCTTGGCCGGCGACCCTGTGACAATCTTCCCCTTCAATCAGCGATCCTTGTGTGAACAGTAGCAGATCCCCGCATGCAGCCTTTTTCATGACAGCCTCCGTGAAGCCGGCCCGGCTGAAGAGCGCATAGAACTCATTTCTTCCCGCCGTCCCCCAAACGACCTTTGCAGCTTTCTCTTTTAGCCTTTCCAGGATATCGGTCCCCACCGGCCTTTTGCTCCATTTCGCTTCGCCGAAGAGAATTGAGTTCAATTCCGGATTCACAGCGACAACATCGATTTCTTCCTTCTTGTTCCACCAGCGACCTGCGGCAGAAAACGGGAAAATGCGGTCGCGAGCCTGCCAAAGCATTTCTCTGGCGACGATCTCGTAGACGCCGCCGAGATGCTCCGCCCAAGTCCCACGGATCCGGCCGAGCACATCACTTGTATTCCCGAGCTCAAGCTCAGCGCGGTAGGGGAAGACATACTTAAACCAGAACCAAAAAAATTCATCGGTAATCCTGTAATAGCCCCGCCGGCTTTTAGATGGCATCTTCTCCGTGACAGGCACTTCGCGCTCAACGATTTTGAGGTCTCCCAAAACGCCCAGATATTTGTTGGCTGAGGGCTGGGGAATGCCCGTCGCATTGACGATCTCTGCGAGCTTCCGCTTGCCTTGGGCAATCGCTTGAAGCAAGGCAAAATAATAACGGGGTTCGCGGAGTTCCTCTCTCAGAATGAACTCGACTTCCTCATATAAAGGCCGGCCTTTGGTGAGAACTCGGCTCTGGACGTTTTCCCAGAATCCGGCTTTTCCGTCAAATTGAAGCCAGTAGGCGGGGACCCCGCCGGCAACGGCATAATGAGAGAAGCGATCCTCGAATGATCTGCTCCGGCGGAACAGCGCGGCAGAGGCGAACGGCAAAGGATCAACCCTCCATTGCCCTGTCCTCCGGCCAAAGAGAGGAGACCTAAGGCTGAGCACCTCCTGCTCCATCATCGCGATGCTCGAGCCAAGGAGGATGAGATACAACGGGCTTTTCGAGAGGTGCTCATCCCAAGCCTTTTGAAACAGACTGGGGATGGCACGGTTGGATTCGACGAGATAGGGGAACTCGTCGATGGCGAGCAGGATCTTTTCTTTTCTTGCGGCCAGGTAACGGAACGCTTCTTCCCAGCCGGCGAATCCTCTCGCTTCGAGAAGCGGGTCTTTGAAAAAAGCAGCCAAAGATTCGGAAAACCGACGAATCTGCTCGGTTCCGCTCGTGCTTTCTCCGAGAAAATAGATATGAGGCTTTCCCCTTATAAATTGTTTGATCAGCTCTGTTTTACCGATGCGGCGCTTCCCCCAAACAATGAGCATCTGAGGAGCATCCTGATTCCAAGCGTTCTCGAGGAACGCAAGCTCCTTTTCTCGGTTAATAAATGGATGGTCATTCAAGGACATTCTCCTTTAATATACTCATGCGTATTATACTCAAGAGTATATAAAAATCAAGTCTTTTTATCAAGTCATCGAAGACTAAGCATTTCGTCCTGAGCTTTTTCAGCATTTCGGCGGCGTTTGTATACTCTCTGGATTAAATAAAAACACTCCCCTCCCTCAGAGCGAAATTATTATATATGCCATTATAAAAAGAGCAACAAGTTGACATCTGCTGATGGTTGCTATATTGTATCTACAGATTATATAAAGGAGATCAACGTGGATAAACAAATGATTGTCCGCATCGATACCGACCTCAAGGAGCGCCTGAACCGGCTGGCCCGGAACGAAGGCAAGACGACCAGTCAGCTGGTCCGTGAACTCATCCGCGATTATGTCAAGGAGAGGGACATCGGCGCATATATCGATGGGTTGTGGGGCCGGATCGGCGCGAAGCTCGCTGCGCGCGGCGTCCGGCCCGCCGACATAAAAAAAGCCATCGCGGCATCGCGAAAAAGACGCGGATGAGAGTCGTCATCGACACGAACGTTTTTGTCTCCAGCTTTTTTGGAGGAAAGCCCCGGAAGGTCATCGAACTCTGGAAGAAGGGGGAGATCACAATCTGCCTTACCCCTTGCATCATCGAGGAATATATCAATGTCCTCCAGCGGCTGGGGCTTGAAGAAGAGCCGGAGATCGGCGAGCTCATCGGCCTTTTGGCCGAGGGTTATCACATTTCCTTCATCACGAAGACCTCATCGCTCAAGATCGTCCAAAAGGATCCGGCCCATGACAAGTTCATCGAATGCGCGGTTGCCCTTAAGGCCGAGGCGATTATCACCGGCGACAAGGGTTTGAAGGCCATCCGAGATTACATGGGGATAAAGATTCTCAGCCCGGAAGAATTCCTCTCCCTTTTTCACCGCAGCAAATGACAGCGCCGTCGGGTGTCCTCATTAATCATAGGATCTGTCATTTGATTCTGGCTCGTTTGAAAACTTACAAGATCTTATGGCAAAATTTGAGTAAAGCTGGCGAGATGAGAAAGAAGGCGAGGGCCAGGTATGAACTCTTGATCATTCCCATTATTCTCACTATTCTCATCTTGAGCGGAGGATGGGCTTCAATGTCAAAAGCAAAAGACACAGCGGCCCCTGATATCCAGGAGAAACTTTTGACCATGGAAGATGGAACGGCTCTCCGTTACACGCTTTCCCTTCCCTCCTCGATCTCCACCAAAAAAGCCGTGCCGCTTGTTTTGGCCCTCCACTACGGCGGCACAGTAACTCCTTATTTCGGGAAAGATATTCTGGTCTATCTCGTGGAACCCGCGCTCCGCGGCCTTGATGCGGTCATGGCGTCGCCAGATTGTCCGGCCCGAGGCTGGAACAACCCCACGAGCGAACGGGCGGTCCTGTCTCTCCTCGACTATCTTCTAAAAAACTATCCGATCGACAAAAATAAAATCGTGGTGACAGGGTACAGCCTGGGCGCGTTCGGAACGTGGTACCTCGTCTCCAGACACCCGCATGTTTTCTCGGCCGCCATTCCCATTTCCGGGGTCCCCCGCGAAGAAATTTCGCTAGAGAAGAACGAAACACCGGTTTACATCATCCATAGCCAGGACGACGAGCTTATCCCTCTGGTTGGAGTCAAACAGTTCATCCAGGAATGGAAATCCAGAGGGCTTAATGTCCGTCTCGAGGTCATAAGCGGCATCGGCCATTATGATTATTCGGGCTACGTCCAGGCGCTCCGAAAAACTGTCCCCTGGCTAAAGAAAGTGTGGCAGGCAAGAAAGCAGGATTGACTCTGAAATGGCTAAGTGCCCGTGAGCGCAGAATTCAATTCTAAACTTGAATCAAAACCCGCCCGAGCATCCTCTCATCTCCGCCCTGAGCTATTTTTGCCCTTCGGCGAATCCGCAAGCCCAGTGCTAATGAGCCTCTGAAAGATGCCCGTATTCCTGGAAGAGGCGGCCCCAGGGGGATTCGCGGAGCCATCTCTTGTAGATACGGCTTTCTTTAAAGGGCCAGTGGATGAGGTCATGGTAGATATAGGAATACAAGATCAGCAAAAGAAGAAGCGGCGGACGGGTGAGGAGCTTCTGGAAGATGCGGGTGGGACCGAACCAGGTCAGCCAGCCGGCCAGGCGGTGGAAGGAGCGGCCCACTTCGAAGCCCCAGTTTTCGGCGGACCTAGCCGTGTCGCCGACGATTTCAATCTCCTCAGGTCTGCCAACACCGAGACCGGCCTCATGAGCCAGTCGGATGTATTTTATGTCCATCGGATTGAACCCCATCAGCCTGGCGGCGACAGCGTCGATAGCCACCTGATCAGCGCTGGCCAGGAGAATGTTTTTCATCACGGGCTTCATGACCCGGGGCCCAGGGCCGTTGCCGGCCGTCGTCCCATCCATGATGCAGAATATCCCCGGGTGGATTTCTTTCTGGATGGCCAGGAGGTCAACAAGCGTTTCGTGGATGTAGGTATGGGTGCAGTGGCGCTTGTGAGTGAGCAGGCCGCCAAAGGCATTCTTCATCGCGCCGGTCGTTGTCGTGTAGATATGACATTTAACCGTCGGCAGGTGGATGACATTCTTGCCAACAAAGTAATCCGGGATTTTGATACCGCGGCGGTAGATCTTGGGGAGGACGAGCATCCCTGCCTTAGGCTCATAAACGACCCACTTCATGTCGGCTTTGCGGAAGTTATACAGGACATCGACTCCGTGTTTCTCGAAAACTGGCTTATAATGATTGAGATCTTCACCCTTGCGGGCATTTGTGACCTCAGTTTCGTTTTGAACGCAGGCGAGGCGGCTGAACCCGTGCTTTTTCAGGGCCAGGATCGTCCCTTCGAGCTGCCAGGGCGTCGTGTTGGCTGATGGAAAAGGATAATGCCAGCTGATGTTGTCTTTGAGGATGGTCGGGGCGGCTTTGTCCAATGTCGACGGTCCTCCGCCCAGCTCGAAAACCCGGACGATATCGTCGAGAACCGTTTCGGGGGTCGTGCTCAGAAGAGCAACCCTGGCTTTGCTCATGATTCTCCTCTCCGATCGGTGTCAGCCCGATTCTAACGGTTTTCCCATCTTTTTTTCAATAACTTAGTTCAATTCAGTTGGCGGGCCGGCAATTCTCTGGTAATATGGCAGGATGAAAAGGCCTGAAGTGAAAGCGCTTATATTCGATATGGACGGGCTGATGATCGATAGCGAACGTCTCTACTTCGATGTAGAAAGACAGATTGCCCGGAGATACGGTAAAGAAGTCAAAAACGAAACCCTCTGGCGGATGATGGGGAGAAAGCCGATCGAAAGCCTAACGATTTTCATCCGGGAGCTGAGTTTGCCCCTCGACCCGGCCGAAGCCGTGAAGATAAGAAACGACCTCATGCGGGAGAGGATGAAGCATGACCTCCAGCCTATGCCCGGGCTTTTCCATATCATCGATGCCTTCTATGGCCAATTGAAGCTGGCGGTGTCAACTGGCGCGCCGCAGGAGTTCCTTGATATCGCCGTGGACAAGCTTGGAATCCGGGATAAATTCGATGTCCTTCTGGCATCAGACGATATCCGGAACGGCAAACCAGACCCTGAAATCTTCCTCAAAACATGCGAGAGACTGGGCGTTCGGCCCGGCGAAGCCACCATCCTTGAGGATTCGGAAAACGGCGTCGTCGCCGGAAAAGGGGCGGGCTCCACTGTCATCGCCGTCCCCTCAGATTACACCCGCGGCCAGGATTTCAGCCTGGCGGATTTTGTAGCGGCCGATCTTTTCGAGGCGGAAAAATATATCCGTAGCCTGATGAACCCCTGCCTCTGCGACTTCGATAGGATCAAGCAATAAACCGAAAAAGAAGAAAAATTTGCTTTCGGGTAAAAATTCAATTTTTTGGAAAGAAATTCAAAAAATTGAATTTTTAAAAGAATAATCAATTTTATGGAAAAATAACTTATTTATAATCAATAACATAAAAATTCTAATTTTGGCATGAAAATTGCATGGTAATATTATGGTCATTATACAATAATATAAATATGCTTAGATGAATGAAGAGCAAAATTCTATATTCGGCGCACAAGAGGGGAGCACTCATTCAAGAAAGGAGGTGTGAACAACGAGGGAAAAATAGAAACCAGCGGCTTATAGTCGGAGTGACAGATTTTCACTCCAGGGAAGTGGTTGTTTACAAGACGAAAAGAGGTAATAAAAAAGGAGATTAAAAGAGATGAAAAAAGTCTTGGTAACCATTTTATTATTTCTTGCTTCCGCCCTCTTTTCTGCCGCCCAAATCTCTCAAACGGGAACTCTGAACGGCACTGTTTATGACCAGGATAGGCAACCCCTTCCAGGCGTCACAGTAACGATTAAGTCTCCAGTTTTAATCCTGCCCCAGATGGACACAGTCACAACGGAAAGAGGGCATTTTCGCTTCCCCGCGCTGCCTCCGGGTGAATACACCGCAACGTTCACGCTATCAGGGTTTAAAACGTTGATCCGAGAAGGCATCAGGGTTACCGTCGGGGTTACCACCACGTTGGACGTTGTTCTTGAGCAGACAACTTTAGAAGAAAGCATTACCGTCACTGGTAAGTCACCTACGGTCGATATCCAGAGGACATCGAGGGCCGTCAACCTGACCAAGGACATACTCCAGAATCTTCCCGCAGCCCGAAACCTGGGGACCTATTTTAACATGGCACCCGGGGTTACAAGCAGCACTGTCCATGGTAGCTCCGAGCGAGACAATACGTACAACATCGATGGTGTTAACGTAACCGACCCGGTTACCGGAACGACGGGCGGAGGGTTCAGCATTGACATCATGGAAGAGCTGTCCATCCAGACTGGAGGGCTTCCGGCTGAGTATGGAAGTGTCCGGGGTGGCGTGGTCAACGTTGTCACCAAATCCGGCGGAAATAAATTCAGCGGCAGCGCCATTGGCTACTATCAGAACAAGGATCTGCAGTCAGTCAATAATAAGGGTACCATCTTCGAAGGGCAAAAGGGCGGTACCGAGTATGAATTTGAACCTTCCCTTACTTTTGGCGGACCGATCATCAAGGATAAAATCTGGGTTTTCCTCACCGGAACTCATCGCAAAATCAAGCAATACGTCCTTGGCTATCCCTGGGATCAAACAGACAACGTTCCCATCGATTACACCTATTATATGCCTTTCGGCAAGATTACTTCCCAATTGACCAAGAAAGACCGCGTTGTTCTATCATTTAATTATTATGACTTCATCAGGCATCACCGCGGAGCCTCCACCAGCCGAAACATCGACAGCACCTGGGACCAGACGACACCTATTTATACCTATAATTTCCAGTTAACCCATTTCTTTGGCCCTAACCTGTTCATGAATTTCAAAGTATCTTACCTCAATTATCACCTCAACCTGACGGCTAAAAACGATAAAGTCCAAATTTACGATTCCGCTATTTCCAAGTATACGCAAAGCTACGGTTATGACGACGTTTACTCCCGTGATCGTTTCCAGGCCTTGACGGATGCAACCTATTTCATAGACGAATGGCTGGGAAGTCATGAACTAAAACTCGGAGCTGAATTCGAATA
>JARYMI010000025.1 GCA_029907205.1 Clostridiales bacterium
GATATTTGTTGAGAATGGTCGTGACTTTTGTTTTTATGGCCTCCACGTTACCCTCCGGGTTGATCATGTTTTTCGGGTCTCAGAATGAATCACGGTTCTCGGTTGAAGAGGGGGAGAAAGAAGCCTCCCTGGAAACAAAGAAAGGGGTGGATAGCTTGGGAATATAAAATCTATGACTCCTTCTTATAAATATGAAACAAAAACAAAAATGATTAAAAATAAAAGGAAGCTTTTTATATCAGATGGGATTCTTGTTTGTCAAGGCCAGCGTCACCTTTCGTTAGCATCTCCGTTTCTTTGATGGCCCAGACCGGGAATAGGATCCTGTCACGGCGCGTCCCCTTCCGTCCTCGCTCCACCCATCCCCCCGTGGGGAACCCCTTACGCTGCGGGCGGGAGGGGACTAACGCCGTGCCACCCTTTGACGATCATTCGAACAAATCATAGAAACGGAGATGCATCCGCACCCTTATCAGAGGAAGGGCAGGTACTTTCTGACCTCAAAGTCGCTGACCTGTTTTTCGAACTCCCGCGAGACGTTGACGTTGTACTCCTCGATCTCCGCCCGCTTGTTGGCGATGAATGTCGTGAAGATGTGATCGCCCAGAGTCTCCCGCACGAGGTCGCTTTTCTCCATGAGCTTGATGGCTTCCTCTAAGTTTCGGGGAAGGACGCGGATGTCAAATCTTTTCTGCTTGGCGCTCGACATCCGGTAGATGTTCTCCTCGACGGACTCAGGAAGAGAATACCCTTCCTTGACTCCCTTGAGGCCTGCCATGAGCATCGTGGCAAAGGCCAAATATAAATTGCAAGCCGGATCGGGGGACCGCAGCTCGATCCGCGTCGCTCCCTCCTTGCCGGGCTGGTATTCAGGAACTCGGATGTAGGCTGACCTGTTCCGTTGACCCCAGGCGATGTAGACCGGAGCTTCGTAGCCCTCGATCAGCCGCTTGTAGGAATTGACCCACTGGTTGAGCACGGCCGAGATCTCGCGTGCATGGGTGATCAGGCCGGCCATGTAGCGATAGGCGACGTCAGAGAGATGATACTTGTTCTTCGGGGCGAAGAAGATATTTTTCCCGTCTTTCCAGAGAGACTGATGGACGTGCATGCCGCTTCCGTTCTGGCCGTTGAGGGGCTTGGGCATGAAGGTTGCGTAGAGGTTGTGCATGCGGCTGATTTTTTTCACCATGTAGCGGAAGAGCATGCAGATATCGGCCATGTCCAGGGCGCTCTGGTACTTGAGGTCGATTTCGTGCTGGCCGTGGGCCACTTCATGATGGTCGTATTCGGATTCGATACCCATTTTTTTGAGCAGGAGCTGGACCTCTTTGCGGATGCCGCCGTGTTTGCCGCTAAAAAAATACCCCCCTTTGTCGGTAAAGCTTGGGTCTTTGTCGCTGGGGAAGAGGAAAAACTCGAGCTCTGGCCCGACCTTGAAATCATCGACCCCGAATTCTTCCTTGGCCTGCTTGAGCGTTTTTTTGAGGATGTAGCGCGAATCTCCTTCGTAGTTGTTGCCTTCAGGAGTCAGGATGTCGCCGAACATGATCGCTTCGCGCCAACGGATGTCCTCGGAAAAGCCGACGTATTCCCAGGGCAGAACGCGGAAGGTGCGAGCTTCGGGCTTGATGACCAAGTCACTTTCTTCAATCCGGACAAATCCCTCGACCGAAGAACCGTCAAATCCTTTGCCGTCGCGGAAAGCCTTCTCCAGCTCCTCGCTGGGGAAGGCGAAATCCATCGGCCTGCCGAGGATGTCGGGGAAATGCAGGCGCACGAATTCGATTCTGTTGGCCGGGTTCATGACATAGTCGAGAACCTCGCTTTCTGTTTCGATGCCAAAGCCTTGAGCGGGTCCTTTAGCTGGATCAGGCATTCAATCCTCCTTTTATTTAAATTTTATTGACCGCGGCAGGGCAATCATCTAAGATGAAGAACAGGCCGGGTCGTGAAAGCGCAAAGATTAACATTTGGGTTTATTTGTAATATATTTTGTTTCATTTGTCAAGAAAATTGTTAATATTACATTCAAATGACTATTAATTATAAGTTTTTCAAGTCAATTATAAGGAGGCATCATGATTGATGAACTCGAAGAAAAAATCATCCGGTCCATGAATCAAAACGCCCGCAAAAGCCTGCGGGAAATCGCCAAAGAAGTGGGAACATCGGCCACTGCCGTTATCAATAAGGTGAAGAAATTGGAAACCGCGGGCGTCATCAAAGGATATATCCCCCTTGTCAGCGCTGAGCATTTTGGGTTCGATTTAATCGCGATCATTGCCCTCCGCATCTCCAAGGGGAAATTGCTCGAGACCCAGGAAAAAATTTCCCAGGACCGCCGGGTCACGGCCGTTTACGATATCACCGGCGAATGGGACTCGCTCGTTATCGGCCGGTTCAGAGGCCGCGATGACCTCAACAATTTCATCAAGGGCATTCTTTCCCTTCCTTATGTCGACAGGACCGTCACTCACATTGTCCTGAACGTGGTCAAAGATGAAAAGCGCGTCCAGGTTTGATGCGCCGAAAGCAGTATCCTTGACAGGAGGAGAAATATCACCTAAGGTATAGCTTCTGAGGAGGAGAGGAAAATGGACAGGGAAACGCACGAAACGATCGGCCATCATTATATCGTTGAAGCATCAGGATGCGACCCAAAGATCATCGGCAGCGTCGAGAAAGTCCAACAGATTCTTGTCAAGGCTGCAGAGGTGGCCGGCGCCCAGGTCTGGTCCATTTCTTTCAGCCGGTTCCCTCCTCACGGAGTCAGCGGCGTCGTCGTCATTTCCGAATCCCACATCTCCACCCACACCTGGCCAGAGTACGGCTACGTGGCCCTGGATATCTACACCTGCGGCAAGCACGTCGACCCGGAGAAAGCCGTTGTCTTTGCCGTGGAAGCGTTTGGATCGTCAACGTCCCACATAACGGAAATTACCCGAGGCCTTGACGAGGGAGATTCCATCTACTACCACAGCTTTGTCACCTGGGAAGAGGACTTCGAGAAAGGAACCCTCAAGAGGAACGAGACTTAGCTTGGGACAAACGGCTGTAAAATTATTTTACGGTTTGTAAAAAGAGACTTGGGAGTTCGTTCATCTTTTTCTACTCATGGGGGGATAAAACAAGACCTGAGCCCTTTTCGTTTGGCACGAAAAATGCTTCCGTTTCTATCGACATGAGGGCCGATCAAACCAGCAGCCTCGTCGGGGAAAAGAAGAGGTTACTGCCACCGGCTGTTTAAGGTATAATAGATAGGTGAAAACGAAAATTGTCGGCTGGGTGTCGAGCTGGTTTCTCGTTATCAGTTCATCCTTGTCCGCAGCCGCTCAGGGACAGAGCATCCAGGATTTCATTCGCAACCTGGAAAGCTCCCTTCAAATCAAAGATTTTGCCTCTTACCTTGACGCCTTCAACTCCGATCTTCAGGAAGACGAGAAGGAAACCCTATCCTTCTATTTCGACAAGATGAAGATGGAATCCGTGACGTTTCACTGGGCTAACAAAGGGAGCATCCGGTACGATGACCCCCAGGTCTTTCTTCAAGTCGTCATTCAAAATCCCTATTCTGCGCTTATCGAGGTATGGCAGCTGAGGTTAGCTCAGGTCGAGGGGCGATGGAAGATTCGAGAGAAAAGCGTCCGGGGGAACCTCAGCCAGCTTTTTAAGATCAATATTCCAGCCGAGCGTGTCGAGCGGGCGGCTCTGGTCGAGATCAACCATGTCGATATTAGCCTGTCTTTTAAAGATGCACTCATCTTTTATGACAATATCCCCGGGCTGGAAACAGCTCTTTTAGTCATCGGAGACGGCCACCTTTCCTTCAGCCCTTCAGATAAAAACGAACAGCATCAGCTCGATCTCCTTTTCAAGAGCCGGAGGCTGGAAGACAAGGTCGAATACGCTTTCCTCCGCTTCTCGATGTCTTTTTTCGAGCGGAATATAAAGATCACAAGGAAAGATCAAGACAGGAATACGCCCGTCTCCGAAGTGGACAGGAACAAGGCCTCTTCACTGTTCAGAAAGCATCATCTCCATTATTTTACAGTGCAGAGCCCCCTGAGTGCAGAGCCTCTTTCCTTCTTGCCGCAGGGGGAAGAGGCCGTCTTCGAGGTTCGTGCCAGAAAAGCCGGCGACCTTGCATACGTCTATTCCGCGTTCGCCGAGGAAGAGATAACGCTCTATGACCGTTCGCGGGAGCGCTTCATCAACCTTTACTCTCCTTCTTCCGAGAAGGAGAAAAAACGGATGATCATAACCTTCAGCCAGAAGTATGATGTGGAAAACTATGACATCGAACTGAGTTACGAGCCGAGAGATTTTCACCTCTCGGCCAAGGCCAGGATCGATATGACGGCTCGCCTCGGGTCGCTCGACTCGGTCAAATTCAGGTTTCACCCGGGTTTGGAAATTCTCCGCATCTCGGATGAGAAAAAGAGGGAGCTTTTTTTCACCCGAGATAAGGTCGGCGAACTTCTCTATGTGTATTTTATTGAGCCCGTCGACAAGGACGAGAACGTGGCGATCGAAGTGTATTATCGGGGGATCCTGAAACCGCCCCCTCAACTGACTGACACTGTAACCTCTTCCCAGTTCAATGACACCGTTATTGTCGTCCCTCCTCAATATGACACCTATCTTCTCAGCCACTCCTCCCGATGGTACCCTTGTCCGCCTGACGAGGACTATTTCACCGCCCGGTTGAAAATCATCGTTCCGCCTGAATACAACTGCATATCCAACGGGCTTCTCCAGGAACAAGGCAAGCTCAACGGGATGCAGCGCGTGACAGAAATCGACAAAATAGGGAGCACCTACTCAGTCTTTGTGACGAAGACTCCGGTCAAATACCTGACGTTTCTGGTTGGCAAGCTGACCCTTGTTCAACAGAACGAAGATTCTCTGCCTTTGTTTTCTTATGTTTCATCTGATTTACGGTTCGCGAAAAAGAACATCCTGGAAGAGACAGCCAAGATCATGGAGTTTTACGAAAGCCGGTTTGGCCCTTTTCCCTTCGAAGCGCTCTCTGTCGTCCAAAGGCTGTGGATGAACGGCGGAGGCCACAGCCCAGCCTCCTTTATTGTCCTCAACAGTATTCCCCGGACCTCAAAGCGGGAGTCAGCTGCGGACCTTGTTTATGACCTGAATAGTCCGGTCGACCTGAGGGAGTGGAAGGAGTATTTTCTTGCCCATGAAATAGCCCATCAATGGTGGGGGCAGGGAGTGACGTGGTCTCGCTACCGGGATCAGTGGCTGAGCGAAGGCCTGGCTCAGTTCGCTTCCATCCTCTATATCCGGTCAAAATATAATCATAGGGCATTCTCTAACATTTTAAAAAAGTTTTCCAAGTGGACTGAGAAGAAGTCTGCATTCGGGCCGATCACGCTCGGCTCCCGCCTCAGCTTTCTCGATTTCCAGGCCTACCAGGCTATTATTTACAACAAGAGTGCGCTGGCCATGAACATGCTTCTCGATCTTTTAGGGGAAGACGTGTTTTTTGCCGGCCTGAGAGAGTTCGTCGCTGAACATAAATATTCAGCGGCCAGCACGGGACAGTTTCGGCGGGTCATGGAAAAAGCTTCCGGACGAGACCTTGACCAATTTTTTTCTCTCTGGTTCAATTCTCACGTTCTCCCCGAAAGCCGGGTCAGCTATGAAACGGTCACGAAGCAAGGCGGCCTCTTCCTTAGACTTACAGTGGAACAGGCCGGACATGTTTTTGCCTATCCTCTCTGGGTTGAATGGCAAGAAAAGGGCAGTGCCGGGCGTCGCCGCGAAAAGGTCATCATCGATGAAAGAAGCCAGGAATTCGAGTTTCCACTTCAAAACAAGGCGACAAAGGTCGTCGTCAACCCGGACCGGGCTGTGCCCGGCAGAATTGCTGTCCACGGGGGCTGAGTCAACTTCTGCAGGACCGATTCCCTCTTTTCCGGACTAACTTAAAGTGTCCGGGTCGATGTTCAACCGTTTGATCATTTCATTGAGAGTTGTTGCTTTTAGGCCTAAAGAACGGGCTGCTTTTTTCTGGACCCCGCGGGCTTTTCTGAGGGCTTTGAGGATAACTTCTCTCTGGAACAGTTGGGTCTGCTCTTTGAGGGTCAGGTCGGCATCTGGATTCTCGTTCAGGCTATCCATCTCTGGCCTGTTGGAGGAAAAAAGAGGCGGCAGGCTGCTTCGGGTGATCGTGCTCGAGTTCGTCAGGACAACAGCTCGCTCGATCAGGTTCTCGAGCTCGCGGACGTTTCCCGGCCAGTCGTGGCTTTCGAGGATTTCCATCACGTCCTCGGTTACCCCCTCGATCTCCTTTTTATTCTCCCGGCTGTAAACATCGACGAAATGCTTAACCAACAGGGGGATGTCTTCCTTCCTCTCCCGCAGGGGCGGCAGTTCGATCTTAATGACGTTGAGACGGTAAAAAAGGTCCTGACGAAAATTTTTCCTGGCGATGAGCTCCTCCAAGTCCGCGTTCGTGGCCGCGATGATGCGGGTGTCCACCCGGATGGTCTTTGTCCCGCCCAACCTCATGAACTCTTTATATTGCATGACTCGAAGCAGCTTGGCCTGAGTTTCGAGGTTGAGCGTGGAGATCTCGTCGAAGAAGATGCTCCCCCTGTCGGCCGCCTCAAAAAGCCCCTTCTTCTGGTTGACGGCGCCTGTGAAGGCTCCTTTGACATGGCCGAAGAGATGGCTCTCCAGGAGGTCGGGAGGGAGGGAGCCGCTGTTGACGATGATGAAGGGGAAATTTCGCCGGTCGCTGTTCTGGTGGATGGCCCTGGCTACGAGTTCCTTGCCTGTTCCGCTTTCCCCCTGGACCAAGATTGTGCTCCGGGTCGGCGCCGTGGCCCTGATCAGCTCGAAAATCTTGAGCATCGGCTTGCTTCGGCCGATGATGTTATCGAACCCGAATTTTCTGGTCAGCTCATCTTTCAGCCGGATGTTCTCTTCCTGAAGGCTCTTGTGCTCCAGGGCCCTCTTGATGGTGAGGAGAAGCTCGTCATGCTTGAAGGGCTTCTGGATGTAGTCGTAAGCCCCCATTTTCATGGCCGTGATGGCCGATTCGACCGAGGCATAGGCTGTGATGATGATGATAACGGCCTGGGGGTCGATCTTTTTGATCCCTTTAAGGACGTCGATCCCGTCCAGGCCCGGCATCAGCAGGTCGAGTAGGATGAGGTCATAAGCCTGAGAAGAATGTTTTTCTAAAGCCTCCTCGCCCGAGGAGGACAATTCCACTTCGTAGCCCTCGGAGGTCAGGAGCTGGCTCAAGACCTCATGGATGATGGGTTCGTCGTCGACAACATGGATTATTCCTTTATCAGCCATGGCTAATGTCTAACATAAGTCGTTTTCTGTCCCGCTTTTTTCAGGCCCAGGTTGACAGGAATGAAGATGGCAAAACAAGAGCCTTTGCCGACCTCACTCTCCACCGTGATACGGCCTTCATGCTCCTTGATGATGGCATAGCTTATTGAAAGGCCCAGGCCCGTGCCTTTGCCGATCCCTTTGGTCGTGAAGAATGGGTCAAAGATGTGAGGCAGGTGTTGCTTCTTGATCCCGGTGCCGGTGTCGGCAATTTTGATCATGACCTCGCTCGCAGTCTCGGAGGTCTCGATCCTGAGGGTCCCCCCGTGGGGCATGGCGTCGATGGCGTTAAGGATGATGTTGATAAAAACCTGCAGCAGCCTCTCGCCCTGGCCCCAGATAAGCTTGACCGGCTGGAGGTTCAGCTCCAGTTTGATGTTCATCGCCTTCAACTTGTAGTCGATGAGCGAGATGATCTCCTGGAGGCCGTCGATGATGTTGACCTTGTGGAACGCTGTGTCCGAGGGGTTTCGAGCGAAGTTCAGGAGATTCTTGACGATCTTAGAAACCCGTTCGGTCTGGGCCTCGATTTTTTCCAGAATCTTGGTGTAATGAGTGTCGCCCAGCTTTTTCTGGAGCATCTGGATGTAGCTGGAGATTCCGGTCAGCGGCGTGTTGATCTCATGGGCCACGCCGGCGGAAAGCAGCCCGATGGAGGCCAGCTTTTCCGAGGTCACTAACTGTTGCTGGAGATGAATTTTCTCGGTGATGTCTTCGAAGACGATAATCGTCCCGTAGGGCATCATCTTGTTATCCAGGAGGGGAGTCTTGGCGATGTCAAAAATTTTGTTTCCTCCCCCCGGTATCTCCAGAGTGATCTCGCTCAGCAGACGGAAATCTTGCTGGGTGTCGGGAGGAAAAAGAGAGAGTGTGTTTTTCGGCCCGAGGATGTCCTGCAACCCCCGGCCGAGGACCTGCTGTTTTGTTTTCGAAAAAATTCCCTCTAAGACTCGGTTCCAACCGATGATCTCTCCCTTCTGGTCAAGGACAGCCACTCCGACGGTCAGGCTTTCGATGATGTTCTCGCTGTAATCTTTGAGCCTCTCCAGCTCCATTGTCCTGACGCTCGCTTGGTTGTAAAGAGCGGCGTTTTCAAGAGCCAGGGCCACGGGCGATGAGATCGTCGTCAGGAGTTCCCAATCTTCGCTGTTGAGGAAAGAGTTATCCACCTTTTTTCCCATGGCCAGACAGCCGATGAGCTTCTCCTCGACCTTCAGGGGGAGATAATGGAAAAAAGCCAGCGCGGGAGAATTCTGGGGTCGGGGGATTTCCCGGCGTTCTGAAAGAGAATAAAAAGAGATGGTGTCGTTTTCTTTCAGGCTCTGGAAAAAAGACGGGTCAAAAGCGACCTGCGGCGGGAGGTCGAAAGATTCGCCTTTTGAGCTGACGACATGGAAGGTTCGGCTCTCCTCCTCGGCCGGAAGGAGGAGGGCCAGGTTTTTTAGGGAAAGAGCGTTGGCAATCAGGTCGAGCAGAGAATGGGAAAGCCTTTCCAGGTTTCTTTCACGGCTGAGTTCCCGGCTGATGACGAGCAAGGTCTTCCGGTATTTGTAGCTCCGCCGGTAAAAGAATCTGTCTAAAATGGCGGAGAACAGCTTTTTCAGCGGCGTGAACAACGTTGCCCCTAAAATCATGGCCAAGATACCGAGGACGAGGACGTTCAGCTTGTCTTCGGAAAAGACTTGCGTCTGGGAACTCAGGATAACGTAGAGAGAAGCGAGCGCGAAATAAGAAAAAATAAGAGTTGCCGCCTTCTTGAGGAGGACTTCAAAATCCATCAGCTTGTATCTGGAAACGGAATAGGCAAAAGTCAGAGGAATCAGGGCCTGGAGCAGAAGCGTCAATTCTCCGAACCGGGGAGGAATCAGTCCGAGAAAATAAGGAAGGGCGTAGAAAGCGGTAAAGGGGACCATCCCGATTCCGAGTCCCGTGAAAATCCAGCGAAGCTGTTTTTTGGCGATCAGGCTCGGCGGCCGGGTTAAGCTGTGGTAGATCGTCATGAGGGTAATCAGAGTAAACAGGGAAAAATGAAGGATTTCCAGCCTTTCCAGGATGGTGTAGAGGGAAAAGATGAGAGAGTCACTCAAGTTCATGAATAACGGCAGATGGAGTGTCAGAGTGACGAGCCCGAGGACAAGAGCGGGTGCATAGAGAAAATAAATCAGCCTGGGGTTTCTTTTTATCAATCTTTTCCGCTGAGGAAAGATCAGGAAAAAATGGAGGAGCAGAGGGGGGAAGACAAGAAAAGCGACTTCATCCAGCCAGTAGAAAAGGCTGTCCAACACGTCCATTTTCCCCGTCGGCGAGAATGTGTAGAAGGAATAGAGGATCAGGCAGAGGAGGTAGAAATAAAGATAGGGCATGGACAGCGTTTTTTTAGAGCTGAAGAAGACGATGACACCGATGGCCAGGGTTGTCAGGCCGATCAGGGCAAGATAAAAATATACAAGGTGAGTTTTTTTCTGGGCGATGAAAAGAGAAGGGTGGAGAAGCTCTCCTGCCCGGGCAATCTGGTATTTGAGTTTTTGCGCCGTGGCCTCGGCGACCCAGTGGCTCTTTGCAATATCGACCTGGCTCTGGATGGGGATGTCGTTGATGGAATAGAGGATGTCTCCCTTTTTGATACCCGCCAGGTATCCGGGGCTATTCGGCTCGACGCTGATGGCCGTGAGCCGGCCGTCTTTCATTTTCCATGCGACCCCGTCAGTCGGCTCTTTCCAGGCTATTTTCTTGTATATGTTTATTCCGCCGAGCGCTACCAGCACGGCAAGGAGGGCGATGATCAGATAAACCCGTTTATTCATGAACAGGAAATCCAAAAAATTGAATCAGGCAGAGCAAAAAAATTTTCCCCCTTCATGTTAGTCAAGAATATGGCCGACCCCGGTCCTTATGGCCCATTTGACCGCCGGCTGGCTCATCAACCTCTTGAGGGCCAGGTCTTCTTTGAGGCCCAGGGGCTTGGTGTTTCGGGAATAGAACATGCTCATGTAATCATACCTCGGCTTCTTGGCGGGAAACTCTTGGACGGCCGAGGTCATCCCAGCCAGGCGGGAGCCGCCAGTGAGAACAAAACTCTCGTGCGAAACGGACAAAGAGACTGTCAGGACCAGCAGCACGGCGGTAAATCCCCTCGAAAACACTTTTTTCACTTATTAAAAAATATAGCTTTCCGAGTTTTTTGTCAACTTTGACGGGTCGGAGCAGACTAAATAGTGGTGCGTCTCAGGAATAACCTCACTTTAGAAACTATCCGTAAAGACGCGCCACCGCGGGGGAGTTTGAGGGGGACGGCGTCGTTCCCCTCAGGGGGTCAGCGGAGCGGAGCGAAGCGCCGAGGGGGGAGCTTGACTCCCCCCTGGAAGTGTCCCGTCTTTGCTGAGGACTTTGGAAAGAGATTTGCGAGACGGGACAACTAAAAGGGGGAAGGCTCTGCGAAAAGAGAGGTAAAGCGGGATCGGGCGCAGCGGCGTGTGTCGCCGGCTGCCTTTGTTTGACAAAACAGACAGGATAACCTAATATTGACGGTGAATACGTACGCGATGCCTTATTTTATCTGCCGAATTGCCGCAGAAGATGGCCGCCATCTCATGCAGTCTTTCCTCGCGTCATCGGCCGAAGAATGCCGGAGGCACTTTGAGTCTGAAGGCTACTGTGTTCTTTCAGTCAGGAAGGACTGGAAGAAGGCGGCGCTCCCTTCCCTGGCCTTTGAAAAAAAGATCAAAGACAAAGATTTTATCATGTTCAACCAAGAGCTCATGGCTCTCCTCAGGGCGGGCTATCCTGTCCTTAAAAGTCTTGAGCTTGTCACCAGCCGGACCAAGAACCTTCATCTTAAAGAACTGTTGACAAAGGTGGACGCGGACATCCGCAGCGGCAAAGCTCTCTCAGAGGCTTTCTCCCCGTACGAAAAGGATTTTGGCCGTGTCTACACGGCTTCCCTCATGGCCGGAGAACAGAGCGGCAGCTTGCCCACCGCCATCGCCCGGTACATCGACTATGCCAAGGTCATTGCCGGGACAAAATCAAGAATCAGAGCCGCGCTCGTCTATCCGACGTTGCTCGTTGTTTTTTCTGCCATCCTGATGGCCATCCTGATTAATTTCATCCTGCCCCGCTTTTCCGCGTTTTATGCAGATTTCGAGGCCCAGCTTCCTGCCATCACCCGTTTTCTTGTCGGGCTGGCAACGGCGTTGAAGAACCTGACGCCCTATCTCCTGGTTTTGGTCTCGGCTTCAGTCCTGGCTCTTTTTCGGCTGAGGAAAAACGAGACAGTTGGGCTTTTTCTGGAGAAGCTGAAGCTGAAAATTCCCTACGCCCGGCAGGTCTGGACCGAAACGGCGATCTCCCTTTTCAGCCGGACCCTCGGCCTTCTGCTTGAAGCGGGAATCTCTCTTCTCCCGGCCGTTCCGATTGCCTGCCAGGCCATTCCCAATAAGCATCTTGTCCGGAAGACGAAGACTGTTGCCGACGACATCAGGAACGGCCAGAGCTTGTCCGACTCCCTTAACCGGACGGGCTTTTTCAGCTTTCTGGCCATCGACATGATCCGCATCGGCGAGACGTCGGCCAACCTGCACGGCATGCTGCGGGAAGTGGCCGATGTCTATGATGACAGGATTCAAGCGAAGATCAACACGCTTGTTTCCTTGATCGAGCCGGTCGTCATCATCTTCATGGGGCTTGTCGTGGCCATGATGCTCTTGGCCGTTTATCTCCCTATCTTTAACATCATCAGGATAACGAGATAGAAATGGATAAAAACGAAGCCAAAAAGATTCCCCCGGCCGAAGAAACAGAAACCAGGAAGCTGGCAGAAAGATACCACGTTCCCTACATCGACCTTTCAACGACGCCCTTGAACCGTGACCTTGTCCAGTCCTTCCCTCCGGAATTCCTGTACAGGGCCAACTTCATTCCGCTCGAAGAAAAGGATGATCGGCTGAAGATTGCTATTGCTGACCCCTCTGACATTGGAACGATCGACGCTGTCGAATCTTTAATGGGCAAAAAAGTTGAGGTCTGCGCGGCATCAAGGCGGGCCATCCAGGAAGCTCTCCGCAAGAGTGAAACAGCTCTCCAGGTTCTCAAGGATGCGACGGAAGGGTTCATCGTCCAGGTTGTCGAGAAAGATGGGGGAGAAGAGGAAGAAGTCATATCTCTTGAGAAGCTGGCCGATCAGGATGGCTCCATCATCAAGCTCGTCAACACGATTATCTTCACCGCCGTCCAGAAGAGAGCCAGCGACGTCCACGTTGAATCCCGCGATGACGGGGTCAAGATCAAATACCGAATCGACGGCGTCCTCAACGAAGCCTTGGAACCGATCGACAAGAAATTTCAGTCGCCGATCATCTCCCGGATTAAAGTGATGTCCGACCTCGATATTGCCGAGCGCCGCGTCCCCCAGGATGGGCGGTTCCGCCTCAAGATCAAGGACAAGACGATCGACTTTCGCGTCTCCATCATGCCCAGCATTTACGGCGAAGACGCGGTCATCCGGATTTTAGACAAGGAGATGATCACCGAAGCAATTTCGGAGTTGAGGCTTGACCTGCTCGGGTTCTCAGACGAGGTCCTCAGAAAATTCCGGCGCTACATCACTCAGCCTTACGGCATGATTCTCGTCACCGGCCCCACGGGAAGCGGCAAGACGACGACCCTCTACGCGGCCCTGACCGAGATCAAGTCGCCCGAGGATAAGATCATCACCATCGAGGACCCGGTAGAGTACCAGATCGAAGGCATCACACAGATCCCTGTAAACGAAAAAAAAGGGTTGACCTTCGCCCGGGGACTGAGGTCCATCCTCAGGCACGACCCGGACAAGATCATGGTCGGCGAGATCAGAGACCCGGAGACGGCTCAGATCGCCATCCAGTCGGCTTTGACGGGTCACCTTGTTTTTACCACTGTTCACGCCAACAACGTCTTTGACGTCATCGGACGATTCCTCCACATGCAGGTCGATCCCTACAGCTTCATTTCAGCTCTGAACTGTATCCTGGCCCAGCGCTTGGTGAGAGTCCTCTGCCCGAAATGCAAGGGAGCGGTCAAGTACCAGAAGGGTCAGCTCCTCGAATCTGGTCTGGACCCGTCAGCGTACCAGGATCAAGTGTTTTTTGAAGCCCGCGGCTGCTCGGATTGCAATTTTACCGGCTACCAGGGACGCACCGCCATCGCTGAGCTCCTCGAACTGTCCGACGTCATCCGCGAGATGATCTTGGAGAGGAAACCCCTTTCTGAGGTGAAAAAAAGGGCCAAGGAAGAAGGCATCATTTTTTTGCGAGAGGTCGGTTTAGACAAAGTCCTGCGAGGCGTCACCAGCCTGAAAGAGCTGAACAAGGTGACCTTTGTAGAATAGGCGGGCCGTGAAAACGACGAACGCTTCAGAGAGAAGCGGTGCTTGGATCAAGAGAATCAGGGCTTTTTTTATGGCCCAACCTTTGCCGTCTGTCGTTTTTCAGGTGTCTGCTTCGGCCTTCAGCGGGATCAACGTATCGGTGAGCGAGAAGAAAATCAGGCACCGCGCTTATCTTCCTCTGGCCTCTGGCCTCGTCGAGCCGCACTTCGACAAACCGAACATCAAACAACCTGCTTCCCTTGCCGCAGTCCTTAAAGAGGGGCTTGCCAAGCTCCATTATTCGGGAGATAACGCAGCCTGTTTGTTGCCCGAACCCTGCCTGAAGGTTTTCATTTTTGCCTTTGACTCCCTCCCTTCATCAGAGAGGGAAAGACTGAAACTCTTCCGCTGGCGGGCCAAGAAGCAGCTGCCCCTTCTTCCCGACGATGTCCGGTTATCCTACCAGATCATGAAGTCCAACGCCAACGCCTCGCCCAAGGTCCTCGTTTCCATGGCCCGGTCGGCTGTTCTCCAGGAGTATGAAGACCTGTTTGCGTCAGCGGGAGTGAAAGTCGGCATGGTTTCTTCTCCTACCCTGAGCCTTCTCAACCTTCTCAACTGGGCTCAAGAAAGGAGTTTTATCCTGGTCAATATCGAGGATGACTCGGTGAGCCTAGCGGCTGTGGCGGACGCGGAGCTCACTCTCTTCCGGCTTAAGACTTTTCCGGCCGCGAGGTCCGGCCTCATTCCGGAGAGACACACGATCGAGAATATCGTCACCGAAATTGAAAACACGGTCCACTTCCTCGAAGACAGAGAAAAGCGGAGCCCGAATGCCCTCTGGGTTCGCTCGAGATCGGCGGAATTCCTGAAAAGCATCCTTTCCGAGCTCGAATCGCGCCTGCCTTTACCGGTCAAGCTTGTCGATTCGCCCTGGCTCGCCGGAGCGAACACCGTCGACCAGGCGCTTCTGGCACCCCTGTTTGGTCAGGTCTAATGAAGAAGATTTCTCTGAATCTGGCCGCTCATCCCCTGCGCAATCGAAGGTTTTTCTATCTTCTCTCGGCTTTGCTTGGGTTGGGTCTTCTTGTATCTGTTCTTTTCTCCGGGCAACTGTTTGTCCGCTACTATTTTAAAGCAAGAGAGGCGAGAGAAGCCCTGAACAACATCGAGGCCTCGGTCTCGACAGCCCAGAGAGAAGAAAAGAGGCTTTCTTCCAGAGTCCAGGAAGCCTTGAAAAAAGACAAGGAAAAGATCGACTTGGTAAACAGCATCATCCTGAAAAAGAGCTTTTCCTGGACGGAATTTTTCTCCAAGCTTGAAGAGTGCCTTCCTGACTCAAGCTACATCCTGTCTCTGAGTCCGACGCTCGTGGACAACAAGAAAATTCAGATGCGCTTCAAAGTCGTCTCGGCCGGCCTGGATGACCTCCTGGCCCTGGTCGATAAACTCCAGTCTTTGAACTTCAGCCAGATCCGGGTAGAGAACGAGGACACGAATCCCCAGGGACAGCTGATCTTGGAGATCTCAGTGAGCTATGAAAGAACTCTATAATCAACTCGACGAGCGCGAGAAGAACCGAGTCCGCCTGCTCAGTCTTCTCGCCCTTTTATCCTTGGCATTTATGCTGCTCGTTTCTCTGGGGCAGCGGCGGAGCTATTTCCGGCTTCAGAACAGCTTAGAGGCGAGAGAAAAAGCGCTGGCCGAGCTGGAAACGAAGCGGGCTTCGGGAGCGGCGGAGTGGGCCAGGTGGGAAGGGGCCTTCCGCGATATCGAAGAACTAAAAGAGTCTTATTTCTACAAAGAAGAGGAGGGGATTAACCAACTTCGTCTTGACCTTCAAAAGATTCTTGCCCAGTCCGGCGTCAGCGCTCAGTCGATCCGGTATGAATATGCCAACCTGGAAGAGGGCGTGGTCAAAAAAACAAGCGCGAGCTTTACCTTTACGGGTTCATACGTCGTCCTCAAAAAATTCCTGGAGGCTGTCGAACAATTTCCTAAGTTTCTGATGTTAGAAAAGATCGATTTCTCGAAAATCAGCGGAGAGGGCAGTGCGTTAGAGCTAAGGATCAACTTGGCAGGGTATCATGAGAATTTTTAAAGCGTTGTCGCTGGCCGCATTTTTGTCCTTGATCTCAAGCTTTCCACTCCCCGCGGTTGTTCAGGAAGTTGCCAGCGACACTCCGCTAAAGGGAGAGGCCAAGAGCCTCATCCGGATGGACCTCCTCCAATCCAAGAAGACGGAGGCCGGCCCTCCCCAAAGGAATATCTTCGCACCGCGCGCCCGTTTTCATTCTCCAATTCCCCTTGATGTTCAGCAGAACGTCAGCCAGAATGAGTCTGAAACCTTTTACGGAAAGGAAGGACGGCCCACCTTAATCGTCAACATCCGTTATATCGGCTTCATCGAGTCGCCTAAAAAAATAATCGCGCTGATCATCTTCGAAGGGAAAGCTATGGCCGTCGCCGAGGGTGAAGTCCTGAGTGAGGGCGTTCGGGTCGGCGGGATCTCGCCGACAGAGATTGAGGTCATCATGCCGGATTCCACGACCAGGAAATTTTCCTTAGAAGGAGAATGAGGATGAGAATAAAGCCCTGGCTGGTCATCATTATAGCCTTATCTTTATGGGGATGCGTGAGCTTCGGCCAGCATTACTACAAGCTCGGAAGCCAAGCCGAGATGAACAAAGAATGGGATGAGGCCATTCGGTATTATGAACAGGCCCTTCAAGAGAATCCCCGTGTATACGCCTTCAAACTGGCCCTGGCGAGAGCCAGGTTTTCGGCAAGCCTCTCTCAACTCCAGGAAGCGCGAAGACTTGTTGCCCAGGGCGACAAGGATGGAGCTTTTAAGGCTTACGAGAAAGCCCTCGCCTACGACCCCCGGAACAGGGCCATCGCCGAGGAGATGAGGCGCTTCCTCCAAAAGCCGGTTCTGAGTGAGGAACCTGAGCCGGTGAAATTGGAACACCCGGTGAAACTCAACGTCAGCCGGGAAAAAATCGAGCTCAAATTCATAGAAGCCAGCCTGCGATCGATCTTCCAGGCGCTGGCCAAGCATGCCCGGGTGAACATCATCTTCGACGAGCTGTTTAGGGACATGCCTATTACGATTGACCTCTCCGGAAAGGAATTCGAGGAGGCGATCAGTTACCTCTGCCTGGCCAGCAAGAACTTCTACCGGGTTATTGACGAGAGAACTGTGATCATCGTGCCCGACCAGCCCGTTAAGAGGCTCCAGTACGAGCAGAACGCCATCAAGGTTTTTTATCTTTCCAACCTGAATGCCCAGGATATCTTTGCTGCCTTGACGCAGATGCTGCGGACCCAGTACCGGGCTCCCAATATTTTTGTCGAGAAAAACCTCAACACGATCACCATCAGGGACACGCCGGCTAACCTCGAGCTCGCCGCCGACCTGATCAGAAAATGGGACAAGCCTAAGGGGGAGGTCATCATCGACCTGGAGATCATGGAAGTCTCCCGGCAAAAATTGCGGCAGATCGGGTTGGACCTCGATCAGGCTTTGTTTGGGCTCCGCTACGCCGGCCCTGGCGCCACCGCGGATGAGGGGTGGTACAATTTGGGAGAAATTGACCTTGGCGCCGGCTCAAGCTATCAGATTTCTCTCCCTTCCGCCCTGATCCGGTTCTTAGAATCTGATGTTGACACCAAGATCCTGGCTCAGCCGAGGCTGAGAGGCGTCGCCGACGAAGAGATCACGACCATGGTTGGGCAGAGGGTCCCTATTCCCCAGACGACCTTCACGCCGATCGCGGCTGGAGGAGTCAGTCAGCAGCCTGTGACCTCGTTTACTTTCGAGGAGGTCGGCCTGGACATAAAAATGAAGCCGAAGATCCACCTGGAGAAAGAAGTCACGCTGGAGGTTGAATTGAAAATCAGGTCGCTTGCCGGCACAGGCTATGCCAACATCCCCATCATCTCCACAAGGGAAATAAAGAACACGATCCGCCTGAGAGACGGAGAGACAAACCTTCTGGCCGGTTTGCTCAGGGACGAGGAGAGAAAGACGCTGAGAGGTATTGCCGGCTTGAAGAGCATCCCTGTCCTGGGCCACCTGTTTGCAGCAACTGACCAGACCATCGAGCAGTCGGACGTGATCCTGACCATCACGCCCTACATCATCCGGACGGTTCCCCGGACGGCGGCAGACGATAGGCCTGTCTGGATCCAGCTTGAAGGCGTTTCCAGCCCGGCAAGAGCAGAGAGAGGATTGGAAGAAACAATGGCCTTGACAGCAGAAGAAATAATGAGAAGAGCTGGAGAGGAAGAAGAGATACCTGAAGCGAGGCGGGAAGCAGCAGGAGACAACATCGTCTCTCTCGACCCGGCCAACCTGGAGATTCCTCAGGGCCGGGAATTCCGCGTCAGCATCAACATCAGGAGCCAGCAGGAGATTGGCCATTTCTCCCTGAACCTGAGCTTCAACCCTCAAATCATCAAACTCAGGGATGTTATCGAGGGAGGGTTTGTGAGGCAGCTGGGGGATAAGGTCCCGTTCTTAAAGAGCATTGCCGAAGGGAGCTGCACGCTGGGCTTTTCCAGCCCTCAGCCGAGCCGCGGGTTCAAGGGTGGGGGAAACCTGGCCATCCTTGTGTTTGATGCAGCGAGCCAGGGCGAGACGAGGATTTCTTTGGCGGGAATCACCGCTAACGCTCCGACGGGAACTTCTCTCGCTTTCACGAGCCGAGAATCGCAGGTAGCAGTCCGGTAGATTTAACCGTCTTAACTTAAAGAATTGGCCCCCTGAAACCCAATTTCCGTCGAACGGACACCCTGCCGACGAGTTGACGTTGACTCGCCGGCTGACTTATTTTATCTTTGGACCATGATCCTGGTGCTGACAGGTCCGGTTCATTCGGGTAAAACGAGCCTGCTCAAGAACCTTGTCAAGGAACTAAAAAGACGCGGCGTCCGAGCGGATGGCTTCTTGAGCTTGGTTGCTCTCAAGAAAGGGGAAACAGCCAGGTATGACCTTTTTGACCTTAAAACAGAAAAGGCGATTCCGTTTCTCAGGAAGACGGGAAAGAAAACCTGGTCAAAGATTGGTCCTTATTTTATCATTCCTCGGGCCCTGAACAGAGCGAAACAAAAAATTCTTGGTTGTGACCGAAAAAATTTCCTTATCGTCGACGAAGTGGGGCCGCTCGAAATCCGCGGAGAAGGACTTTGGCCGGCTCTTTCCCTGGCGCTAAAAAAGCCGTCGCTTGGGCTTCTCCTCGTCGCGAGGCATTCCGTCCTCCCTGATGTTCTTGCTTTGATCGGTCCAAATCGGGTTAGCATCGTTGATATAAATCAAAACAGAAGCCTGTCCTCACTCCTGAGAACAATCATCGATTGGACCCGGAATAGCAGAGAGACCCGGGAAAGAACTCAAAAGGAAGCCCCAAGGCCATGCACATAAAAGTAAAATTCCTCGCCTATTTCCGGGACCTTTTCCAATCGCGAGAGAAAATAATTGCCCTTCCCGAGGGGGCGCGATTGCGGCAGCTCTTGGGCTCCCTTTGTGACTCTGCTGAGCGTCACAAAGCCGTTTTTGGCAAAGAAGAATCGCTCAGCCCGCATATCGTCATCATGAAGAACGGGGTACCGGTCCAAAACTCGGGCGGCCTTGACGCCGCGCTCGAAAACGGAGACGTCATTGCGATATTCCCTTTCATCGGCGGAGGGTAGCCGTTTGAGTGCTTTCCCCAGCGGATACCACGGAAAGGTCCTGGAGGTTGACCTTTCCAGAGGCAGGATTGAGCGCGTTCCGCTCGATGCCTCTGACGTTCATGATTATCTGGGAGGACGGGGGTTGGCTGCCAGGATTTTTTACGACAGGATTGACCCGGCCTGTGACCCCCTGAGTCCGGACAATGTCCTCGTTATCGCCACGTCGCCTCTCTTAGGGACAAACGCCCCCACAGCCGGCCGCGGCCACATGGTTTTTAAATCGCCGCTCACAGGAATGATCGGAAGCTCGAACTGCGGCGGGACCTGGGCGCCGGCCTTCAAAGCCTCGGGTTACGATGTCCTCGTTATCCGGGGCAAAGCCGCTGCGCCTGTCGTCCTCGAGATCACGCCAGAGCAAGCGGAGATTCTCCCAGCCGGCGACCTCTGGGGCCTCGATGTCCATCATACAGTCAGTGCCTTGGCCGAGGGCCAGGCCGCCGGCTTGCGGAGACGCGTCCTCTGCATAGGGCCGGCCGGGGAGAACAAGGTCCGGTTTGCGGCGGTCATGAATGACAAGAACAGAGCGTATGGCCGCAGCGGCGCGGGAGCCGTCTGGGGGAGCAAAAACCTGAAAGCCGTCCGGGTCAGCGGCCGGGAAAAAACTGAAATCAAGGATAAAGAAAAATACCGTTCGGGAGCTGAGCAGGCCTATTACCTTTTAAAGCAGGCTCCGGCAACTAAACGGTTGCTCAAGGAGTTAGGGACGCTTGGCCTCGTCGAGCTCATCGACTTGATCGACATGCTGCCTCACCGCAACTTCCAGGATAACCTCCACCTGGATGAAGATGTGGAAAGGATCTCAGGAGAGACGCTCGCCAAAAAGCTGCTGGAGAGAGCGGCCGGCTGCTATCTCTGCCCGATTGCTTGCCAGCGGCACACGCGCGTGAGCGACAAAAGAGGGGAAGGGCCCGAGTATGAGACGACAGTGATGATGGGCCCGGATTGCGCGATTTATGACCTGGAGGCCATCGCCCTGGCGAATTATGCCTGCAACGAGCTCGGGCTGGATACGATTTCTTTCGGCGGGACCCTGGCCTGCGTCATGGAGCTCTATGAAAAGGGAATCTTGACGGCCAAGGATACTGATGGTCTTGACCTTCATTTTGGCAACAGCCGGATTCTGGAGGAGATGGTGCGGCGCACCGCAGGTCGCCAGGGCTTTGGCGATCTTATGGCCGAAGGCTCGTTTCGTCTGGCCAGCGCTTTCTCGCATCCCGAGCTTTCGATGACCGTCAAGAAGCAGGAAATCCCCGCTTACGAGCCGCGCGCCTCTTTCACTCAGGCGCTCGGCTACATGACCTCGCCCACGGGCGCCTGCCACCTTAAAGGCGGGTACGCCGTTTCGCTGGCCTTTTTCGGCGGGGCTAAAGAGATTCCCCGGTTCAGCCTTCTTCAGTCGCCGATGAGCATCCGCAACATGCACAACCTCGGCATTCTTCAGGACAGCCTGGGCGTTTGCCGGTTTACCGGGTTCGCTTTTTCCCTTGACCCTTGGGCGCGGATGGCGAGCGGTGTCACCGGGCTCGATTTTTCCACGGCCGTTCTCGAAGAGGTGGCCAATCGTGTGGCTGCGCTCGAAAGGCTTTTCAACATCGATGCCGGGATGACGGCGGCTGACGACACTCTGCCTGAACGGTTCAGCCGAGAGCCGATTGTTGTCGCGGGCGAGGAGCGGGTCATTCCTCCCGAGGCGATCGACCGGTTGCGCAGCGACTATTACCGAGCCCGGGGCTGGGATGAAGAGGGAAGACCAGCTCCAGGGTTAATTGAGTCTTTGAGAATCAGGAGGCGCCAGCCATGAGCAAAAAAACCTGGAAGACGAGCGAGGATGTCCTGCGGCTCTTCCACGCCGTCGGCCGGGCCTCGCTTCTCCACGACATCCAAGACAGTCACAGCGGAAACATGGCTATCCGGCACAGGGATGAAGCCGGGAACGAGTGGATCGTTATCACGGCCACAGGTTCTCAGAAAGGGGACCTCGACTCAAGCCAGATCTGTTTTCTCTCACCTACAGAGACAGACTTTGGCTACTACAAAGCCTCCTCGGAAACCGACATCCACGCCCGGATTCTGAGCCTCGAAGGCGTGGCCGCTTCCATCCATGCCCACACCAAGGACCTGACCATCGTCACCCTCGACGACGAGGACAAGCCGAACCAGCCGGCGCCGTTTATTCCGGTCGATCCCCTCGGCTATTATTACCTGGGCGTCGTGCCCGTGGATTGGGTTGAGGTGCCGAGCGGATCGGCCGAGATGGCCAGGATCATTCCTGACCGGCTGGCCCGTCATCCGGCTGCAGTTATTCAGACTCATGGGACATTCACCTGCGGCCGGACGCTCACGGAAGCTTTTTTTCTGGCCTGCATCGCCAACAATGCCGGTTATGTTGTCAGGCTTCTCCGCCGAGTTGGCGTTGACGTGGACAAGCTGCGCCGCATGATCGATTCCGGGCCGGATTCCTTTTTCGCCTACGAGCCGCCGGCTTACACGATCAACGATGACGAGGCTTGCGATTTTCTGGAGGAAAAAGAAATCCTGCGCGAGTTTCGCAAAACAGGAGCGAGAATCTTCGAGTCCCGCCTCTCGCCCTTCCATACGGGATCGATATCGGTCCGCGGGGTGAACAGCCTGCTCTACGCCCCCAAGGGGTCCATGCCCTACGAAATCGGCGGGCCTCTCCTTGAGGTTCCGTTGGAGACGAGAGACGCAGATTCGGCAGAGCTTCGGCTCCACAAACAGATTTACGCGGCCAGCGATTTCCAGACAATCATCCACTGCTTCGTTCCAGAGGCAGAGGCTCATTCACACTGGGAATTGCCAGGACACGAGGGACCGGTGAGCCGGGTCGTGCCGATCGACGCCGAAGGAAGTTTTCTTTATCTTGTCATCCCTGTGGTTCCTGCCCGGACCGGGTTGGATGAGCTTGTCCGGTTGCTTCATGATTACAAAGTTGTCGTCGTCAGGGGCGGAGGCGCCTGGGCTGTCGGCCATCAGTCGCTTTCTGAAGCCCTCCATCATCTCTCTTCCCTCAGGGAAATCTGCCTCTATCGTTTCGGCGCCTTTGAGCTCGGCCTCGACTTCAGGAGCATGGAACCGGAGAAGGCCAAGCGATGGTGAGGGCCATTCATCCGGACGGCTTTATCTTAAAGGCCGAGGCGGCTGGCGCAGAAGTTAAAGAATTCAAAAGCGTCGAAGAAGCCATGGCCTATGTTGCCGGTTTCGCCGCCCAAATCACCTCGGGACGGGTTGTGGTTTCGCGTGATGTCATCGAGCATTTTAAAGAGGCAGCCGGGCTTTCCTCCTTAACGCCTAAAGATAAAGACGACTGGACGAAAGTCGAGGTCAGCCTGGTCCGGGCCGACTGCGGCGTCGCTGCAACCGGCACTCTCGTCCACTTTGACAGGGACGATGATGAGCGGCTGGCCTGGACATTCCCCTCGATTTGTTTGTGTCTTTTGCCGGTCTCGAACATCGTCCCAGAGCTCGATGCCCTTGCCGAGACGATCCGCTGTCATCTTGGCCGCGGAGACCTTCCCTCGCCTCAAGTCTCGCTCGTCACTGGCCCAAGCCGGACCGCGGACATCGAGGGCGAGCTCTTTCTCGGCGTCCACGGCCCGGGCCGGCTCGTCATCCTGCTTGTCGACGGCTCAATGTCTCCTTCCGATGAAAAAGATTGACCCTCGCATGAAGACCGTCCTGAAGAAATTTGCTGAGAGCTATCTTCAGAAAAGAAAAGCGGCCCTCGCCGGCATGGATTTTGAAGCCCGGCGTGACGACCTCACCCGGGTCAAGGACGAAACCCTGGAAAACCTTGAAAAATGGCTGGAGCTCTTCGAGACGCAAGCCCGTAAAAAACGAGCGAGAGTCCACCGGGCTCGGAGCGGCCTCGATGCCAATAAGCTGGTGCTGGAAATATTGAAGCGGAGCCGGGCGAACTATCTTGTCAAGAGCAAATCCATGGTCAGTGAAGAGACCGGGCTCAATGCTTTTCTGACAGAGAACGGCATCGAGGTCAGGGAGACAGACCTGGGCGAGTGGATTGTGCAGCTTGCCTCAGAGACACCCACCCACATGGTTATGCCCGCCATCCATCTTACCCGGGAAGACGTGGCCCTTCTTTTTTCTAAGAAACTGAAAAAAGAAGTGCCTGGCGACATTCCTTCTCTCGTTCGGCTGGCCAGGGAGGAGTTGCGCCGGGATATCGGCCGGGCACGCGCCGGCCTTATCGGAGCGAACGCGCTTGTGGCCGAAAGCGGCTCCGTCATGCTTGTCACAAACGAAGGAAACGGCCGCCTTGTCTCAGCCATGCCGCCTGTGCGCATCGTGCTGGCCAGCATCGAGAAGGTCTTGCCGAGAGTCGAGGATGCTCTCTTGCTTCTCAAGCTCCTCCCGCCGAACGCCACCGGCCAGGCCATCACAAGCTATGTTTCCTTTCTAACGCCTTCTCCCGAGAATCCGCTCGACATCATTCTCCTCGACAATCACCGCTTGGAGATCTTGGCCGAGCCTGTTTTCAGGCAAACCCTCCGCTGCATCAAATGTTCGGCCTGCTTGAACGTCTGCCCCGTCTACCAGATGGTGGGCGGGAAGAGGTACGGCCACATCTACATGGGCGGCATCGGGACTCTGCTCACAGCCTGGGTGCATGGACTCAAGGAATCGCGGGAGCTTGAGGACTTCTGCCTCGGCTGCCACCGCTGCGAGTCTTTCTGCGCTGTCAAAATCCCGATCGCCGGCCTGATCATCAGCCTTAGGGAGCGTCTTAACCAGGAGCTCGGAAAGCCTCTCTTGAAGCGACTGATCTTTGAGAGTGCCACGGCTGAGCGTGCTATTTGGAGGAGACTCTTTTCTGCGGCGCGCGCGGCAAGGCCGGTCATTGCCGGGGAAGACGACTTCAGCCGCCCGCTGCCCTGGCCTCTCAGGAAGTACGACCGTCATCGAGCCCTCCCAGCGCCGGCCGGCTTGTCGTTGTCAGAAAGGGTGAAGAAAAACGTCAAGCTTTCCAACATAAACAGGCGAGGGGCGAAGGTCATCGTCTTCGGCGGCTGTCTTGTCGAGTATTTTTATCCTGAGGCCGGGGAGGCAGCGCTCAGGGTGCTAGCCAAACTTGGTCGTGAGGCCCGGCTGGCCGGGCCTTTTTGCTGCGGTTTTCCCGCGGCCAACGCCGGCTTCCGAAACGCTGCGTCCAGGGCTTTTGAGGAGGTTTTGGAAGACATTCGGGATGTTGAGCATGTGCTCACTCTCTGCCCGACTTGCGCCTCTATGCTGAAATATCTGGGGCCGGAGATTCTGGGGACCGGGAGGGCCAAAGGCTTGGCTGAGACTGTGATGCCGCTCAGCCAGTTTATCCTGAAATCGGCCAGGGCAGAGCTCGAAGCGCTCCTTCATCATGGGTCGGCTGCGTTAGCCGTTACCTATCACGATTCCTGCCATCATAAGCATGTCCTCGGAGCGGTCAAGGATTCGAGGGAAGCCCTGGAGGTTGCGCTGGGCAAGAAAATCAGGGAAATGGAAGACTCAGATGCCTGCTGCGGGTTTGCCGGTTTTTTTTCGGTCTCCCACCCCGAGGTTTCTGCTTCTCTCCTCGAAGACAAGCTCGAGTCCATCCGCCGCTCCCAGGCCGATGTCGTCGCTCTGGATTGTCCTGGTTGTCTTCTTCAGATCAAGGGGGGCTTTAAAGCGAGAAGAGCTGCCCTGTCTGTCAAGCACACGATCGAGGTCGTCGAAGCGCGGCTTGCAGGAAAGCTCTGACCTCGCAACCGCAAATGAGTTCCCCGACGGGTCTAAAGGAACTTTCTCAATTGCAGCGAGAGGAAGCGGGCGACGTCCGCGGCTGAAAACGGCCAGGCGTAGATAACCTTTATCCTGGGATGGCGGGTTTTGGCTCGTTCGATGGCGGCGGGAATATCAGCCTCAGAATGTTCTCCGCCGCGCGTCATCATCGGCGTTACGACGATGATTGCCTCGGCGTCCGCGGCTGCAGCCCGGTCTAAGGCTTCATCGAGAGAAGGTCCGCAGAATTCGTTGAACCCGAGGATGACCTCAAGCCCTGTTTCCCGGCTCAGCTGCTCGGCCAGCTCTTCTGAGCCGGCAAAGAAGGGGTCGTTCTGCGCGTTTCGAGGCCAGGCTCTCATTTTCTTCTCGAGCTCGGCGTAGCGAAGCCTGAGCGATTCATTGAGAGCTCTATGGCCGTGGCCGGCCCGGCCGTGGAGGCTCATGAATTCGGCAAGCTCCGGCGGGGGAAAGTCAGCCGGCGGCGCACCGTGCATGGCCAGGACAACGACCGCTTTCTTCATTTCGGCTTACTCCTTCCTGTGAGGCTCGATGATGATCTTGAGGGATTCATCCGCCTTTTCCATGAGGCTGAAACCGAGGCCGGTCTCGCAGAGAGAGAAGCGGTGGCTGATCATGTCGGCGACCCGGACCCGTTTATTTCTTAGTAATTCGATCGTTTCAGTAAGGTCTGCGGCGTCGGCAGCGTAGGACGTGAGAAGCGTTATGTCGTTCCGCCAGAACTCGCTGATCGGGATGACGAGCCTGTCGTCCGGATGGGGAACGGCAAAAAAGAGGATTGTGCCGCCCCTGTCCACGCATTCGAGAGCTTGCTCCGCTGCGGCCAGCGACCCGGCGCAGACGATGACCCTCTCAGCCAGCCCGCCTTCATTCACGACTCTCAAGATGTCAGGAGTGAGCTCCTGAGCATGGAAGACATACTCGGCCCCGAATTTCCTGGCCATTTCCATGCGGTGGGAGGAGATGTCGGTCGCGATAATCCTTCCTGCTCCCGTGGCCGCAGCCAGCTTGATGTGGAGGATTCCCGACACACCGCTTCCGAGGACGAGGAGCGTCTGGCCTGGCCTGATCCTGGCCACTTTCTGGCCGCGGAGGACGCAAGCCAGCGGCTCGACAAAGGTTCCTTCTTCGAAAGAGATTTCCGGAGGAAGGAGGAACGTCCCCCGGTCGACGTTGATCCATGGCACTCGCACGTACTCAGCAAACCCGCCCGGGTCGAAGTTTGTCCTGTGGAGCGTGTCGCAGGCCGTCGCGTGCCCGCTCAGGCAATAGCGGCATGTGTTGCAGGGAACGTGGTGAGTTACCGTGACACGGTCGCCGGTCTTGAATTTCTTGACTCTCTCTCCCGATTCGACGACCACCCCGGCAATCTCGTGGCCGAGCACACGCGGCGCTTGCTTGATCCTGTACCATTCGAGCACGTCGCTGCCGCAGATGCTCGAGGCCATGACCTTGACGAGGAGTTCGTCCGCGCTTATCGCCGGGACAGGCCTCTCCTCGAGGCGTATGTCCCTGTTGTTGTAATACACAGCCGCGCGCATCGACGGCCGAGCCGCGCTCACGGTTTCGTTCCCCTCACCTGCTTTTTTCTTTGAGGAAAAACTCGTACGCTTCGTCCGCTCGCTTGCCTTGGTGGACGATCGAGCGGACAGCTTTGATCATGGCCAAGGGCGCCTCGGACTGAAAGATGTTCCTGCCCATGTCTACGCCCACAGCGCCGCGGGCGACGGCGTTTGAAGCCAGCTCTAAAGCCTCCTTTTCGGGAGTTTTTTTGCCGCCGGCGATGACCAAGGGGACAGGGCACGTATTGACGACCGTCTCAAATTCCTCGCAGTAGTACGTCTTGACGAAATGAGCTCCCAACTCAGCCGCGATCCGGCAGGCCAGGCTGAGATAGCGGGCGTCGCGGACCATGTCCTTGCCGACAGCGGTTACAGCGAGGACAGCGATCCCGTATTCCTCGGCCTCGCTGACGAGCTGGGAGAGCGAGAGCAGCGTTTCTTTTTCGTGAGGCGAGCCCACGAAAACCGAAAGGGCCACCGCTGCCGCGTTCAGGCGGAGCGCTTCCTTGATGGAGGTCGTGATGCCCTCGTTGGACAGTTCACCGAGGATGCTCGTCCCGCCTGAAACCCGGAGGACGATGGGCACGTCCGCCTCAGGAGGAACGGATGTCCTGAGCACGCCCCGGGTGAGCATGAGCGAATCGGCGTAAGGGAGAAGCGGCTCGATCGTCCGTCGCGGCACTTCCAGCCCGCTTGTCGGGCCGAGAAAATAGCCGTGGTCCACAGCCAGCATGACGGTTCTTCCCGTTTCTGGCTTGATAATCCGGGAAAGCCTGTTTTTTAGCCCCCAGTCCATGTTCGCCTCCATCCTGAGAGTCGTGGCTTTTGCCTCGGTTTTTCATCCTGCTTATACCACAGGCCGCCTCGGATAGCAAACCGCTTCCTTTGACTGATAGCTTATCTATTTCTGTGATGGGAGGTCAGGCTTTAAGGCGGACGAGCCCCATGGCTGCCTTGGCCTCGGCCAGGACAGCGGCAGCTATTTTTTTGGCCTTCCGGGCTCCGCGGCTGAGGACGTCGTTGACTTCATAAGGCCGGGCTCTCAGGTTTTCGGCTTTTTCCCTGATCGGACCTAACACCTTTTCCATGTTCTCTAAGAGTCTTTTTTTGCATTCCAGGCAGCCTATTTTCGCCCCGGTGCAGCCCTTTCTGGCCCATTCCAGGTCTTCCGGCGGCGAAAAATGCCGGTGGTAGCTCATGTAGATGTTGCAGTCTTCGGGAACGCCGGCGTCTTCTTTGCGCTTCCGCCGCTCATCTGTTTTGGCAGGAGCGAGCTTTTTCCAGATGCTTTCTGGCGGCTCCAAGACGCCAATGGTGTTGCCCAGGCTCTTGGACATTTTGTTTTCGCCGTCAAGGCCGAGGATGCGCTTGCCTTCCGAGACATAAGCTTGACACTCGGGAAAGACCTCGCCGTAGCGGGCGTTGAAATTCCGGGCGATCTCACGGGCTAACTCAATGTGCTGAACCTGGTCCTCGCCCACGGGAACGGCACTCGCTTTGTAAAGGAGAATATCGGCGGCCTGCAGGACGGGGTAAGTGAAGAGGCCGACGTTGACGTTTTCTTCTTGTTCGCGGGATTTCTGCTTGAACTGGGTCATCCGGCCGAGGTCGCCGAACATGGTCACGGTGCTGAACATCCAGGCGAGCTCGGTGTGCTCCGGGACTTCGCTCTGGACGAAGAGCGTGCATTTTGCGGGATCAAGGCCGGCGGCGATGTTCGCCACAGCCGCGTCAAAAATCCGGGCTGGCATTTCCCCGGGTTCGTAGGCGACGGTCGTCGCGTGATGGTCGACGATTGAGAAGAAGCACTCGTAGTCGTCGAGGAATGTCACCCAGTTCGAGATGGCGCCGAGGTAGTTGCCGATGTGAATCTCGCCGGTCGGCTGGATGCCGGAAAAGACCCTTATTTTTCCCTGGTCGTTCCAGTAGGTCAGGTAGCCCTTTTCATCCCGTTTCATCATGGCCTTATTATAGTGTTTAGGCAGGATGGGAGCAACACCTTGTGTCGTGGCCTTCGATTTTGACATGCCGGCAGGTTTTATTTAGACTATCAGCTGATTGATGCCTTAGAAAATAGTCGGCGCATAAAAATCGTGGAGGGCGCAGGAACGATGAAAAAAAGCATCTTGGCAGCGGTTTTTTCGGTTCTTGTGGCGGCGTTCATTTTCGGGATAGCTCAAGAAAAGAAACCTCAGGTCACGAACTTTTACGAGACGAGCCTCCACTACACGAACCGCGGGCTCGAATACTGGTACAGCAAAGAGCAGGGCGGCCTGGAAAGGATCACGGGGATCCCCTTTTCCCAGCTTCCCTGCACAGGCTGTCATGTCCGCTCTTGCGACACGTGTCATAAGAAAGAGGTCGATGGGAAAGCGATGTACTCGCTCGATATGGCCCGCGCTCAGGAGGTCTGCGAGAAGTGCCACGGCATGGAGGCGCTGCGTGAAGCTAAAAAGAATCCCGAAAGCCCCGCAGCCGATGTCCATTTTAAAATAGGGATGAGGTGCATGGACTGTCACACCGCCCGGGAGATTCACGGCGACGGCACGCCCTATAACTCCATTCGCGACCCGGGAGCGCTCGATGCCCGCTGCGAGAATTGCCACAAGCCAGAGGAGCTCAAGTGTCCCGGCCAGGAAGCGCATCAGGACAAAGTTGACTGCAACGCCTGCCATGTCCGGGACCTCCCTTCCTGCTACAACTGCCATTTTGACACGCGGGTCAAAGAGGGGAAGAGCGTTTCTTTTCCGCTGAAGGGTCTCCTGTTCCTGGTCAATCACGAGGGACGGGCGACGCTGGCCAGCCTCCACACGTTTGTCTACCAGAACAAAACCATGATCACTTTCGCCCCGTCCTTTCCTCATTCGATCATGAAAGAGGGCCGGGGCTGCAGCGATTGCCACGCGACGTCCATCATCCAGGACATGAAAAATGGACGGTTCGCTCCCGTCTGCTTTGAAAACGGGAAAATCAATAATGTCCAGGGCATCGTCCCGGTGCTCAAGGATTGGGACTGGAATTTTGTGTTCCTTACCTATGACAACGGAACCTGGATTCCCCTAGACAACCCGGCTGAGCCGCTGGTTAACTTTTCTGGCTACTGCGCTCCTTTGACGCGAGAGCAATTCTTGAAGCTTGGAGAACACCAATCTCCGCCCAAAAAATAAGAGATCAATAAAAAAAGCGCAATCTGTAAACCCATGAAGAACCGTCGTCTTTCCGAACAGTTGCTCAATATGATCAAGAAAGAGGCCAAGCTCTATTTTCAGAACGCCCGAGGCAGCCACGACTGGGACCACACAGAACGGGTTTTGAAGCTCTGCCTGCGCATCGGCCGGAAGGAAAAAGCTGACCTCGAAGTCTTGAGGCTTGCCGCGATGCTTCATGATATCGGCCGGGAAGAAGAGGACAGGTCCAACGGGAGGGTCTGTCATGGCGAGAAGGGCGCGGCGCTGGCGAAAGCAATACTCAAGAAACACGGCGTCGAAAAGGAGATGGTTGGAAGGATCATCCACTGCATCGAGACGCATCGTTTCCGCCAGAAAAGGCCGCCGCAAACACTTGAAGCGAAGATTCTTTTTGACGCGGATAAGCTCGACTCGATCGGCGCCGTCGGCATCGGCCGGGCCTTTCTTTTTGCCGGCGAGGTCGGCGCCAGGCTTCATAACCCGGGTATCAACCTTAAGAAAACGAAGGCTTACACAAAAGATGACACGGCTTACCGTGAATTCTTGGTCAAACTGCGAAAAATAGAAGGCCGACTGTTCACCCGCGATGGGAGGCGCATCGCGCGCGACAGGCACCGGTTCATGGCCGAGTTTTTCGATCGGCTTAATAAGGAAATCGAAGGCTCTTTGTAAAGAATTGAGAAAATAAAAAATTTAGGTAATTACGTATACTGTCCCCCAATTTTGCCCCTATTTTGCATTTGACGATGCTCGGCGGCGCTTGTAAAATGGATAGATCGAAGATCGGAGGGAACACGTGTTTGGTAAAAGCATAACTCTCATCAAGCTTTTCGGGTTTGAGGTCAAGATCGACTTTTCCTGGCTCATCCTCGGCCTGCTCATCACCTGGACTCTGGCCAAGGGTTTTTTCCCAAATTCTTACAAAGGACTCCCTGCATCCACCTATTGGTTGATGGGCGGTGCGGGCGCCATCGGGCTGCTTGTCTCGATCGTTTTTCATGAGCTCTGGCACTCGCTCGTGGCCAGGCGATTCGGCCTGCCGATAAAGGGCATCACCCTTTTTATTTTCGGCGGTGTTGCCGAGGCGACCGAAGAACCGGCCCATCCCCGCGCCGAATTTTTCATGGCGGTGGCCGGCCCTCTGTCAAGCATTTTTTTCGGTCTTGTCCTTCTGGCGCTTGGCTATTTTGGAGGAACTGGCGGCTGGCCGAGGCCTGTCATCGGCGTCATCAATTATCTCGGGTTTCTGAACCTCATCCTGGCGGGGTTCAACCTGTTGCCCGCTTTTCCGCTTGACGGAGGCCGGGTGCTCCGGGCCGTCCTCTGGGGATGGAAGGACAACATCCGCTGGGCCACCCGGATCGCCTCCCAGATCGGGGCAGCCTTCGGGTTGGTCCTGATCGTCGTCGGTGTTGTTGAGTTCGTCATCGGGAATGTCATCGGCGGAGTCTGGATGTTCCTCATCGGCATGTTCATGAGAGGAGCCAGCCAGTCAGCGTACAAGCAGCTTCTGATGAGGCGGGCTTTGGAAGGGGAGAGCGTTCGCAAGTTCATGAAAGAGGACCCCGTCACCGTTTCTCCAAAAATCTCCCTTCTTGAATTAGTCGAGGACTACATCTTTAAATACCATTTTAAAATGTACCCTGTCGTAGAAGACGGAAAGCTTTTGGGTTGTGTGACGCTGAAGCTGGTCAAGGAGGTTCCAAAAGATGAATGGCCTTCGAGACGGGTGGGCGATCTGACATTGCAATGCACAGAGGAAAACACCGTCTCGCCGCAGGAAGACGCAATGAAAGCTCTGGCTCTGATGAACCGGGCAAACGCCAGCCGCCTCATGGTCGTCGAGGGAGGAAGGCTCGTCGGCGTGATTGCTCTTAAGGACATGATGAAATTCCTCTCGCTTAAACTCGACCTTGAGGGATAAAAAAGCAAGAGATGCCCGTCCATAACAGCGACATTTCAGAGGTCTTCAACCGGACCGCTGACTATCTTGACATCAAAGGCGAAAACCCATTCCGTATCCGTGCCTACCGCAACGCTGCCCGAATCATCGGCAGCCTCTCTCGAAGCGTCGCCGACATGGTCGCTCACGAAGAGGATCTCACCAAAATCCAGGGAATCGGCCAGGATCTCGCCGGCAAAATAAAGGAGATCGTGAAGACCGGGACGCTGCCGCTCTTGGAACAGCTCAAGCGCGAGCTCTCGCCCGAATTGAGCGCCCTGATGGAAATCCCCGGGCTGGGGCCTAAGCGGGTGAAGGTTCTCTACGATGAAATGGGCATCCGGTCGGTTGATGAGCTCAGGCAGGCAGCCGAGGAAGGGAAAGTCCGGACACTCCCCGGGTTTGGCGCCAAAACTGAATCAGTTATCCTTGAAGAAATAGGAAAAATAAAAGAAACTAAGAAGGGCGGCCTGCGTCTCAAGCTGGCTGTGGCCGAGCAGGTCGTCGAACCGCTCGTCGGTTACCTGAAGAAAATCGCGGGCGTCAAGGAGATCGACGTCGCAGGAAGCTACCGCCGGCGCAGGGAAACCGTGGGCGACCTCGACATCCTCGTCGCCTGCGGCCAGAGCTGTCCCGTGATGGATAAGTTCGTTGGCTACGAAGACGTAGAAAAAACCCTCTCCAGAGGAAAAACCCGCTCTTCGGTCGTCTTCCGCAACGGCATCCAGGTCGACCTCCGCGTCGTTCCAGAGGCGAGCTACGGAGCGGCGCTTCTTTATTTTACCGGTTCCAAAGCCCACAACATCGCCATCCGTAAAATCGCCCAGAAGAAAAAACTCAAGATCAACGAGTACGGCGTTTTCAGAGGGGAAAAAAGGATCGCTGGAAGGACAGAAAAGGATGTTTACAAACAGGTTGGCCTTCCTTGGATTGAACCGGAGCTGCGGGAGGACCGCGGCGAGGTCGAGGCGGCTCAAGAAAAAAGACTTCCCCGGCTTGTCAGGCTTGAGGACATCCGCGGCGACCTGCACGTCCACACGACCTGGTCCGACGGCCGCTCCAGCCTGGAAGATATGGCTGAGGCAGCGAAGAGGCTAGGCTATGAATACCTGGCTGTGAGCGATCATTCCAAGCACGTCACGGTGGCCCATGGCCTGGACGAAAAAAGACTCAGCCAGCAGATCAAGGAAATCGACCGCCTCAACGGCAAGCTTAAAGGCCTGCGCTTGCTGAAGTCGATCGAGCTCGATATCCTGGAGAGCGGCAGCCTCGACCTTCCTGATCGTGTCCTTGAGGACCTCGACCTGGTCATCTGCTCTGTCCACTCAAAATTCAACCTTTCGAGAGAGAAACAGACAGAACGAATCATCCGGGCCATGGACAATCCTCATGTCCACATCTTCTGCCATCCCACGGGAAGGCTGATCAACGAACGCCGGCCTTATGAGGTGGACTTAGAGCGGGTGATGAACGCCGCCAAGGAGAGAGGCTGTCATCTTGAGCTCAACGCCCATCCCGACCGCCTCGACCTTGATGATGTCGAATGCAAGAGGGCAAAAGAAATCGGACTAAAGGTAGCCATTGCCACAGACGCCCACAGCCTCGATGACCTCCGCTTCATGCGCTTCGGCGTCGGCCAGGCCAGGCGCGGCTGGCTTGAACCGGAGGATGTCCTCAACACGAAGAGCTGGGAAGAGCTTGAAGGGTTTTTAAAGAGATACTGAGGCCGGGAGGAGAAAAGATGGATTTCAAGAAAAATCCCCGGACAACTTTTAAGGCAGTCAATAAAATGACCCTCAAAGAGGCTCGTGCCGAGGTGGAAGCGCTCCGGGAAGGGGTCGAATACCATAATTACCTTTACTATGTGAAGGTTCAGCCGGCGATCTCAGACGCTGTTTTCGACAAGCTCTTCCGGCGGCTGCAGGAGCTCGAGGAAGCTTTTCCTGAGCTCGAATCGCCGACTTCGCCAACGCGAAAAGTCGGAGCGCCTCCTTTAGATCGATTGACCAAAGTCAAACACACTTCGCCCATGCTGAGCCTGAATTCAGCGTTGGGCGAGGCCGAGGCCGAAGAGTTCGACCGGTTTATAAGGAGAAACACCGGCACCGACGCGATCGCCTATGTGCTCGAGCCCAAATTCGATGGGTTTTCGGTCGAGGTCGTCTACAGGAACGGGGTCTTCGAGTATGGAGCCACGCGCGGCGACGGGGAGACGGGCGAGGACATTTCCGAAAACCTGAAGACCATCCGGCCGCTCCTCCTCAGGCTTCAGGAGCCGAAAGCAGAAAAATTGCCCGGCTTTCTCGCCGTCCGAGGCGAGGTCATCATGTCGAAAAAGGCTTTTCAAAAGCTGAATAAAGAGAGAGTGGAAAGGGGGGAAGCGCCCTTCGCCAACCCCCGAAACGCCGCCGCCGGGATCATGCGGCAGTTGGACTCCAAGAAGGTGGCCGACAAGCCTCTGGACATCTTTTTTTACGAAATCCTCAAGGTCGAGGGTATGGAGTTTGAAACGCACTGGCAGGAACTCCAGAAGTTCCCCCAGTGGGGGTTGAAGACCGACGCTCATAACTCAAGATGCTCCTCCTTTACCGAAATCAAGGCGTACAGGGAAAAGCTGGCTGCTGGCCGCGAGGACTTTGATTATGAGATCGACGGCGTTGTCATCAAGTTGGACGACCTCAGGCTCCGGGAAAGGCTTGGAACACGGGAGCGCAGCCCCCGCTGGGCCTTTGCCTGGAAGTTTCCTCCCAAGAAAGAAGTCACGACCCTTGAGGACATCGTCGTCCAGGTAGGGAGGACTGGCATGCTGACGCCCGTGGCCCTTCTCGAGCCGGTCGATGTGGGCGGTGTGACTGTCAGCCGGGCTACGCTCCACAACGAGGATGAGGTGAGGAAGAAGGATGTGAGGCCGGGCGATAAGGTGCGCGTGGCCCGAGCTGGCGACGTTATCCCTGAAGTTGTCGAGCGCATCGATGAACCCGGGAGAAGAAGGGGCAAAGAGTTCTCCATGCCCAAAAAATGCCCTGTCTGCGGTACCGAAGTGATGAGAGAGGGCGCCTATTATTTCTGCCCGGCCGGGCTTTCCTGTCCAGCACAGCTCATCGGGCACATCCTCCACTACGCCTGCCGGAACGCGTTGAATATCGAAGGCCTGGGCGATCAGATCGCTCGTCAGATGGTCGAAAGGGAGATGGTCAAGGATGTGGCCGATCTTTATACGCTGACAGTCGCCGACATCCTCGACCTTGAAGGGTTTGCAGAAAAATCGGCCCAGAACCTTTATCAGGCCATCCAATCGGCGAAGCAAGCTCGCCTTGACCGCTTCGTGTATGCTCTTGGCATCCGCCATGTCGGAGAACATGTGGCCCGCTTGCTGGCCGAGGAGTTCAGGAGCCTTGACAGGCTGACAAGGGCCAGCCGCGAAGATATGGAGAAAATCCACGGGATAGGCACAGAGATCGCCCAGAGCGTTGAGTCTTTTTTTGCCCAAGAGGAAAACAGGCGAGTCCTCGAAAAAATCGTCAGAGCTGGTGTCCGCGTAGAGGATATGCCAGTGCGAAGGGAAGGCCTGATCCTTAAAGGAAAGACTTTTGTTTTTACGGGTGAGCTCGAGAACTACACCCGGGAGAAAGCCAAGGAAATTGTCGAGAGTCTTGGAGGAAGAGCCTCCTCAAGCGTGAGCGGAGCAACGGATTACGTCGTCGCCGGCCGAAACCCGGGCAGCAAGTTAGAAGAAGCAAAGAAGCGCGGTGTGGCCGTCATCGACGAGGCTGAGTTCTCAAAAATCATCGGACAAAAAAAGAGGTGAATGTCGTGACTAGGACAAAGAAAAAAGGGACAATCGGAATTCTCACAGGAGGCGGTGATGTCCCGGGCCTAAACCCGGCTATCCGGGCGGTCACGATCAGAGCCATCCGCGAGGACTATGATGTGGTCGGCATCCGCCGGGGCTGGGCCGGGCTGGTTGGTATCAACAGGGACAAGGAGGCCGAAAACTCAGAATGCTGCCTCATCTTGACCGAAGAGATCGTCAACAAAATCGGGCGCACGGGCGGAACGTTCCTCCACACATCCCGAACTCGCCCCAGCCACGTGCCCGACGTGAACGTGCCGGCGCACCTCCGCGATAAATACAAGGACAAAGTTAACGACCTCACCGAAGAGGTGATGAAAAACCTGGAGTTTTTAGGGATCGACACCCTTATTCCCATCGGAGGCGACGACACCCTGAGCTACGCTGTTTCTCTTCACGACAAAGGTGTGAAGATCATCGCTATCCCCAAAACGATGGACAATGATGTCCCAGGCACCGACTACTGCATCGGGTTCAGCACATGCGTCACCCGGACGATCAGCCTCACCCATGCGTTGAGAACGACAGCCGGGTCTCACGAGCGCTTCCTCGTCATCGAGGTCTTCGGCCGCTACGCCGGGTTCACGGCCCTGCTCCCGACTATGGCCGGAGCGGCCAACCGCTGTCTGATCCCCGAGCATAAGTTCGACATGGAGAGGTTGTGCGAACTTCTGACAGAAGACAGGGCTGAGAACCCGAGCCTCTACTCTGTTGTCCTTGTATCCGAAGGCGCCACGGCCGAGGGAGGGGAGATGATCTTCCAGAGTGAAGAGAAGGACATGTACGGCCACAAAAAGCTCGGCGGCATAGGCGACTATGTTTCCGACCGGCTCAAGGAACTCTCGCCAAAATTCAATAAAGGTCGGCGCATCAACGTCATCAACCAGAAGCTGAGTTACTTGGTGCGCTGCGGCGACCCGGACGCGGTCGATTCGATCGTTCCCATGGCTTACGGAAACCTCGCCCTGGACCTCATTTTGGATAATAAGTCTGGCCGGATGGTCTGCCTGAGGAAAGGTGAATACGACAGTGTTCCTCTTGAAATTGTGACCAGCCGGAAAAAGGTGGTCAATGTGGAGAAGTATTACGACCGCGACCGGCTGCGGCCCCTTTACAAGAGCTTTTTCCAGAAGCCGCTTTTCATCATGACCACCGAGTAGCCGCAAGAGCCCACAAAAAATCCAAAAGATCGGATTGAAATCCAATAAAATGGATTTTTTTTGTTCATGATATTGCGCATTGACTAAAGGGAAGTTTTTGAACGTATTGATTCTAAAAGGAAAACAGGAAAATAACATAATCATTTAGATAATTGGCATAGAAATTGCACATCTGTTAAAAAGGCAATTACTAAAAATCCTGAAGGAGGTGATTGGATACGAATAATGTTAGAAGCATCAGCAGAATAGGTTGAGTGACTCAGGTCACTCAGGGCATGGAACTAAGGAGGAGAATTCCGAAAATTTGAAAAAGGAGGAAAATTGAAGAAAATCCTAAGCTTAGCAGTTGCGCTCCTTCTCCTGGGTGTTTTTGTCTCAGCCCAGGAGTTCGGAGCCATCAGGGGTACGGTTAGGGACAGTGAGGGCAATCCTCTTCCCGGCGTCTCGGTTACGCTGACCGGGTCCAAAATCGCTGCCATGTCTGCTATCAGTTCAGAGCGAGGAAATTTCCGTTTCATGAACCTTCCGGTCGCCAATGACTACACCTTGAAGCTCGAACTTTCCGGGTTCAAGCCTCTTACCCGTCAGCAATTGAGCGTTTCCTTCGGCCGAGACATCACGCTCGACCTGACCATGGAGCAGGCGGTACTCGAAGAGGAAGTGACCGTTGTTGGCCAAACTCCGGTTATTGATACGAAGAGAACCCAGGTGGGCGTCAACGTCACCGAAGAGATGATCATGTCTCTCCCGACGGCGCGCAATCCCTGGGTCATCATGTCCCTTATTCCGGGCATGCTCGTTGACCGGGAGGATGTCGGCGGGAACGAGGGCGGTCAGCAATCCGCCTATTACGGCCACGGCGGCGGACGGGGTGACCAGACCTGGAATGTGGATGGCGCCAATATCACGGATAACTCCGCGCTCGGCGCTGCGCCGGCTTATCTTAACATCGCCAGCTACGAAGAGCTGCAGGTCAACTACGGCAACAACGACGTGAAGTCGCAAACCGGCGGCGTTCAGGTCAACCTGGTGTCAAAGCGCGGCGGGAACGCGTTCTCCGGTACCTTCTATCTGGATGCCGAGGACAAGAGATGGCAAGCCGATAATGTTAAAAAAGAGTTGAAAGACATCGGCTACACTGCCGCCGGGGTAGACCGCGTCTATCTTTACGGCGCCAACTTCGGCGGACCAATTCTCAGAGACAAGGCATGGTTCTATTTAGCGTGGGGTATCCAGGATATCAACGCACGGACTCTGGCCGGCACAACCGACAAGACCTGGCTGGCCTCGGGTTATGCAAAGATGAACTTCCAGTTAACGCCCTCGACCAGGTTGGAGGGGTTCGTCGAGTACGACAACAAGGAGAAATGGGGAAGAACCGCTTGGGACGCCACGCAGCAGGGGCCTGAGACAGTCTGGAACCAGACCGGTCCCGGCTACATCTGGAAAGGCGAAATCGACCACACGATGGGGAATATCTACCTGAACCTCAAGGGCGTTTTTATCAACGGCGGGTTCAACCTCCAGCCGGTCCAGGGGAAAAGAACAGCCGACGGTTCGGGGAAATACATGATCAGGTACTATTATCCAGAGTTTTACGTCAGCGGGAACATTGATGACTACGGAACTGACAGAGACCAGATCAACGTCAACTTCAGCGGGAACCTGTTCCTCGAGAATGTGCTCGGCGGCGACCATGAGTGGAAATTCGGCGTTGACTATGTCACGGCTGTCGTGACGACCTTCGACCTTTACGAGGGAAACCTTAGCCTGGCTTACTGGGGACCCGACCCCTCTCTGCCCACAGGAGAATGGTGGGAAGCTTGGCTGCTCCGGGATTATAAAATCAATTACGGGTTCAACCGCTATTCGTTCTTCCTCCAGGATACCGCAACCTTCGGACGGCTAACCTTCAACCTCGGCCTGAGATACGACATGGAAAGCTCGGTCGTCAGCGAGTACGAAATTCCCGCTTCCCCCTGGCTGCCCAAGTACATGCCGGCGTTGAAGGTTAGCGAAATCGACCCTGGAGTGAAGTGGAAAACCTTGTCGCCTCGTCTGAGCCTCGTATGGGACATTTTCGGGACGGGAAAAGATATCATCAAGTTCTCCGTGGCCAGGTACGGATCCCAGTCCGGTTTTGGCCTGGCTGACTTCATCAACCCTGTGGGCTGGACAGAAATCGATGTCATCTGGCAGGACCTCAATCACGACGGCCGAGTTACCAGCAACGAACTCTTCGGTTACGACTGGGATACAGGCGCTCTAATGGATGTGAATAACCCCGATTATTGGCTGTGGTATAGCGGCTTCGATCCAGATAACCCGACCAGCCTTTCGATCCGGAACAAGTTTGACCCCAACTTCAAGTCCCCGCTTCTCGATGAACTCACCGTCTCCTATGAAAAGGAGATCATGACGGACTTTGCCGGTCGTCTGGAATTCTTCTACAAGAAACAGCATCATGAAGAGTGGACGATCGGAATGCTTGCTGACGGAACTCTTGATTCACAGAGTAATTACTACGCTTACTCGACAGAGCCTATCACTGGCTATACGGTTTATGGCCGCAAGAAGTATTATCCTTACAGCTACAGAACAAATTACCCGAACCTCTACACCCAGTACATGGCGGGGCAGATTGTTTTTTCCAAGCGTCTATCCAATAAGTGGATGATGGACGCTTCGTTCACCTATTCGGACTGGAAGCAGCACTGGAAGGGCGATTACATCGACCCGCAGTACGTGGAATACTATGACGGAGGCGTCGTGGCCCCTGGAAGCGGCGGTTCCGGGTTGAGCGGCATCTACGTCAACTCGAGGTGGCAGGGCAAGCTTTCCGGCCTCGTTCAGCTCCCCTACGGTATCAATTTCAGCGGCGTTTTTGTCGCCCGCGAAGGCTATGTAAAGCGCACGGATGTCCTCGCGTACAGGCCGGGCATCGGCACCCGCAGTATTTACGGAAGCCCGGACGGCGGCGGCAAGTTCGGCGACGAGCGGCTGCCGGCCTTCTGGGTGCTAAACCTCAGAGCCGAGAAACTCTTCCGCATCACCGACACAGCCACAGTGGCCCTTGGTGTCGACGGTTTCAACATCACCAATTCTGCGCACGCCCTGAAGCAGGAAATACGCATGACCTCGGCCAGGTTTGGCCAGGATCTCCGCATCCTCAACCCGAGAGTCTTTCGCTTCGGAGTCAGGTTCACGTTCTAAGCACGAGCTCTAGTAGAAGTTTAGAGCCCCTCCCCTCGGGGGGAGGGGCTTTTTTTTCGTCCTGAAATCAAAACTTCATGAAGAACCCAAAATTGATTATATGAAAGCGCTGCATTATCTCGGCGAGGAGTTGTATAAAAGAAGAAAGGAGGCAATGCAAGATGGATCGTTATTTTGGGAGCAACAAGGGGCTTTTTTGGCGTGTCCCCGGGTGTTATAATAGGAACGGAGGTTCAGGATGAGACTGAAAAGGCTTTTCGTCAGTCTCGCCGTCGTGTTGACCGCCTCGGGGTTTCTTTTTGGCCAGGGCTACAGAGGCCAGGGCCGCATCAGCGGCGTGGTCACTGACCAGGACGGCAATCCTTTAGCCGGAGTTAAGGTCAAACTCTTCTCACTCAAAGGCCAGTCCGGTTTTGAGACGGAGACGGATAAAAACGGCGAATGGAAGGCGCTCTATGTCCGCGGCGGGACCTGGAATATCGATTTCGAGAAGCCCGGGTACATTCCCAGAAAAATAAGCGCTGAGGTTAAGGAATTCGACCGCAACAAGCCGATCGACATCAAGATGGAGAAAATTTGCGGCCTCATCATCACCGAAGAGCTCAAGGCCGCCCTGAAGCAAGGCAACGACCTTTATGAGGCCGGGAAATACGAGGAGGCCGTGACCGCGTACGAGGCGATCATCCAAGTCAACCCTGATGCTTATATCATTTTTATGAACATCGGAAACTGCTATTTCCAGATGGAAAAGTACGCCCAGGCAGAAGAATATTACCGGAAGGTCCTGGAAAAGGACCCCGAGAACGCAGAAGCCATCCTGCTCATCGGCAATACCTACGCTAACCGGGGCCAGGATGCGAAGGCCATGGACTGGTACAATAGAATTGATTTTGAGAAAATCACAGACGAGACGGTGCTGTTTAACCTGGGGTCAAACTTCTTTAAACAATCGAAATTAGACCAGGCCCTGAAGTATCTCCAAAGGGCTGTCGAGATCAAGCCAGATTTCGCTGACGCCGTCTATCAACTCGGCCTGACATATCTGGCCATGAACAACTATTCCGGCGCCCTCGCGGCCTTTGAAAACTATCTCAAGCTGGATTCAACCTCCGGCCGCGCCGAGCAAGTAAAGGGGTTCATCGAATTTCTGAAGAAAAAATAAAGCGAACCTCTCGACCCGATTGGACAAGCCAAAACACATGAGCTTTGAGAAACGATGAAAGTGAAAGGGAGAAACCGGGGACTCTGGAGCTTTTCTTTTTCCGTGATTCCTTGCCTGGCCATCCTTCTCTCTCTTTTCCTTCTTTCCTCATCAGGCGGCTCGACGGGGAAAAACTCGCCCAAAAACCCGTTGAATGTCCTCCTCATCACCGTCGATACCTTAAGGGCCGACCGGTTGAGTTGCTACGGCAACGCCCGGCTGCAGACCCGCGCGATCGACGCGCTGGCTGAAAGGGGAGCGCTTTTTACCAGGGCCTTCGCCCATACGCCGACCACTCTTCCTTCCCATACCAACATCCTGTTGGGGACGACACCGCTTACTCATGGCGTTCACGACAACGCCAATTTCATCGTCGATAAAAAATTTCCCACTCTGGCAACTTATCTCAAGTCTTACGGTTACGCCACAGGAGCGTTTGTCGGAGCCTTCCCCCTTGACTCGCGCTTCGGCTTGACCCAGGGGTTCGATGTCTACGATGATAATTACGGGACGCCGGCCAACCAGGAATTCACTTTCGTCGAGCGCAAGGCAGAGGTGGTTGTTGAGCAGGCGCTCTCCTGGTTGAGCGATCGTAACCCGAATGAAAAGTGGTTCCTCTGGATCCACTGCTTTGATCCCCACCAGCGGTACCTCCCGCCGGAGCCCTTCCAGTCACTGTACAAGGACCGGCCATACGAGGGTGAGATCGCCTATGTTGATTTCGCCTTAGGTAAATTATTGGGGTATCTGGAGGACAAGAAGCTTACAGAGAACACTCTCATCGTCTTTACCGGAGACCACGGAGAGTCCCTCGGCCAGCATGGCGAGTCAACGCACGGCTATTTCGCCTACAACGCGACCCTCCAGATCCCGTTGCTCATCGTCTTCCCGGGCATCAAAAAGGGCACAGTCGAACAGAACGTTGCGCACATCGACATTTTTCCGACGGTTTGCGATGTCCTTGGAATCGATAGGCTCGCTTTTCTCCAGGGGATCTCGCTTCTTCCGGCCATCAAGGGAAGAAAACTGCCCGACCGGATGATTTATTTTGAATCGCTCTATCCCTATTACAGCCGCGGCTGGGCACCTCTCCAGGGATATATCGAGGGAACAGAGAAATTTATTGAGACTCCGATTCCCGAGGTTTATGACCTTGAAGCCGATTTCGACGAGATGGTGAACATGGCTGAGCAGAAAAAATTGGACAAGCACAGAGAAAAACTCGGCCGCCTCATCGCTGAATTCTCGTCTTCGCCGTTGGCACAAACCCGTCCAGTCGACCGAGAAACGCAAGAACGCTTGCAGAGCCTGGGGTACGTTTCCATCCCTCAGGCGTTGGCCAAGAGAAATTTTACCGACCAGGACGACCTAAAAATACTGTTGCCCTACCAGAACATGCTTCAGCAGGCCATGGCCGCCTACCACCGCCGCGACCTTGAAGAGGGGGCGAAGCTCCTTCGGAGAATAATCGCCGAGAGGAAGGATTTCGACCTGGCTTATTCTTACCTGGCGACTATTTATAAAGACCAGAAGAGATTGAAAGAAGCTGTCGCCGTCCTGAAGGAGGGAGTCGAGAACAACCCCCAGAGTATCAAGATCCTGTCGACTTACGGAATATTTTTAGTAGAAGTAAGGGCTTATGATGCAGCGATTGAGATCCTGAAGAAAACTCTCTCCCTGATCGATTACGACCCCGACGTATGGAACTATCTGGGCGTAGCGTATTACCATAAGGGCTCCTATGCCGAGGCGCTCAAAGCCTACGACAGAGTGCTCGCCCTTGATGACAACTATCCGGTTGTCTTTAATAACCTTGGTTCGCTCCACTTCTCGGTGTTTCTCAAGACAAAGGAAAAAACCTCCTACGACAAGGCTGTCGCCAGCTTCAGGCGTGCCATAGAGCTCGACCCGAACTATCCTTCCGCTTACAACGGGCTTGGAGTAGCATTGCGGCAAGCAGGAGACTTGGACGGCGCCATTCAGAACTGGGAGAAGGCCGTCGAGGTTAAACCCGATTACGGGTTTGCTCTGTATAACCTGGGCCTAGCCTGTGCCATCAAGGGAGACAAAAAAAAGGCGCTGGAGCATCTTACAAAATACAAGGAAGAATTCTATTCGCTCCTGACCGCCGAGGAGCAGGTGAAGCTCGATAAGCTCATGGCCAGTTTGAGGTGAACGTGGAACGCGGATGAAGCGGGAATTTTGGTCCCTTCTGATCTTTCCTGTGATATTTTTCTTACCGGTACATTCGACGGCAGAGAGCCTCAAAGAAAAGGACCTCCCGTCCAAACACCAGGAGTGGCTCAAGCTCACGAACTACATCATCCTCCAGAAAGAAAAAGAGGTCTTCCTGCAGCTAACGACTGACCGCGACCGGGACATTTTCATCGAATCCTTCTGGAAGCAGCGCGACCCGACGCCTGGCACGCCACAAAACGAGTTCAAGGAAGAGCATATCAAGCGTTTCAATTATGCCAATACTTATTTCGGGCGGGACACACCCCGGGAGGGCTGGCAGACGGATATGGGACGGATGCACATCATTCTCGGTCCTCCGGCCAGCATCGAACGGTTCGACAGCGTCGCTGGCCTCTATCCAGCCCAGGTCTGGTATTACTATGGTGACCGGTCCAAAGGGCTACCCACGTATTTTGCCATTGTTTTCTTCAAGCGAAGCGGCGCTGGCGAGTTCAAGATTTATAACCCGACTTCAGACGGTCCGTTGAGCCTGATCATTGATGCCCGGGGCATTGACATCACCGATTACCGCGCCCAGTATGAGAAAATCAAGGAGCTGGCGCCCACGCTGGCGGGCGTCGCGATCTCTATGATTCCGGGTGAGTATCCTTACAATTTCCAGCCGTCGCCCCAGACGAATATCATCCTGGCGGACATCTTTGAATCGCCCAAGAAGAACATCAGCCCCTCTTACGCTACTCATTTCCTCGATTACAAGGGCATCGTGAGCACGGAGTATTTGACGAATTTTGTCGAGAGCTCGGCCGTGACGGCTGTCGCCAAGGAGCCGATGCTCGGCATGTCGCTCTGCCATTTCTCGGTGGTGCCAAAGAAAATCTCGTTGGACTATTTTGGGCCGAGAGACCAGTATTACTGCAATTTCAAGCTTGATGTCAGTTTGCGTCAAGGAGAGAAAATTATCTATCAGTACACCAAGGATTTCCCGTTTTATTTCGAGCCGGACAGACTGGCTGCTGTCGAGGCCAATGGTATCGCTCTGCAGGACGTCTTTCCCGTCGTCGAGGGGAGGTATGAGCTGACCGTGCTCTTGCAGAACTCTGTCGGCAAAGAATTTACCGTCTACGAAAAGATTATCAACGTGCCGGAGGCTTCCGGCCCCCCGAAAATTCTCTGTCCCGTCCTGGGCTACAGCGTTCAGAACCTTCCCAGTGAGGTGCAAACGCCCTTTAAATTAATGAACGATCAGTTTCAGGTGGTTCCCGAAAATATGTTCACGCTAAAGGATAGACCGGCGATGTTTATTAGCCTTTTGGACCTCACCGAGGAGGTCTGGCGGGAGGGAACGGTGGAGATTCTTGTCAACGGCCTCAAGGATAAGAACCCGGTGCGAAAGTCGCTTTTCATCAAAACGCGAGATTTCCCGTTCAACAAAGCGATGGGGATCTCCTGGGAGCTTCCCATCGGTGAGCTTAATCCAGATTATTACGAGCTCAAGCTGATCTTAAGGGGAAGTCAAGGAGAACCGATCTCCGAGGCCTCCTCCTCATTCATTGTCTCCCCACAAACGGCTCTATCCCGGCCGGTCACTCTATCCAAGAGCATTTCCTTCGAAATCCTCTTTTTTTATTACTATATCCTGGCCGAGCAGTATGACCGGATCGATGAAACTGGGAAGGCAGAAGCCAATTTTGAGAAAGCGCTGGCGTTGAACCCAGGCTTCAAGCCGGGAATCGTTGCTTATGCCAAGTTCCTATTGAAGACGGGCAAGTTCGACCGCGCTCTGGAGACGATCGAACGAGTGAGCGGGGACGAATCGCTGGAATTTGACTACTTCCTCGTGACGGGCCGCGCGCTCGAGGGCAAGGGAGAATACAGAGCGGCCATCGAAAGGTTGCTCGAGGGCAACAAAATATATAACAGCGATACATGCCTCCTCAACTCCCTCGGATTCTGCTATTACAAGACAGGGCAGAAGAAAGCAGCCCTGGATGTCCTCAATGCCTCATTGCGCCTCAACCCCGAACAGAGTGAAATCAGAGAGCTGCTTGCCCGCATCGAGAAAGAGCTGAAATAATCTACAGCTTGATCAACCCCGAGTAAACATCCGATTGGTTGGACACGCGGTCAACGGCTTGGATAATGATGAAATACGTGCCTGGCTTCAGCCGGTTGAAATTCAACGAGATGTGGGTTTCATCCTTGAAGAGGTCCAGAGATTTCCCCTCATCAAAGACCTTGTTTGAGCTTTCATCGATGATCGTGATCTTCACGTCAGCCAATCCCCGGCGCTTGCCGTTGATCTGCGTCATTTCATAGTGGCTGAGAGTGAAGCTGATGGTCCTGCCGTTGACCTTAAAATCTTCCACAGCGACTTGGAGCGACCCGGCCGAAAGGTAGTTCTTGAGATGGACGACGTCGACACCGCTCCGTTTCACCTTGACTTCAATATTTCTTTTTTTTCCGCCAGAAGTCTCCCGGGGCGAGTACACAAGGAGATAATGAAAGTCTTCGAGCGCGGCCGCTTCCTTCAGGGCTGCTGCGGGCTGGTTAGAGAAACCTAAATAGCCGCCCGTCAGGCGGCTGATCCTGGTCAAAGATTCCTCAAAGTCCTTGCCGACCTCCTTGAGCTCGAGGTCCTGTGAAAAGATTGTTCTAAGCGATTTCATCAGAATGAGATGGAAAGTGAAACCCGCACCCAGGAAAATGTCGCTCATCGCCTCTGCGTTGATCGTCCCGGAAAAATCGAAGGCTCTCTGAAGATCTTGCTGGCGGGCTTGGACCATCCTGGCATCAACCTGCTGTTGGGGCTCCACTTGAGAATCGGCCCAGGCCCTGATTTCGTTATCCAGGCGTGAGGCGTTCTTTATTCTGGGAAACATTTCCCGCTGCTGAAAAGCGATGGCCCACTTGTCTCCTTCAATGCTCTTCAATCTTTTTATCAGGCTCTGATAAAAATCCACGTCCTGTTCCAGAAACTGGCGGCGGTAATCGGTCCAGATCCGTTGATAATTTTCAAAAAAGCGGATCATGACCGGGGCGATAGACATTCTCTCTGCCGATTGACCTCGAAGCGCGCTGAGGAGCCGGTCTGCCTCGTAGCTGATGTCTCGGAAGTTCTTGAGCGCGGCTGCCGTAGAGATGGCTTTGAACTTGTGGAGCGAATCCTTGATCGCAGCGGCGAGCTCTTCGACTCCTTTTCCCCTCTCTACGTTCAGAACCCGGCCCTCGGTCAAGACGACGACCTGGTCTCCCGGCCGGAAAATCTCCCGGAAAAAGTCATCGACCGCCGCTCCGACCGCGTTATCATAATCGAAGATGTTGAAGATGAGGAGAAAAAGCCTCTTTTGTATTCCGGGTTTCTGACCGGGGAGAGCAGGCCCGGCAATTTTCCTGGAGATGACTTCGAACTGCGTGATCTCCTGCTTGATCCCATTCTCATAAACCTCAAAGTCCTCCTTGGTTAAGTCCCGGACGGCGTCCCCTTTGAGCAGCACGCGCACGGGGATTTCGACTGCCGTAACCGTCACAACTTCCTGGGGTCTCTCTTGGACAGCGAACGAAGCTATCGACACTCCAAGGAGCATAGCAAGAAAAAAAGAAAATAAAGTACATGACCACGTGCTTACACCCAGGGATATTCTGAACATACTCATAGCTTTCTCCTTGAACCTAGAAATAAAATATCATCCCCATTTCTTTCTGTCAAGAAATGATGGGTCAGGGTTGATTTTTGTGAGCTTCAAGCTAAATGGTCAATGGATATAAAGGCACACAGGGCAGGTTTTTGTGACTGGAAGAGGATCAAGTCAGAGAAGCCGTTCGCGCCTCTCCGCGAGGAGCCCGAAATCAGGAATTTCTCAGACAGCTCTACTCGGACGGCGCCTGAAAGGCTTGGAGGCGGTTGTTATCCCTCTCGACGATATAGACGACACCCCGGCTGCTGACGGCAACGCCGGCGGGCGCGGCCATCTGTCCATCGGCCAGTCCATGAGTTCCCCACTGGGCGATAAACCGTCCGTTCTGGTCAAATTTCAGGATCCGGTGGCTACCGGCATCGGCCACATAGATATAGTCGTGTGAATCCACGGCGAGGCCAAGCGGCCGGGCCAATTCTCCCTCGCCCGCCCCTAATTTCCCCCAGACCTGGATAAACTCGCCCTCGGCGGTGAATTTCTGGATTCGGCTTCTTTCGGCAACGATAATTTCGTTTTTCTTGTTGATAGCGACCGCCGCAGGAGAGACAAACTCGCCGTTGCCCGCCCCCCTTTTTCCCCAGGTCTTTTTTAGTGTTCCCTGAGCTGAGTACTTGGCAATGCGGTTATTCCCTGTGTCAGCCACATAGACGTTGTCATTCTGGTCGATGGCGATGCCCGCCGGAGTCAGGAACTCCTGCGGCTTTGAGCCTTCCCCGCCCCACTTTATGGCAAATTTGCCGTTTTTGGTGAATTTCATCACACGGGCATTTTTGGCATCGGTGATGTAGACATACCCCTGGCTGTCCATGGCGATTCCTGTCGGCTCCTTGAGAACCCGAAATTCTTTTCCGGCCTCACCCCAGCTGCTCTGGAAACGGCCTTCAGGGTCGAACTTCTTGACCTTGATGTCGCTCTCGTCGACGATATAAAAATTGCCTTCTTTATCAAAAGCGATGCCTTTGGGAAGCTTGAAAAATTTGCTTTCCGGGCCTCCCCACTTATGGGCGGGCACATAATTTTTCACGGCGAGAACGACGGCAAAGGCCAGAGGGTCCTTCCCCTCTAACACCTGGATCGTTTCCTCCCAGGGAGCATAGTGGAGTCTATCCATCCTTATTTTATGGCCGCCGTAAGGGACATAAGGCAACTCACAAGGCGTCTTAAGCCCGGTGTCCTCGTTATCCAAGTAGACCTTTGCGCCGGAAGGGTCTGAAGAAAGAACAATCGTCCGGCCTATGCTCTCCAGGACGTAATCTTTTCGAGTCGAGGCCTGAGTGAGAAAAATTTCCTCGCGGATAGTCCGGAATCCCTTTTTTTCAACCTCTAAGGTAAATTTGGGGACGGTCGTCCGGAATACCTCTGGCGAGTGCCCGATTTCCTTGCCGTTGATCTTTATCGTGGCCTCTTTCGGCTCGGTGGATATCTGAAGGGAGTATTCAACGAGAAGGCCGCGGTACTGTTTTTCCGCCTGGTCGATAAAGTTTGCCAGGGCCGGGTCGTAGATATTCCGCGTGATTTCCTTGGCAAAAGCGAAATCCACTTCGAACATATTGCGAAATTCTTTGAGAGCGCTGTAGTTGTCGCCCCGTTTGGCGTAGCCAAGGCCCAGCCAGAGATAGATTTCGCAAGCTTTTTGCTTCTGCCGCTGCCGGTCATCGACGTTGAAGGCTTTGGCGAGAAGCGGCCTGAGCCCATCCAGCGCTTTCTCCAGCTCTTTTTCTTGCCGGATCATGTTTTTATTGTCTTCCAACTTGAGGTCGATTTCGGCCGTGATTTCAGCCTGCGTTTTCATCAAACCGGCTGGCGACACCGCCGGCGCCGTTTCTCCCTCGGCGACTTCTTCGACCAGCATCTCGTGGATGAAACCCGTGATCTGGACTCCCTCGCGGGTTGTGTACACCCTGTACCATTCTCCCTGTTTGAGTTCGGCCTCGAGGATTGTCTGCAACGGGACGCTCGCCAGCGTCTGCCCGCCGATCTCGGGCGTGGCCTTGATGCTCGCCTTGTCAACGGTGACTCTTAATTTAGTCCGCGCCGCGGCAAGGCTGATTAAACAGGAAAATAAAAAAGTGAAAAGGGCCAAGAGAACGCCTTTTCTCAAGATCATCTTTGTTGCCATCAGCCTCTCCTCGGAGGGCCTGGGCTTTTATCGGATGCCCGTGATCTTCCAGGCCTTATCTTTCTTTTTTAACTGCCAGGTCTTGGTCCCCTCGAAAACGATTTTCCTCTGGCCGTCTTTCCTGTAAACAGCGCTCACAAGATGAGAAAAACTTACTCGGGCGTCTGAGCGGCTCGAAAAATCAACGGCCTTATTGGATATGACGGATCTAACCCCGTCGTATCCGTTGAAGAGAAGCGTGTATTCTGACCGAAGCTGGCCGGCCACAGCGGCGGAATCGGCGTGGCTGAGGACGGCCAGCAAGTCCTCTCTCTCTTCAGCCGCCCTAAAATGCTCGGTCATCTCGATGATGTCTTTCTTGGCCAGCGCCGTATCAGCCAGGAAGAGGTACTTCTGAGCCTCCTGGTGATCCTTGTCCAGCTTCAAGACCTTTTCCATTTCCTGGACGCACTGGCTGTACTTGCCAGCAGTGTAGCTGGCGATTCCCGACTTGAGGATCGGCGCGACTTGAGCGGCAACGAGTTCGTGCCTTGCCTTCTTGAGGTAATCCTGAGCGGCGAGGTCAGCAGGGTTTCGGCCGAGGATGTCCTCTGCCAGCTTGACGGTCTCCTCAAAGTTTTTACTCTCGAAGCTCTGCTTGAGCTGAGTCAGGCTTTCGTCGGGAACTCCGATAAGGCCGGGAGCCGGGCCGGCCGACCGCGTGACGGGGCTTATTTCTTCCTTTTGTCCGCTCCTGAGGTCTGCTGAGAGCGGAGAAGGTTTCTTCGGCTTTGGGGAAAAAACCAGGTACATTCCTCCAGCCACCACGACAAACCCGAGAACGCCAGTAGCCAGGGTCAGCCACTTTCTCTTTCTTCCGCCTGGTGCGGCCACTGGTTCTCTGCCCACTTCATAGGCCAGAGTCGCCTCGGTCATATGGACAGCGTTTTCGAGGTCGGCGATAATCTCCCTGCAGTTTTGATAGCGGTCTTCAGGATTCTTGGCCAGGGCCTTCTGGATCACCGTCTCGTAGCCGCGGGGAAGGTCTTTGTTCACAGCGGTGATTCGCTCGGGCTCTTCATGGACGATTTTATAGACGATGGTGGACAGGTTGTCGCCGGCGAAAGGTTTTTTCCCTGCCAAAAGCTCGTAGAGGATGACGCCCAGGGCGAAAATATCGGAGCGGCGGTCTACTGTCTGCCCTTTGACCTGCTCGGGCGACATGTAGCTTAAGGTCCCCACGGTGGTACCCGACTGTGTCAGCGTGGAGGTTTCGATCCGGGCCACCCCGAAATCGGCCAGATACGGCTTGCCGCTTTTATCGATCAGGATGTTGCCCGGCTTGATGTCGCGGTGAACGATCCCGCTCTCATGCGCGTAGTCCAGGCAATCGCAGAGAGGCTTCATCAGTTGGATAATTTCCTGGGGAGGGAATTTCTTGCCGGAATCGATCAGCCCCTGGAGGCTCTGCCCCTCGACAAACTGCATGACGATGTACGTGACATCCTTTTCCCGGCAGACATCATAAATAGTGGTGATGTTGGGGTGGGAAAGACGGCCGGCCGCCTTGGCCTCCCGGATGAACCGGGTCATCACATCGTCCTTTTCCGTGCCGTCGATGAGAGTGTCAAAGCGGATGGTCTTTATGGCGACTTCCCTCTCGATGTCGGGGTCGAGAGCCTTGTAGACAATCCCCATGCCTCCCTTGCCAAGGATACTAAGCACAGTGTACTTGCCGATTTTTTTCATGCGTGGCTTAAGCTAAGAAAGACAAGAATCTCCCCTCAGCTCCCTTACTCCTTTCATAAAAAGTAATTCAAAAT